>NZ_JAUSVH010000004.1:0-106561 GCF_030814575.1 Mesorhizobium sp. YL-MeA3-2017 | reverse complement strand
GAAGATGTTGGTGCTTGTCTGCTCGATCAGCGTGTTGGAGGCGCGCGAGCGGACGATGTCGGCCGCCGACTGCGTGCCGAACCCGATGATGCCGTTCTGCTTGCGGATCGTCTTGAGCTTATCGCGGATGAAGAAGGCGAACACCTCGTCGTCGAGCAGCCGCCAACCCTCGTCGAGGAAGATCATGACGGGGTCGCCGGTCAAAAGCTCGTCGGTGCGGTGGAAGATGTACATCAGGGCCGCCGTGCGGATGACGGGGTCGTCGAGCACGCGCGTCATGTCGAAGCCGAAGATGCTCGAGATCGCGAACTGGTCCTCGTCGTTGTTGAACAGCCAGCCGCGCTGGTCCGGCCGCATCCAGCTCTCGAGGCGGGCCAGCAGGTCGCCCTCGCCCGCCCTGATGCGGCCGCGCAGCAGGGTCGAGAACGCCTTGAGCGTCCGCCCTTCCGGCCCCGCCGCGAGCGCGGCGGCGATCGCGTTGCGGATCACCTGCTCCTCCGACGCGGAGAGGTCGCCGCCCTTGGCCGGCCTCAGCATGAACGCGAAGAGCTGGTAGAGGAATTCGCGGTTCGCGGCCGAGTCCGGCAGCGACAGCGGGTTGAAGCCCGTCGGCTCGCCGGGGACGAGCGCCTCGTACTGGCCGCCGAGCGCGCGGATGAAGATCTCGGCGCCGCGGTCCTTGTCGACGAAGACGACCTTCGGACGGGGCTCGATCCGCTGCGTCTGCGCCGCGATGAAGGAGAGGAACACCGTCTTGCCGGAGCCCGTCGGGCCGACGACGGTGAAGTTGCCGATGTCGCGGACGTGGTGGTTGTAGTAGTAGGCCGTCTGCGATGTGGTCTCGAACACCGAGATCGCCGGCCCCCAGTGGTTTCCGTCCGGCTTCCCGCTCGGGTAGTTGTGCAGCGACGCGAAGCCGGCGAAGTTCTTCGACGAGATCACCCCCTTGCGCGCGATGTAGGCGAAGTTGCCCGGCAGCTGCGCCCAGAACGCCGGCTCGCAGTTCAGGTCCTCGCGCACCCAGATCACCGAGCGGTCGGTCAGCGCGGCGCCGGCGGCGGTCACGGCTGCCCCCACCTCCGCGAGGTCGCGGCCGAGGCACATCACCGTCATGTGGTGCTCGCCGTAGATCGCCTCGGAGGCGAGCAACTCGTCGCGCGCCTCGTCGAGGTGCTCCGCCACGATCGAGCCAGCCTCGTCCGACATGTCGACCTGCCGCGACACGCGGTCGATCTGCTTGGCGGCGACCGGCCGGTCGACGATGGCGAAGGTCTGCGTCGCGATGAACTCGTGCGGGACGCGCAGCAGGTTGTCGAACGAGCCCGGCCCGCTCTGCGCCGGGTACTCGCGGATCGAGATCATCGCGGCGAAGCGCGTGTCCTCTGGCCCCGCGCCGCGGACCTCGATGGCGTTGCGGCCGAAGAAGACGCGCTTCAGCGACAGCGCGTCGGCGAGGTTCATGCGCGGCAGGTGCATCGGGCGAGGCAGCCCGCCGTCGACGATCTGGACGAGGAACTCGAGCGGCTCGGAGAACCACACGCCGTCGCGCCGCACCACGCCGAGCTGCCGCGCGCCGTAGGCGGCGAGGTTCTCGCGCACGGCTGTCGCCGCGTCCCTGAGCTCGTTGAGCGCGGTCTGCATGGCGACCGACTCGCCCGCCGCGTCCCTGCGGCCCAGCGCCTTCGTCATCAGCGCGTCGAAGGTCCCCGCCTGCCCCTGCAGCGGGCGGCGCACGATGGTGAGGTAGATGTCGTTGACGAACATGCGCCGCTTCGACAGCGCGGCGTCGTAGCGCTCGTCGATCTCGCGGCAGAGCGCGTTGTCGAAGGTCGAGGCGATGCGCGGCTGCACCTCGCGGCGCACGATGTGGGACGCGAGCGCGAAGCGGGAGTTGGCGAGCGTGCGGACGATGTCGTTGCGGCCGAGGAGCCTCGCGTTGACCTCGCTCATGTCGGAGGTCTCGAACGAGTAGCCGTCGAGCTTGAGTACCGTCAGGACCAAGCCGTCACGCGTCTTGACGATGTTGTCGTCGACGTGGCGCGTGTAGGGGATGTGGGACGCGACCGGCCGCTCGCGCCGCGACACGGCGCCGAAAGTCAGTTCGTCCAGGAGCGCGCGCGCGACCATCGGCGCCTCACGGGGAATAGCTGTCGGCGCCCCAGAAGGCGCGCGTGCGCGGCGGGCACTTCGTCGAGCGCACGAACAGGATCTCGAAGATCCTGTCGTCCCTCAGCGTCATGACGTAGCCGAACAGGTGCAGCGGGATGGCGACCAGCAGCATCAGCAGGTTGTGGGTGACGAGGAAGCAGACGCTCGACACCACGCCGTTGAACATGAAGTACATGTACGGCACCCCCATCAGCGTCGGCGCGCGCGTCAGCGCCTTGACCAGCGGCGTGATGAGCGGGTCGTCGAGCTCCTCCCCTGTCATTGGCCCACCGCCGACTGGAAGAACTGGACGATCTGCGCCGATCCGAACACCAGCACGATGCCGAAGATCACGCTGCCGGCGATGCCCCAGGTCAGCCGGCCCGACCACGCGAACAGGCCGCAGGCGATCACGGCCAGTGTCGCGAGCGCCGTCGCGATCGGTCCGGTCAGCGCCTGCACGAGCTGCGTCAGCGTCGACTGCACGGGCTGGAGCGTCCCGCCGGACTGCGCCGCGGCGTCGACGGCGCTCAGCGCCAGCAGTGCGAGCGCGGCCGGCCCGCGCGAAACCAATCGCCTCATAAAGTCCTCCCTGTCAGTCGACGTGCATGACGAAGCCATCGCTCCACTCCCCTTTTCCTGGCGGTTTGCTTGAGGCCGGGCGAGGAAGCTCGTCCTTGGGCCTGACCTCGACCACGTCGGGCTGCGCGGCCGCGAGCGTGCCGGCGGCACCGCGCTCGGGCGCGCCGGGGCCGGGCCAGCCGTAGACGTCGTTGACGACCTGGGCGACGAAGCGGACGGTCTCGGGATATGGCGGCACGCCGCGGCTTTTCGCGACCGCGTCCTCGCCGGCGTTGTAGGCGGCGAGGACGAAGAACGGGTTCTTGTACTTGTCGAGCAGGCTGCGCAGGAATCGGACGCCGCCGCGGACGTTGCCGGCCGGGTCGCACAGGTCGACCTTGAAGCGGTCGGCGGTCTGCGGAAGCAGCTGCATCAGCCCGAAGGCGCCCTTGTCGGAGAGGGCGACGGAGTCGTAGTGGCTCTCGCTCTTGGCCACCGCCTGGACGAGGTCGGGGTAGAACCCCTCCTCCCCGGCGATCCGCGCGACGAGCGCCCTCGCGTCGCCGGGCGCCATCGCGCTCGCGGCCGGGCACGGTCCTGCCGCCGCCGGAGCGGCCACAAGTCCGGGTGCGTCGAGAGGCACGACGCGGCCCGAGGCGTCGACGGCTGCGAGGCGCGGCTGTCTCGGCAAGTCCTGCGCCCGCGCGCCGGCGCAGACGGCGAGAACGCCCAACCCGATTGCAGCCACCCCCACGCGCATGCCAGCCTCCACTTTTCAATAGACAATATATTAGATGTTGTTACCTTGGCAACAGCTTGTTGCCCGACGTCCCCAGTTCGATCGGGAGGGATGGATGAACCGCTTCGCAGCCTTGTCGGCCTTGCTTTGCCTCGGCCTCGCGCCCGCCGCCGCCCCGCCGGCCGCGGCGCAGGACGCGTCGTTCGGCTGCAAGGTCCTGCTGTGCGCGGCGGCGAGCAGCCCGGGCTGGTCCGGCATCCCCTACTGCGTTCCCGTGATGCAGGAGCTGTTTCACCGGCTCGCGCACGGCGGCGGCTGGCCGTCGTGTTCGGAGGGCCACGCGAGCGGGCCGGGCTACGAGCCCTACCAGGCCTGCCCGGCCGGGCTGACGGCCGCCACGGGCACTGCGGGCGGCGCGGTGACGCCCTCGCCGGACGGCGAGCTCTGCGCCGACCTGTCCAAGCCGCAGAACGCCTGCGGGGGCGGCGACGGCGGCTGCACCACGACCTATCCGGCGACGCCGCGGGAGCGCCGCACCGACCCCTACTTCGTGGACATCAGCACCGCGAACGGGGTCCAGCGGTTCTACTTCTCGCTGCAGGGCTATTAGGGTGGCGCGCGCGACGGCCTCGGCGGCAGTCTTCGCGGCGCTCCTCTTCGCCGCGTCGGCGGCCGCGCAGGGGGCGTCGCCCTGGTTTCCGATTCCGGACGACGCCGTCTACCTGACCGGCGACAGCTGGTCGTCGTCAGGCGTCACCTACCGCCTCTACGGCGTGCAGGCCTGCCTCAGGGGGACCGACTTCACCAATGCCCACGGCCTCAAGCGCGACTGCGGCGAGGCCTCCCTCGCCATGCTCGCGGCGCTCGCCCGCGACCTGCGCCCGCAGTGCTACGACGCGGCCGAGTCGCGCCGGCTCCGGACCGTCTTCGTCTTCTGCCTCGCGAACCCGACCAAGGGCGCGGCCGCCGGATCGCGCATCGACCTCGGCACGGCGCTGATCTCGACGGGCTTCGCCTTCGCCGCACTGAAGCCCGACGGACAGCCCGTCCACACGCCCTACTTCGTCGCGCAGCTCGTCGCCCAGCGCGCCAAGGCCGGCTTCTGGGCCTTCGCCGACGTGCCCGACCCCAACGCGATCATCCTGCGCGCGCTGCGTCAGGACCAGGCGGGCGCCGAGCCAGCGGCCCCGCCGGATGCGGCGAAAAAGCCTTGAGCCACCACTGCAAACCAGAGGAGCGAGCATGCGAACCACAAACCTTTTCATCGTCCGCGGTTTCGTCGGCCAGGCGCCGAAGGCCTTCAACAAGTCGGCGAAGGTCAACATCGCCACCGACCGGGCGTGGACCGACGGCAAGGGCGAGCGCCACGAGGAGACGGACTGGGTCACCGTCAGCATCCTCAACGAGAAGGCCGCCGCCTGGGTCATCGCCAATGTCGCGAAGGGGAACCCCGTCTACGCGGAGTGCCGCATCGCCGACGGGTCGTACAAGAAGGACGGCGAGACGGTCTACACGACCGACATCATCGCCAGTGTCTTCAACAAGCTCGACCTCGGCGCCCGCGACGATGCCGCGGCGTGACCGCGTGCTGCTGCTGACAGCCATCCTACTCGCCGCGGCGGGAGGCGGCGTGGCCGCCTCGCAGCCGGCGGAGCGGGACGCCGGCATCTACGCGCCGAAGATCCCGCCGCAGTCTCCGCCGCTGCGCGTCGAGGTCGTCGACGGCCAGCGCTTCCGCGACATCGAGACGGGCCAGGCCTACCGGCTCTACGGCATCGACACCTGCGCGCCGGGCCAGTCGGCGCGCCTCGGCCGCCAGCCGTGGCCGTGCGGGACGATGGCGACGGCCTGGCTCGTCACCGCGACGCTCAACGCGTGGCTCGCCTGCGCGACGCTGCGCGAGGAGGCGGGCGAGCGCCTCGTCCGCTGCGCGACGGCGGGCCACCCCGACCTCGCGGCGGACATGCTGCGCGCGGGCGTCGCCGTCGCCAAGCCCGGCACCGACGCGGACCCGGCCATCCGCGCCTACGCGCTGGCGGAGCAGGAGGCGCGCAAGGCCTACCGCGGCCTCTGGTCCAGCACCTTCCAGATGCCGTGGGACTGGCGCGCCAGCTATCCGGCATCGTCCCCCGCGCGCAGCGAGGCGACGCGATGACCCGCTCAGCCTTCGCCCTTGCCGTTCCCTTGGCGCTGTCGCTCTGCGCCTGCGCCGGGCCGCGCCCGCCGGCGGCCGAACCAGGCCCGCCCTTGCCGGAGCCGATGTACGCGCCGGCGCAGGTCAAGCCCGGCCGCCTCGAGTACGCCCCCGACCGCTCGACCTTCGCGCCGATCCTGACCGAGCGTTTCCCCTATCCGACCCAGCCCGAGGCGAACGCGGCGTACCGCCGCCTGCTCGCCTCGGCTCCGCCCGACCGCACGTACCCCGTGTCGGTCTGGCTGTTCGGCTGCAAGCCCGGCGCGCTCGACGCGCAGACGGCGCGCGTGACCCGCTACGGCGGCCCCGTCGTGCACTGCGCCACCGACTTCCTCGACGCGGGCGGCCGCCGGGTGCGGCGCGAGACGGCGAACTTCTACTACTACGCGGACGTGTGGAACATGCAGCCGGCGTACCCGCCGCGCACCGCGGTGCCGTGGCGCAACCGCGAGCGCTCGCCGAAGGACTTCTGGTGGTGGGTCCCGGGCCGCGACCGCTACGAGTAGCGGCCTGTGCCATGCGGACGCGATTGGGGTTGAGACAGTATATTAGATGTTGTAAGATACGACAGGCGTTTGCGCGGAAGGCTGCGCTCGCCTCGTTCTTGCTGGCTGGGCTCGCTATGTCGGACGTTCGATCTCTCGCGCAATCGGTGACGCCCGACCCGGGCGCCTGGCGGCCGATGTCCTACGCCGACCTGCAGCGCCCCTCCCCTGCGACCGCCACCTACGCCGACATCTGGAAAGAGGCAATCGAGCGCAACAACGAAGGCTACCGCGCGCGGGGCGACCGCCGCTTCGCCGGCGGCAACGCGCCCGTCACCGAGGCGCACTTCGTAATCTGGAGCAGCCGGCGCTCCGTCGTCCTCAGCGTCCTCGACACCGCGATCGGCTGCACGGTGAAGTCGGTTGCGCCCGACGCGCGCGCGACGGTGAAGCTCTGCCCGCTGCGCATCGCGGTGTACGAGGGACTGCAGGTCCGCACCATGGACGGAGGCCGCGCCTGCTTCCTCGAGCTCGCCCCCGGCGCGCCGCCCGACCCAGACGCGTCCGCCGCGTACGCGTCGTACGACGTGCAGACCCGGACGCTGAGGACCGGGATGATCGTGAACCACAAGGCGGTGGACGGCTGCTCGCTCGCCATACCGCTTGCGCCGCTCGCGCCCGCCGCGGGTCCGCAGTGAGAAGGAGACCGCCCATGCGAAGCCACGCCATCCCGCTGCTGGCGGCTGCATTCCTTACCGCCGGCGCCGTCGCCCCGGCTTGCGCCGCCGACGCCGCCTTCGCCTACAAGACCACCTACCGGAACGTGGAGCACGACCCCGACAAGGTCTGGGCGGACGACGCGCTCGCGGGCGGTCCCGGCGGCGCGACGATCCACGAGTACGAGCTGCGCAGCGCCAAGGGCGACCTCCTCGTCTCGCAGGTCTGGAACGACGACTGCTCGTCGAGCACCTGCCCGACGCGCCTCGTGCGCATCGGGCCGGGTGGCCGCCGCACGGTGCTCGTCGACGACATGATGCACCAGGTCATCCCGCCGGACGACCCGCGCTTCGCCGGCCTGTCGAAGACGGGGCCGGCTGCGGCGTTCGCCGAGCACCCCTTCCTCCTCAGCGCCGACGGCAAGACCCTGGTCAACGGCGACTTCAAGTTCGAGGTGGGGGCGGGCAAGCCATGAGCCGTGCCGTCAAATCGGTTTTGTTCAACGCAGGCGTCGCGCTCTGCCTGTCGGCGACGCTCGCGGTCGCGGGCGAGTCGGCCGCGAGCCTGACGTCGGCGGGCATCCCCGCAAACTGCGCCGACTTCGCCGCCAAGGTGTCGAGCAGCGAGGGGAATTTCGGGTCGGTCAACCAAGCCGGCTGCCTCGGCGCCTTCCAGTTCTGCCCGGGCACGTTCGAGCGCTACTACAACGGCAGCGCGCAGAGCTTCCTCTCCAACCCGCAGGCGCAGACGGTCGCCTGGACGCAGTACGAGCAGAACTCCTGGTCGCAGGCGCAGAAGAACGGCCTCACCTCGCTCGTCGGCCAGCAAGTCTGCTCGGGCGGCCGCTGCGCGACGATCGACCAGTCCGCGATCCTGATGGCGTGCCAGTTCGGCTGCGGCAAGAACGGCAAGCTCGCGAACTACGCCGCGAGCGGCGACTGCAACGCGCGCAACGTGAAGGACGGCAACGGCGTCAGCGTCTGCAGCTACCTCATCCGCGGCGCCGGCTACGACGCGTCGTGCTTCACCGGCAACCAGCCGGCGGTGTGCCAGGAGAGCCCGAGCGGGCCGGGCGACTTCCCGACCTCGACCGGCATCGCCGTCAACCCGCCGACGGCTTCGAGCGCGTCGATCGTCGTCAACCCGACCGACGTCTAGACGACCGCGCTCAGTTCACCTCCGAGGGGTCGGGCACGATGAAGGACGCGAAGAAACGCAGTTGCTCTTCGGTGGAGGCGCACAGCTCTCCGCCGCAGTAGTGCGCGTGGACCAGCGCCCAGAACACGACCTCGTCCGAGCGGCCGGCGAACAGCGCCTTCTGCATGGTCCTGCCGATCAGCGTGACGGCCCTGAGGTGGTCGTAGCGGGCGTGGAGCTCGTGGGCGACGATCTTGGTGTCGGCAGTCCGGATCACAGGCATCTCCTCGGTTCGAGTCGGTTGTTCACGCGGCCTCGGCGAGGACGGGCTCGCCCGTGCCGCGCGCCGCCTGGATCGCGTCGAGGGTCTCGCGGTTGAAGGACATACGCAGCGCGACTACCTCGTCGCGGCCGATCCGCTTCGGGAATCCGAGCGGCCGCACGAAGAAGCGCAACTGCATGGCGATCACCATCAGCCGCCAGTCGATCGCGACCGTGACGGTGTCGACCTTGCTCGCCATCCCCCACTCCACGACGCCCTGCGCGAGCTCGAGGAAGGGGCTCTCACCGCACGGGCGCACCTCGCGGTGTCCCCGCGCGACGCAGAAGCGCGTCCACTCGAAGACGCGCGGGCCGCGCGGCGGGCGCCGCCGGCACAGATCCCCGAGCACATCGGTCAGCAGGTGCGGGCGCGTCGTCGGCAGCAGGCGCTGGTAGCCGACGATCTCGTCGCCGCGCATGCAGAGCTGGTGGACCGCGTGCGCGTCGTCGAACCTGTCGCGCTCGAGCCCGTCAGGCTGGCGCAGGTCCTCCCAGCCCTTCTCCTCGACGAACACCGCGTGGCGGAAGCGGAAGGCCCGGTCCATCAGCGCCGCGTGGCGGCTGACGTCCGAGCCGGTGATGACCAAGAGCATGGGCGTCTCCTCGGCTTGCTGGACGAGCCGAGTTGGCCATGCGTTGCGCAGCGCCGGTATGGTCAGAAAAGACCATTGCCGTGCGGAGCCTTGGATTCGACCGGGATTGCGAGAGTGCGCGCAGGCTCGGCGGGGGCGCAACGGCAGCCAGCTCGCGGAGGCGATCTTAGCGGAGCGCCGTGACAGCCCGATGACGGAGGGGCGGACTCGAGGCGGCCGCTAGTTTCCGCGCGCCGGGCACTCTGTGGGCGGCAGGGCGACCCCGTGCCCCCTGGGCACGTAGCCGAGCTCGTCGCACAAGTCGCGGAACACGACGCGGCGGCGCTCCTTCTCGGCCTCGGCGAACGCGCAGCGCGCCGCGTGCTCGCTGTCGGTCGCGTCTCCCGCCCGGCAAGCGGGGCAGTTCGCGGCGTGGAACGCGCGCTCCCACTCTGCCAGCGCCTCGACGTAGGCGCGGTGGGCGTCAACTGCCTGCGACTCGAGCGAGCTGCTGGCCACTCGAACTCTCCCCGAAGAGAACAGTGTCTGCGGTACGCCCCCGCAAACGAACCCTCTCTGACTGGTGATCGGGGAGTTCGAAACCGTACGAGACGGCCCTATGGCCTTTAGTTCGGGTGAACCTGTTGCATACGCCACAGGCTCCCCGACCATAGGTCAAGGAGTGCGGCGCCGTAACGGCCGGCACCAAACCGCTCGTAGGGGTTTCGACGCCCCAGGGCAGCGCGTACTGCCCCAAACGACTCATAACCCCTTGCCGCGCCGTGTTCCAGATGGATTCGCCTGCAGATCTCCCGGCGCGACGCGCAAGCAAGCGTTTGGGCGGGCGGGAGAATCCGGCGAGGCGCCAAGCAATCTGCCGGAGAAGCTGCGAGACGGGTCAGCGAGTCTCACGTGCTGCGCAGCGCGGAAGGCCTGGGCGTCGCCCCTGCGGGGCCGGGCTGGCGGCTGCGCTGGAGCCCCGCCTCGCGGGTCTCCCCCCAGAGGGCTGCCATCCCTGACGCAAGCGAGCCGGCAGGCGATTGGATTCAGGCCCGTCGAAGGTAAACTCTGCTCTCGGCGGACGATTCGCCTTCAGCCGACGCAGGTTCGCCAGACGATCGCAGACACCGACAACGGGGCTAACGGGCAAGGAAACGTGGCAGAAGCCGCACTCAAACTCAGGGCGCCGGACGCGCCCGCTTCCCGCGAGCTCCCGCAGAACATCGAGGCGGAGCAAGCGCTGCTCGGCGCCATCTTCATCAACAACGACGCGTTCCACCGCGTCGCCGACTTCCTCAAGCCGAACCACTTCTTCGAGCCGCTGCACGGCCGAATATTCGAGATCGCCACCGACCTCATCGGCTCGAACAGGATCGCGAGCCCGATCACGGTGAAGACGTTCCTGCCCGCGACGCTCGACGTCGCCGGCCTGACCGCCGCGCAGTACCTCGCGCGGCTGGCTGCGGAGGCGACGACCGTCATCAACGCGCCCGACTACGCCCGGACCGTCTACGACCTCGCGGTGCGCCGCGAGCTTATCAAAGTGGCCGAGGACATGCTCGCCACCGCCTTCGAGGCGGATGTCGACAGCGCGCCGGCAGACCAGATCCAGAATGCCGAGCAACTCCTGTACGAGATCGCGGAGACGGGCCGGTACGGCGGCGGGTTCGAGACCTTCGACGCCGCGATGGACACGGCGATCGACCGGGCCGCGCAGGCCTACCAGCGCGACGGCCGCCTGTCGGGGCTCGCCACGGGCCTCAAGGACCTCGACGCGAGAATGGGCGGCCTGCAGCCCACCGACCTCGTCGTCATCGCGGGCCGGCCGGGCATGGGAAAGACCTCCCTCGCCACCAACATCGCTTTCAACGTGGCGAGCGCCCGGCAGCAGGCGACGCAGGCCGGCGCGACGGCAGACCCGGCAGGCGGCATCGTCGCGTTCTTCTCGCTCGAGATGTCGTCGGAGCAGCTCGCCACGCGCGTGCTGTCGGAGCAGGCCGAGGTCTCCTCCTCCAGCATCAGGCGCGGCGAGATCGCGGAGGCGCAATTCGACAGGCTCCTCCACGCTCGCGAGAGGATGCGCCGGCTGCCGCTGTTCATCGACCAGACCGGTGCGCTCTCCATCGCCCAGCTCGCGGCGCGCGCCCGCCGCCTGAAGCGGCAGCGCGGGCTCAACCTCGTCATCGTCGACTACATCCAGCTCATGCAGGGAAAGCCGCAGCGCAGCGCGCAGAACCGCGTGCAGGAGGTCACGGAGATCACCACCGGCCTGAAGGCGCTCGCCAAGGAGCTCAACGTCCCGGTCGTGGCGCTCTCCCAGCTCTCGCGAGGCGTGGAGAACCGCGACGAGAAGCGGCCGCAACTCTCCGACCTCCGCGAGTCGGGCTCGATCGAGCAAGACGCCGACGTCGTCATGTTCGTCTACCGCGAGGAGTACTACCTCAAGAACAGGGAGCCGAAGCCGGGCACCGAGGAGCACCTCGCCTGGGAAGCCGACATGCGCGACGCCCGCGGCAAGGCCGAAGTGATCATCGCCAAGCAGCGGCACGGCCCGACGGGGACCGTGGCGGTGACGTTCCAGGGCGAGTTCACCCGCTTCTTCGACCTGGCGAGCCAGAGCCACCTGCCGGAGCGGGCGGAGTAGCGGAGGCGCGGGCTTCCCCGCGCCGCGGGCGTCTCGCCCGGCAGCCGACGTCGACGCGGTGAGGAAGGCACACGCCGCAACGCGAACGAGACGGCGGCAGACCCGGCGGGGCCGAGGCGGCGACAACCGCGCCCCCATGCGTCCGGGGAAGGACCACCCCGCTCTCGAATAGGCTTTCCTTGGTCCGGCCACGCCCTTCCACGATCAACCCGCGAGGGGTTCGCTACGCAAGCGTGCGACCTCTGCGGCTGCGCCTGCGAGGTGACCGCGGCCGCGCCCGGACACGTCGGCGCCTGTCGAGCGGGGATGGTCCCCGCCCCAAGACGGGAGCCCAACGATGTCGCAGAACCTCAACCTCGCCCAGGAGAACGCCTTCAACCTCGCCCGCACCCTGATGGTCCCCGTGGTGCTCTTCCAGGTCGACGACGCCTTCGGCGTGATGGTCTCGAGCGAGTACGACGGCGACGAGGACACCATCGTGCACGAGTACGACCCGTGGTCCCCGGCTCACTGAGCCGGCCGGTGCCGCTGGCGCTGCGCCCGATGCAAGGGAGGCTGCGCCGCGGTCGACTCCGAACCAGCGCAAAGGGTTGCCATCGCGCCCTTGCATCCGGCACGCTTCGCGGCAGGCGGGTGGCGTGCCGTCGGTGTGGAGACGGGCGTCAACCGAAGAAAGGACCGGGCTGGGAGCCCGCGCAGTGAAAACCATGGAGAAGACTGAAATCGAGGAGTTGAGAGGCAGGGTCGGCTGCGCCGCCCTGCTGGAGCACGACGGCTGGAAAGTCGACGTGAAGGAGAGCACGCGGCGCGCCGTGAAGTACCGCCGCGACGCGAGGATCGTCATCGTGATCCACGACGGCCGCGGCTGGTTCGACCCGCTGTCGGCGGCGAAGGGCGACGTGTTCGACCTGGCCGTACACTTGGGCGCCCACGGCTTCGTGGAAGCCTCGGCCCGCGTCGCCGCGCTCGCGGGGTTCGTCCCCACGGCGCCGGCGTGGGAGCGGCCGAGCCGCCCGGCGCCCGTCCACACCGTCACCGCGCGCTGGTCCCGCCGCGCAAAGCCCCGTGCGGGCACCGCGACCTGGCGATACCTGACGGGGGAGCGCGGAATCCCGGAGTCGGTCGTCGCCGCCGCGGTCCAGCAGGACGCGCTACGGGAAGGGCCGCACGGCAGCATGTGGGCGGCACACCGCGACGGCGGCGGCTTGCTCCTGGGATGGGAGGAGCGCGGCCCGCAGTGGCGCGGCTTCTCCACCGGCGGCGCCAAGGAACTGTTCCGGCTCGGCCCATCGGCGGCAGCGCGGGTCTGCGTCACCGAGGCTGCGATCGACGCGATGAGCCTCGCCGCAATCCAGGTTCTGCGCCCCGACACCCTCTACGTCAGCACAGGCGGCGGCTGGTCGCCCGCAAGCGAGCACGCCATCCGCCGGCTCGCCGAGCGGCCGGGCACCCGGCTTGTCGCCGCGACGGACAACAACCGCCAAGGCGACGTCTACGCCGACCGCATCCGCCTAATCGCGTCCGAGGCTGGCGCGGCCTTCGCGCGCTCGCGGCCGCGCGCCGGCGACTGGAACGAAGACCTGAAGGCGCTTCTCGCGCGCATCGACAGCGAGCCCCTGGCCAAGGCGGGATAGCGGCATCGGCGGAGCACGCGGCGAGAAGTCCAAAAGACGGTGCCGCGCGTCCACGCGGCGATGCTCCCGCTAGGCCCGCGCGCTCTCATTGTGCAGTAGGGATTCCTAGATTGTTTTCGGGACCCCTCCGCGCCCGGCGACCGTCACTTGCAAGGAGAATCCAGACCGAGCCGGCGAGCAGAGAGGACGTCGCGACGACTGCAGCGCGAACCTTGCTCTGTGCGATGGAGGAAGCGGCCCATGGATTCGTTCGAGATCAACAAAATACTCGGTGCCCTGCTCGGGGCCGCCTTCGTCGTCTTCACGATCTCGCTTCTGTCCGACGCGATCTTCGCCAATCCCCCGCCGCGGACACCCGGCTACATCCTGAAGGCGGCGGCGCCGACAGGTGAGAGCGCTGCGGCCGCTGCGCCGAAGCGCGTCGCAATCAGCGCGCTCCTCCTGTCGGCCGACGCCGCGAAGGGCGAAGCGATCTTCAAGCGCTGCCAGGCCTGCCACGACGGCACCAGGGGCGGCCCGAACAAGGTCGGCCCGAATCTCTGGGGCGTGATCGGGCGCGCGGTCGCCTCGCATCCCGGGTTCAACTACTCGCCGGCGATGAAAGCCTTCTCGATGGGCGGGAAGGCTCACTGGGACTACCAGATGGTCAGCGACTTCATCACTGCGCCGCGGGACTACGTGAAGGGCACACTCATGACATTCGCGGGCCTGCCCGACGGGAACGACCGAGCGAACGTCATCGCATTCCTCCGGACGCTCTCCGACGATCCGCTTCCGCTCCCGAGGCAAGCCTCGGCTGCCGGCAAGTAGCGCCCGTCGCGAGAAGCAGCGCGGCGACCGCCGTCCAAACAGCGTGAAGGAACGAGCGAGACGAAGAAGGAGATGCCGGCAGAGGGTGTCCGCTGCCGCATGCCCGCCGGCCGCGTCAAGGGTGGAGCTTCGCCCGCGTCCCGCGGCCCTTGACCCGGCCGGGCGGAGAGGCGGCCGCCGAGGGTGTCTTGAACACCCGAAGGAAAGGGACCGCCAATGCCTGTCTACACAATCGAGACCACCTACCGCCTGCCCGTCTTCCGCCAGCGCAGCTACGACGCGCCGACCCTCGCCGAGGCGTGCCGCCTCGCCATCGAGGACGACGATTGGGAGAAGGAGGCGCGCGACTACGAGTCCGCCGGAGAGACCTACGTCACAGGCGCCTGGGAAGGCGCGGACACGGCCTACAGCGGTCCAGCGCTGCAAGTGCCGTCGCACTACGACGAGACCCTGCAGCGCAAGGCTGACCACTTCGAGGTGCTGCTCGGCCTGGTCAAGGTGCTGGCCGGCACGCACGACGCGGCGGCCCGCGCCTACTGGGCAGACCGCGCGGCGCTCGCGGCCGCCAAGGCCGAAGCGATCCTCGCCGGCGCGCGGGACCCCGATGTCGACGCGACCCAGCCGCGCGCGCACATCCTCCTGTCCTTCGACGAGCAGGAGGCGCGCGCGGCCGTCGAGGAAGTCATCGCGAACGACGACGCCGTCACGATGTCGCCGGCTTCCGTCGCCGACTCGGACGTCCACGCCGCCTGCGTCGCTGTAGCGGCCGCGTCGGACCTTTCGGAGGAGCGCGGCTCTGCGCTGTTCAGGGCTGCGCTCGCCGCCATCCGGAGCGCTGAGCAGCGGCTTGCGAGAGTGAAGGAGGGAGAAAGACGGGGAAGGGAAAAGGAGGAGTGACCTGCCGCATGCCCGGCCGGCGCGTCAAGGGAGGCTTCGCCCGCGTGCCGCGGCCCTTGACCCGCCGGACCGGAGAGGCGGCCGTGAGGGAGGGTCAGAAGGGCTGAAGAGGATGGCGAGCCGAAGGAGGCGAGCCGCGCTCCAGCCCGACGAGGCTGAAAGGAGCCCGCTCATGACCCTCACGTCCATTCGCAAGGTCTACCAAGGCATAGCCGACCGCCGGCAGATGTTCAGCATGTTCGACCGCCACGCGCAGCGGCCGACCCGCTGGCAGAACGATGACAGCGCCCTTCACTGCGGCGAGTGGTTCGAAGTCGGCCAGGCCGAGTACGACTACATGCTCGAGATCCTGCCGCCGCGGTGGATGCGCGCCGACATGTTCGCGATGCGCGAATTCCTCACCGGCAGCGTCACCGGCGTCTTCTTCTCCCTGACGATCGATGGCCGCCAGCGGTTTTTCCACGGCTACTGCGATCTCGCGGACCGGGCCTCCCCCGACCGGATGCGCGCCGTCATCGTCGACCGCGAGTCGCGGCCGGTGAAGGCGATGACGCGGGAGGAACGGCTCGAGCACATCTGGTCGAGCACGCACGGCGACTACCGCGGATACGCAGGCGAGAATTGGCCCGCGCATCTGCGCGGGCTGCGCACGGTGCTGGTCTACGGTGGAAAGCAGGGCACGGTCGCGAAGCTGCTTGACCGCCTGACCGACGCGGAAGTCTCGGCGAAGCTGCCCGTGCACTTGCGCTACCTCCCTGACGCGATCGCAGCGTGAGGAGGATGCGCCATGGCCGACTACCACTCACCCACCGTCGTACAGCCGAGCATACCAGCTGTCGACATCACGCCGCTGGAGCGGCTGATCCTTGGTCTCGCCTTCGACACGGAAGACGACGCGGGCGGCGTCTACTTCCATTCGTGGTGCGGGCCGAGCGACGTCGTGACACTCTCGGTCGACGATCTGCGCACGGCGCTCGAGGCGTCTCGCACGGAGACCGAAAGCTGCATCGCCAAGCACGTCGGCATGCTCCTCGCGCGCCACGACGAGGATGCAGGCGACGATCCGCCTGACGACATCGACGTCGACCTCACGGATGGCGATGCCGGTTGGGACCGGATGCTCCAAGACATCGTGCGCCGGTCCACTACGACCGCCGAGATCGTCGTCACGACCGCCTTCACCTGCACGAAGATGCGGCCGGACGGATTCGGCGGCAGTGTCATGCTGATCACGGCCGAGGCTGTCCGCTACCGCTCCACGACCGACATCCTCGAGGAGTTCTGGAACGAGGCCGCAAAGGCTTCCCCGGAGTCGCAGCCTCCGTCGCCTGGAGCGACACCCTAGGCGGCACTGAGCCACACCCACGACAAGCCCGGCCGCGCGCCGGTCTTCGCGTTTCCGGGCCGGACGATCGTCCGGCTTCTCCATCCACCCTCACTGCGACTGCCAGAGCCTGCCGCCGGCGGGCCGATGGCGCGCGCCCTCACCACAAGGAGACATTCCAATGGCGCACGACGATCCCTTCACCCTCGATCTCTTCAACAACACCGTGCTCTCGTCGGGCCTCGGCCTCGGCGTGACCGCATTCGCCGGTGACATGCCCGTCGAGCCGGACGATGACGATCCCGATCCGTCGACGCCAGCACCCGCGCGTCCGGCTGCGGCCGTCGGCCGTTCGATCTCGACCGCGCACCGGACGAGAAGCGCCAACTTCCATCTCGCCGGCGATCGCGTCCTGGCGAAGGGGTGGAAAAGTCGCGCGCGCGACAACATCAACGCGATCCGGCTCGCCGCCGCGATCATTTCCGAGGATCGCCCCGCCAGCCCCGAAGAGCAGGAGCAGCTTATCCGCTTCACCGGGTTCGGCGCTTCGGAGCTCGCGAACTCCGTCTTCCGGCAGCCTGGCGAGCCCGGCTTCCGCAAGAGCTGGGAGGCGATCGGCGAGGAGCTGGAGGAAGCGGTCGACGATCTCGACCACGCCTCGCTCGCCCGCTGCACGCAGTATGCGCATTTCACGCCCGAGTTCATCGTCCGCGCGATGTGGGCAGGACTTCAGCGTCTCGGCTGGCGCGGCGGCCGCGTGCTCGAGCCCGGCGTCGGCACCGGGCTGTTTCCGGCGCTGATGCCCGAAGAGCTTCGAGCCACCTCGCACGTCACCGGCATCGAGCTCGACCCGGTGACGGCGCGCATCGTGCGCCTGCTGCAGCCACGGGCACGCATCGTCACCGGCGACTTCGCGCGCACCGAATTGCCGGCGGCCTTCGACCTCGCCATCGGCAACCCGCCCTTCTCCGACCGCGCGGTGCGGTCCGATCGCGCCTATCGATCGATGAGCCTGCGGCTGCACGACTACTTCATCGCGCGCGCGATCGACCTCTTGAAGCCCGGGGCGCTCGCGGCCTTCGTCACCTCGCACGGCACAATGGACAAGGCGGACTCCTCCGCGCGCGAGCACATCGCCAGGTCGGCGGACCTCATCGGTGCAATCCGTCTGCCGGCGGGCAGCTTCCGCGCCGCCGCCGGCACCGACGTCGTCGTCGACCTCCTGTTCTTCCGCAAGCGCAAGGTCGGCGACGCAGAAGGCGATTTGTCGTGGCTCGACCTCGAGGAGGTCCGGTCCGCGGCCGATGACGAAGGTGCTATCCGCGCCAACCGCTGGTTCGCGCTGCACCCAACATCCGTGCTCGGCGCGCACGCGCTCACCTCAGGTCCCTTCGGCGAGGCTTACACGTGCCTGCCGCATCCGGATGTCGATCTCGATCAGGCTCTCTCCGCATCGATCTCTCTTCTCCCGGAAGCCATCTACGACGGCGAGCCCGACGCGATCGATCCCGAGTTGGAAGACATGGGTGGTCTCGGGGACGTCGACCTTCCTTCCTGCGCCCAAGTGCGGGAGGGCAGCTATTTCTTCGACCAGTCCCACGGTCTGATGCAGCTCCTCGACGGCGCCGCCGTCGCCGTCAAGGCGCGGAAGGGGCGCAGCCCGGACGGCATTCCGGAGAAGCACGTCCGCATCATCCGGAAGCTGATCCCGGTCCGCGACGCCGTGCGCGAAGTGTTGAAGTGCCAGGAGCTGGACCGGCCGTGGAAGGACGCGCAGGTCCGCCTGCGCATCGCGTGGTCGGGCTTCGTGCGCGACTTCGGCCCGATCAACTTCACCACGGTCTCCATGACGGAGGACCAGGAGACGGGCGAAGTGCGCGAGACGCACCGCCGGCCCAACATCCAGCCCTTCCTCGACGACCCCGACTGCTGGCTGGTCGCCTCGATCGAGGAGTACGACCTCGAGACCAACACCGCGAAGCCCGGGCCGCTCTTCACCGAGCGGGTGATCTCGCCGCCGGCGGCGCCGGTGATCTCCAGCGCGGCCGACGCGCTCGCCGTCGTTCTCAACGAGCGCGGCCACGTCGACGTCGAGCACATCGCTGAGCTGTTGCACCGTGATCGCGACAACGTCGTCGCCGAGCTCGGCAGCGCCATCTTCCGCGATCCGGCCGACGGCTCATGGCAGACGGCCGACGCGTATCTCTCGGGGCCCGTCCGCGACAAGCTGACGGCGGCGGAGGCGGCCACGGCGCTCGACCCCGCCTACGAGCGCAACGTCACCGCGTTGCAGGGCGTGCAGCCTGCCGATCTCAAGCCGTCCGACATCACGGCGCGCCTCGGGGCGCCGTGGATTCCGGCCGCCGACGTCGTCGCCTTCGTCAAGCAGACGATGGATGTGGAGATCAAGATCCACCACATGCCGGAGCTCGCGTCGTGGACCGTGGAGGCGCGGCAACTCGGCTGGTCCGCCGCGGGCACATCGGAATGGGGCACCGACCGGCGGCACGCCGGAGAGCTGCTCGCCGACGCGCTCAACAGCCGCGTGCCGCAGATCTTCGACACGATCAAGGACGGCGACAGCGAGCGTCGCGTCCTCAACGTCGTCGACACCGAGGCCGCGAAGACGAAGCTCTCGAAGATCAAGGACGAATTCCAGCGCTGGATCTGGTCCGATCCCGACCGCACCGACCGCCTGGCGCGCGTCTACAACGACCGCTTCAACAACATCGCGCCACGGGCCTTCGACGGCTCCCACCTGAAGCTTCCCGGCGCCTCTGGCGCCTTTTCTCTTTATGGGCACCAGAAGCGCGGCATCTGGCGCATCGTCTCGGCCGGCTCGACCTACCTCGCCCACGCCGTCGGCGCCGGCAAGACCATGACGATGGCGGCTGCCGTCATGGAGCAGCGCCGGCTCGGCCTGATCGCGAAGGCGATGCTCGTCGTGCCGGGCCACTGCCTGGCGCAGGCCGCCCGCGAGTTCCTGGCGCTCTACCCGAACGCCCGCATCCTCGTCGCCGACGAGACGAACTTCACCAAGGACAAGCGGCGCCGCTTCCTGTCGCGCGCCGCGACCGCGACCTGGGACGCGATCATCATCACGCATTCGGCCTTCCGCTTCATCAGCGTGCCGTCGGCGTTCGAGCAGCAGATGATCCAGGACGAGCTGGAGCTCTATGAGACGCTGCTGACCAAGGTGGAGAGCGACGACCGCGTCTCGCGGAAGCGCCTCGAGCGTTTGAAAGAGGGCTTGCAGGAGCGGCTGGAGTCGCTGTCGACGCGCAAGGACGACCTGCTGACCATCTCGGAGGTTGGCGTCGACCAGATCATCGTCGACGAGGCGCAGGAGTTCAGGAAGCTCTCCTTCGCCACGAACATGTCGACTTTGAAAGGCGTCGACCCGAACGGCTCGCAGCGCGCCTGGGACCTCTACGTGAAGTCGCGCTTCGTCGAGACGAAGAACCCGGGCCGCGCGCTCGTGCTCGCATCCGGCACGCCGATCACCAACACGCTCGGCGAGATGTTCTCGGTGCAGCGCTACCTCGGCTACGCCGCGCTCAGCGAGCGCGGCCTGCACGAGTTCGACGCGTGGGCGTCGACCTTCGGCGACGTCACGACCGAGCTCGAGCTCCAGCCGTCCGGCAAGTACAAGCCGGTCACGCGCTTCGCCACCTTCGTCAACGTCCCGGAGCTCATCGCGATGTTCCGCTCCTTTGCCGACGTGGTGATGCCTGAGGACCTGCGCCAATACGTCAGGGTGCCGGCGGTCTCGACCGGCAAGCGGCAGATCTTCACCGCGAAGCCGTCGGCGGCGTTCAAGCGCTACCAGACGCTGCTCGGCGAGCGCATCAAGGCGATCGAGGAGCGCGACCGGGCGCCGGAGCCCGGCGACGACATCCTGCTCTCGGTCATCACCGACGGCCGGCACGCGGCGATCGACCTGCGCCTCGTCGACCCGGACAACGACAACGAGGCCGGCAACAAGCTGAACCAACTCGTCGGCAACGCCTTCCGCATCTGGAGTGAAACGGGGGAGAGCATTTATGTGCGCTCCGACGGCAAGCCGTTCGAATTGCCCGGCGCGGCGCAGATGATCTTCTCCGACCTCGGCACCATCAGCGTCGAGAAGTCGCGCGGCTTCTCGGCCTACCGCTGGATCCGCGACGAGCTCGTCCGCATGGGCGTGCCGGCGTCCGAGATCGCCTTCATGCAGGACTACAAGAAGTCGGAGGCGAAGCAGCGCCTGTTCGGCGACGTGCGCGCCGGCAAGGTCCGCTTCCTGATCGGCTCGTCGGAGACGATGGGCACCGGCGTCAACGCGCAGCTGCGCCTGAAGGCCCTGCATCACCTCGACGTGCCGTGGCTGCCGTCGCAGATCGAGCAGCGAGAGGGGCGCATCGTGCGGCAGGGCAACCAGCACGACGAGGTCGACATCTTCGCCTACGCGACCGAGGGCAGCCTCGACGCGCAGATGTGGCAGAACAACGAGCGCAAGGCCCGCTTCATCGCCGCGGCGCTGTCGGGCGACACCTCGATCCGACGGCTCGAAGACATGGGCGAGAGCCAGGCGAACCAGTTCGCCATGGCGAAGGCGATCGCGTCAGGTGACCCGCGGCTGATGCAGAAGGCCGGACTCGAGGCGGACATCGCGCGGCTCGAACGGTTGCGCGCCGCGCACATCGACGACCAGCACGCGGTGCGACGGCAGATCCGCGACGCCGAACGCGACATCGAATATTCGACGCGCCGCATCGGTGAGATCGGCCAGGACATCGCGCGTCGCACCCGGACCTCGGGCGACGCCTTCGCAATGACGGTGACCGGAGAGACCTACGCCGAGCGCAAGCTCGCGGGCCGCGCGCTGCTGAAGGAGATTCTCACCCTCGTCCAGCTTCAGCAGGAGGGGGAGAGCACCATCGCGTCGATCGGCGGCTTCGACCTCGAGTACTCCGGCGAGCGCTTCGGCCGCGATGGATACCGCTTCGCCACGATGCTTCTGCGAACGGGTGCGGAGTACGAGATCGAACTGCCGGTGACGGTGACGCCGCTCGGCGCGGTCGCTCGCCTCGAGCACGCGCTCGACGACTTCGAGGGCGAGCGGGAGCGCTACGGCCAGCGGCTGGCCGACGCGCGCAGGCGGCTCGCCTCCTACGAGTCCCGCGACGCCGGCGACTTCGCCTTCGCCGGCGAGCTCGCCGACAAGCGCCGGCAGTTGGCCGAGGTGGAGAAGGCACTGGCGGAGGACGACGGAAGCGCCGGCGGGATGCAGGCAGCGGCCTGAAAGGAAAAAGAAAAGAAGAAGAGCGGGAGAAAAGCCCGCTCGCAGATCGGGCGGGCCGCTGCCGCTGCGCTCAACCGCCGCCTGCGCGATCCCGGCCCGTCGTCCTGCGCAGGGCTTCGGCCCTGCTGGTCCAGCCGGGCAGGGATGCTCGGCCGCAGTTGCTCCGGCCCGACCGCTCCGCGGGCCGGGAGGTGTCTTCGGGAAGAAGACGAGAAAGGGCCGGGGAAGCCGGTCCGCAACCCCAAAAGGAGCACTTCCATGCAACTCATCAAGGTCGACCCGCGCGCGCTGAAGGAGAATCCCGACCGCATGCGCCAGACCAAGTCGACGCCGCAGGCCGACGCGCTGCTGCTGGCGACGATCAAGGCCGTGGGCATCGTGCAGCCGCCGGTGATCACGCCGGAGACCGGAGGCGGCAACGGCTACGTCATCAACGCCGGCCACCGCCGCGTAAAGCAGGCGATCGCCGCCGGGCTCGGCGAGATCGACGTCCTCGTCGACGACGCGGCGAACGACAACGGCGCCATGCGCTCCATGGTCGAGAACATCGCCCGCGAGGCGCTGAACCCGGTCGACCAGTGGCGGGCGATCGAGCGCTTGGTCGCGCTCGGCTGGACCGAGGAGGCGATCGGCGTCGCGCTCGCGCTGCCGGTGCGCCAGATCAAGAAACTCCGCCTGCTCGCCAACGTACTTCCGGCGATGCTCGACCACATGGCCAAGAGCGACATGCCCGACGAGCGCCAGCTCCGCACCATCGCGGCTGCGTCGCTCGACGAGCAGAAGGAGGTTTGGAAGAAGCACAAGCCGTCGAAGGCCGACCCGCAGGTCTCGTGGTGGAGCGTCGCGCAGGCGCTGCAGAAGACACGCATGTTCGCGCGCCACGCAAGCTTCGGCGACGACCTCGCGCAAGCCTACGGCATCGCGTGGGTCGAGGACCTGTTCGCCCCGGCGGACGAGGACAGCCGCTACACCACAGACGTCGAGGCCTTCCTCGGCGCGCAGCAGGAGTGGATGACGGCCAACCTGCCGAAGAAGGGCATCATCGCTGAGGCCACGCATTACGGCGAGGTGAAGCTGCCGCCGAAGGCCGAGCGCGTCTACGGCAAGCCGACGAAGTCGGACTGCACGGCGATGTACCTCGACCGCGACGGCCGCGTGCAGAGCGTGCACTACCGCATGCCGGCGGCGAAGAAGCCGAAGGGCAAGGGCGCAACCAGCCCGGACAACGCCGCCGACGACGTAGGCGAGGTCTCGAAGCCGCGTCCCGACGTGACGCGCAAGGGCGTCGAGATGATCGGCGACCTGCGCACCGACGCGCTGCGCGAGGCGCTCGGCCGCGCGCCGATCGAGGACGACACGCTGATGGCGCTGCTCATCCTCGCCTTCGCCGGGCAGAACGTCTCCGTGACGACGGGAGGCGGCGGCACCTACTATGGCCACAGCCGGCTGGCGAAGAACGCGGCGGTGCTGTTCGACGCCGACGGCAAGCTCGCCTTCGACATGGACACGCTGCGCGTCGCGGCGCGCACCATGCTGGTCGACGTCTTCTCGTGCCGCGAGAACGCCACCAACAGCGGCGTCGTCGCCCGCGTCGCCGGCGAGGTCGTCGGCGCGGACGCCTTCCTGCCGAACATGGGCACCGAGGAGTTCCTGGCCTGCCTCTCGCGCCCGGCGCTCGAGG
This sequence comes from Mesorhizobium sp. YL-MeA3-2017, assembly GCF_030814575.1. Classification (NCBI taxonomy): domain Bacteria; kingdom Pseudomonadati; phylum Pseudomonadota; class Alphaproteobacteria; order Hyphomicrobiales; family Phyllobacteriaceae; genus Mesorhizobium; species Mesorhizobium sp. YL-MeA3-2017. The sequence continues at coordinate 83,416 of NZ_JAUSVH010000004.1, read as the reverse complement.
CGTCGTGCAAGGACACGCCGGTCCTGCCGCGCCAGCGCGTGAAGGACACGCGCGCCGCGCTGGTCGAGCACTTCAAGAAAGGACACTTCGTCCACCCTTCCGCGCTCTTCGCGCCGGACCCCGCGAAGCTCGCCGACTGGCTGTCGTCCGGCGCGACGTCGGCAGACGACGAGGCGGATGGCGACGCCGAAAACGTCGACGACGGCCTCTCCGATGAAGAGGCCGAGGCTTTCCAGGAAGCTGCCGAGTAGCTGTCCGCTCCCTCTTCCGAACGATCCGCCGCCGCCGGCCACGCCGGCGGCGGCTCTGTCTCAACGCTTGCGCAAAAGGAGCACACCATGTCCGCGCACACCATCTTAGACAATGCACCGATCGGGTCGCTGATCGCCTGGTCCGACGGTACGCCGCGGCCGCCGGCGCGCTTCAACAAGAAGCTGGCCGCCTGGCGGACCAACAACAGCCGCGGCCGGCTGATTCGGAAACAGGGCGCGCGCGGTGTCGGCAACATCTCGTTGTCCGCGTGCTTCACGCTGCACGAGGCGGACTACGGCGCTGGCGGCGTCATCGCGATCCGCGTCCACCGGACGTTCTCGCTAGACTCGGGACTGGCCTTCACCCTCGTCGAACGGCCGGCGATCGGATCGGTCCGCGTTTTCGATCGCGCCGGCGCCGGCGCCGAGCTCGTCTATCTCGGAGCGAACGAGGCGGACGCGCGCGAGTGGCTGACGGGCCACGGCTATCCGCACGCCGCGCTCCAAGAGGTGGCGGCCGATGAGGCCGGCGCCGATGTCGTCGAGGGGAGGACCGCGGCATGAACGCGCCATCTCCCCTTCCCGACCACGTCTCCTTCGGTCGGAGCGCCGACGGTCTTCTCGTCGCGCTCGTCGGCGACACGGCGTTCGCGATGGCGCCGGCGAGAGACGGACGGCACTTCCTCGTCACCGGCTGGCGCATCCGCCGCCCGATGGAGGAGTGGAAGCGCGACGATTTCTACGGCCACTCCGGCGAGCTCGCCGACGAGGCGGCGTTTCGCGCCCGGGTGCTCGAAAACGCCGAGCACCAGCGCGAGCGCAGGATGCTGGGTCGCGTCGAAGAGCATTCGCGCGCGCACACGCCGTGGGGCGCCTCGCAGGGCGCGACGGTCTACGCCGAGGGCGTGACCTCGCATTCGACCGCCGGACACGGCGGCATCAAGCTCTCGGCCGCGCGCAATCGCAAGGTCCATCCCATGCTCCGCTCGAAAGGCGGGTGGTACGAGGAAGATGCCGAGTGGGCGATCGTCGCGATCACTTTCTCGCACCTCTTCACGGCGTTCGAGCGGCGCTGCGCGGAGCGAACCGTCAAGGATTCGTGGCCGGACGCATGGGAGGCGATCTTCGGTACGATCCTCATGCCGGGGGAATCGCGCGAGAAGGATCGCCGTGCCTTCGAGGCGGCTCACGCCAACGATTGGGTCGTCGCGTCGGCCATCACATCGAAGCTCGAGCCCGGCTTCGTCGAGGTCGTCGCCACGCTCGGCGGCAAGCGCGGGCCGGGGACTGAGGAGCGCCGCTTCCTCGTTGCGTGCGACGAGTACCACGTCGGCCGCTTCGGCTTCGTGATCGACGAGGCCCGCCACCAAGTCTACGGCGGCCCCTCCGACTTCGCCGGGTGGAGGTGACCATGCCCTGGCGCCTCATTGCCAAAGCCTTCGGCTGGCGAACCGCATTCGACGAGGAGTGCGAAACGCCGCTCCTCGTTGTCTGGCATCCGCGCCTCAGACGGCACTTCACCGGCTCCGACGCATGGAGGCGCGCGGTGCGCGTCTCCGTCCGCGCGCCGGAGCCCTATCCCGCCGACGCAGACGCAAAAGAGGTGCGGTCGTGAGAGCGTACCTCGTCGCCGTAAACCTCCTGGTCAACGCGCACCACAATCCAGAGAGCGCCATCGCCGAGGCGCTCGACGGCATCCTGACGCCCGACATGCGCAGGCACGCGAGCGACCACGCGGCGCTGATCGACTGGGCGGTCGCCGGCGACGACCTCTCTTCATCCATCGCGGGCGTCTCCCTCCCCGACGACTACACAGCAGACGAGTCCGCCTTCCCCCTGTGGCCAGGAGCAACGGTGCGATGACCGGGCCATCGCACAGCGGCCTCACGATTGCGCGCATGGAAATTTCGAAGGCCGAGACCCAGCGCCGTCTCGGCGTGATCGAGCGACAGATCGCAGCCCGCGCCGAGCGGATGACGGTCACGGAGCGGGCGAAGCGCCGGCGGCACGGCCGCAGCGCGTCGAGCTGGACGAACGCTGACGAGCGCCTGCTTCAGCAGCACCTCGCAGGGCTGGCCCTCGCCCGCCAGGGCGAGATCGACGCGCTGACGCGCACGCTCGACCGGCAGGAGACGGCGATCGCCGAGTTTCTGGCCCGAGACCGCGTTTCCGCTGCGGGGCAATGAGAGACCGAGCCCCTCACCATCTCGACGGCTAGCAAGGACCCGACGCGCGTCGGCGGCGGGGATCGGTCGGATGGCCTGCGGTGAATTCCCCGGTTTCGGTGGCGGGTGACCCTTTGCCGTCGCCCCCTCGGTTTGTGCTGCGGTCTGAACCGTCCGCGGTCCGCTTCAAGGGCAAGTCGCGAAGCGATCGGCGGCCGCCGTCTCGCGATGGGGTGCCGCGTCCTTCGCAGGCCTGAGGGCCCGCTTGTCCGCAACCCGCCCATGCTCGCCCTGGCAGCCGCCGCCCCCTGAAGCGGCCCGCTGGGGCCGGTTCTGGTCGACCGCACCCGAGGGAGCGACGGCAAAGGGCCGACAGCTCCCGAGGTGAAACCGAGAAAGGATCACACCATGACCAAGACCGCCCGCTCCCCTCGTTCCGCCGCCCGCGTCATCCCGCTCCGCCGCGGCACGACCCTCGAAATGGTCCGCCTCGCCTGCCCCGACGCAGCGCAGACGCTGCGCATCTCCGAGAGCTTCGGCCTGGCTGTCCTCGACAGCGACGGCATTCGCGACCTGCACGAGCGGCTCGTCGTCGAGACCGCCGACGCCCTGAAGGACGGGCTCAGCGACCGCGCGATGGAGATCCACCTCCAACGCATCGTCGGCTCCTACGTCGGCTCCGCGCACGGCGCCGGCCAGTTCTACTCCCGCGCCGTGACCGAGGCTCGCGAGGCCACTGCAAAGCTTGCGAACGACGCCCGCGACGAAGACCTCGACGGCCCCGTCGGCTTCGACAGCCAGGCGCAGCGCAAGCGCGAGTTCGCGGCCGACATGGGCCTTCAGGCGCACGCGCTCCGCATGGCGGCCGAGGGCGCCGTCGCCGCCTACGAGCAGGTCATCGGCGAACCCTGGAAGCCCTTCGAACGGCAGGTCGAACACGCCGGCGAAACAGTCTCGAAGAAGGCCGCAGCGGCCCAGATGTCGGCTTTCGAATAAGCCTCAGGGCGGGGCTTCGGCCCCGCCTTTCACTTTGCTCTTTAAGGGCCGGTCTTGCGACCGGCCTTTTTCGTGTCGCCGATAAAACCAAGAAGACCATGAGAATGAAGAGAGCGGCGCTCCGCGCCCGCGGCCCCTCCCGGTTCGGGGTCGATGCGGCGGATGCGACGCACGCGCAACGGCTGCGCCGTCCTCCGCTCCGCTGCGGCCCGATGGGTGCGCGAGCGCGCGGTGCCGCCGCCGCGGACCCCCGTGAGGGGCCGCGACAGGCGCGGCCTCCGAAACGGAGGCTACTGAAATGAGCAGCAGAGAAGAGAAGCCGCGCGCCGGCGTCTACGCGCGCATCACTGATCGCATCGTCGCCGACCTGGAGCGCGGGGTTCGGCCGTGGGTGAGGCCGTGGAGCGCGGCCAACGCCGCCGGCCGTATCACGCGGCCGCTGCGCCACAACGGCATGCCCTACCAAGGCATCAACGTCGTGCTCCTCTGGTCGGAGACCGTCGCGCGAGGCTTCGCGTCGTCGACGTGGATGACATTCAAGCAGTCGCTCGAGCTCGGCGGCCACATCCGCAAGGGCGAGAGCGGGACGATGGTGGTCTACGCCAGCAAGGTGAGCAAGACCGAGACGGACGACAACGGCGACGACGTCGAGCGGACGGTGCCTTTCCTGCGCGCCTACACGGTGTTCTGCGTCGACCAGATCGACGGGCTCCCCGAGCAATACTACAAGCCCGCGACTTCTGCTCTTTCCACGCCGCCGGCGCAGCGCATCGCGCGCGCCGACGCGTTCTTCGCCAACACAGGCGCGACGATCCGGCACGGCGGCGACAAGGCTTACTTCGCGCCGTCGCTCGACCTCATCCAGATGCCGCCGTTCGAGAGCTTCCGCGACGCGGAGAGCTACACGGCGACCCTCGCGCACGAGTGCGTGCACTGGACCGCGCCGGCGCACCGCGTCAACCGCGACCTCAGCCGCTACAGCAGGGATCGCAGCGAGCGCGCCCGCGAGGAGTTGGTCGCCGAGCTCGGCGCCTGCTTCCTCAGCGCGGACCTCGGGATCGTGCCCGAGCTGGAGCCGCGCGCCGACCACGCGAGCTACCTCGCATCGTGGCTGGAGGTGCTCTCCAACGACAAGCGCTTCATCTTCTCGGCGGCCGCGCACGCGCAGCGCGCGGTCACGTACCTGCACGGCCTTCAGCCGAAAGCGGCCGACGTCGACCAGGCGGCGTGATCGAGACCGGCCCGCGCTGCGAAATCTTTGCGTTACGCCGCTCGCCTTTCACGAGCCCACCAAGGCCCCGCCTCGCGGCGGGGCCTTCGCATGTGAACCACTGCAGATGCTCGGCGACCGGAATGGCGAGGCTTCCTCGCCACCTGCCCTGACGCGTGGCAGGTCGTGGCGCGACAGGCCGGCACTTGCAGCCCGAGGCGATCGGGTTCGGCAGGCCCGGCGTCTTCCGGAAGCGGCGAGAGCTCGGGGAGCCGCGAAATGCTTTTGTTGGGCCTTTGCCCGTGCATTGGCCGCTGGGGTGTCCTTCCTGCAAGGTGCGCGGTTCGTCTTCGGGATGCCGGCCGTAGCCGTGGTAGAGTTGCCGTCGCCAGTTATATCCTTTCGGTGGCAGCCGCGCCCAGTGCGTCCTCGATTTGGCATGTCTAACCGAAGGCCGTCGTCGCTGCGCTCCGCCTCGATTCCAAGACCGCAACGGCCGTTCTCCGCTTTCTTCCCCTGTTCGCTGCGCGCCCATTCCTCGCGGGCCAAGAAAGCCTCGCCCTGGCCGCCCTCTACTGCGTGGCGGCCCTTCGGGTGCGGTCCAATCGCCTCCGGTCAACGACAGCCATCGAGGCCGCGGTGGTCGCGGCCCGAGAACCGAAAGAGGATACGAACATGGCTACCATCGGCAACTTCACCGTCAACGGCAACGGCTTCGTCGGCTCCGTCAAGACTCTCGCCCTCGGCACCGTGAAGGCCAAGATCGTCCCGGCCGAACGCTCGTCGGACAAGGCCCCGGACTTCCGCATCTTCGCCGGCACCATTGATTATGCGTAGCGCGGGATTATGCGGAGTCGTTGGCTGGTAGCTGCGGTTTTCCAGGGCTTTTGCCGCTGTGTCGCTCCGCATAATGACGGGGCGCTGTCCGCGGCGCCTCGCACGAGGTGAGGCGCCGCAGCGGCGCGGGTCAGCGCGACCAGACCAGCGCGTAGCCGTCATCAACCGCGACGAGGTTAGCATAGATCGGCGCCGGGAAGGACGGGTCGTCGAGCTTGACCGAGTGGTAGACGGTGTTGTTGTCCTTGGAGGTCCGCTGCCACGCGGCACCTATCTCGACATTACCGACCACCACTCGCAAGTTCGGAGCCTTCTCGTTCTCGGAGGGTTCGGCAGGAAGAAAGCGCGCCTTGAAGTTGAGTGAGAGCGTCTTGATGGTACCGGTATATGAGCCGTCTTCGGCGCGGGTGAAGGTGCCAATCTGAGCCATGGTAATCTCCTGTTGCTGTTCCCAAGCCCGCGACCATCGCGGCCTTGATGGCGATCTCTGAGCGCCGCAACGACCGGCCCGCAGCCTCTGGCCCGCAGCGCAGCGGAGGATGGCGGGTTGAGCGATCTTGTTGCCTCGCGAGGAATGCCGCCGCTTGGCGGCAGGGGAAGAAGATCGCGAACAAGCCATTGCGGGTAAAGGTCGGCGAGCGCAGTGAGCGTATTGTGGCGCGTGATCCGCCAGCAAAAGGCCGGTATGGACGTGGGCCAAACAGCCCGACAGGAGAGTAACGGCTCAAAGGCCTCACCACCGCCGCGACGGCGACACCATCACGGCAAGCGCGATTGAGCCACAGCGCTTTGCTTCGCCGATCCCAACCTAATGGAGAAGCGCTCGGTAGCTCGTGCGGCACGGGGCGGTGATGCCGCGACGTCACAGCGCATCAAAGGTATTTCGTCGTAACGATCGGCTGCCCGACGCCTCTCACCCTGAAGGCAGAGGTGCTTTCTCCAACAGCGAGGCAATCAGCGCGTCTGGTGCCTTGAACCGTCCACGCCGCAGCGCCGGCGGAATGACCGCTTCCACCGCCTCCAGCTTTTCAGAGGGATTCATGCGGAGATAAATCTCCGTGGTGCGGATATCGGCGTGGCCAAGCCAGAGCGCGACCTTGCGGATGTCGCGTGTGGCCTGCAACATCAGCACCGCACAACTGTGCCGCAGAAGGTGTGGCGATAGCGTGCGGCTGCTCAGGGTCGGGCATCGAGCCGCGGCGGCCTTTGCGTGCTTTTCGAGGATATACTCAAAGCCGGCGCGGGTCATTGCCATCCCTTGGGCGTTGACGAACAGCTCTGTCGCTGGCGGCTTTCCTCGCACTGATAGCCAAGCGCGCAGGTCGCGAGCGGTTTCCTTCCATAGCGGAAGGCTGCGTTCACGCCGGCCCTTGCCGAACACCAGGATGCTTGGCCTCGGTTGCAGCGTAACGTTTTCCAGGGTGAGGCCGATCAACTCGGAGACGCGCAGGCCGCCGGCGAAGCACAGATGCAACATCGCCCGATCCCGTAGTCCGAGGCGTGTCGTCGCGTCGGGAGCATTGAGCACGGCGCGGATCTCGTCCATGGTCAGATGGCGGATGAGCTTCTGGTCATGACGCTTGCCTGGGATCGCATTGATCTGGGCGACCTGCTCCAAGGCGCCGGGATGCCGCAGCTCGACGTAGCGCATGAACGACTTGATCGCGGCGAGCCGCAGGTTGCGAGTCGCCGGACTATTGCCGCGGTCATGTTCGATGTGATGCAGGAACGCGACCACCATGTCTGCATCGATCTGCTCGAGCTGGAGCAGAGAGGGGCGCGTGTGCAGGCGCCGGGCGACGAACGCCAACAATAGCCGGAAGCTATACGCATAGGTCTCGCAAGAATGCGGACTGTAGCCGCGCTGCTGCGGCATGTGCTCTCGCATGAAGTTGGTGATGAGTGGGGCGATCGGCGTCATGCGACCTCCCCGGCGATCAGCGCCTCGGCAGCACCTGCAATATCGGCCATGAGGTCCGGGGTGGCTTCCATATACCAGTAGGTATGCCGGATGTCCGCATGGCCGAGATAGGTGGAGAGAGCGACGAAGTCGCGCGCAACATCATCACGACGCATCGCGCATTGCTCCAGCACGCGCGTCGCGAAGGTGTGGCGCAGATCATGGATTCGCGGACGTCGCGATCGATTCTGACCGACGTCAGCCTTGCGCAGGATCACATAGAAGTTGCTCTGGGCGGTCCGAAGCGACATCGGCTTGGCATCCACGGACAGGAACACATGGTCATCCATTCCGGCGAACCGCCGCCGGACCTCAAGATAGGCCTGCAGCGCCTCGACCACGCTGGGGTGCATCGGCACGAGTCTGCTCTTGTTGAACTTGGTCAGGCGGATGTGCAGCACGCCGTCGGGCAGCAGATCGTCCAACCTCAGGTTCAGAGCCTCGGAGATCCGCAGACCCGTCGACGCCAGCAGCCCGATCAGCATCACATAGATGTGGCGCCTGAGCGGGCTGGGCTTTTGGCGCCGCAGATTGCCCGCAGCGTCGAGCATGCGAGCCAGTTCCTCTGGCGTGTAGATATAGGGCGCGGGACGTGTTGCAGGGCTGCGGGGATGATGCGGCACTTCATGCTCGCGATCCTCCGCGTAGAGGAAGCGTGCAAAGAGCGCGATCTCCTGAAGCCGTCGCTGGTGACTGCGCGGCGTCGACGAGACGGCCGCCGCCCAGGCGATCGCGGTCTCGCGGCGAACATGGGTATCGCCCCGGTCGACGGCATAGCGCGCGAACGCGGTGAGGTGTCGGGCCGTCTTTGCGAGCTTGAAGCCGAGCGAGCGGCGCAGCTCGATGTAGCGATCAACATCATCGATCAGCATGGCGACCTCCCCGGCCAAGGCTGCGCGATGGCCGATAGCAGCGCGATATCGACCTTGGCGTAATGCGCCGTCATCGCCTGCGACCGGTGGCGCAGCACCGTGCTTACGCCCGGCAGGCTGACGCCGTGGCGGAGCATCGCCGTGGCCGCAGAGTGGCGTAGGATATGCGCACCCTTGTAGCGGCTCTGGACGCCCCCACGCTTGAGCGCGCGCTTGACCAGGTCTTTGACCGTGATGCGGTCGATTGGCCGCAGTGGCGCATATTCGGTGATGAACAGGGATGGTATGGCCAATGCCGGCCGTCCGCGTTCTATGTAGGCGAGCAGCGCGTCGCCGATCTCCTGGGTGAGCGGCAGCAGTTCCTCGCGCCGGCCCTTGCCGCACAGGCGGATGCTGCCCTGCCGCCAGTCGATGTCGTCGAAGCTGAGCCGCGCCACCTCGCTCGCCCGAAGCCCGAGCCGCACCAAAAGCAGGATGATAGCGCGATCGCGCAGGCGCCGCTCTCCGTTGCACGCACCGATAATCCGCGCGATATCAGCATCAGGCAGGAACCGGGGGATCGATGCTAGCCGCCATCCCGCAACATTCGGCATGGCGTGGTCGAGTCCAGCCGGACATCGTCCTGTCGCGATCAGGAAGCGAAGGAATGCGCGGATGCCGACCGATATGCCCTTCATGCGCTCGACCGATACGGCTTTCGTGTGATTTTTCGTGGAATGAGGACCCTGTTTAAGGGGTGATTTTCGTCCAAACGGGCCCCCTTAATGTGGGGTCATCAAGATGCCCTCCGGTTTGATCGGAGGCATTTGTGTTTTGGATGTTGATCGTGGAGACGATTGCAAAGATACGCCGGCTGTCGCTGGTTCAGGGGAAGTCAATCAAGGCGATCTGCCGAGAGTTGGGGATTTCCCGCAAGGTTGTTCGGAAGGTTCTTCGGTCGGACGAGACCGAGTTCCGCTACGAGCGCAAACGCCAACCTTATCCGCGGATGGGAGCCTGGCGCGAGAAGCTGGATGAGTTGCTATCCGCGAATGCGTCGAAGCCGCAGCGTGAGCGTCTGACGCTGATCCGGATCTTCGAGGAACTCCGTGGCCTCGGCTATGACGGCAGCTACAGTTCGGTGTGGCGGCATGCGCGGGATTGGGAGGAGCAACGCGGCAGCGCCGCTGCCGAAGCCTATATCCCGCTGAGCTTTGCGCCTGGGGAAGCCTACCAATTCGATTGGAGCCACGAGATCGTCCTGCTGGATGGCGTGACGGTCACCGTGAAGGTGGCGCATATGCGGCTCTGTCATAGCCGCATGTTCTTCGTCAGGGCGTATCCGCGCGAGACGCAGGAGATGGTGTTCGACGCGCATGACCGGGCGTTCGCCTTCTTCCGCGGGGCCTGCACGCGCGGCATCTATGACAACATGAAGACGGCGGTGGATGCGATCTTCATCGGCAGGGATCGCCGCTATAACCGCCGCTTTGCGCAGATGTGCGGGCATTACCTTGTCGAACCGGAAGCCTGCACGCCGGCGTCGGGTTGGGAGAAGGGACAGGTCGAGAACCAGGTCGGGCTGGTGCGCGAGCGCTTCTTCACGCCAAGGCTGCGCTTCAAGACGCTGGAGGACCTGAACGGCTGGCTGGCCGACAAATGCGTCTCATACGCCAAGGCACACCGGCATCCCGAACAGGTCGCGCGCCCGATCTGGGAGGTGTTCGAAGAAGAGCGGGCCAGCTTCATTCCCTATGCCGGACGCTTCGACGGCTTCCACTGCATCCCCGCCTCTGTCTCGAAGACCTGCACGGTGCGCTTCGACAACAACAAATACTCGGTGCTGTCGAGCGCCGTCGGCCGGCCGGTCGAGATCCATGCCTATGCCGACCGCATCGTCATCCGCCAGGATGGCGCGGTTGTTGGAGAACATGCCCGCTGCTTCGGCCGCAATGAGGTGATCTACGATCCCTGGCACTACGTGCCGGTGCTGGCTCGCAAGCCTGGCGGGCTGCGCAACGGCGCCCCGTTCCGGGACTGGGTCTTGCCGGCGGCCATGGAGAAGGTGCGCCGCAAGCTCAAAACTGTCGATGATGGCGACCGGCAGATGGTGTCGATCCTCACCTGCGTGCTGAGCGACGGATTGAATGCGGTCGAGGCTGCCTGCCAGGAAGCCATTGAGCATGGCGTCTCCTCGTCGTCGGTGATCCTCAACATCCTGGCCCGCGGCCGCGACCCGGCGCCGGGCGCGATCCTTTCCATTCCCCAGGCGCTGAAGCTGGCTCATGAGCCGATCGCCGACTGCGCTCGCTATGACAGTCTCAGGAGGACGAGCAGCCATGGAACGCATCGAAGTGCTGGAACTGATGGGAGCGCTGAAGCTCTACGGGATGCGCTCGGCCTATGACGAGATCATGGGCGTCGCCATCAAGCGGCAGCACGAGCCTCCAAAGATCGTCGGCGATCTGCTGCAGGCCGAGATATCGGAGAAGCAGGCGCGCTCCATCAAATACCAGCTCACCGTCGCGAAGCTGCCGCTGGCCAAAGATATCGACGACTTCGACTTCACCAGCACGCTCGTCAACGAGGTCCTGATCCGTGACCTCGCCGGCGGCGCCTTCGTCGCCGATCAGCGCAACATCGTCCTGGTCGGAGGCACTGGCACAGGCAAGTCTCACCTGGCCATCGCCATTGCCCGGGCGCTAATCCGCAACGGCGCGCGCGGCCGCTTCTTCAATGTCGTCGATCTGGTCAACAGGCTCGAGACTGAAGCCCGCGCCAACCGTCAGGGCCGCATCGCCGACTATCTCACCCGGCTCGACTTCGTCGTCCTCGACGAACTGGGCTACTTGCCTTTCGCCCAGGCCGGAGGGCAGTTGCTCTTCCACCTCGTCTCAAAACTCTACGAGCGCACCAGCATCATCATCACCACCAACCTGGCGTTCGGAGAATGGCCAACCGTCTTCGGCGACGCCAAGATGACCACCGCGCTGCTCGATCGCCTGACGCACCATTGCGAGATCGTCGAGACCGGAAACGAATCCTGGCGCTTCAAGAGCCGCTCACAGAACTAAGGCCGTAGTAGCCAATCACACGCGCCCGATCAGGCTGCGCAACCCTGACCAGCTTCGCCTGATCGGGCGCTAGCCAATGCGCCTTTCAAAACAGGGGTCCCTTTTGCGCGAAAACGCAGGGGCCCAATTCCGCGATCATTGACAGGCTTTCGCGCGTTCGATCATGTATGCTCGGATCGAAACGGCGTCGTAGGCCGTCGGGATATCCCCCAGCGCATCGACGAAGGGAGTAATCGTCCCGAGATACGTGGCCAGCGTCGTTTCAGCCAGGCCGCGCTGCTCGCGGGCCCAAGCCGCAAACTCGACAACCAGTGGCGCGGCCGGCTTAGCCGGCAATCGCGTCATCACGCCCTGATCCTCAAGGTAGGCGATGAACAGCTTGGCGCACTCGACCGCGTCCTTGTTGAGGTCGCCGCGGAAGCGCGGCCGATGTCCCGCTTCGATCAAGGCGAACGAGGCCGCGTGCGCCTCACGGATTGCAGCCAGCCTGTAGCCTTCCTCGCGCGCCCAGTGCGTCCAGCTCGCAAGCAGCCGTGTCCTCTCGACGATGGTAAGTGGCGTGTATCGGCGCCCGCGGAGCCATTGAGCAAAGTCGGCCGCGTGGTCTGCGGCCATTCCCGCCTTCAATCGGTCACAGACCGCGTTCTGACGGACATAGACACCTGTTGGCATGTCGCCCCCTTCTGCATGTGGAGGCTGGACTATGGTCGAGGTGGTTGCTGTTCGGAACGTCAGTCAGCGGTTGTGTTGGGCGCGCTCGTGCCGTGCGTGTCCGATTGGAGCCGGGTGGTTCTCCGGGCGTGCCGTGATGCCCTGCGACCGACGGACCTTGCTGGGCGGATCTGCCCCGAGATGCGGTCTGCGACCCGGCCTGTTCCCCGCAACAGCGTGCCGGCGATCTTCTTCCCCGCGGCTGCGCCGCTCCTCGCGCAGCAACAAGATCGCCGCACGCCGTCCTTCGCATGCGCTGCGGCCTGACGGTGCGGGTCGGCCGTCCCGGGGCTTTCGATCGCCACAAGGCCGCGATGGTCGCGGGCTTGAACACAGCACAGGAGATCCACCATGTCCCAGATCGGTTCGTTCACCCGCAGCAACGATGGCACCTACACCGGCACCATCAAGACGCTCGCGATCGATGCCAAGGCGCGCATCGTCCCCAGCGATCCCGCCTCCACCAGCGACAAGGCGCCAGACCTGCGCGTGATCGTCTCAGGCGTCGAGATCGGTGCCGCCTGGCGCCGGACTTCGAAGGACAACCGCTCCTACCACTCGGTCAAGCTCGACGATCCGTCCTTCACGGCGCCCATCTACGCCAATCTCTTCGAAGGCGACGATGGCGAGTGTGCGCTGATCTGGTCGCGCTGACCTGCACCGCGGCGTCTCGCAAACACGCGAGGCGCCGCGGACAGCGCCCCGTCATTATGCGGAGCGACACAGCGGCAAAAGCCCTGGAAAACCGCAGCTACCAGCCAACGACTCCGCATAATCCCGCGCTACGCATAATCGGTCTTATGCGGTGCACCGCATAACGCGGAGTTCGGCGCCGCCTGGAAGAAAAAGTCGCAGGAGCAGAACCGCGACTACCTCTCGGTCAAGCTGGACGACCCGAGCTTCGCGGCTCCGATCTACGCCACGCTGGTCGAGGTCGAAGGCGAGGAAGGCCACTCGCTCATCTGGTCCCGCCCGAACCGCGACTGAGGTTCGGCGACGAAGGCCCCGCCGCGAGGCGGGGCCTTCGAGCGTGTGCGGAAAGGAGAACGCAAATGTGCAAAGTGTTGAACGCGCGGAACGTCGGCAAACGCTCGGACCGGTCGCGGGTCTACATCGGACGGCCCAGCAAGTGGGGCAATCCGTTCGTGATCGGGCGCGACGGCTCCCGCGCGGACGTCATCGCGAAGTACCGCGCCTGGATCGTCGCGCAGCCGGATCTGATGGGCGCGCTCGAGGAGCTGCGCGGCCGCGACCTCGTCTGCTGGTGCGCGCCGCTCGCCTGCCACGGCGACGTGCTCGCCGAGCTTGCGAACCGGCGTTGAGCGGTCTCCACTAGATGAAAGGCTTGCCGCCCGTCACCGCGACCGTCGTTCCCGACGTGTAGCTGGAGAGCGGGTCGGCAAGCATGACGTAAGCAGTCGCCAATTCCGCCGGCTGCCCGGGCCGTTTCATCGGCACCTGCTTCCCGAACGACTTTACGGCGTCCTCGGGCATCGTTGACGGGATGAGCGGCGTCCAGATCGGCCCCGGCGCGACCGCGTTCACGCGGATGCCTTTCTCCGCCAGCATCTGCGCTAGGCCGCCGGTGAAATTCTGGATGGCGCCTTTGGTGGTCGCGTAGGCGAGCAGGATCGGGTTCGGCATGTCGGAATTCACCGACGCCGTGTTGACGATCGCACTGCCCGGCTTCATGTGCGGGACAGCGGCCTTCGCGAGATAAAACATCGCGTGGATGTTGACCTCGAACGTCGTCTGCCACTCCTCATCGCTGATATCGCCGATGTCCTTGAAGGTCGCCTGATGCGCGGCGTTGTTGACGAGGATATCGACGCCACCGAGTTCGTCGACTGCGCGCTTGACGATCGTCCTGCAGTGCTTTGGATCGCGGATATCACCAGAGATGAGGACCGCCTTGCGTCCCTCTTTCTCGACAAGCGCCTTCACCTCCTGCGCGTCGTCATTTTCGCTGAGATAGGCGATCAGGACATCAGCGCCCTCCCGGGCGTAGGCGATCGCGACTGCCCGCCCGATGCCGCTGTCGCCACCGGTGATGATGGCCTTCAGGCCCTTCAGCCTGCCCGACCCCTTGTAACTCTCTTCCCCGTGGTCGGGCCGCGGGTCCATTTTGCCGGTCGAGCCCGGCATCGGCTGCTTCTGCGACGGGAACGGCGGCTTCGGGTGGTCGGACGTCATTTCAAATCACTCCGGTTGTCCGGCTTCGCCAAGCTGGCGCTGCCGCTATTCGACGGTGAGCACGACCTTGCCTACCGAGTGGCCCTTCTCGACGTCGCTCAGCGCCTGGGTGCTCGTTCGAGAGAAAACGTCTTTGCGACGTGCGGCTTCACCTTCCCGGCAGTCACCAGCTCTGCGATCTCCGCGAGCTCGGCGCCATCGGCCTCAACCGTATAGCGCAATGCGCGCACACCATGCTGCTTGGCCTTGTCCTGCGAGGGATCGGTCAGAGTCGACACGAGCACCCCTCCCCGTTTGAGGAGCGGCCAGGAGCGCTCGCGCGTCTCGCCGTCGATTAGGTCGAAGACCATATCGAGGTCGGACGCGTGGTCCTCGAAGCGCTGCGTCTTATAGTCGATCACGACGTCGGCGCCGAGCGACCGCGCGAAGTTGACGTTGTCGGTTGAGACTGTCGTCAGCACCCGCGCGCCTTTCGCCTTGGCGAACTGCACGGCGAAGTGGCCGACGCCACCGGAGCCGCCGTGGATCAAAACGGACTGGCCGGCCTTCAGCTGGCCGTGGCGAAACAGGCCTTGCCACGCGGTCTGTCCCGCGAGCGGGATGGCCGCAGCGTGGACGTCGTCCAGCGCGGCTGGCTTGCGCGCCAGTCCCTTTTGGTCGAGCACGGCTTTCTCGGCGTAGCCGCCGCCGTTGATGCCGACCATGCCGAAGACCTCGTCGCCGACCTTGAACGCGGTCGCCTGCGCGCCGCACTTCTCGACGACACCAGAGACGTCGCGCCCCAGTGTGTAGGGCAGCCGGTCTTCCTTCACCGCCGGGTATTTGCCGTTCCGGATCTTGAAGTCGACGGGATTGACGCTCGCCGCTTTCACCGCGACCAGCACTTGCGAGGCATCTGGAAGCGACGGCTCGACCTCGTCGGCCTGGAGGACCTCGGGGCCGCCGAAGCGGTGGATGCGGAATTCGCGGATCGCAGTCATTGATCTACCTCACGACTTGACCATTAACTTGCGGGCCGACCGGTGCGTTCCGGAACTAGCCTGCTCTGCTTCCGTTTTCTCTAGATGCTCTGAGAACAGGAGGCCGAAATGGCTGAATCCGCACGGCAGAAGCGCATCACCGGCCGCGTGATGCACGAGTTCAAGCACGGCGAGCTGAAAAGCGGTCCCGGCGGCAAGGGCGGCCCGGTCAAAAGCGGTAAGCAGGCGATCGCGATCGCCTTGGAGGAAGCTGGCGATTCCAAGTACGAGAGCGAGGGGCGCAACAAGCGCAATCTGCGCCGCACCGAGAAAAAGGAAGCCGAAGGCAAGACCGGCCAGCAGGAGCGCGAAGGCAAGTCCCGCGTCGGCGGGTCTGGGAAGCGCGAGAGCACGCGGTCGATGGGCGGCAAGGACGCGCGCAAGACGACGGCGCGCGGCGAGAAGGCTGCCCGCGCGCGAGCGCATTCTGCCGACGGGCACACACGCGACGAGCTCTACGCGCAGGCGCAGCGACAGCACATCGCCGGACGGTCAAAGATGACGAAACGGCAGCTCGAGAACGCGCTCGGCGTTCACTGACCGCCGGAATTCTGCTGCGGATCGGCGTCGATCAGCGCGATGCCGAGCGCGGGGCGCTTGCGCCGCCGCAGCTTCGCCGGCGTCTCGGTGAGCACGACCTCGAGCGTCGGGTGGACCGTCCCCTTGAGCAGGTGGCCGCCGCGCGTCGACCCGTCCGACAGGCCGAGCACGACGTGGACGTGCAAGCTCGCCTTGCCGTCGTCGCCCACTGCGACGTCGCCGATCGCGCTCAAGACTTCGCACTGCTCGTCGACGGCGATTTCCTTGTAGGACTTGCTGGCGAAGTCGAACCAACCAACGGTCGCGCGCGAGAACGCGCCGATCGCCGTGAGCGAAGCGGCGGACACGCCTTCCTTCCGAGCGAACTCCTGAAGGCGGGAGAACGCGTCCTCGCCGTCGTCGAGCACGACTATAAGCGTCTCGCCCCTGCCCTCTTCTGCTATCCGCTGGCTTCTCATGGCTGCCTCACGCCGCCATCGCGCTGCAGGATTTCGCGCAGGCGCGGCACGCAGCGACGCAGTCCTCCATCCCGTCGAGCCGCTCGCAGTCCTTGGCGCACTCGGTGCAGATCTCCGCGCACTCCCGGCAGGTGTGCTTGTGGTGGGGCGAGGAGATCAGCATGAAGTGCGCCGAGGTCCGGCACATCTCCGCGCAGGCCATTATCAGTCGGAAGTGCGGCGGCGCGACGTGCTCGCCGCCTGTCTCCAGGCAGTGGTTCATCGCCATGCCGAGGCACGTTTTGTAACAGTCGAGGCAGGCGTCTACGCACTTTTGCATTTCCGGGGACAGGGCCATGTCACACCTCGCACGGGTTTGAACAGCAACGCGACGCAACTCGGCTCGTTCCCAGCTGGGACTGCCTGACGCGAGCAGGGGGAAACCGGCCGGCGCCGTGGGCGCTGAACGCCCTTTCTGGTTGCGGCACGTGCACGAGTCTTTTTTCTGATAAAAATCGGTGCCGCTGCCGGTTCAAGGTAGGTTGAAGCGCCTTAATGCTCGAGCAAGTGCACGACGCGCTGTGGATCGCCGAAGGGGAGAACGTCAGCTTCTATGGCGCGCCCTACCCGACGCGCTCCGTCATCGCCCGATTGGAGAACGGCGATCTGTGGGTTTGGTCGCCCGTCAGATTGACTGTGGATCTGCGCGCCGATGTTGACCGTCTGGGACCGGTCCGCCATCTCGTGAGCCCCAACAAACTCCACCATCTCTACCTGAAGGAGTGGAAGGCGGCCTATCCGGAGGCGGCGCTATGGGGGCCGCAGTCGACAATCAAGAAGCGATCCGACTTATCGTTTCGCGAGCCGCTCACGGACAATCCGCCGCACGACTGGCATCCCGACATCGACCAGGCCTGGTTTCGCGGCTCGTTCGCCATGGACGAGGTTGTGTTCTTTCACCGGCCGTCGGGCACTGCCATCGTTGCCGACTTGGTCCAGACTTTCAGCGATCGCTTTCTCCGCAAGCACTGGGGTTGGTTTCGCTTCCTCGCGCGCCTCGACGGCCTCACGCAGGACCAGGCCTGTGCGCCGCTGGAATGGCGGTTGTCGTTCATCAACCGCGCACCAGCACGAAAGGCGCGAGGGAAGGTGTTCAGTTGGAATTGCCAGCGCGTCATCGTGGCGCATGGCGAGTGGGTCCGTACGGGCGGGCACGCCCTTCTTCGGAAGTCGTTTCGCTGGCTCGGCGCTTGATGGCGCTTTGCTTCATCGGATGGTGCGAGCGGGCGCAGCACGATCCCGAAGTTGATCATCTGGTGGCTGCAGATTCTAGCTTGCGATTTGCAAAAGATGTTGTGAACACGTGGCTAACCGCCTTGCTGATCCAATCGCGCCAGGCGGTCCGGCATGTCGAGCAGCTTCATCGCCGCGGCGGCGATGGCTTCACCAACTGTCGGATAGGTTTCGTCAGAGCTGATGGAGACGCCGTCGGGAAATGTTACGGTCGCTTGATAGCCATTGCCTTTGGGCGTTGCTGAAAGCTGGATGGTAGGCATTTCACGAATCGTCCCTGGTCGTTGCCAATGTCCACGCTAGGCCGACCCTTCTACGTCGATTGCCCAGCGGAAATTTCTTGAAGGAATCTAGCCAATATCACTTCAAGCGCGTCGTGCGCGAGAGGCGCCGCTTGGACTCAACGCTCGACGCGGCTGCCAAGAGTGCGCTCCACGTGTCTGGAGGGTTCCCGCGATCCAACATCTTCCTGAAGACAGCGTAAGCGTCCGTTGCGCTCTCGTAGGCCCGCAGCGTTGTATCATCGTTCACCCATGCGAGGACGATGATCTTGGCATTCTCTGATTGTTGGTAGCGAAAGAAGAGGCGGAACTGCTGAAGGAATTTGGCGCGAAACCAGTGCTTATAATCGTCGCCGAGCGTGCTCCCCTGTCGATAGACGTCGCGAGTGGGGTCGCCGGGAACATCCTCGAACGCAATCTTCAAGACGGCCGCAAGAAGTTTCGCCGCGCGCTTTTTCTTATATGTCTTCGGGTCCTTCTGCCGGGCCTTTTCGACCGCTTCGATCATCGCCTCGAGCTGGTCGAGAAACAGCGGGTGCGCGTAAATCGTCCACCCGTTGATCTCAACGATCTCTTCGCTCATGCGTCGTCGTCCGGGAGGGCTGCATCAAGGTTGACCTTGACGCCCTTAACCAAGGCCTTGCCTCGCGTGAGCAGAGAATTCGGCACGGGCCGAATCCGTGCGGGTACGTCGGTCATATCTCGCGCTAGGAATGCGAGAAACTTCCCGATTACGGGATCACCCTCCTCCGCGCGCACCTCCTTCTTCGAGATCATGACGGTGCCGTCCGCCAGTCCGCGAAATACGACCTGGTCGCGTTTGCCAAGGGCGAGCATCTTGCGGATGGCGGCGGGCACAGTGGTCTGGCCGCGGTCTGTGATGGTCGCGGGGATCTCGAGGATTTCGGCGGTCTTGGCCATAGCCGGCTCCTTGCGTCGTCACGCTATCCCATGTAATGCATTTGCATTGTAAGTCAAGACCGTCCGCAGAGGACACGGGGATTTGGGCCCGGACTGCCGGGGACCACCGGTTCCCTGCACGTTTTGGTGGCCAGCGATCTTGGGGGAAATGGTATGGCGCTGGTTCGGGTACTTGAGATCGAAAACTTCCGGGCGGTCAAAGGCCTTCGCTGGCTACCGGGATCGGGGATAAATTGCCTGATCGGGCCGGGAGACAGCGGCAAGTCAACCATCCTTGATGCGATCGACCTTTGTCTCGGCGCTCGGCGGTCGCTCTCCTTCACTGACGCCGACTTTCACGCTCTCGATTTCGGTCATCCCATCCGCATTGCACTTACTCTCGGCGCTTTGGACGATCCCTTGAAGAACATTGACGCCTACGGCGACTTCCTCGTGGGCTTCGATGTGGCTACCGGGTTGGTAGAACCGGAGCCGGGCGCCGGCCTCGAAACCGCGCTGACTCTGCAGCTCACTGTCCAGGACGACCTTGAGCCGGAGTGGACGCTCATCTCGCCGCGCGCACAGGCTGCAGGTCGGGTCCGAAACCTCAACTGGGCAGATCGCACACGCATCGCTCCCGCAAGGCTGGGCGTCACCGGCGACACGCATCTGACTTGGCGACGCGGATCCGTGCTGACCAAACTCACCGACGGCAAGACAGACGCATCGAAGGAGCTGACCCGCGCGGCGCGTGAGATGCGCGACACCTTCGACCAAAAGGAGCTCAAGGAGCTCGAGGAGCCGCTCAAGATCGTCAAGGCAGCCGCCGGGGATATGGGTGTACCCGTTGGCGCCGCTGTGCAGGCGCTAATCGATGCCGGCTCGGTCACCTTCACGGGCGGGACCATCTCTCTCCATGACGAGGAGGGCGTGCCGCTACGGGCGCTCGGCCTTGGTTCGTCGCGCCTACTGATCGCCGCCTTGCAGCGCAAAGCAGCAAAGAACGTTACCACATTTCTGATTGACGAGCTGGAATACGGACTCGAGCCGCACCGCATCATACGACTACTCGCTGCACTGGGCGCGAAGGAAGAGAACTCGCCGCTGCAGGTCTTTGCGACGAGCCACTCGCCGATCGCCGTCACCGAGCTGAGCGCACACCAGCTTCAAATCGTCCGCGCGAAGAGCGGACAGCATACTGTCAGCCGCGCGAGCGATGCTGGAGATGTGCAAGGTACGATCCGCGCTCACGCCCACGCGTTGCTCGCGTCTTCGATTGTGGTGTGCGAGGGCGGAAGCGAAATCGGCCTGATGCGCGGTCTGGACCAGCACTTCACCGCGAGCGGGGAGACGTCACTGTCCGCCTGCGGTGCGGCCTTGGTCAACGGCAACGGCGACGAAACCTTCAGCCGCGCTCTCGCTTTGCAGTCCCTCGGTTATCGGATCGCCATTCTAAGAGACAGCGACAAGCCCGCTCCAACAGCGGCCGAGGCAGCTTTTATCAGGGGCGGCGGCAGGGTCTTCGCATGGGCCGCCGGGCGCGCGCTCGAGCAGGAGCTGTTCGCTGCACTGCCGGACGGTCCTGCGAACGAGTTGCTTGAGCTCGCTATCGAGACGAAGGACCGCGCGTTGATTGAAGCGCACATCAAGTCGATTTCCGGAGGCTCCAAGGCGCTGGGCGATCTGGAGACGGAAGCAGTTATAGACGGCCTGTCTCCCGACAGCCGCGCTCTTTTGGGGAACGCCGCAGCGCGCTTTGGATGGCTAAAGACAATCAGCACGATGGAGACGGCAGGGCGGACCATCGTGGGCCCTGCCTACGCCGCTGCCGACGGCAGCCTCACCAGCGTCATGGACGGCGTTCTTGACTGGGTCGAAGATGGCAGCCGCTGAAATCGACTTGCGTTCGATAAGCCGCGGGCTGGTGGTCGCTCCGGCGGGCTGCGGCAAGACCCAACTCATCACCGACGCTCTCGCGCGACACGCCGGGTCAAAGCCGATCTTGGTGTTGACGCACACCAACGCGGGGGTCGCGGCGCTCCGTGGCCGCCTCGATAGAGTTGGCGTGAGGCCAAGCGCTTATCGCGCCACCACACTCGACGGCTTCGCCATCAGGCTGATCTCAACGTTTCCGCAACGCGCGGCGCACGATCCTCGAATCATCAACGCAGTCCGGCCGAATTACGAAGCAATCCGCGACACGGCAGCGCGGCTCGTCGCTGCCGGCCACTTGAACGACATCCTCGCTGCGAGCTTCTCGCACCTATTCGTCGACGAGTACCAAGACTGTTCGATCCGCCAGCACTCCCTCGTAACATGGCTGGCACAAAGCCTGCCTACTGCCATCGTCGGAGATCCCTTTCAGTCGATTTTTGGATTCGGCGGCGATCCGTTGGCGAACTGGCAGACAGACGTCGTGCCGTTTTTTCCGGTTGCGGGAGAACTCGCGACCCCTTGGCGATGGATCAACGCGGGCGCCGACGACCTGGGAAATTGGCTGCTGGCCATACGGCCCGGTCTGGCGACCGGCAAGCCGATCGACGTTCGGGCCGCGCCCAGCGGCGTCGAATGGGTTCAGCTCGACGGCCGACGAGACGATTCGCTGCGGCAAGCGGCCGCCGCTGTGCACGCGCCGGGTGAGATGAAGGTCTTGATCATTGGTGACAGCACCGACCCCCGCGGGCAGCGCCGCTTCGCTCGGCAAGTCGAGGGAGCGGTGACCGTGGAGGCCGTTGACCTGCGCGATCTGACTGATTTCGGCGGCGCGCTCGATCTCGCCAGCCCGGGTGCGCTCTCCGTCGTGGCCGATTTCGCAGAGAATTTGATGAGCGCCTTTTCCGCAGACGACCTCGTGCGGTCGGTCGCGGCAGCGCGCGCAGGCAAACTCGGCCGGGCCCTTTCCGACATCGAGCAGGCGGCCGTGAAATTCGACGCATCGCAATCGCTCGCGGGGGTCGCCGATCTCTTCGCCGCGATCAATCGTGCGGGCGGCGTCCGATGCTACCGCCCCGCGGTGCTGGCGGCCGCGCAACGAGCGCTGCAACTAGCGGCCTCGGCTGGGGGACCATCGTTCCGAGACGCGACGGTCACGATCCGGGAACAGTCCAGGCTGATTGGCCGGCCGCTTGCCAGGCGTTCCGTCGGAAGCACCCTGTTGCTAAAGGGTCTCGAAGCCGACATCTCGGTCGTCCTCAACGCCGGCGTGCTCAACGCGCGCAATCTCTACGTCGCGATGACACGCGGCTCGCGCCGGGTGGTTGTCTGCACTCCGACACCAATACTGAATCCGCCCTGGTGACGCTACGTGCGTTCGATCCAGGATACTTGGCCTGGGGTCATGTAGACGACGGCACCCCGTTCCACATTCGTGACGCGAAGGTAGTCGCGCAGCTGCGCTACGTGCGCGCCATGCGCCCCCGGGGTCGGATTTACGTCCGATTTCCAGTCGACGATGAGCGCAATGCGGCCCTCCTTGATCGCGGCCGCGTCTGCGCGCCCGGCGAGGTAGTGCGGTGGATTTGCCGCCCAGACCGGAATTTCGGGAACAAGTTGGTGGAGAAAGGGTGCGAGCTCAGGGAGAGCCAACGTGCGCAGGGCCGTCTCCGCCATTTCGAGCGCGTCGGGTCCTCCTTCATCCGGCTTATCGCGGACGTTCGCTTTCAATTGGACGAGCAGCTCGGCCGCGCGTGCTGCCGCCTGGTCTCGGGTCGATCCAAGCTCGCCAGTGAGGAGTTCTTCCATAAGCTTGTGCAGGATCGAACCGCGCAGCGCGCCCGCGCCATCGATCTCCGGCAGCGCATGCGGCGCGTCGTCGATAACAAACGCGTCCACGATCTCGGCGCCGCGATCCGCATCGCGTTCGCTTGGTCGGTCCCATATGATCGGCGGTGACGCATCTGCCAACGTCTCCCCTTGGGCCGCGAAGACGGTCTCAGTCTGATCATTGGCGATGCGCTGCAGAACGCTCGGGACGGGATCAGGCAAGATGTCAGCTTGGATTTCGGGAAGCTCCTTTTGCCCGAGATTCATGACCCTCGACCATGAGCGTGAGGGTGCGCCCGGCAGCTCCGGGATCACCAGCAGATCGCGAGCGCGCGTCGTCGCGACATACCAGAGCCGTTCGCGCTGCCGTGCCTCGTTAAACTCCTCCTCTTCGCGGGCTGCTGCGAGCGCAGGCGGTTCGATGCCTCCAACGATCCAGTGGATCGTATCGTCGGATTGCCGATATACAAACTGGTCCTGAGGCTTGAAGCGGGTCGATGAGTTCACCGTAATGACAACGGGCCATTCGAGACCCTTTGAGCTGTGCATGGTGACAATTTCCACCGAGTCTTCGGACGCGTCGACCCTTCCCTCCGGATGGCGACGTTTGCCCTGCCACCCGCGTTGAAGATCGAGCGCGAAGGCGCGAAGACCAGCTACGTTGTAGGGTCTGGCGAGTTCGACGATAGCGTCAAGGTTCGCGAGCGCACGCGCGTTCCGCTGGCTGTGCCGTGCGGCCATGACCACTCGCAAGTTAAGGCGCTCGATCGCGAAGGCGACGAGCTGCATCGGCGTGAGTTCTGCGGCAAAGCGATGAAGCGCCTGAAGCTTCACCAGAACCTCCCTGGCGAGGGGATGGACCACCTCGTCCGACGGCGTGCGGAGCTGGAAGCGCCGGCGACCGTCCTGGTCGGGAGAGAGCGCCGCCGTGATATCGAGGAGGTCTTCGTCGCGTAGCCCGACCACGGGACCTCGCATGAGCGCCCCGAAGGCCAGCGTATCCAATGGATCCGAGATCGCGCGAATAAGTACGAGGACGTCCTGAAGCTCCTGGCGCCGGAATAGCGCGTGGCCCGCTTGAGAAGCCACCGCAATGCGCCGGCCTTCAAGGGCACGCTCGTAGCGCCAAAGGTCGGTGTGTGTCGGCGCGAGCAGCGCGATGTCGCCTGCGCGCAAATACCGCTGCGTCCCGTCCGGCCGACTGATCTTCAGTGCGCCGATCAGGCGCACGCACAGCTCGGCGACGGCGGACGCTTCCGCTTCGCGCTGTTCCTCAGCGTTCGCGTCTCGCTGAACGTCGATGGTCAGTTTCGCGGCCGCCGCGAAAGGCAATGCCGGCAGTTCGAGGGTCGGCGCGAGCGGTACGAATCCCGGCTGGCCTGCTTTCTCCAGAACGTCCTGAAACACGCGATTCACGTGCGCGATAATTTCCGGGCGGGACCGGAAGTTCGCCGTGACCGCAAGCAGGCAGCCATTCTTAGCCTTCGTAATGACGGACTTGGCGAGCGCGTAGGACTCCACGTCAGCGCCGCGAAAGCGATAGATCGCCTGTTTGGGGTCACCAACGAGGAACAGCGCACCGGGTCGCAAGACGGCGCTGCTCCAAGTCTCGGGCTGGGATTGCGCGGCGATGCAGAAAACGATTTCCGCCTGCACGGGGTCGGTATCCTGGAATTCATCGACCAGCAGGTACGCATAGCGGCCGGCGAGCCAGGCGCGAATATCGGGGTTCTCGCAGATCAGCGCGCGCGCCTGCCGCAGCAAGTCATCGAAGTCGAGGACGGCCGCCTCGCGCTTGCGCCGATCATAAGCATCGATCACTCCGGTTAGATGCGCAGCCAGTTCGTGCACCAACTTTTGCGCAATGGAGCCAATCAGGGTTCGGTAAGCCTCTCGTACCTCTTCGTAGCGTTCCGCTGCTTCCTGTCCTCGACGCCGCCCGTCTGATTCGCCGAGCGCCTGCCTCCAGGCGCGCATTCTGTCGTAAGGCAAAAGGTCGATGCTCTTCTGCCGCATCATGTTGATGCGCGGCGGTTTAGTCAGGCGCCAGAGCGCAGAAAATCCGGCATGCGCGTGATCGCCATTGAAAAACGCAGCGAGGCGCTCGAGATCTACTATGAGATCCGCTGTCCCGGTCTCTCTGGGTCCCGCCGCGTGCCAGCGGGAAAATGTGCTGACGGCGTCGGCGAACGTGCGGTCCGGCCGAGTCGAGAAATCCGGCGATGGCGCTGTCGCGGTGCGATGCTTTCGGCGAAGGTCTGCAAGCTCGCGCAGCCGCTCAACCACGCCCAGTGGATCGTCCTTTGCAAGAACCGCCACCGGACCGTCCTGTTGGGCGCCGCGCCCCAGCATCTCCCTCAGCCAGGTCGCAAGCACTTCATCAAAGAGGGTATCGGCAATGGTCTCATCGATCACGCGCGAACCGGGGTCCAGGCCGGCGTCGATCCCGTGCGAACGAAGGATGCCTTGGCAAAACCCATGGATCGTCGTTGCCGTGATCTCTCCGATGCGTGGTGTGGCCAAATCGAGATGCGCGCTTGCAGCTTTGTCCAGGGGCAACGAGACAATCCCGGATAGGGCGGGCGGCAGCCGTCCATTGCGGAGCTCGTCGATGGTCCAGCGTATCCGCGCCTCAAGCTCGCTCGCCGCAGGCTCGGTGAAGGTGATCGCGGCAATCTTTGAAGGATCAATCCCGTTTGCGACCATCATCGCGACGCGGGCGGCCATCAACGACGTCTTGCCGGTGCCCGCGGCGGCCTCGACCAGCATGTTGGATTCGAAATCGGTGAGTACGCGCCTGCGGGCGTTGAGATCGGGCACGCTCACGGGCTGCTCCAGAGCTTGTCGAGCGCTGCGTTCGCCTGGGCAAACACACGGCGCTTCACACGACGGTACGTATCCACGTCCGTCGGCAGAGCAATCGAAAGCGGATCGAAGAACACCGGCGCTGGACCGGGGGCGATCTGGCCACTGCGTTGCAGGTGTACACCTGCCGCGGTGAATGCGACGGCGTGGTCGATGGCGTTTTCAAGCTCTTCGTTCATCAATCTGAGGGTGCGCGCAGGGTCGTGCTTAAGGTACGTCAGCTGCGAACTCACGTTTCGAGCATCAGGAAGAAGGGACCGCACCGCAAGCGCATAGAAGACCCGCTGAAGTTCAGCACCACGATCGAACACAACTGGCTTCTTTCGCTCAGGCGCTGCTCCAACCTTATAGTCAGTAATGACGACTGCGCCGCGCGCCGTATCTTGGTCAAGGCGATCGATCCGCCCTCGGAAGGAAACACCGGTTTGTCCGATAGCGACGGGCGCCAGTGTGGTCCATGGATGAGGCTCGTTCCGAGGTTCACCGAAGGAAAGCTCTGTCCAGGCCGCTCCGCGATCTTCGCCCAGAGCGTCTGAGAGCCCTCGAAAAGCGCGCTCGCGGGCCATTGCGATGGTGTGCTCCCAAAGAAGGCCCGGTGGGACGGCCCTAATTATCGGCCAGGTTCCGGTCAGGAGCGCCGCCTCTCGATTCAGGGCGATCCCAATCTCGTCGCCGGTGCGGGGGACGCCGCCCCGCAGCACGCCTCCGATGAGCGCATGAACAAGTTCGCCAAACGAGCGATGATCGAGCGCAAGCGGCTGCGGGTCGAGGTTCTGCGCGCGCCAGTGAAGCGCGTATTCCCAGACGAACCCCAGCGGATCGCAGAGAAGCCGGTGGAGCGACGTCGTGGATTGAACTTCGGCGAGGGCCTCGACGATAAGCGGGTGGTCGGGACGGACCCGCCCGTCATGTGTGGTGTGCTGCTCGCCGTCCCACCATGCGTGCCAGCAGGCACGACTTGCGCGCACCTGCGAGTCCTTACCGGCGTCAACGGGGCGCGCGTAGAGACGATCGCTCTCGCTGAAGGCGTGTGCAGGGATCGCGCTGCGCCCCACAACCCGCTCGCGATCCTTCGGCCACAATATACTCGAGGCCTGCAGGGAGCCCGTCGCACTTCTGTAAGCGCGCGACAGCGTGTAATTCTGCGATTGGTCGATGATAATGTCATGCATCACCTGGTCGCCTTCGGCTGCGTCCGCAGACGGAAGTCGGAGGTGTCCGAGAAGGTGCTGCGGTAACAATGCATTCTCGCTCGACCGTCTTGGCCACGCGTTCGCGTCGAGCCCAATGAGGCGAACATGAGCGCGTGGCGCGGCCGCGACGTGACGGGCAGGTCCCCACGCGATCGAATTTCCTGGCTCGCGTCCATCGGCGACGCGTAGAGCCTGCAAGGAGAGCTCGATGGCTTGCGGGGGAGCCATACGCAAAGCGTCCCGCCACAAGGTGAGTGCCGATCCCTTCAAGAGACGGCGTCCGACCATGTCTGCTGATGCAATGCCGCGGGCCAATTCGTCAAGAATCGGCAACAATGCGCGTTCGGCAAGGTCGCCATCGACGCGCTCGCCGCGCGTCTGCTCAAGCGCATGCCGCCAAAGCCCTGGGCTTGTCAGCGCCGCGCTCCGGCGCAAGCCTTTGGCCCAGTCAGCAGGCAGGTTCTGTTTGGCTGGGTTACGCGGGAGACGGGCAAACAGAAGTCTCACACGCTCCTGTGACAGCCCACGTAAGAGGATGTCCGCGAGGGCAGCACAGGTCTGTCCTTCGCGGGTCGCAAGCGCTGGGATTCCGTGTGTGAAATGCACGGGGAGCCCGGCTTCGCGCGAGAGAACCAGAAATGTATCGTCCCAGGCCGTGGGCGAAGCGGATGAGATGGCAATCTGATCGGGAGGGACTCTCTCGGTCGTCACCAGCATGCGTGCCCAGCGCAGTGCTTCCCGCACTTCGCTTCGTGGGTCGGCACAGAGATCGACGGACAGAAGCGAAGCTGCTCCTGGAGGGTGCGTTTCGATCTCTCCACTAAACCAGGACCGTCCGCTGTGTCGCGATGCAATCCATCGCACCGGCACGACATCGCCGAGCGCCGCGATGAGCGGACGCCAAATGGGCTTGACGTCCGGAACGCCTTGTATGGTCACCGCTCCGACCAACTTTGGCGCGAAATGAACGCGCTCCAGGGCTGCTTTCACCAGATCGGGTGGTGACAGCATTCCGGGCGGCAGCGCGCCTCGCACGCGGTGCTCGAGCAAGGTGAAGTCTCTGAGACGCGCATTGTCGGGCAACGAGGCTGGGACCTCCATGTCCCACCAGTCTCGAAGCGCGGATAGCACAGCTGCGGGCATACCAGGCAATTGGCAAACCTTATCGATGTCCTCGTATCCGCCCGCCTCCAGCGCCTGCCTTATGGCCGGATATAGGATTTCTTGCGTCGCCGGCGCGATAAATCCCCCAGCAAGCCTCGCGGCGAGAAGAGGAAGCGTCAGGATCTGGCGGCCGGTGGCGCCCGCGCGAGCGGCATCGAGCCGCCGCATTCGCAGCGCCAGCGGGCCGTCAACAACCTCTGTTTCTATCCGCATCTCGCCTCTAATGCCCGGCGCTCTGACCTATCGGTGTTCCGGGCTCGGAGCCGCCTTCGTCTGCGCGCTCGCCCTTCGCCGCGGACGCGCTTGGGACTGATTTGCCGCACGCATCGCCACAAGCTCGCGCTCGGCCCGCCGCAAGTTGTCGAGCCCCAAGAAATGTCCGGTCACCCATCGGTCGATATATTCGCGTAAGTCCCATGACGCTCGGTCCTCGACGAGCGCAAGCACCAGGGCCCAGTCGTTACTCCGAAAACGGGTCAATTGCTCCAACAGTATGCCTGTTGCCCGCATGGTTCGAAGCTCAGCGGCAGTGCCGTTCCGCCATATCTGATGCAGGAACGCGAGAGAGACCGAGAGATGCGACATGAGATCGGCATTGCGAGTGCCGATGAATGCGCTGGCAGCCCGGTAGTCGGCAAGCTCCACGCTTGTATCCGCGTGCAGTACGTTCAATAATGTTTCGGCGTCGAGCGAGAGGTGACTGTGCCGCCGCCAGGCCAGCTTAACCGTAATTTCGGCTTGGCGCTTCGCGTCGATCAGTGACGCCTTCCTTGCAAAGGCAAAGATTGGCTGGAGCCAGACTGTCTTGATTTCGCTGCTGACAGCCGCCGTCGCCGCTTGTCGATAGTACATATCCTCCGATACGAGGACGTACCCCTCCAGCGCGACATACGCCTCGTCAAGTACGTCCGTTCCGAACGTCTCGGACAGCATCGAAGCAAGTTCAGACATTGTATCCGGGGCTGCGCCGGGAATGATCGCGCAATGTTCCTCGATCTTTGCGATCTGAGCAGAAATGAAGTTTCGTCGCGCCTCTACGTCCGCGCGGGTATGCTCTTGCCGAACATACTGTCCGTCGTGCCAGGCGATCGTCATCGACCGGTCCTCGCCGCCGAACTCGTTGTTGTCGCGGAGCGCGCGAAGCTCATCGATGCAGGACCGCGGAATCACCACCTTCCCGAAGACCGCGATCAGAACGTCGAATGCGTCTAGAGTCGCGACGGTCCAGGCTGTGTACGTATCCAAGACGACGCCGGCCGCACGGTGCTGCGCGATCACTTCCTGAGCGGCGTCGCGTTCCTGTGCTGTGCCAACGCAGGCAGCAATGTCGTGATCGAGCGATCGGACATAGTCGGCGAAACTAATTGCGTCACCTCCGAGTCGGCTCGCCACCATGCCCATCGGCAAGTGCTGCAGCAGATAGAGATCAGCGAGCTTTCTATTTCCCTCGGAGACCCTCTTGATCTCATCCAGCGCAGGCTGAACATCGCCCTCTTTCATTTTGAGGGTGTAGAAACCCTTCGCGTCGGGGAAACGCGTTTGAAAAGTTTCCATGACGTCGTGCAGCGCGTGCAGGTATTTGTGCTTTATCTCCGCCACACGCCAAACCGCGTCCGTGCCGAAGGCGGCCTTGACGGTGAACTCCTCCCCGACCTTTAGGCCCATGGCTGCAGCCGCAAGCTGGTGTTTGGGACTCACCACGCGATCTGCCGGCCGATCCGGTCCGTCGGCGATCACGAAGTCTGTTGACTCGCCATGGGTGCCTCCCAGCCTAACCCAAGCGTCCAGCCCGACCACCGTCGGTCGCGGCGTTTCACGACCGTTGAGATCAAACATCATCAGTCCGAAATAGCGCAGTGCGGCATCGGGATCGTTTTTGGCCGATTGCAGCACGCCATACGCAAATTCAAGCGCCGGCCTATGAAGGCCCTCAGCGAACATCGCCTGGGCGAGGTACATCTTCTGACCGGCCGTCCCTTTCACAGTAGAGAGATCGATCCCTTCCAAAATGGGCTTGATCTCGCCACGGCGATCCTGTCGCCGGAGCGTGGAGAAGAGCGTCAGGTAGTTCGTCAGATCTGCACTGAGTGCTATCGCTTGTCGAAGGCACGTCTCCGCCTCCTTCAGCGCACCGCGGTTGTAGTGCAGAAGGCCCTCTGCATGGAGATAGAACTCGAGGCTCTTGATCGTGGCCGGAAGCCTCTCGAAGAAGCGGATCGCTCGCTGCCGGATCGGACTGTCATTGACGAGGGCCCGAGCGAGCGATCGGAGTGCGTCATTGTCGTGATCTTCCGCAACATGCCCGTCGAGCAGGTCCGCGACGATATCGGCATCGCCACGGCGCGCGGCGTGCATTGCAACCATCAGCCGTGCGGATATGTGGCTGTCCTTCGAGATCAACTGCAGCGCCGAACGAAAAGCAGAGTCCGCGACGGCCTCCAAGCCCTCCATGTGCGCAAAGTCTGCGACGACGATGCTGGCGCGCGCATCATCGTGGGCCTCTTCGGCGATCGCTGTGATCTTCGCTTCTAGATCGTCCGGCCGCTGAATCTTCAGCTCTGCCAGTCGGCAGGCAGTCACAACAAGTCTACGCTCCACATCGGGAATGGAGTCGCTCTGGTCACGACCTATCCGTGCGACCTCGCTCCAGTGGCCGCGCGCCGCGTGGTAGCGAAAACCGAGAATGGTCGCGTCAGGTCCGGCAGGGAGGCGCCCAAGCAGATCGCGCGTGAGTTCGTCATCGTTCCCTTCGACGGCTGCCAATGCGGCGCGCTTCGCGAGCTCCACGTCCTGCGGTGCCGCCGCGAGACCCTGCCGCGCGGCTTCAAGAGCAGCGGGAAGATCATCAAGGGCGATGTACGCCACAACGAGATTGCTGCAGACAGCGGCGTCTTCCGGCCGCACGGCGCCTTCAGAGGAGCGAGCCCGGTCCCACTCGCCGCGTAAGACACCGGTTCCTGCCGTGACCCGCGCTCGCTGCTCAAGCGTCAGCAGATGGCCGTGCTGCACTTTCTCGTCACGCAAAATCTCATCGAGGTCCGCGTCTGCCGCAAACAGCCGCGCATGGCGATCATCCGGATGCGCGGCGAGCGCCTGCCGCGCGGCCTCCCACCACGCCGGCATCATCCCCCTATGGCGAAGCGCGTCGACGCGACCGACTGCGACCGCGGCTGTTCCCCTCAACTGGGGCGGAATGAGGTCAATCGGATCACCAATGGAGGCATCGAAGCGCGCAGCTTGGACAAGGTAGCCGGCGACGCCTTCGTTGGTGGGATCGGCATCCAGTGCGCCTTTCCCGAACGCCAACATCTCCTGCCACCGGCCTTGCAGCAGAAGCGAAAACGCTTTGTTGGCGACCGCTTTCGGCTCCGTCGGCGCATGGTCGTATGCATCAGACAGTAGCCGCGCTGCTTTCTCGTCGTCGCCCAAGGCCAACACGCACGAGCCGATGTTTGCCTTGATCCGAAACTTGATACGGCCGGACGCCGTGTGTTCGACGCGCGCGAGCAGGCGTTCCAGCAGTGGTAGCGCGGTGCGCGGTTTGCCGGCGTTGGCAAGGTCGCGGTATTCGCTGATCTCTGCATCCAGCTGCGCTTCGAGCGCGCTCGTGCCGCTTGTCGAGTCGCCCGGCGCGAGGCGAATGCTTTCCAGTCTCGCAAATCGGGCGTCGAGACGGGAGAAACCGGTTTCGAAAGTGGCCTTCGTCTCTTCCTGGACGAGCGCGACCTTTTCAACCTGCTCGAGAATGCGCTCGCTGAACGCGCCGTAGTCCGGATCGAACTGCTTGCGCGCCTCTGCATTTTCGCTGATCCGCTCCTCGAGCGTGTTCCAGCCCCAGACGTAGATCAGGATGGCGCGGCCCTTGGCCTTCTGCTCAAGCGCGAGTTCGCGCACCAATTCCTGGAGCGCAACGTCATCAGGGGAGGTCGTGATGATGAAGTATTCCCGGAGATCCGGCCTGAACGTCAGCGCTTTACGGACCTCCTCGCGGACCTCGTCCGCGGTTAGCGCGTGGCCGTCGCTTTTCAATTTGCATTGAATTCCGACGTGATGGGCCGGATCGCCGTTTCGCACCCCGAACAGGTCAACGCCGTTCTGGCGCTGACCGCGACGACCGTTTCGCTGGACGTTGGGGTCATCAAGAAGGCCGCGCCAAAGCACGATTGAGGCGCGCTCGAACGCCTGTTCGTCAGCGGGTTTTGGGATTTGGGTGGCGGCGAGCAATGACATTTCGAATCACACTCTACCGCCGTCGACTTTGTCGCGTGTAGTTCTTCAAAGTATTCCCCACGCCCGATATCGTCCCCTGCCGGTCGCCTCGCGCAGGCCGAGCTCCGCGACCATGTCCTGGACGGCACGCGGCGTGACTCCCAATTCCTCTGCGATCATGCCGGCAGATGCGATCGGCCGCGTCAGCACGTAGTCGAGCAGCGCCGGCAGCCGGGACGTGGAGCGGCGGCCGGCGAGCTTGCGGGCGAGCAGAGTGCGGGCGGTCAGCCAGCGGTCGTGGTCCTTCAGGCCGGCCTTGGCTCCCGCGGCGATGGCCTCGAGCTGGACCACGAGGCGGCCAGCGCGATCGTGCGGCTTGCGCCGCTCGCGCGGGATCGCCTTCAGGCCGTCGTGCAGGCAAGCAAGGTGGGCGCGCGCCTTGCCGCGTTCCCGCAACAGCGCGGCCGCCAGAAGTCGGCCGAGCCACGGCGTGTGCTGCAGCGGCTCGATCGCGGACCAGGCGTCGGCAGCCACCGCAGCCGCCAACGTCGGTGGCAGCGTGCGGGTCTGCTCGACGACGGCGCGCCACGCGTCGAGCCGTTCGTCCTCGTCCCAATCGAGATCATAGACCAGCGGGTCACGCTCCCGTGTGCGCCGCGCCCGCGTCACGGCCTCACCGGCCAGCGTGCGGTCGGTCTGGGCGATCGCGGCGTCGACCGCGGCGAAGACCTCTGACATCCGCTCGTCCGCGGCCGCTAGGCGGAGCGGCTCGGGCGCATTTGCCGCGTCATCCCCGTCATCGAGGCGAAGCCCATCGTCTCCATCATCCCGATCGCTCGTCTCGGCTTCGCGGGTGCGCCCTTCCCTGCCCCGCAATCCGGCGAGGCCTGTTGCCGACAGCGCCCAATCGGGCTTTGCCTCGGCGATGCGTCGACGGGCGCGGAGCACGGCGTGGGCGCGGGTCAGCTCGTGGGTCGGCGTGCGGACGTCCATGCCGGCGTCGTGGAGAACGAGGTCGTCGAGGTGGACGAGCTCGCCTTCCAGCCACAGACTGGCGCAGGCATCGGTGAAGTGCGTGCGCGCGGCCCAGCCCTCGCGGATTGGGCTTTTGGCGAGGCGCTCATCCAGCCGCGCCACAGAATCCTCGGCGGCCGCCAGCGGTCCGGCGACCTGGCTCCAGGGCAGCGCGTCGGGGATTTGGTAGGCGTGGCTCAACGCTTTGATAACCTTAACGGGAATCGCGGAAACGGAAGCTAACACGACTTTCGCTTCCGTCATAGCGATGCCTTTTGGCGCACGTTTCTCACTATCGATAACAACCCCTTATCGATAGTGTTGGACATAGAATCGCAAATCAACGATTCTGGCCGCGCTCAGCCCGGCACATCACGCCCGCCGGGCCTCCGATCGACGTGAGGACACGCTGCCAGCCCCCTGCCCTCTTCCGGACGCCGTCGGCCGCCGCAGGCAGCCGTCACTTGGTGCGCGGCACTTGGCGCAGCCGGCCGGCCTTGGCGAACTCCCGCAGTTTTTCCCGCGCGGCCGTCGCCAGCTTGGGCGGCAGCGGCCCGTACCAGACGCTCGGCGGCGTCTGGCGCCCGGCTGCGCGCAGGTCCGGACCCGGCCAGGCGAAAACGTTCGCCTCGTTGCAGACGATCCACGACCGCTCTGCATCGAGCCCGAGGCGCGCCTTGGTCACGGCGGGGATCTCGATCGCGGTTGCCGGGTCGGCCGGCGGGCTGTGCGTCACCGGCACCACGATCGCGACGATGCGGTCGCCGTCGCGGCGGGTCGCTGCGACGAGTGCGCAGGGCCGGTTCTTGATCCCCTCCTCCGCGCCGCGCTTGTGTTCGTCGGCCCAGAGGTAGCTGTAGCTGAGGAGCCAGCCGACCTTCGGCTCAAGGCTCACTTCGCCTCGAGCTCGGCGTTCAGGTGCTCATACCCCGGTGCCATCTCGCTCGCCTCGAGCGCGGCGATGTCCTCGTCGGTCAGGTCCTCGGCCTTGACCGCGCGCCGGTCGCGGGCGCTGAGCCGCTCGTATTCGTCGTACGACAGCACGACGTTGCGCGGCCGGCCGTGCTTGGTGATCAGCACCGGCTGGCTGAGCGAGCGGTCGAGCGCCTCGCCGACCCGGTCCTGGAACTCGCTGGCGCTGAGCGTGACGGGTGCCATGAGAAATCTCCGTTTCCGCCAAAATAGCGAAAATCGGGATAAAGTTCAAGCGCGGGTCTCCGAGGCACCCGCTCTAGTCTTCGTCTTGCTTGGCGGCGGAGGGAGCGGGATGTTCGGGGTCCGACGCCATCTCGGCCGCTTCGATTGCGGCGATCTCCGGCTCGGTGAGCTCGATAGTGCGCTGGACGAGTCGATCCCGCCTGATCGCGCGCGTACCCTCCCTAGATGCCTCGCCCGCTGTCCGTGTGCCCATACGGCGCTCTCCTTCATCCTGAAATGTGCGGAAATCCCGCTAATCCCGCAAGAGGTCCTGCCATGACCCCTCCTCCCGTCCGCCTGCCCGACTCGGCCTCGATCCAAGCGGCACTGGCCGGCCTCGACCCGGCCTCGATCGACGCCGACCTCGTCCCCGCCCTCGCCGCCGCCTTCCCTGGCTTCGACTTCAGCCTCGCCCGGGTCGACGACGACTACTGGCGCGACACCCGATCGGTCATCCAGCCGGACGGCACGCGCGTCGGCGAGCTGCGGCCGTGGATGACGGGCGAGCTCGCCAAGGATGGCGGCGACGTCAAGGCGACCTGGGAGCGCCTGAAGGACACCGGCCTGCAGATCACCGAGTGGCGTGGCGCCAGCGCCTTCGTCTTCGCGCCGACCGGCCCCGCTCCGGCCGACTACATTCAGATCGCGCTCGGCCGCGAGGTCGAGTGGCGCGCCGGCCCGGTCGTCAACCCGGACTACCGCCCGTGGGGTGAGCAGGAACTGCTCGACCCGAGCTGGCCGCGCCGTGATCCCCTGCCCGACACGGACCGCCTCGCCGGTCCGGTCTACCGCCTCCTCGACCGCGCCGGCGGCGCTTTCGTCCACGTCCGCAGCTTCCTCGACCGCTGCGGCCGCATCGAGCGCGAGAAGCGCGACGCCAAGCGGCCCGAGATGGAGCGGCGCGTCGTCCGGGAGACCGGACCGGGCGGCGCGACGCGCGAGACCCCCTTCCTCGACCTGGTGCCGGACTACTTCGAGTTCGTGCCGCGCGAGCTGCGCTTCTTCCGAGACTGGGAGGACTCGAGCGCCCGGTCGCAACGCGTCTTCGCGCACTGGGCGCTCGACGCCCGCGACTACACTCACAAGGGCGAGCGCGAGGTCGGCTTCATCCCGCGGCCGCTGAGGATGCCGAAAGAGCGCCTCCTGATGACGCCAGAGACGTCGGTCCATCAGCTCATGGACCGGATCGAGGCGGTCGACGGTGAGGTCGGCCTGCCCTTCGGCTGGTTCTTCCTGATGACCCACGGCCACTGGGTCGAGCCGGATGTCGGCCTCGCGATCGCGGAAGGCCTCAAGGCGCAGCGCGTCCGCCTTCCTGACCCGGACGCGGCGGTGCTGCTGCGCTGGGCCGAGCGACCTTACGGCTTCTGAGGCTCACCATGGACGACATCGCCAAAGGCCGATCCCTCGACGCCGAATCCCGGCGCGCCCTGGACCTCGACACACTCTCGGCCATCCTGCCGATGGACCGGCGCGACCGGCTGGCGCAGCTCCTCACCGACGACGACGTCGCGACACTCAAGCACCTCGCGCGCGAGGGCATGGGCGAGAACAGCCTGCGGGCCTTGGCGTCCGACCTGGCGTACCTCGAGGGCTGGGCGGTAGCTACGACCGGAGCTCCTCTGCCGTGGCCGGCGACGGAGGCCTTGGCGCTGAAGTTCGTGGCGCACCACCTGTGGGACCCGGCACAGCGCGAAACCGATCCGCGGCACGGCATGCCGGTGGACGTCGCGGCGGCGCTCCGTTTGGAAAGTCTGCTGCGCAGCACCGGGCCGCACGCGCCGAGCACCGTGAAGCGCCGCCTGGCGAGCTGGGGCACGCTGCACCGCTGGAAGGGAATCGAGGGACCGTTCGGCTCTCCGGCCTTGCGCTCGGCCGTGCGCCTCGCGGTGCGGGCCTCGCCGCGACCGCGCCGGCGAAAGAGCAAGCGCGCCGTGACGCGCGAAGTCCTCGACCGGCTGGTTGCGACGTGCGCGACGGACCGGCTCGCGGACACCCGCGACCTCGCCGTCTTGCTGCTCGCCTTCGCCTCCGGTGGGCGGCGTCGCAGCGAGGTGGCGCGGCTGCGGGTCGAGCAGCTGAGTGACGAGCCGGCCGTCCCGCTCGATCCGACGGACCCGAAGTCGCCGGCGCTGCCGTGCGTCTCGATCCAGCTCGGCCGAACCAAGACCGGCGACGCCGACGACGAGGGCAGGGTGTTCCTGGTCGGGCCGCCGGTCGAGGCGCTGCGGGAATGGCTCGAGCGGGCTGACATCCGGAAGGGTCCAATCTTCCGCGCGATCGACCGCTGGGAGGCGATCGAGGAGCGGGCGCTGACGCCGCAGTCGATCAATCTGGTGGTCAAGCGGCGGTGCTTGATGGCCGGGCTGGACCCGAAGGACTTCGCCGCCCATGGGCTCCGGTCGGGGTATCTCACCGAGGCGGCGCGGCAGGGCGTGGCGTTGCCCGAGGCGATGCAGCAGTCGCAGCACCGGTCCGTTCAGCAGGCCGCGAGCTACTACAACGAGGCGGAGCGCGCGCAGGGGAGGGCGGCTCGGCTCGGCTTGTAGGGGGCCGTTCGATGCGGTGGCTCCTAGGAGCTTGGGGCCGACGCGGCTTCGGCGTGTTCTCCCGGAACGCGGATCGGGCCGGCAATCGATCTTCCGGCGACGCTAGTGTTGGCGGCATTTAGGCCGGCGGAACGATTGTCAGCTGACAATTCGTTCCTGCTGGGCAGTCCGTCGGACGAGAGAAATTGTCAGCTGACAATTTTCCCGGAGCGACGCTCCGCTGGCGTTAACCTTTCGTTTACCCAATAATCCTTGACGTACGGCCCCGACTCGCGATCATTTGCGGTAAATGAAGTGATTCGCCTCAGAAAGCGTGAATGTCGATGTCGAGCCCCAAACACGCTGTTGCGGAACAGTCTACTGAGCGCGCAATAGATCAGCTCATTCAAGCGGACGCTCACGCATTGAGCGCCCAACTTCAGACACTTCGCGAGAAGCTCTTTCCCCCCGAGGCGAAAAAAACGCTACGCCGGTTCAGCAGCGGTGAGGTCGCGCGACTCATTGGCGTGACCGACAGCTACCTACGGCATCTCGCAGCTTCGGGTGAAGCGCCAGAAGTCGAGAAGACCCCGCAAGGGCGGCTTTCCTATTCCTTGGATCAGGTCCATGCGTTGCGAGCCTACCTCGCCAAGGCGAAGCCCTCTTACGGGCGCTTCCGCAGCGGAAACGAGCATCTCCAAGTCATTGCTGTCACCAACTTCAAAGGTGGATCGGGGAAGACGACCACCGCAACGCACCTTGCGCAATATTTTGCTCTGCGCGGCTATAGGGTTCTTGCGATCGACCTCGATCCGCAAGCCTCGATGTCGGCGCTCTTTGGCTACCAGCCCGAATTTGACGTCGGCGACAATCAAACGCTGTACGGCGCTATTCGATATGACGAGCAACGGAGGCCTCTCAAAGAAATCGTCAGGCCAACGTATTTCACGGGCCTCGATCTCGTCCCAGGCAATCTTGAGCTGCACGAGTTCGAGCATTCCACACCGAAGATGCTCGCGTCGACCGACCGTGACCCGCGCGACTTGTTTTTCGCCCGTGTTGCGATGGCGCTCGAGACGGTCGACGCAAACTACGACATCGTCGTAATCGACTGCCCGCCACAGCTCGGTTTCCTGACCCTGTCTGCGCTATGCGCGGCGACGTCGGTTCTCATCACCGTCCACCCTCAGATGCTCGACATAGCGTCGATGAACCAGTTTCTTGCGATGGCGTCCGATTTGTTGAGCGTCGTCCGTGAGCACGGTGGCAACCTGAAATACGACTGGCTGCGCTATCTGATGACGCGTTACGAGCCGAACGATGGCCCGCAGGCCCAGATCGTCGCGTTCCTCCGCAGTCTGTTCAACGAACGCGTGCTCACTGCGATGATGGTGAAGTCGACTGCGGTCTCTGACGCCGGCCTCTCTAAGCAAACGATCTACGAAGCGGGTCGGGAAACCATGCATCGACAAACCTACGATCGCGCCGTCGAAGCGATGGACGACGTGAATCGCGAGATCGAAAAGCTCGTACGTGAAGCGTGGGGGAGACCGGCGCAATGAAGGGACGCGACGCACTACGCGAAATGATGAGCGGTACTCCTACCGAGAGCGCCGCCGTGCCGGCGAAGCGTTCGTCGGGCGCGGTGCGCGCGATGAGCCTCGAATTGCAGCAACTCGGCAGCGAAGCCGCTGCCGCCAAATCACTGCGTGAGCAGCTTGCCAATGGTGAGGTTAGTGTCGAGCTCCAGGGTGAGCTGATTGACGCCTCACTCGTGACTGATCGCATTCCGACGGAGCACGATCCGGCGTTTGACGAATTGAAGTCGGCGATTGCGGATAACGGCCAGCAGGTGCCGATCCTGGTTCGGCCCCATCCCGAAACTAAAGGTCGATACCAGATCGCGTACGGACGCCGCCGGTTGCGTGCCGCGCTCGAACTTGGGCGGCCCGTGAAAGCATTTGTTCGCCAGCTGTCCGATCGAGAATTGATCATCGCTCAAGCGCAAGAGAACGGTCCGCGCGCAGATCTCTCTTTTATCGAGCGCGCCTTGTTCGCCGCTAATTTGAACGGCCATGGCTTCGATCGAGATACGGTTTCGCTCGCGCTGGGCGTCGACAAGCCCGAACTCTCGCGCTTGTTCACGGTCGCGAGCGGCATCACGCCAGCGCTCATCACGGCAATCGGTCCGGCGCCGAAAATAGGACGCCCGCGCTGGCTCGCGCTGGCCGAGAAGCTGACCGATGCTTCGGCGCTCAAACGCGCGAGGAAAGTGACGGAGCAGGAGGTGTTTCTACGCGCGGACACTAACGCGCGTTTCAATCAGGTGCTTGCGGCGGTCAGTTCGTCTAGCAGCGGCACCGATCGTAGGTCCGCTTTAAGCACGCCCAAAGGCCGTGCCGTCGGGTGGGTCGAGAAGAGTAAGAAGGGCCTCCGCCTTTCCACCGACGAGCCAGCATTCGCCGCCTTCATCGAGAAGCGTCTTCCTGCACTGATCCAGGAATTCGAAGCCGAGGAGGCCCGCACCGACACCGGAGACGAGAAAGGAGGACACTAGCGATTCGCAGGCATCTAAGCGGATTGTCAGATGACAATCCGTTTCCGCAAACCACCATCTGAAGGAATCAAACCGGCAAAAGAAAAAGGCCCCCAAAACGTCACCGTCCCGGAAGCCTTCTCTCAATGTTTGGCGACTGACAGAGAATCACTTCCGCGAATCATAGTCAAGAGTCTCAATCGAGACGGCGTCGTTCTGGCGAGCAGATTTCCTTTGCCCTGACCGAGGCAAAGACATGGAACCGTATCAATCAACGACGCCCTTTGGGCGGCGATCGCTGACGCTCGCCCATGTGGCAACGCAGATCGCGGCATCGTCGCGCCCGCCTGAGAAGGTCGTACACAAGTGGAAGATATACCAGGCGATCTGCCGGGCTCGGCCGAGCCTCGGCGTGACGGAGCGCGCGCTGTCGGTCCTGAACGCGCTTCTCACGTTCCACCCCGAGACCGCGTTGACGGGCGAGGACGACCTCGTCGTCTTCCCTTCGAACCAACTCCTGTCGCTCCGCGCGCACGGCATGCCGGCGTCGACGCTGCGACGCCACCTCGCGGTCCTGGTCGACGCGGGCCTCATCGTCCGCCGCGACAGCCCCAACGGCAAGCGCTACGCGCGCAAGGGCGCATCGGGCGAGATCGAGCTGGCGTTCGGCTTCGACCTCTCGCCGCTCGTGGTCCGCTCCGAGGAGTTCGAGAGCCTGGCGGCGGCCGTGGAAGCGGAAGCGCGCGCGATCAAGCTCGCCCGCGAGCGCATCACGCTGTGCCGGCGCGACATCGCCAAGATGATCGCAACGGGCATCGAGGAGGGCGTTCCGACCCGCAGGGGAGGGCAGGGGCCTGCGGATTGGGCCGAGGTCCACGCAGGCTTCCGCTCGATCGTCGAGGGGATTCCGCGAACGGCGACCCGCATCCAGCTCGAGGGGGCGGCCGAGGAGCTCTCGCAACTCGCCGACGACGTCCTCAACTTGCTGGAAAGCCACGTCAAAACACAAGATATGAGCGCCAATGAGTCCCGAAGTGAGCGCCATATACAGAATTCAAATCCAGACCCCTTAATTGATCTTGAACCTGGCTTTCGAGGAAGCCGGGCGGCGAGGGCAGTGCCAGAGCCTGAAACGCCGAGGGTTGCCGAGACGGCCTATCCCCTTGGGTTGGTGATGAAGGCTTGCCCCGACATCGCCGACTACGCGAAGGGCGGGATTTCGAGCTGGCGTGACCTACTGGCGACGGCGACGGTGGTGCGGTCGATGCTCGGGATCAGCCCCAGCGCCTGGGAGGAGGCGCAAGCCGTGATGGGCGAAATGCAGGCCGCCGTGGTGGTGGCGTGCATCCTCCAGCGCGGCGCCGCCATCCGATCGGCCGGCGGCTATCTGCGCGGCCTGACCGAGAAGGCGAGGGCCGGGGAGTTCTCGCTCGGGCCGATCCTGATGTCGCAGGTCAACGCCCAAATGCGCACCAAGCGGTCGGCGTGACGGCGTGGCGGTCTCGAGGGGAGGCGCGCGCCCGGCGCCGGCGGGTGGGATCGAGGTTCGCGGCGGTTGGGCCGGGATCCCGCGGGCCGGGTTCGGGGTGTGCCCCGGCGTTTGCGCAACTCTCCTGCCGTTCGGCCAGAGCGCATGGAGACCGGTCGCTGTTGCTGGTTCGGTTCGACGTGCCGTCGATTGCTGGGATCGTTCCAAGGTCCAGCGCAGCGTGTTCTCACTGGCGCCACGTCCTTGAGGGATTTGCATCGACAACGCAGGTCCTTCCCGCCGAATTTTGGCCCGACGTGGGGCGATGGCGGCACGGCGACGGCTGCTCGCCTCTCCCGTCGGGCAGCGCTCCCGGTTGCATGGCTGGATTCCTATGGCCGTCGTCGGCACGGCGGCCCCTGCGCCCGAGAATTTTCCCCTGCCGCCACCCGCAAGCGGGGCCCGTCGGCATTCCTCGCCCACGCGCCTTCGGCGCCAAAATTCACGGCCTGACGGGGCGCAGCGCTGCGCTCGCCCTCCGCCCGCGTCTCGCGGGCTCCGGCTCTGTGCCGCCTTCCCGGCCATGACGGATCGCCATCGCAACGGGGCGCAGCCCCACAAGATGGAGAGAGACTATGCGCAACATCGCCGAATTCACCCTCATCGGCCGCGTCGGGACCATCAAGCAAGTCGGCAAGACGGTCCGCGTCACGGTCTGCGCCAACTACCCCTTCAAGGACAAGGGCGGCGAGTGGAAGGACGACCAGCACTGGAACGAGGTGACGATCTTCACCAAGTCGATCCAGGACTACGTGAACGAGCACGTCAGCAAGGGCGACCTGGTGCACGTGCGCGGCCGGGTGCGGCAGAACAGCTACGAGCGCGACGGCCAGCGGATCTACACCGTCGACCTGATCGGCGTCGAGTTCGGCCGGCTCGCCCAGGCTGCGGAGCGCTCGGCCGCGTAGGCCGGCGACGGGGAGGCGCGAGCCTCCCCAGTCGCTCCCCCGAGCGTCAGGACGGCAGCTTCCGGGATCTCGTCTGACGCGCCAGCGCGCGATCGGCGCGGTTCTTCTTGGTGATCGCCGACATCAGCTCGTCGTAGTTGACGCCGCTCTTCTTCAGGGCGCGGCGCGCGTCGGCGACGTCGAAGCCCAGGAGCTCGAACACGCTCATGTTGAGGCTCGACGCGATGCGCTCGATCGTCCGGATGGTCGGATTCCCGATGCCGCGCACCATCGTGTAGTACGTGTGGCGGGCGAGCCCCGTCTTGGCCAGGAACGCCTCCGCGCCGCCGTTCTCGATCTCGAGTTGCTGCATCCGAATCGCCAGCATCTCGTTCAGGACCGAGTGATCGAGAGACTGGGGCTTTCGGACGGGCGACATCTCGGCCGGCTCTGCTACGCGTTGGGCACGCCCCAGCATCACCACACCTCTTTGTCAAAGTCTAGAATATTGGACATTGACCAAGCGAATTTCTTGTTGAGGCGACTCGACTTAGCGCGCGCCGCCGCTGAATCGGCGCGTGCCTTGGCCGGCCTTGCCCAGGAACGCGATCGGCTCGAC
This sequence comes from Mesorhizobium sp. YL-MeA3-2017, assembly GCF_030814575.1. NCBI lineage: Bacteria > Pseudomonadati > Pseudomonadota > Alphaproteobacteria > Hyphomicrobiales > Phyllobacteriaceae > Mesorhizobium > Mesorhizobium sp. YL-MeA3-2017. The sequence goes on along the minus strand of NZ_JAUSVH010000004.1, from coordinate 41,196 downwards.
GCCGGCGCGCTCGGCGATCAGCTCGATGTAGTCGAGGCTCGGGTTCGCCGCCTCGGTCATCAGGTGGAAGTAGCTCGAGCGGGGGATGCCGAGACGCTCCGCGAACGCGCAACGCGTCAGGCCCATCTCCCTGCGCAGGCGCTCGAGCGCATCCTGGAAGGCGACGAGCAGCGTGTTGCCGCGGGCCGCGTGGGCGGCCTTCCGGCCGGAGACATTCGTGTTCATCGAGTCAATCGTGTCCCTCGCTGATCCGAGATGGACGCTCCCGCGCGTGTAACTCACACGTTGGACTGTCGTCTAACATTCAATATAATAGACGGATTCGATTCAACAACAGGAGCGCGCTCGGACAAAGAAAAACCCGGCAGAGCCGGGTCTCTCAAGAGGGTGAGCGGGCTGGCGACGCCAATCGCCAGCGGTGCCTCGTAAACGCTACAGCATCCTAGCCCGCGCCACCCGACAGATCAAGAGACTCGCGCGTTTTCACGCCACGGTCTTTGTTTGCCACGCGCTCTCGCGAAGAGAGGACGCGAATGCAGATGCCTGGCCTCAATCCAACCGCCCCCTTCGGGCCGCGGCCGCTGTCCGCGACTGCACTTCGCGCGCAGCGGGACGTCACGCTGTGCCCGGCCGGCAAGGCCGCACACAAGTGGAAGACGTTCCGCCACGTCTGCGAGGCGAGGGCCGAGCTCCGGCTCTCCGACCGGTCGCTCACGGTGCTGAATGCGCTGCTGAGCTTCCACCCGGACACGGTTCTCACGCTCGGGTCGGACGACCTCGTCGTCTTCCCGTCGAACCGGGAGCTCTCGGTGCGGTCGCACGGCATCCCCGCGTCGACGCTCCGCAGGCACATCGCGGCCCTCGTGAACGCTGGCCTCATCCTCCGAAGAGACAGTCCGAACGGAAAGCGTTACGCCAGGCGCGCGCCCGGCGGCGGCATCGAGCAGGCTTTCGGGTTCGACCTCAGCCCGTTCGTGGCGAGCGCGGACGAGTTGGCTGACCGAGCCGCCCGCATGATCGAAGAGCGCCGGGCCGCGGACTCGCTGCGCGAGCAGATCACGCTCGCCCGACGCGACATCGCCAAGATGCTCTCGTACGGCGTCGAGCATAACGTCGACGCCGACCTTCCGGCGCTTCACCGCGAGTTCAGGGACCTGCTCGACGGCCGACCACGGGTCTCGCGCAGAGAGACGCTGGAGCCGCTCGCTTTAGCATTGATCGAACTGTCGAAACGGATCCTCGGCATCCTCGAAAGCCACGTCGCGCCTGCAACTCATCCTGACGCTGGGACGGAGCCACAACGGCCGGCGGCTGAAGATCCGAACATTAGCGACACTCCCGGCGCTGAAACTTCGCATGCCGATCGGCAAGACAACGCCGCGTCGCCGGTCCCCGTCCGGCTCCTTGCCGAGACCTGCCCCGACTTCGTCGACTACGCTCGCCACGGCCTGCGCACGGCGCGCGACGTCACCGACACCGCGACGATCGTGCGCCCGTTGCTCGGCGTTAGCCCGAGCGCCTGGGAGGAAACCTGCGCTGCGATGGGGGCGGGCCCCGCGAGCGTCACGCTCGCCCTCATCCTGCAACGCGGCAGCGCCATCAGGAACCCCGGCGGCTACCTGAGGACATTGGCGCGACGCGCCTCGGCCGGCCAGTTCTCGGTTTGGCCGATGCTGATGGCGCTCGGCGCCTCGCAACGTCGAAAAGACGTCCCCGCCGCACGAAAGCTATCGTCCCCTTCCTTCCCGGACGAAAGCGCGTAGGGGTCTTTGTCCCCGCGCGGCCGCTTTCGTTGCGCCGGCGGCTACGGTTCGTCGACAGGAGGCAACCGCCCGAGCCGTTTGAGGAGGTCGTGGATGGCGCGGTCGACGATGCGCAAAGGCTGCGTGCGCTCCTCGGCGGCGAGCTGGCGAAGCGCGAGGTCAATCGCGTCGGGCAAGCGCAGCGCGTAGGGCCGCGACGACGCACGCTCGCCGTAGGCCTCGAACGGATTGCGATTGCGGTCGCGCGGCGGCCGAGGGGTTTTCTTCGGCTGGCCGGGCTCGCCCGTCTCCGGCGACGGTCTCCTTTGCGCGGGCGGCGCCGAAGCGACTGGGTCGTCGTATGACGGCGTGACGACCACTGGCTGGAGCACGGTCTTTTGGGCGGGCGCGGCCCCGACGCGCTGCGCGCGAAACGCGTCGCGGGGCAGGGGAGGCCGGTCCGGCTTCTCGCTCGGCGCGGCGTCACTCATGCGGCGGTCTCGTCGTTCGTCGCGCCCTGGCTCGCGGCGAGCAGCTCGCGCACGACCTGGTCGGCGTTGTAGCGCGCCTTGCGCACGGACTCGTCCTTGTCACTCATCTGGTAGAGCGTGCCGAACTTGTCACTCATCTGGTAGAGCGTGCCGAAGCCGCTGGTCATCGTGCGGAAGGTCACGCGGCGGTAGAGCGCCGTCGCGCAAACTGGGACGTGCTCCGAGTCGAGGTAGGCGACGACCTCGCGCAGCGGGCGCGTGTTGCGGTCGAGGCTGTCGTACTCGTTGAACAGCACGCGGTGCTGGCTCATCGGCAACTGCGCCGTGGCGGCGTGCTGCTCAAGATTGCGGATCGTCCGGACGACCTGCGACGCGTCGAATGTGTGGACCTTGCAGGGCAGCACGACGAGGTCAGCCCGCAGCGCGGACTGGATCAGGACTTCGCCGTAGTATCCGGGCGTGTCGATGACGACGACGTCGTAGCCGGCGAGGCGCTCGACCGCTTGGATCAGTGTGCCCTCGTCAGGCGCGCGGACGAGGTCGACGCCCTGGGGGCTCAGCCCGCGCGCGACGGACGACGCGTGCCACTGGTAGGAGGACCCTTGCGGGTCGGCGTCGACGATCGCGGCGGAGTAGCCGTGCTTGGCGAACTCGCCGGCGAGAATGATCGCGACCGTGGTCTTGCCACTGCCGCCCTTCGGGTTAGCGACGGCGAAGACGCTTGGCACGCCCACCTCCTGCTTCTCGTGGAATCGAGCACCTAACATACAATATAATAGACATACCGCAATGCCGCAGTTCGTCATTCCGGCAGTGCGTGATTGCGGTGTTGCGGTGTTCGCGCGTTGCGGTGCTGGGACAATGCGCTATTACGGTATTGCGGCAGTGTGCGAAGGCGGCAATGTGGCAATACAACGCTGCGGTTTTGCAGCATTGCGGCATTAGTGGCGTACCTCGTTGCGGTATTGCCGCACTAGCGCACTTCGTCATTGCCGAGTTGCGGCGAGACTATCCCGAGGGTCCGCGTCGGGTGATGGGCTCGCCTCCCTTGTCGTGGGCGCCCTTCTTGAGGTGGTGTCTTATAGTCGATTTATTAGATATTGGTTGACAAGATACCGGTTTGTGGGCCAAACCGGGTGACGACTGCTGGACGCAGTCGGAAAGCGCTAACGCGCGATGGCGGCAAAGCCGCGCGAACGGGAAGGGAAGGGGAGCGCCGATGGCCCGCTCCGCCACAGCACCGCGACGCAAGCCGAGGCTTCGAACGGAGTTGTCGGAGGCCGACGAGGCGCGGCTGCAGGCGGCCGTCGCGCTGTTCGGCGTGCCGAAGGCCGAGGTCGTGCGGCGCCTGATCCGCGCGTCCGTGCAGGCAGGGCCGGCGTTGTCGGCCGAGAACACGCGCGCCGTCGTCGAGCTCGCCCAGCAGGTCCGGATGGTCGGCCGCAACCTCTCGCAGGTCCTGCGCGCGATCCACCGCGGCCAGGCGGTGCGCATCGAGGACACCGAGCCGGTGTGGCGCGGGCTGCACGAGGTGGTCGCCGCCATCAACGACGAATTGACCGAGATGACCGTGGCCTACGGCTCGAAACTGCGGCGGCAGGCCGGGCTTCCGCTGCCGTCCGAGATCCCGGCCGAGGAGGCGCGATGAACCGCGCAGCCCAGATCGCCTGGTGGGTGGCGCAGGTCGAGGCGGCCCGGACCGCCGTCGGCGCGGCCGCCCAGTCGCGGCGACAGCCGCGATCGTTCGGCGGCCTCGAGGAGGAGCCGCGCGCCCGCGCGGCGCGCGTCGCGCCGCTTGCCAAGGCGCCGCCGGCACACGAGGTCATCCGCGGCCAGACGATCACGGGCGACCGCGACGAGGAGCGCATGCGGTCGCTGCCGGTGTCCTCCGGCGGGGGAGGCGGTGGCGGAGCAGTGTCGCCTCGTGCCGCTATGTCTGCGCCGATCGCCGGAGGCTTTGGCGGGGCAGGGCAGGGCGCGGTCGGGCGCGCGCGCCAGCTCGCCTCCGGTTACCAGCCGGCCGTCATCAAGGTGCTCTCCTACGCCCACGGCACCGTCCGAGCCACCAAGACGGGGCAGTACGCGCAGCGCGAGGACGTGCCGCTCGAGACCCACGACGGGCGGATGCTGACCGACCGCGAGGCGGTCGCCGACGAGATCAAGGCCTGGTCGGTCAACTTCTCGAAGCGGGCGGAGAGCCAGGACGTCGGCGCCGTCCGCCTGACGCTGCACGGCGTGAAGGACAGCGAAGAGGGGCGCGAGACCTACGAGAAGGCGATCGCAGCAGGCTTTGCCGGGCACCGCTACGCCTACCGGCTCGACACCACGGCGTCGGGCGAGCTCGAGGCGCGCCTGGTCGTCGCATTGGCGGGATCGCCGAAAGAGCGGTTCCGCGTCCGCGAGGAACGCGTGGGCGATCAGGAGAACGGCTTCACCCGGAAACGCTTCGACATGGCGTCGGAAAGGAAGATCGAGGACCGCATCCACGCGGCGACCGGCGTCGACACGGCGGCGATCGACGCGTCGCCCGGGATGACCAACCACGGCCGCAACGGCGTCACCTACCGGCTCAACAGGCTGGTCGAGCATGGCGCCGCCGTCGACGACAAGGGCAAGGCCATCGCCAACGTCGCCGACACCCGGATGGCGGCGCGCGAGTGGGGGCCGTCGCTGCGCTCGCAGTCGGTGCGCGACACGATGCACCTGATGCTGTCGGCGAAGGCGGGCACCGACGTCGAGGCGCTGCGTCGCGCGGCGCGGAGCTTCCTGCACGACCGCTTCGGCGACCACAAATTCATGTTCGGCATCCACGTCGACAAGGAGGCCGCCGGCCACATCCACGTCCACGCCGTCATCGCCGCGAAAGGCGAGTCCGGTCAGAAATTGCACCCGGGACCGGAGACGTTCCGCGAGTGGCGCACGGCCTACGCGCAGCACGCCCAGGCGGAAGGGCTTCGCATCGTCGCGACGTCGGCGCGCGAGCGCGCCTCGTCGCAGAGCTACGGCCCCAAGGACAAGGCCATCGTGGACGCCGCCGACCGGCCGCGTCCGGCGCGCGAGGCGCGGGACAGGGCCTACGCCGCCGACCCAGCCAACCGCAGGCTCATCGACAATGCGCGCCAGCGCATCGCGGTCGCGCGGTCGAACCCGATCCGCTTGCCGATGTCGCCGCCGGCGCGCGCTGCTGTGAACGAAAGCGTGGTCGCGTGGCGCGCCGTGGCGGCCGAGCAGCCGGAGAACCCGCAGGCGAAGGACATGCTCGAGCGGCTGCTCCTGGCGCAGGCCGTCGGCGGGATCCTGCAGGCGATCGGGAAGCGTGTAGAGCATTTGACGAAGGAGGATGCAGCGATGGCGATTACGTCGGAGCAGATGGCGAAGGACCTGCGTGTCATGAACGAGGCGGTGTCGCGGACAAGCGACCTGCTCGACGGCCAGACCAAGCAGCAGTTCCGTGAGACGTCGGCGCGATACCTGGAGACGCTCGCGAACAGGATCGACCTGCAGCGGGCGCAGGAGCGCGACGTGGAGCAGCTCAGCCGAACCGAGGTCGAGGCGATCGTCGGCGAGAACGCGGACAGGCTCGTTGCCCGCGCGCAGGAGGTCAGCGCGCAGGAGCGGCGCGAGGCCGTCGCGGCCGAGCGCCTCGCCGATCGCGCTCTCAATGCGGAGCGGCGGCAGGAGGCCAACGCGGCGCTGGATCCAACGTCGCAGCGTGAGCTCCGCGCAGAGAGGGCAGTCGTCGCCGGTTCGCAGCAGTCGGCCGCGCGAGAAGCCCGCGAAGCGGCGGCCGCCGCGGACGCGGCGCGCATGATCGCCGAGCACCCCGGCCAGAGCATCCCCAACGCCCTCATCCAGACCGACGCGCTCGCGAAGCTGCGGGCCGAGCAGGAGCGTATCGTACAGGAACTGGAGGCGGCGAAAGGCGAGACGCAGTCGATCAAGGGCCAGCGGCAGCGTTGACCGCCTGCGCGTCAGCGGATGATCTTCCGGCGGATCGCCTCGCCGATGAGGTGGGCCCGGTTCATGACGTCGAGCCTCTGCCGAGCGGCCAGCAGGTGCTTCGCGACAGTCGGCGGAGAGATGCCGAGGATGACCGAAATCTCCCAGTCGGTCTTCCCTTCGGACGCCCACAGGATGCACTCCCGCTCGCGCGGTGTCACAAGGCGTTCCCGGCTTTGCGGCTTGTGGCGCAGGCGAAGCAGGTGGCCGACGGCGAAGTTCGCCGCGAAAGCGAGCTCGGCGAGCGCGTCGGGATTCAGATCCGCGTGACAAGCGCCAAACGAGACCGCAGCCAGGAGGCCTCCGACGAGTTGGATTGGTATGACGTAGCCGGTTCTCAGTCCGAATGCGGCCGCCTCGCCACCCACCAGCTTCACGTCCTCACGCCGCGTCGCGGCTGCATAGGATTCGTCCCACGTAAACGGAACCCGCTTGCGCTGGAGGTGACGCACCACCGGATCACGCAATGCGTAGTGGTTCGTGTTGTAGCGTTCAGCCCAGCCCTCGGGAAATTCTTGGAAGAGCACGTGAGAAGCAATGTCACGGGGCTTTGTCGTCGCGCTCGGAACATGGCCGGCAAATGCCCATCTGAACCCCGATGGAGCCGCCTGTCTGAGCAAGAGTTGCTTGACCGCCGCCTCGTTGTCCGAGTCCTCTATGGACTTTATGAAGTTCCAAGCATTAGAAGTGACGAACATTCCCCATGCATCCAGCCATCATTGCGTGGGCACGCCACGCCTTCGCCAAGCCATATCGCCAAAGGCGCTCGGCGAGCAGACAGAGCATGTTCCTGAGGTCGAGATCTCTTCCGGTTCGCCCTGACAGGTTCGAATGTTGGGCCATCGTCAGCCTTAGTCTGAAGTCTAATCGCCGGGCCGACGCAACTTGCGCGGCAATGGTCGTGTGCCGAAATCAACCGTAGTGTGCTGAACGACTTGCCCCGTCCGATTGACCGCCAGTCGGAGCCGGCGGTTCAGATAGAAGAAACTCAGACGGTATTGGCCCTCGTGATCGTCGATTCCGCGTTCGCACAAGCTGGTAATTGCTTGGCTGTGCATCAAGTCTGGCAGATCGGCCGCTGAAACGTTCAGCAATTGGCTCAGCAGCTGTGCGTCGATCACGATATCGCCATTCGTAATTTCAACACGCATGATCAGTGATCCTTATCGCTTCGGAGTTACCAGGTCGCGGCGGGGGCGGCTAATCCAGCTTGGAGGATCGCTGGCGAGGAAGACTCCCGTGAAGCTTGCGAGACGATATCCCATTCGGACTCCACTTCATCGGCAGGAGCAACGCCGTCGGCCATGGACGGAGCGCCAACGTCCGACTTTACCTGTGCGCCCATGATGCAGTTCCTTGCCATTCCGACTAAAAGATATATTCTAAATATATGTTAAGATGCCTCATGGAAGATTGCAATGACAAACCATACCGAGACCCGCGTCATAAACGTTTTCGCTCTTGCGATCGTGGTGCTGTGGGTTGGCCTGCTCGCTGGCGTGTCTTTTCTGGCGACACCCGCGAAGTTCCTGGCGCCCAGCCTGACGTTACCCGTGGCCCTCGATGTCGGCCGTCACACTTTTGCGATTTTCAACAAAACGGAATGGCTACTGGCGGTCGCCGCGCTGCTCGTCGTTCTGCTTTCGCGGCCGCGGAGTGGCATCGCAAATGCCGGCTGTGCCCTTGCCGCGCTGCTCGTCGCGCTGGAAACGGTGTGGTTGCTTCCCGTGCTCGATCAACGCGTTGGGTTGATCATCGCCGGTCAACAGCTGCCGGCATCCAACCTGCATAATATCTATATCGGCATCGAAATGGCAAAGCTGCTTGGGCTCATAGTCATCAGCTTCGTGATCGGCCGACGCCTCGCCCACCGATGATGTTAAAGGTTTCGCGGTAGATTTCAGGAGATGGCGCTATCTTCCGCTTTTCGGTAGAACTCGATGTAAATTCGTCCCGCCTGGCTAAGGGCGACATGATGAGGAACTTCAGCCTCGATCACGATCGTCTCGCCGGCGCGTGCTCGCCGCTCGCCGCTGTATGGCGGCTCGAGCTGAAAGAGCACTTCACCCTCAAGGACGTGCAGCAATCCCCATGTGCCGGCTTTTGTTGCATGCGCGGCCTGAAGGCGAGCCGGCAGCGTCTCAGGGGTAAAGTCCGGCGAGCGCGCATAGGCTTCGAAACCAGCCGGCATTTGCAAGGGGATCGTCATCCTATTGCCACTCCTAGCGTCGCTCTACTTGTGTTGTATCGCCTCTCGTCACACGGCACCCGGCCGCTCTGTTGCAACCCACTTCAGAATGGTCTGCACCGCCGTCAATCCAGGATCATCCGCCTTGCGGATGACCGTGAGCATCTGGAACCATAGATCATCGTCAGCACTATCGATGAATGCGCGGACCGCCCCGGCGACAAATTCCGCAGTCGCCATCGACGCGTCGGCTGCGCGCATTTCGATGGCAATCGCCAGATCGGGATTCAGCGTATCCAGCACTTGCGCCGCCAAGTCTGGCCGATCCAGTTGAGCAATGAGGGCTCCAAGCATCCGCGTTCCTTCACGAGATGGGCGACACTATGGCGTCGTACTCATTCGACGCAACCCAGTTGGTTAAGTGAAGATCATGACAACCGCCATCCCGAAGACGATCAGGACGAGACCGCCGATCAGCATCGGCAGGAGCGTAGCCGGCGAAGCGGACTTCGTATCTTGCTCCTCGCGACGCAGGTTCTGCTTGTCGCCGTTGTCGTCAGCCATGGCGTGCTCTTTCCGCGCCACATCGGGTTCCGACGTCACCCGTCATCGGACTCAGGCGATGCAGCAATCCGTTGAACTTGCCCCATCGCCCCGGATTCTCCTTGCGAAGTGCGGCACAGGCGCGTGCTGCGAGGCGGCATGCTGCTTCGGACTGCCCTGCGGCGGCTAGGTTTTGAAGGCTGTTGCGCAAGATCTCGCACAACTCATCCTCTATCGATGAGGAAGCATTCTCAGCTTCCGTTCGGCTGTTATGGCTCACCATCCTCCTCCATCGGAGATGCCGAGGTGGCGTTTCGCCTCGATGCTCATCATCTCCGGGGTCCATGGTGGTTCATAGGTGAGTTTCACCTCGACAAATTCGATGCCGTTGACCGCCCATGCTGCGTCCCGCGCGCCATCCTTGAGATAGTTCGTTGCCGGGCAGCCGCGTGTCGTCGTTGTCATGGTGATATTAGCGATAGCGCCATTTTCAATCGCAACATCGTAGACCAGGCCGAGGTCAACGATATTGTAGCCAAGCTCTGGATCGATCACGAGCCGCAGCGCTTCCTTGACGGCTGCGACGATGACTTGCTCTTCCGTCGAGCCCACCTCGCCGGTGTTCCTGAGGGGTTCGAGAACCACCGGCGCCCCCGACATGAAGTGTTCCATGATGACGCCGAGCAGCGCGGGCTTCAGATGCTGCCAGTCGCCGCCGCGCTTCGTGATGGTGATGGAGTCGGCCGCAAAGGACAGCGCCGTAACGCCATCGACATCAAACAGCCTGACTGCAAGCGGGGATCGGGCGGCCGCCTTCCGATCGGAGATTTGCAGCGTTCCTTGCGCCATGACCTGGCGGCCGGGCAGGAATTTGAGGCTTGCCGGGTCTGCCGTCGCTTCGGTCTGAATGAACATGTTGCTGTCTCCCGAGAGGGCGTTGAAGGTCAGGCGGCGGCAGGTGGCGGCGTGCCGCGAGATCCCCCGATACGCACAAGGATCTTGTAGGTGGTGCCGTCGGGCTCAAAACCTCCGTCCCACGCGTGCCCGCGCTTGGCGAGTTCTGGAAGCAGAAATATCGGCTCGCGGCAAAGCAACGCCGACAGCACTTCGCCGGGTGCCATCTCCTCCGTTGCCGCCAGTATCCTGACCATCGGCTCCGGCGGATCGAGGTCACGATTGTCCATGTGTCGAAGCGGTTCCGGCCACGCGCCCTCGGCTTTCGGCACATCCGCCTCTGCAGGCTTAGGTGCGGTAGCCGATGGCGAGAACAGAACTTCCCAGTCCCCATCGTCCAGTTCTCGCATTTCGTGTTCGAACCCTTTGGAGCCGAGGACACTCAGCAAGGGCACCGGCTTGAATGTCGCAAGCAGGCGCAGCCCTTGGCCGGGTTTGAGAGCGGTCACAGCGTCCATGATCTCGCCGAACGGCTCACCGCCGGCACGCAGGGTCGGACGGACGTCGACGTCGACAAAAGATGTCGTCATGATTACCTCCTGTGATCTAGTCATGTCGCACCGAGCAAAGAAGCAACCGCGGCACGCTTACGCCTGGCGGCAGACGCATGGTCACACTGACGTCGACGAGCCGGCGGATTCGCACCAATTGAACGATGATGCCGAGGCTGGCGATGAGCATCAGACCGGCGCAGGTCTGGAACACCGCCGGCATCTCAAGCAACAATGCGGCGGTCGCAGTCCACACGGCGAGGAAATAGAGCAGGAACCACCTGATGGCTCGGCGTTCGACCGCCAGGTCCTGCACGCGCGGCGTTGCCGTCTTGCCGAGGACCGGCCCATAACATTCGAGCCAAGTCAGGAAGGCGGCGATTTTGTAAAGCTTCGCCAATCCCAAGCCTGACAGCCACCCGAACGCGACCAGAAAGATAACAGCACCAGCATGCTGTGCCAGGACGCCGCGAGCGGCCAGCACGACGATCAGGATCACGCTCGCGGCGAGGCCAGCCATCGCAAATGCCGCCATCCGGCTGTTCAATTCGATCACACGGCGTTTTCGCGCGCGATAGAGATGCAGGATGTCGGCGCCGTAGAAAAGAATCGCGCACAGGCCGAACAGCCCGGCTGCGAACAAGACCAGGGTCAGGCTTGCCGCGAGACAGATCGCCGTCACGCCGCCAACGATGGCGACCGTAAGCGCCGCCGTCCCGCAATAAAAGCCGGCATGCGAACGCGGTCCACCCAGCTCGGGGGCGAGCATGAACATCGCAAGAAGGCGATATGTGACCCCCATTGCGGTGAACGTCAGCCAGCCGCCGAGACCGGCGATTGCGTGGAGCGGCACGCCGCTGGCGACAACGTCGACAAGATGCGGGTTGTCGGTGACCCCGCCGAGCACCAGGGTAAAAATGATCCCTAATGTGACGGTCGCAGCGATGCTGCAAAGACCGACGGCGACGAAGCGGGCGGGTAGCGGCAATGGACGGGCAGGCCAGAGCGTGCGACCCAGATTCCACAAGACAAGGCCAAAGCCGATGGCAAGCAGAGCAGCGGCCGGGGGAAAGAAGGCAAACGTGATGGTGAGGATACCGCCCATCTGCAGGAAGCTGAAAAGCAGCGCCGCAAGCCCCGTCACCAGGCATGCGAGCGTCGGCAGCGGCAGCGAGTCGCTGTAGAGGGGACGCGCCACCAACACTGGGACGAACTGGAACAGCGCGCCGCACATGAGCAGGCTAAGCCAGCCCAACGCGACCAGATGCACGAGCACGAGCGTCTCGGCGGCTTCGACCGGTGCGCCCGGATAGCCGTATCCGAACGTCATCAACAGCTCGGCGGCGACCAGCGCGATCAGCGCAGCCGCGAAGTAAGACATTGTCCAGCGGGAGAGCGTTGCGCCGAGCACGTTTCCATTCCTTCCGTGCGGGAGCGATGCCGGCCGCGTTACCTGCCGGCACCGCTATCCGGCAAACTCAAGCCGCTTTCAGCAGGCGTCCGATCTCGACCCGCCAGACCTGTGGACCCTGCTCCAGATAGGTCCAGGAGAACTGTTGCGGATGCTCGGCCTCAAGCTGGTAGTACAGTGGTTTTGGGTCGTGATCATTGACCAGGACGAACGAACCGCCTGGTGTGAGCTGATCTACAAGATCAAAGATTTTCGCGTGCCGCTGCGCGGGCACGAGGCTTCGCACATCGATTTCGCTGGCGGTTGAAGCCGGTTGAGTTTGAGTCATGATGTAAGTGCTCCTTTGATCGCATCAGCGCCGATCGGCTGGAAGGAAATCGGGACTGGAGACGTTCATCGCCCAATAACGCGCCAACCCAGGGTATACGTTTGCGCCTAAAACATATATTGTCAATGTATCTTTTATGGTCGGCTGGAGTCCACGGTCGCCGGCGATCGGCGCATTCTTGCAAAAGATATCTTCTACGGTCATCTTTGCAGACTGGATTCGTCGGAGTGTAGGAAACAAGCGGATGCGATTGACCAATTTCTCCGACTACGCGCTACGCGTGCTGATGTACGCGGCGGCGCAAGAGGATCGGCTGATCACGATTGAGGAAACGGCGGAGGTCTACGATATCTCTCGTGCCCATCTGATGAAAGTCGTCAATCAGCTAACCCGTGCAGGATACCTGAAGGCCGTGCGTGGCCGGTCAGGTGGACTGGCGCTCGCCAAGCGCCCAGGACGCATCAATCTGGGCGACGTCCTGCGCACAACGGAGCCGGATTTCGCCCTGGTCGAGTGCTTCACCAAAGATAATAGCTGTGTGCTGACGCCACGTTGCCGTCTGCGCGGCGTCCTGCATGAAGCTCTCGCGGCGTTCACCGGAACGCTCGACCGCTACACGCTCGCCGACCTCATGCTCAGTCCCGACGACTTCGGTCTCCAGCCCGCTGCCTGAGATTGACTGAACTGGCCTTGCAGCAACTTCGATAAGACCTGATGGTCCCCAACTAGAGCATCGGCTTTGCAGCTCGCGACACAACACCTCGCGCGCAAGGTGATGATTTTTCTCCAGGGGTTCTGCCGCGTCGATCCGGCAAGCAAGTCTTCTGCGACCGCGACGATTTTGCCCTTGCGAGTCCGGCTAAAAGATATATTCTACATGTATCTTTTAGGAGGCGACTATGCTGCTTGAGATTGAAGCGGTTGCGGGAAGCGCGCTCGAAGGCTCGACGCTGAGCCGCGAAACGGCATCACCACAGAGCGTGCCGAGCGAAAGCTCAAGCACAAGGGCCACGCCTTCTTCTTCCAGTGTGGCGATTCCGGAACTGACATTTTTCATAGTGGCGGCGTTTCGACGTCACCCGCATATCAACAATGTCCTGACGCATATCTCCGGCGGAAGTTGGAGCCGTATCGAGGAGGCGCTCCAAGTGATCGTCGATCCCGATACGAGCGGTTGCGATCTCTCCCCACTGGCGCGCAACATCATCGACTTGATATGCGCGGATCGCGGTGTAACCGGCCGAATTGTCAAACCCTACTATCGTCAGCTTTTGGTTGGGGCGCTGGGCGAGACCATCGCAAGACGTCTGATCACTCACGTCACTTACCTCTTCATCGAAAGCGAAGCCGTGGCGTGCCAAATCGCGCCGCCGAGCCCTGCTATCGCGGCCACATCTTCGAGCAGAGGAGTGGATGGATGACCCTGATTTCCGCGGCAACGGAACGTGTCATCGACGTCAAGGACGTCGATCCTCGGTATCGCCACACGATCATTCAGCAATTGGTCGCCAATCTCGCTCCGGGAGCAACCCTTCAACTCGTCGTAGATCACGATCCGAAGCCGCTGCGCTTCCAGCTTGAAGCGAAACACGGCGCGCACTGTCAATGGACCTATCTGGAACAAGGTCCGGACATCTGGCGGGTGCGCCTGCAACTGCGAGCGAGTCCGGGAGACTGATAATGCTTGGATTTCTCACGAGACAATTGGGCATCTCACCCCGGGTCGACATTGTTCCGACCGATCCACATGAGACCGCGCTGCCTCCGACGCGCGCGGAGCGTCTTGAGATGCTGTTTGCCGCTGCCAGTCTGGGGATCGGGGAATGCCCTTCATGGATCATCCAGGCTTTTGAGGCCGAGAAGAGAGCGGATCGGGAACTGTATGCCGAAGAAAGGAGCAGATCATGTTGAGCAACTCTCACGATTTCGTCCGACCGAAGGACGACGCCGAGCGCATCTATCTCGAATCGCTAGTCCGCGAGGACTACGACCAATGCCATCCCGGTGAGACGTTCGACGACATGAAGCGACGCATCTCGTTCTCCAAGGAGGACCGCGGACTGTACCGGGACTGGCTCGCTGTCGCTGCGGCGCGCGACGCGGCGCTCACCGCCGCACACCTGCCGTTGATCGCCGCCGAATGACTGGGACGGTATCCAGCAATCGGCTGCCGCCGGTGGAAGAAGCTTCTGCTCATGAGCCTGCGGATGCGGCGACACATGAAGGTGGTTCAGCACGGCGCGCACGCATCACGCGGGAGATCATGGAGAGGACCGGTATCGATGAAGCGATGATCGAACGTCTTGTGCGAAGGTTCTATCGGCAGGTTCAGGCAGATCCGTTGCTTGGACCTGTCTTCGCCCCGCGCATTCCCGACTGGGAACGGCATATCGTTAAACTCTGCGCCTTTTGGTCTTCGGTAGCGTTGATGTCCGGCCGATACCATGGCCAGCCGATGCAAGTGCACGTCGATCTTCCTGTCGACGCTGCTCATTTCGATCGCTGGATCGCTTTGTTCGAAAACACCGCTAACGAAATTTGCCCGCCAGCCGCGGCACAACACTTCATCGAACGTGCGCGGCGCATCGCCGATAGCATCGAACTGGCCATGGCGGGTCGCAACGGAAAAATCCAGAGCCCGCGCTTCGCTGCTACCGGGCGCGGCAACAACCCCGCCGAATCGACCTAGAGATTGCCCAACGCCCGATCGGCTTACTCAACCCGGAGCCACTCCATGAGCGCAGACATGCATCCCAAGCCTACACGCGAATTGGCCGAACTGCGGAGAAGCCTGGGACCTGACACCGAGGCCGCATTCCAAGCCTTCAGTAAATCGGTATTTTCGGAAGGAGCGCTCTCGAGCAAGACCAAGCAGTTGATCGCGGTGGCCGTCGCGCACGTTACGCAATGTCCATACTGCATTACCGGGCACACCAAGGCGGCCCAACGCGAGGGGGCGACGGCGCAGGAGTTGATGGAAGCCGTCTGGATCGGGGCAGAGATGAGAGCCGGCGCCGCATTTGCGCATTCCACGCTTATGCTGGACACGCTCGATCAGACAAAGGCCTGAAGCAATACCGGTCAAAGGCCTTGAAGGAGGCATTCATGAAACGGGTAGCCGTGGTGCAGGGATCGCCGAGTTCGGTCGTTCAAAGTCTGTTTCGGGAACTGGCAGAGCGTTGGCAATCCGATATTCGCATTGCTGGCGTCGTCGAGGAGCCGCACGGTCTTGCGGATCGGAAATGCAATGCCGGGTATTTGCGCAGCATCGCCAGCGGCACCCTCTATCCGATCTTCCAGGACCTTGGCCCCGGCGCCGAAGCCTGTCATTTGCAAGGCACTGGCGCCATCTCGGCAACCGAAGCCATCGAACAGGATATCGCCGCCGGCTGCGATCTGGTCATGCTGAGCAAGTTCGGCAAGCTTGAAGCGTCGCGCGAAGGCCTCTGCGGGGCGTTTGCTGCCGCCATCGATGCCGGATTGCCAGTTCTCACCTCCGTCTCACCCGCATTCGAGCGGGCATGGGAGATATTTGCGGCGCCTCTGTTTCACGTTCTGCCGGCTGATCCGAATGAGATCGAAGCATGGCGCCGAGCCATACTCAACAGTACGGCCGTTGGAAGATCCTTGCAGGCGTGACTGATCTGATCGACTTGCGATCGAATTTCGGACCGCCGACGACTTTGCGTATCGAGCAAGACAGTGCTGCTGGCGCACACGGTGATTAAGCATTGTCGATCGTTTACTGCACCAGGGGCGTTTGCGTGCTGTCGAGGTCTACCCCCAAGAGTGTCGCCTGGCCGGCGAGCACGCTGACATACTGGCGAACGGCCTTCTCCTCAACATTTGCACGCAGTCGCTCGGCGATCTGTCCACTAACGGTTTCAAAGGGTAATTTTTTGCCTGGGATGCTTCGATCGACGGCGACGATATGGAACCCGTAGCGCGTCTTGATCAGGTCGCGGAGAATCCCTGACGCGCCAAACTTGAAGACGGCCTGTTCGAATTCAGGCACGGTGTCGCCGCGGCCGATCTGCCCCAAATTGCCGCCCTGTTGCCCTGATGGGCAGTTCGAAAGCTCACGCGCCAGAGCGTCGAAGCGGTCGGGCTCGCGTAGCAATTGGTTGAGCGTGTCCTCGGCACGGGCTCGAATTTCCGGAATGCGTACCTGTGGAGTGACCTGAAACAGAATGTGACGGGCGTGCACGAGATCGCCGCTCTGAAATTCTCGCGGGTGCGCGTCATAGTAACGGCGGCATTCCTCCTCGGTGGGTGAAGGCGTCGTAACCTCGCTCTCCAACAGTGCTTCGATCGCCGCATCGATCTTCGCTTCTTCACTTGCGGTCTCGGCCAGCAGGTTGACGGCAATCGCCCGTTGCCGCAGAAGCTCGCGCGCGGCGGCAAGCTCGCTCGAACCATCCGGTTCGACCGGGACCTCGACGCCATTGACGGATACTGTCACGACCGGACGGGCTCCTTGGCCCTCGTTTTCGGTGTGCGCACGATCTGATACGGCCGGAACAGATAGGCCAGCGCGCCGCCGCCGCTCCAGATATGGATCATGCGCGTGAACGGAGAAACGAGGAACAGCGTGAAACCCAGCAAGATATGGAGCTTGTAGGTCAGGGGAACATCGACCATCAGGGCGGCCGCACCGCCATCCAGAGTTACCACGCCCTTGACGTAGCTCGTCAGCGTCTCGAACAACCCGCCATCCATGTGATAGGCGGAGAGCGGCACGGTGAGCAGACCAAGGGCAAGTTGCAGCCACAACATCAGGGTGATTGCGATATCCCATTTGCGGCTATTGAGCCGGATGCGTGGATCGGCGAGTCGACGATAAATGAGGATCGAGAGCCCAAAGATGGCGATGGCCCCGGCGATACCGCCCACCACCATGGCGAGAAGCTGGTGTGCGACCGGATCGAGTGCCCAGTCAACGGCCCAGTGCGGCGCAAGAAATCCGGCGAAATGGCCGAGAATGACGACGATCACACCATAGTGAAACAGGTTCGATCCGAGCCGGAGCTGGCCCTTGCGGAGCATCTGCGAGGAATCGCTTTTCCAGGTGTAAGGTTCGCGGTCGAAGCGGATCAGGCTGCCGATCAGCAGAACAACAAGACAGATGTAGGGGTAGACGCCGAACAGCAGCGTGTTCACATAAGTGTTGGAGAGCATTGCCAAGTCCTCCTCTATGCAGCCGGCGCGCCGGTCGCTGGATCGGTAGGTGCGGGGGCCCCGCCGAATGCAGGTTGCTCGGCCCATTCCCGATCGAGTGTTTCCATACGCTCCTTCACAGGGGGCACCTTGTCGACTTCGATCGGATTTTCGCCTGCAATGACAAGCAAGGCCTGCAAGACTGCCGCGTAGCCGCTGCGGCGCGCTACGAGCGAGCGGCCGATCGTTGTCAATATCTGGGCGCAGTCCACCAGCATGTCGCGCGCTTCGGCGAGGTCACGACAGCTCAGATATTCGAGCACGACGGGAAGATAGTCCGGCAGCTCACGTGCGCTGAGTTCGAACCCTGCATGCTCGTAAAGCTGCTTGAGTTCGACCATGGCCTCGCCGCGGTCGCGACTCTCGCCATGGAGATGTTCGAACAAATGCAGAGAGAGCGCGCGGCCACGGTCGAAAAGATCGACATAGCGCTCTTCGACAGTGAGCAGATCCCCGTCCCCGAGTTCGCCGATTAATGCGAGGAGATCATCGCGGCGGCCTGGATCAAGCAATGGCGCTGTCCGGATGACGTCCGCGATCTCCGGCAGGGCTTGCCGCATATCTTCCGAAGGATACGAAAGCAGGGCGCTGAAAGCTTTGAACAGCAGCATTATCGCCTCCTCACGTATCAAGTGGCCGCACGGGATTAAGCTTGCGCCGACCCATCTTGCCACCGAACAGCGTCGAATGCGGCGGTCCGAAATCGCAGCCATTGCCAAAGGTGAAGCCGCATGAGCCTTTCAGGCCGTAGGCGTCCTCGGCCTCCTCACGATGGCTGGTCGGGATAACGAAACGGTCTTCGTAGTTGGCGATCGACAGGTAGCGGTGCATGTCCTCGACCTGCGCCACCGAGAGCCCAGCCTGATCGAGGACCGACTGGCCGCCACCCTCGCCAAGCTGACGTCTGCGAAAATATATGCGCATCGCGAGCATACGCTCGAGCGCCGTGACAACCGGTTCCTCCGCGCCCGCCGTGAGCAGATTGGCGAGATAGCGGACGGGGATGCGCAACGAGCGGACATCGGGAATCTCCCCGTTCGTCTCGATCGCACCGGCGTTGGCGTGCGACTGGATCGGCGAGAGCGGCGGCACATACCAGACCATCGGCAGCGTGCGGTATTCCGGATGCAGCGGAAAGGCGATCTTCCAGTCGACGGCCATCTTGTAGGCCGGCGAGCGCTTCGCGGCCGCGATCCAGTTGTCGGCAATGCCGTCGGCGCGCGCCTGTGCCTCGATTGCCGGATCGTTCGGATCGAGGAACAACTTGAGCTGGGCTTCGTAGAGATCTCGTTCGTCCTCGACAGAAGCGGCTTCCTGGATACCGTCGGCGTCATAGAGCAGCACGCCGAGATAGCGGATACGGCCGACGCAAGTTTCCGAGCACACCGTCGGCTGGCCGGCCTCGATGCGCGGATAGCAGAAGATGCACTTCTCGGCTTTTCCCGACGTCCAGTTGTAATAAATCTTTTTGTAGGGGCAGCCCGATACGCACATACGCCAGCCGCGGCACTTGTCCTGGTCGATCAGGACGATGCCGTCCTCCTCACGCTTGTAGATCGAGCCGGAGGGACAGGAGGCGACGCAGCTCGGGTTGAGACAGTGCTCGCACAGCCGCGGCAGATACATCATGAAGGTGTTTTCGAACTGGCCGTAGATGTCCTTTTGCACCGCCTCGAAATTGTAATCCTTGGAGCGCTTGTCGAACTCGCCGCCGAGGATTTCTTCCCAGTTCGGGCCCCATTCGATCTTCTCCATCGGCTTGCCGGTGACGAGCGACAGCGGCCGCGCCACTGGCGCCGTCGGCAGTTCAGGCGCCTTTTGCAGATGCTCGTAGTCGTATGTGAACGGTTCATAATAATCGTCGATCTCGGGTAGGTGCGGATTGGCGAAGATCTTGGCGAGGATCGAAAGCCGTCCGCCTTGCTTCGGCACGATCTTGCCGTTCTTCTTGCGCTTCCAGCCGCCTTGCCAGCGTTCCTGGTTCTCCCAATCCTTCGGGTAGCCGATGCCTGGCTTGGTCTCGACGTTGTTGAACCAGGCGTATTCCATACCTTGGCGCGAGGTCCACACCTGCTTGCAGGTCACCGAGCAGGTATGGCAGCCGATGCACTTGTCGAGGTTCATCACCATCGCGATCTGGGCGCGGATTTTCATGACGCAGTCTCCTCGACGGCACGATCGACGGGGTTGGAATGATCGAGCCAATCGATCTCGTTGAGCTTGCGCACGATGACAAACTCGTCGCGGTTAGAGCCGACGGTGCCGTAATAGTTGAAGCCGTAGGAAAGCTGCGCATAGCCACCGACCATATGCGTCGGCTTGAGCACCGTGCGGGTGACGGAATTATGGATTCCGCCGCGCAGGCCTGTGATCTGCGATCCAGGCACGTTCACGATCTTTTCTTGCGCATGGTACATCATGCACATGCCTTCATGGACACGCTGGCTGACCACGGCGCGCGCCGCGATGGCGCCGTTCAGGTTGAACAACTCGATCCAGTCGTTGTCGACGATGCCGGCCCGTCTTGCATCGGCCTCGGACAGCCACACGATCGGCCCGCCTCGCGACAACGTCAGCATCAGCAGGTTGTCGGTATAGGTCGAATGGATGCCCCATTTCTGGTGCGGCGTGATGAAGTTCAGCACGATCTCCGCTTCGCCATTGCTCTTCTTGCCGAGCATTTCGGAGACCGTGCGGGTGTCCACCGGCGGGCGATACACCGCGAAACTCTCGCCGAAATCGCGAAACCAGCGATGATCCTGATAGAATTGCTGGCGGCCGGTGATGGTCCGCCACGGGATCAGTTCGTTCACGTTCGTGTAGCCAGCCGTGTAAGAGACGTGCTCGCTTTCGATCCCGGACCAGGTCGGCGAGGAGATGATCTTGCGCGGCTGCGCCTGGATATCGCGAAAGCGGATTTTCTCGTCTTCGCGCATCCGGGCCAGATGCGTGTGGTCGCGGCCGGTGATCGCACCAAGCGCCTCCCAGGCTTTGACCGCCACCTCGCCGTTGGTTTCGGGAGCCAGATACATGATGACTTCCGCCGCATCGATATCCGTCTCGATGCGCGGACGCCCTTGCGTCGGGCCGCCGTCATTGACGCGGTAGTTCAGATCGCCGAGACCCTTGACCTCCAGCTCTGTATTCCAACCGATGCCTTTGCCGCCATTGCCAAGCTTGTCGGCCAACGGCCCAAGCGACGTAAAGCGGCGATAGGTGTTGGGATAGTCTCGTTCGACCACCGTTATCTGCGGCGCGGTGATGCCCGGAATGAGATCGCATTCACCCTTTTTCCAGTCCTTGACCTCGTACGGTTGAGCAAGCTCGCTTGGAGTGTCGTGTTGAATTGGCGTGAGCACGACGTCGCGTTCGACACCGAGATGACCTTCGGCCAGTTCGGAGAAACGCTTTGCAATTGTCTTATAGGTCTCCCAGTCGCTGCGTGATTCCCAGACCGGATCCACCGCTGTCGACAGCGGATGAATGAAAGGATGCATGTCGGAGGTGTTGAGGTCGTTCTTCTCGTACCAAGTCGCGGTCGGCAGCACGACGTCAGAATACAGGCAACTCGTCGACATGCGGAAGTCGAGCGTGACGACAAGGTCGAGCTTGCCTTCCGGCGCGGGATCACGCCACGCAACTTCTTCGGGCTTGAGGCCATCCATCTCGCCAAGGTCCTTGCCCTGGAGGCCATGCCGCGTACCAAGAAAATGTCGCAGGAAATACTCGTGCCCCTTGCCGGACGAACCGAACAGGTTCGAGCGCCAGATGAATAGATTACGCGGAAAATTGATCGGATTGTCCGGGTCCTCGCAGGCCATCTGCAGGCTCCCCGATTTAAGTCCGGCGACAACGTGATCCTTGACCGGGACACCTGCCCGATCGGCCTCGGTTACCAGCGTTAGCGGATTGACCGCAAGCTGCGGAGCGGAAGGTAGCCAGCCCATGCGCTCCGCTCGCACATTGAGATCGATTATGCTGCCACGATAGGCAGCGGGATCGGCCAGCGGCGAAAGCAGTTCAGAAACGTCGAGCTTCTCGTAGCGCCACTGATCGCTGTGGGCATAGAAGAACGACGTGCCGTTCATCTGCCGTGGCGGGCGCACCCAGTCGAGCGCGAACGCGAGCATGGTCCAGCCAGTTTGTGGCCGCAGTTTCTCCTGGCCGACATAGTGCGCCCAGCCGCCGCCCGAGACGCCGACGGTACCGCACATCATCAACACGTTGATGATCGAGCGGTATCCCATATCCTGGTGATACCAATGGTTCATGCCGGCGCCGATGATGACCATCGAGCGCCCCTTTGTTTTTTCGGCGTTATCGGCGAAGCCGCGCGCCAAGGCGATCGCCTTGTCTGCGGCGACACCCGTGATCGATTGCTGCCAGGCCGGCGTATACGGAACGTCGTCCTCGAACGAGGTGGCGCAGGCGCCGCCAAGGCCGCGGTCGAGCCCGTAATTGGCACAGAGGAGGTCGAACACCGTTGCGATACGCGCCTCTCCGTCTGCGAGCACGACACGGCGCACCGGCACATTGCGTAACAGCACGTCACCGCCCTGGTCGTTCTCGGGGAAATGGTCGTGCAGCTTGCCGCCGAAATAAGGGAATGCCACAGGCACGACCTCGTCCCGACGATCGATGACGCTCAGCGCAAGGAGGATATCCTCCCCGGTTTCCCCGTCCTTCGGCTCGAGGTTCCAGCGCCCCGGCGCGCCGTCGTCGCCCGGCCAGCGATAGCCGCTCGATCCCTGCGGAATAACGAGATCACCGGTTTCTTCAGCGATCGCCACCGTCTTCCAATCCGCACGGTCGGCCTTGGGCACATCGACGAGATCACTCTGCCGTACGTAGCGATCCGGTATCCAACGTTCGCCATCCTGGCGCAGCCGCACCAGCATCGGCATGTCGGTGTAACGGCGCGTGTAATCCTGAAAATAGGGAACCTGGCGGTCAAGGAAAAACTCCTTGAGGATGACATGGCCCATCGCCATGGCGAGTGCGGCATCAGTGCCCTGCTTGGGGTGAAGCCAAAGGTCGGAGAGTTTGGCAACTTCCGCATAGTCAGGCGTGATCGCCACGACCTTGGTGCCGTTATAGCGCGCCTCGACGAAGAAATGCGCGTCGGGCGTGCGCGTCTGCGGTACGTTGGAGCCCCACGCAATGATGTAGCCGGAATTGTACCAGTCCGCCGATTCCGGCACATCGGTCTGCTCGCCCCACGTTTGGGGACTCGACGGCGGAAGGTCGCAATACCAGTCGTAGAAGGATAAAAGCGTGCCGCCGATCAGGCTGAGATAGCGCGCGCCGGAAGCGTAGGAGACCATCGACATGGCTGGGATTGGCGAAAAGCCGACGACACGGTCCGGTCCCCATTTCTTGATGGTGTGGACGTTCGAAGCGGCGATGATCTCGCTTACTTCGTCCCAGGTGGAACGAATAAATCCACCACGGCCGCGCATCGACTTGTAGGATTTTGCAATATCGACGTTTCCGACGATCGACGCCCATGCCTCGACCGGCGCCAGCGCCTTGCGTGCTTCGCGCCACGCCTTGATCAGACGCCCGCGCACCAAGGGATATTTGATGCGGCTGGCGCTGTAGAGGTACCAGCTGTAGGACGCGCCGCGCGAACATCCGCGCGGTTCATGGTTGGGCATGCCGGGACGCGTGCGCGGATAGTCGGTCTGCTGGGTTTCCCAGGTAACGACGCCGCTCTTGACGTAGATCTTCCATGAGCAAGAGCCGGTGCAGTTTACTCCATGCGTGGAGCGGACGATCTTGTCATGCTGCCAGCGCTGCCGGTATCCCTCCTCCCACATACGGTCTTCATCGCGCAATTCGCCATGGCCTTCGGCAAAGCTTTCACGCTTGCGGGAAAGGTAGGTGAGGCGCTCCAGGAAATGGCTCATTCTTGCTTCCCTTCCCGATCAAGTGCGCGATGAGGATTGCGTTGGCGGCGCGCCCGTAGGCTCGCCCATGACCGGCGCACGCCGCACCTCCGTCATGAAATTCAGGACCAACGATACTGCGACGATGCCGTAGAGCAACATAAAGCAGCTCGAATTAATACCGAGCCGATCCAGGATCGCGCCAAACATGATCGGCAGCAGGAAGCCGCCAAGGCCGCCGACCATTCCAACAATTCCGGAAACGGCACCCATGGAATCGGGAAAATCATCGCCGATATACTTGAATGTCGAGGCCATGCCGCAGGCGAAGGCGATACCCAGCACGAATAGCAGCACAGCGAAAAGCCAGATCGGCAGTGCAATTCCGAAGTGGGCCGGGCCATCAACAGTGTGAATGATCAATTCCGTCTTCGGATAGGAGAGCAGGAACAGGCAGCCCCATGCGGCCCACAACACCCACCACGTGACCGCATGCGCGCCAAACCGATCCGACAGCCAGCCGCCCAGCGCGCGAAAGGCTCCTGCAGGAAGCGCAAAGCATGCCGCCAACAGCGATGCCTGCGCGATCGATAGCCCATATTCCGACTTGAAATACTGCGGCATCCAGATAGACAGGGCTGTGAAGCCGCCGAAAACGATCGAGTAATACTGACAATATTTCCAAACCCGCGGCTCACGGAGCACGGCGAGCTGCGCGAACAATGACGGCGAGGTCGCGACCCTGGCGGGGTCCGGCGCAGAAAATACCCAGAAGATGACCGCCGTGACGATGAGCGCCGCGGCGTAGACCTTCGGGACGATCTCCCAGCCATAAGCATCGATCAACCACGGTGCGACGAACATGTTGAGCGCCGCGCCGATGGTCCCTGCCCCAAAGAAGCCCATGGCAAATCCGCGTCGCTCCTTGGAAAAGAAGCGTGCCACGTACGGCGTTCCAACCGAGAAGGAAGCGCCGACCAAGCCAAGCGCTAAACCGAGCAACAAAAACTGCCAGAGGGCCGTAGCGTAAGCTGAGAGCCAGACCGGTATCGCGCATCCAAGTAGCAGGACCAGCATGATACGCCGCCCGCCGAGCCGATCGGTACAAATGCCAAGCGGCAACCTGAACAGCGCGCCAGTCAGCACGGGCGTCGCAGTCAGCAAACCGAACTCAAAAGAGTTGAGCCCCAATTTCGCACGGATCGGTATGCCGGTCACCCCGAACATCATCCAGACCGCAAAACAAACCGTGAATGCCCAGGTCGTCGCAACCAGCACAGTTAAACTTCGACGTCCCCGCATCCACATCTCTCGCAAGGCTCGGCTGGTTTGCCACCAAATCGCTCCAGGGACGATCGTCTCGAAACTGGACCTACTCGAAACTAGCAGTTTTCTTGACGCGGCGATTTGCGCTGGAGCAAACGGCGGCCGCTAAACGATGTCATGCCCGATGCGGCGTACAGGTCCAGGAAAAGACCCCTTGCCGGTGTTCCAGCGGGGCGGCCTTTTTTGTGAAAGAACCGCCGCAACGTGAGCCGTACCAAACAAGCGTCGGGTCATCGACCTCCTCCGACACTAAACTTCACCTGACTCTTCCGAGAATTCGTCGTCCGCAATTTGCGCTGGAGCAAACGGACTCGATCTGCGCGCGCAAAATCGCTAAACTTGCAGAATGACCGCACCCTATCATTTGACCCGTCGCAACCTTGCGGGACTTGATCTCTTTCGTGGCTTGTCCGCGGCAGCCCTCGACGAGGTACTGGCAAAGACGCGGTGCCGCCTCCTTGGCCGGGATTGTCGTGTATTCAACCAGGGCGATGGCCGTATCCGCGCGCACGCCCTTCTCGAGGGCAGTGTCAGGATCTCCCAATCCGGAAGCGACGGGGGACAGATCGTCGTGCGATTCATTGCCGCGGGCGAAATGTTCGGAACGATGGCGTTGTTCACCGATCGCCGCTATCCGGCTGACGCGGAGACTCTGACCGAAGTGGTCGAGGTGAGTTGGAGCGAGCCTGATCTTCTAAAGGTGATGACGCGCTATCCCCAAATAGCGATCAATGCGCTTAAGATCGTCGGAAGAAGAATTCAGGAAGCGCAGTACCGCGTGCGCGAGCTGTCGACCCAACCCGTGGATCGGCGTGTGGCGCACACCCTTCTCCGGTTGGCTAAACAGGCTGGTCGACGAGCGCAGGACGGGGTGACCATTCCCTTCCCCCTACGAAGAAAGGATATTGCCGATATCTGTGGAACAACACTCTACTCGGTAAGTCGGGTCCTGACGGCTTGGGAGCGGCAAGGTTTCCTCGTTTCACAAGACCAACGGCTGACGATCACCAAGCTTTCTGCCATAGAGCGTATCGCGGATGACGAGCACACATAGTCCTGTCTAAGCTGATTGTCCCTTTCACGCCCCCAGATGTCAGCGTGATGTGCATCATTCGCCCTGTGCACGAGATAAATCACGCAGCGGGCACAACTGTTGTCGCTCTCCTCTACGCTTATGCAGTCCGCAGCTGACGATCAGGTTTATTTCGTCTTCTAACGGAAATCCCGCGTCTTCACCCTGATCGTGTCGATGTGGAGGTCTGGAATGTAGATGTCTCGGCTGCGGAGGCCTTTCGGCGGCAGCTCGCGCGGATCGGGTCCGGAGCCACCGTGGCGGACCTGATCCCCTCTGCCGTGCGACAACGGAAACGCGATGTCGCGATCTCCTGCACTGGCCAGCTCGGCCGACAGGTCGGTGATACGCTGGGCGACGAGGTGAACGACCTCACCCTCCCGCTGCACTCGGCCGCGCACGCCTATCATGCTGGCCGAGAGGATGGCTCGCCTGTTCGCTTCGAACACCTTCGTCCACACGACGAGATTGGCGATGCCAATCTCGTCCTCCAGCGTGACAAACATGACGACCGCGCGGCTGAACGACTTCGATCCCGAGGCCTGGCTTGCCGATGTCCTTGCACGCATCGCCGACCTTCCGGCCTCCCGCCTGCATGAATTGCTGCCGTGGCGGTGGAAGGAACAACTGACGACAGCTGTCGCGGCGGCCGCGCAAACAGGGACCGAAACAGCTTCTCCGACCGCTCCAGGCCCTCATCCGTCAGGACCAACGACTTCGACTTTTTCACCGGATCGCCGATCATACCTTTTTTGTGGAGCCGATCTGTCGTTGCCCAGTCGAAACGCTTCCAGGCGTAGCGCTCGTCATGAAGCGTGATCCACAATAGCGCCAGCACAACATCGTCGATTTGTCTTCATCGATATCCATGTCCTGACGCTACCACGCGCGGCCACCGAAATTCTGCGGCCCTCGTCGGCCTCGTCGGATGTGTACGTTGAGCGTCTTCGAATGACAAGTACTGGGCCCCGCGCACGCCATTGCTGAGATCGGTCGAAAACGATTGGGAACTTGCGGGACTTGCAAAGCGGAGGAAGGTACGGTGTGGGTCCTCCGCACAATGCGAAATCTATTGGCCAACACTGGGTGATCGCGGCCGGGCGGCAGGTGACCAGATTAACGGTAGCCGATACCCATGACGTAATCGCGAAGGAGATCCTCCTCGTACTCAACCTCTCCCAGCAGCGCCTGAAGAGCATCACGAGCGTGGAGCGTCCCAAGCGGACAGCCATTTTCATCGATGACAGGGATGCGGACGAACTCTTTTTCCTTCATCGAGTTCCATACTTGTTGAAGCCGATCATTGGGACCGCAACACACGACGTCCCGCGTCATCACCGCCGCGACCATAGTTGTGCAAGCGTGCCCTTGGCACTGGCCGATCCGTGTCACGATGTCTGTCTTGCTGACGACGCCCACCATCTTGTCGTCGGAGTTGCAGACCACGATGAGGCCAGCGCGCGTCGAACCGAAGAGCGCGGCGGCTTCAGTGAGTTGAGACGCCTCGCTTATCCTGACGAGCCGGGCTCGAGCGGCTGGCAAAACACTCTCGACGTTCATGATCAACTCCTTAAACGGGCTTCGGTCGCCGTTATTTCCTCGGCTTCATCTCGATCACTCGCGCGCCAAGTCCACATTGGGAATGCACTTCTGTGAAGCGAGCTCATCGAGCTAGGCGATCGTGCGAAGAATCGACACGAGACCGGCAATTGCGAGCGCGAGGCATCCGAACTGGATCGATATGAGCGCGCAAAGCTTTAGGCGGTCGGTGTGCACATAGTCTCCGACAATGACCTGAAGTCCAAGCGCCAGATGGTAGAAGAGCATGATGACAAACAGAATCATCAGCGTCGCGTTGAACGGCGAGCCGATCCACCGCGAATAGGCTCGGTAGTCGGCATCGATAAGCACTGCAAATGAGATAACGAACCAGATGGTCAACGGCGCCAACGCCAAGGCGGTGACGCGCTGCAGCCACCAATGGTGTGAACCGGACCGTGCAGAGCCAAGCTCTCGGCTGCGGACGCGCGTCTGCGTATCGGTCACCTTCATAGCCGAACCGGTGCGATGAAAAGGCCGATGGTCCATAGAACGATGGTCAAAATTACGCTTGTCGCGATGACCGCCCAACCGGACGCATAGATCGTTCGCAGGTCAAACCCGCGGCCCGCGTCCCAAAAAAGATGCCGCACGCCGTTACAGAGATGAAAAAACATCGAGAACGTCCAGCCGAACAACAGCGCGAGTCCGATCCACGAGCGCAAGATGCCGAGGAATTGCTGATAGGCGGATTGGCCGGCAGCGCCGGTCACCAGCCAAGCGACGATGATGATCGAGCCGACGCCTAATGCAACGCCGGTCAAGCGATGCGTGATGGATAGCACCGAGGTCAGCTGTGGTCGGTAGATCTGAATATGAGGGGAGAGCGGGCGACGATCGGGCGACATGCTTCAGGTTTCCCGCTGTACAACCATCTTCTTGATTTCGGCGATCGCCTTCCCCGGATTTAATCCTTTGGGACATGTCCGCGTGCAGTTCAGGATTGTGTGACAGCGATAGAGCCGAAATGGGTCTTCCAAATTATCAAGGCGCTTACCCGTCGCCTCATCGCGGCTGTCCGTCAGCCATCTCCATGCCTGCAACAACACGGCTGGCCCGAGAAACCGATTGCCGTTCCACCAATGGCTTGGACAGCCTGCCGTACAGCAGAAGCACAGGATGCACTCGTAGTAGCCGTCCAGCTGCTCGCGCTCGTCGGGTGCCTGCAGCCGTTCGCGCTCGGGCGCCGCGGAGCTGGTCTGAAGCCAAGGTTCAATCGAGGCATATTGAGCGTAGAGATGGCTCAGATCAGGAACGAGATCCTTGATGACGCGCAGATTGTTAAGTGGATAGACGGTGACCGGGTCCCCGGTCTCAGCGATAAATCGGGTACAGGCCAGCCAGTTGCTACCGTCAATATTCATCGCGCATGAGCCGCAGACACCCTCGCGGCACGATCGGCGGAATGTCAACGTCGGGTCGATCTCGTTCTTGATCTTAATTAGCGCGTCGAGAACCATTGGGCCACAGGTTTCGAGGTCGACCTCGTATGTGTCTAATCTGGGATTTTCATCCCTGTCAGGATCGTAACGATAAACGTCGAAGCGTTTGACGCGACTTGCATCACGCGCAGCCGGCCAGGTCTTGCCCCGATGCACGCGAGATGCTGCGGACAACCCAAGACCCTTTGGTATCGGAAATCGCTTGAGAAGCGTTCGGCGCGGTACCTGATTAGACGAGCGGATCAACATGCAGTCTATTCCAATTGCTTATGCTTCATTTTTGCGCTTCAGGAGGTTCGCGATCTTCGGGCGCTGGCGCGCCACCTTCGTTTTCCCAGCGTTCGGGGCAGCCGCATGTATATTCCTCCCGCACTGTCCGTCCGCATCGCGGGCACGTTCTCTCATCCGTAGTTCCCGCTATCGTTGTCTTCGCTTTCGGAGGCTGACTAGCGTCGGGTGCAATTCGCGTCATGGTGCGATCCTTCGCTTGAGGTTTGGAAACCGTGCCGAGCCTTCTCGTGCGCTACAGCGTGACCAAGGAAGATCGTTAGAAGAAGCGATGAGTCCATGATCGCCTTGATCGAATGCGGCACGCCGCCCTCGAGATAAACCCACTCGTTGGCTTTTAGGACGATCGGTATCGGATCCACACCGAGCTCAACATGCCCCTCGAGGCAGTGCAGCGTGATCTCACCGGGGACCTTATGTTGGCGGATTTCACTGCCGGCATGGACGATCAACCGAACGGCCTCGAAGTGATCAGTCTTGATGATCGCTGTGGTCTTCGCCTGTCCGAGCCCCGATCCCTTCGGTCCGAGATCGACGATTTCACCGGGGTGCGCGTGGTGTAATGCCATATTCGCTTCCTCGTTGCGGCTCGTATGATGCAGGTCACGGCGATCACGCTGCTGATTGCAGATCGACGACCTCGCTCTTCGGATAAGGCGGATTTTCTCTGTCGGACAACGCCGTCGCCTCCCTTGCGACTGCAGAACGGCGTGTCCTCTTGCCTGCACGACTTGGCCCGAGGCGCGCCGGTCTCGAACCAATCCTCAAGAAAATGACCATCCGTGAACTCCCGCTACGGTCCCCAAAATCGTCACGACGCTCAGCGCGAGCAACAATCCATGCGCCCGATGTAGCCAAGTGAAAGCGGTCGTTGGATGTGCTGCCACCCAGCGGGGAAAATGACGGTGAAGGATGAAGGGCTCCGCGACGAAAAGAACGACTGCAAAAAGGAACCAGACGCAGACCATGGCATGCATCCACCAGAAGCTGGCGTTCTGAAACCGTTCCCAAAGGTCTAACCGCCAAGTCATGTAGAGGCCGGTTATCCCCACTACCATAACGGCCGTGCGGGCCTGCCAGACGAAACGGCGCTCGATCGCCTGGAACGCGTGAAGCCGATTCTCTCCGAGTTCACCGCGCCGCACTGCGGGCAACGCAACCGTGGTCGCCATGGAAACGCCGCCGATCCAAATGACCACAGCGAGTACATGCAAAGCCCGGGCAAGAACTACATCGTCTACCAACCTAAGACACCCTGGCACTGATACAAGCGCTTTGACACGATCCGAAAGCGCTCAAACGTCAACGTTACGCTTGGACGGACAAGCCCGTTGTATTGTAGCGCCGAAAATCTCCCGCCGATTTGCGCTAGCGCAAATCGGTTTCTCATTTCGTCGCGTGTCCAGGGGCCGTCATATTAGCGCTCGGAGCGTTAGAGCCGCCAGCCGCGTCGCTGGGGTGATGTTGACGCCGTTCCTGCCGCGTGTCTTGACCGGATCGTTCGAACAGACCCTGCACCGTGACGGTGTCAGTGCCGGCGCCGTGATCCTGGCAATGAGGACACCTTGGAGCTCAGTTCGCGACGAGCGACTTGATCCTATCAAGCCCCGCCGCGAAACATTTGAGGGAGATGGCAAAGGCGATATCCTGCTCAGTGTCGCTCGACTTAGCCCTGAGCTTGAGAGTGGTGCCAGCGCGCAGCTTGGCAAGATTGCTCTGGTCCAGATTAAGCGTCACGATACAGTCAGCAGGCAGGCAGGTGCGGAATCGAGCCGGAGGCATTGCCGGCTGTTCATCAATTTGCAGCGTCACGCCGGCGTCGAGCAGAAGGCCGAATGGCAGGACGAGATTGCCTGTGGTGGTATTGGCCGGGCCGGGTTGCAGTTCGATCGCGAGCAGAGGCTGGCCATTCTGCTGCGCCTGCTGCTGAGAAATAACGCAGCGCTTCACCGCCTGCACGATCTGGCAGGCAACGCGCCAATCCTGATAGGCTTCGTGTAGGGAGGACGCCCCGCCCGGGAGGGAAGGCGCGGCCTGACCAAGCGCGATCGAGGCTGGCAGCGTCATGGCGCCGGCGATGAGCAAAGCGGCGATGCGAAAGATCCGGTTAAAGTTCGAATGTCGAAAAATCTTCATAGTCAGAACTTCACCGCGAGATTTGCCTTGAAGCCGTTCTGGCTGGCGCCGCCGCCGAACTGGCCCTGATAGCTGACGCCAAGCGTGGCGTTCGGGGTGAGGTTGAGATCGAGGCCCGCCTCGATGAGGGCGCTGTCCCTGGCGATCGGCACGCCGGCGACGGTGAAGGCGTCGGAGCCGGTAAAGGCCAGGGTAGACAGCGGCGTGGTGTCGCCGAAGGCGTGACGCCAGCCAAGCATGCCGCGCGCCATCGCCTGCATCGTGCCGAGGTTGAACCCCGTCGAGGCCCTGAGGCCAAGCGTGGTGAAGGTGGTGTCGGTGGTCTGGCCGGCTGCCGTCAGCGCGGCCGCGCCGCCGTTCTCGGTGAAGCCATCGGTAAACGGCCAATTCCGCCAATCAGACCACGCTCCTCTACATCTTCGGCATCGTGCCCAATATGTTCAAAGCGGCCGCAAACACACCTGAGCGCTTGCCGGAATGTGAGGCTCGTGCGGTGCCCTATTCGGCGGCAATTTGAACTTCATCATCAAAATCGCTACCGCAGGCGTGCGTGCGGCGTTCACAAGGCGAGTCGTCTTGCGTCACGACGTTGCGCTCTTAACGGCTACCGCGGCTATTTTTGGTCGTCACCGAACGACCGATGCAGTGCGTCTAGTGTGTCGACGGCATGCCGGACTTTCGGCCCATGGTCGCCGCTAAGCGCGGCCGTCATCGCCTTGAAGCCGTCGTCCTGCTCTTCCGCCGCGGCCGCCAGGATCTCGCGCACGTCGCAGCTCTCTCCCGGGGGAGCGGCAGGCTGCGCGCCCAGGCTGAGCGTCTTGCGCGGCTCTGGCTTGGGCGAAGGAGCGCCAGGCCGCCGCGGCGTGAGCGCCAGCGGCGCTGCCTCCCTTTGCGCGGCGGGCGCGCTCTTGGTTTTCGCGGCCGGGCGCTGCGGCTGTCGCCGCGCGGGGGGCTTGCGCGGCCGCGATGCCGTCGCGAATTCCTCTTGCGCTTCCTGCTGCTCGGGAGCCGGGTTGATCGCGCCCTGCAGAGCCTCGTCTTGCCAGGCGCGCAGCCGGGGGAGGACCGGGGGCGAGCCCTTCGCGCGCTCGAAGTAGGCGCGGTACGGCTTGTCGAGGTAGTGCCTGATCTTCGTGAGCTCGAAGGAGGGAGAGTTCTTCACCATCAGGATCGAGAGGCGTGACGACATCTCGCGCAGCTCGAGCGGGCTGCGCAGCGGGCGCGGCGTGTAGTGCGGCGCCCAGACGCGGGGCGCGAAGATGCCCTGCCCCGGGCGCTGGATCGGCGTCTTGTAGACCTGCGTCGTCTCGCCGAGCATCTCCGAAACGAACTCCGACGTCTCGAGGTCGTTGATCTGGATGAACAGCTTGATCTGCGAGCCCGACACCGTGGTGACGCGCGTGTTCTTGCCGTAGAGCTCGTCGAGCTGCGCAAGGTCCTGCATGACGATCGCCATGCGGAAGCCGTAGCCGGCGCTGATCGTGATCTTGGAGATCAGCGAGTCCATGCGCCCGACGTGGTAGAACTCGTCGAGCATGAGCAACACCTGGTGCGGCTCGTCGTCGCCCGGGATCTTCACCATCAGGAGGTCGTGGATCTGCTGGAAGAGGATGCGGATCAGCGGCCGGAAGATCGAGAGCTCCGCGATCGTGCAGCCGATGAAGATCGTCATCGGCGTGCGGCGCAGCTCGCGGATGTCGAAGTCGGACGTCTCCGTCGCGGCCGAGATCAGCCCGTTGTTCCACAGCGACATCGCCATGTTGACGTTGAACACGGCGCTGTTGCGCGTCTCGGGCTCCAGCGCGATGTACTGGTTGAAGCTGTCGACGACCCAGGTCGGCAGGTGCTGGCGCTCCGTCTTGACGATGGCGCGCAGCACCGAGGAGATGTCCTTGCCCGTCGTCGTCATCCGCGCGACCGTGCGCATGTGCTGCGCGCCGGCGATCAGCGGCGAGGCGAGCACGTAGCCGATCAGCGCCGACAGGAGCAGGCGCCCAGCGCCGGCCCAGGTGTCGTCGGCCTTCTCGGGGATGACGAACGACGCGACGACGAGGCAGTCGGTCGCCATGCGCTCGTCGCGGCGCACGAAGTCGAGCGGGTTGTAGCGGTGCGTGTCGTTCGAGCCGGGCGAGAACATGAACACCTTGTTGCCCATCGCGGCGCGGTGGTTTGCAAGAGCATCGAAGTTCTCGCGCTTCGGGTCGAAGAAGACGGCCGAGCCCTCCCACAGGTAGCCGTTCGGCAGCACGAAGCCGGTGCCTTTGCCGGACCGCGACGGCCCCACGACGAGGACGTGCGCCGGCTCGTCGGAGCGCAGCGTCGCGCCGCTGAGCGTGCCGAGCACGATGCCGCGCCTGGAGGTCAGGCCTTGCTTCGCGGCCTCCATGACGCTGCCGAAGCGCGCCGCCCCGTAGGGCATCTGGCGCCGGTTGACGTAGGCGAACAGTGCGCCGCCAAGGCCGAGCGCGACGACAGCCCCCGCGGCGTAGGCGCCCCGGACGAGCGCCTCAGCCCGCGTCGGCGCGTAGAGCAGCCGGTCGTGGAAGTGCCGCCAGGCGACGAGGAAGAAGTCTGCCGATCGGTCCGCGTTCTGCATCGCGAACAGAGCCCAGCGCGAGGCGCCCTCGCTCGGGAAGCGGTGCGGCGCCCAGCGCAATGCGACCACCACCTCGTAGGCGAGGCTCCACAGCAGCCAGAACGCGAGCGCGCAGAGGAGCCCGACGCCGACACGGTATGCGACGACGCGGCTCACGGCGCGGCCTCCCGCTTCGCGCCCTCGCGCCGCCAGTCGGCCATCCGCGAGAAGTACACCTCCGACGTGCCGCGCCAGCCGCCGACTTTCGTCTGCTGGATGACGATCGGCAGCACGGACTTGATGTAGGCGATGATCTCGTCGCGCCGCAGGCCGAGCGCGGCCTGCATCACCATCAAGGCGAGCTGCTCGAACGCGCCGGCCGAGCTGTCGGCATGGACGGTGGTGATGCTGCCGGGGTGGCCGGTGTTGATGGCGCGCAGGAAGGAGTAGGCCTCCGCGCCGCGGATCTCGCCGAGGAAGATGCGGTCGGGCCGCAGCCGCATCGAGGCCTGCAGCAGCGTCTCGACCGTGACCCTCGCCTCGCCCTGGTCGCCCTTCGAGGCGACGAGCGGCAGGTAGTTCCTCTGGATCGGGTTGACCTCGCGCGTGTCCTCGATGGTGATGATGCGCTCCTCCGCCGGCACCTCCTTCAGGATCGCGTTCAGGAACGTGGTCTTGCCTGAGCTCGTCCCGCCCGAGAGCAGGATGGAGTAGCGGTTGACCACGGCGAGGCGGATGAACTCCTCGATGCGGCCCGCGTCGAGGTGCTCGCACAGTGCGCGGTCGACGTCGGACAGGGCGCCCTCCTCCGCGGTCCTCACCTTCGCGAAGGAGCCGAGCCGCCTGTAGTCGTCGAGCCGCATCTCCTTGATCACCTGCTTGCGGATGGCGAAGGCGCCGCCGGCGGTCGTCGCTGGCGGGATCACGCCCTGGAAGCGCTCGCCGGTCGGCAGCGCCGCCGACAGCAGCGGGTGCTCCTCGTTGACGCTCTGCCCGGAGTGTCCGGCGACGCGCTCGGCGAGGTGGCGGATCGCGTGCTCGGTCAGGGCCGGCACGTCGTGACGCTCCATGGCGGACTGGCCGAAGCGCTCGACCCAGACCTCGCCGGGGCCGTTGGCGCAGATCTCGACGACCTGGTCGTCCTCGAGCCAGGGCCGCACCGGCTCGAGCGCGCGGTCAATGAAGACCGTCAGGCTTCGCGCCGGCGCGTTCACGCTTGAGCTCCCTCAGTGCTTCCTTGACCGGGTCCGGGTAGAGCGCCGAGAAGTCGAGGTCGCGGCGCACGAACACGATGATGCGCGTGCCCTGGTCGAGGTAGATCGTCGGCGGGATGTTGATCGAGTTGCGGAGCGCCTCCTGCGCGATGTTGGTCAGGGTCTGCGAGATGTTCTGCGCGGCGATCTCGCGCGCCTGCAGCGACAGCTGATTCTGGTTCACGCCCGTCTGCGTCTGCGTCACCACGCCGGTGACCGGGTCGGTCGACGTGATCACCGTGCCGTTGCCGTAGCCGTTGGTGTTCTGGCCATAGGCGCTGAGGAACTGCGCCGCGCCGCCGACGAGCGACAGCATCACCGCGGAGCCGAAGCGCTCGAGGTAGTGGTTGTCGACGAAGCCGGCGTTGCCGGCCCGCCCGAGGTCGTCGGCGCCGTTCGAGCCGAGCTGCACCGACACCCCGTCCGAGCGCAGCATGCGGGTCCAGACGATGAACACCCGCGTCTGGCCTTGCGCGATCCCGGACTTGTACTCGCCGATGAGGCGGCTGCCGGCGGGGATCAGCACGCGGCGGCCGTCGAAGGACCACACGTTCTCCGTCACGACGGCGCGCACCATTCCCGGCAGGTCGCTCTGCACGGCCGTCTCCAGCACCCCGCGGATGAACGTGCCCTGCGCGACGAGCGCGTCGATCCGGTTGTTCTTCGTCGCGCGGGCGACCTCGACGCCTGCCGAAGACACCGACGCGAGGAAGCGCCGGTTCGGGTCGTCGTCGGCGCCGGCTGCGGCCCGGCCGCTTTCGTCTCCGTTGGGCGCCGCTGCGGCCGCCGCGGCGTTGTCGTCGATGACCTGCGGCGCGCGCAGCCGCTCCCAGCGCCTGCGCTCCTCCTCCTGGCGCTGGCGCTCGAGCTCGGCGAGGCGGCGCGCCTCGTCGTCGTTGGGGGGCGCTGCCGCCAGCGGCGGCTCCGGCGCCGGCGGGGGCGGCAGCGCGAGCGGAGGCGCGACCGGGGGAGCTGGCGGCGGCTGCTCGGGCGGGGCCGGCGGGATGACGATCGTTCCCTGGTCGGTCTGCGGCCGCGGCGTCGACAGCGACGGAGCCGGAAACTGCGTGGTGGTGAACTCCTCCTTGTCCGGCGTCGTCATCGTCGAGGTGCGCCGCGACAGCGTGCCCCAGACGAGCCAGCCGGCGACGGCGAGCGCGCCGAGCGGGACCGCCACCTTCAGGAAGCGCCCGAGCGCGGTGCGGCCGCGCGCGACGGAGGTCGCGGCGGCGGCGTCCATCTCCAGCGATCGGTATTCGTCGGCGGTCGGCATCGGCGCTCAGCCTCCCGAAGTCGTCGCCGCGCCGACGCGCTGGGGCGCGTAGGGCTCGAGCCCGTTCGGCTCGTGCACGTTCGTCAGGCGGCGGTTGAAGATGCAGGTCGACTCCTTGCCGTTGCGCAGCGTCCACTGCGGCGACACCTTGTCGACGACGACGTAGGGCCCTTCGGTGCGGTAGTTGACGAGGCTCTCGTTGCGGTCGGCGTCGACGATGTAGATCGCCGGCGTCTCCCCCTCGAAGCGGAACCAGGTCTTCGTCCCGTCGTCGAACACGGCGACCGGCTTGTTCGCCGACGACCCCTTGTAGCCGTAGTCGCTGTTGGCGTTGGCGATGTTGAGCGCCGTCAGGTTCGGGTTGGCCGCGCGCTCCTTGGCTTCAGCGAGCAGCCGGGCGTTGGCCTCGTCGTCGGGGAAGCGGAAGCGTACCGCGTAGATCTGGCCGGCCGCCGGGCGCGTGTTCGACCGCAGCAGGAAGGTGTAGATGCGCTTGTCGGTCACGACGTTCAGGTTCGACTGCGCGTTCTTCTCCACCGGCTTGACGAAGATGAT
Source organism: Mesorhizobium sp. YL-MeA3-2017 (assembly GCF_030814575.1). Taxonomy (NCBI): domain Bacteria; kingdom Pseudomonadati; phylum Pseudomonadota; class Alphaproteobacteria; order Hyphomicrobiales; family Phyllobacteriaceae; genus Mesorhizobium; species Mesorhizobium sp. YL-MeA3-2017. The sequence continues at coordinate 4,425 of NZ_JAUSVH010000004.1, read as the reverse complement.
GTCGCCCTTCCGGTTCGGCTCCACCCTCCAGGCGATGGAGTCGCCGAGCGCGAGCGTCTCGATCTTCTCGTCCGGCTGCAGCTCGATCATCGTCGACGTCCCGTAGGACGCGTCGATCGCCGTGACGTTGTCCGGGCTGTAGACGACGTTGCGGATGCGCGAGTCGAGGCGGCCCGGGCGGGGCGTGGACTCGGCGAGGGCCGCGCCGGAAGGGAGCGCCATCATGAGCGCGATCGCGACGACAAAACGCTTCATTGCTGCGCACCGACCGTGCGGGGCGTCGGCGCCGACTCCTGGTCGCGCCGATACTCGAGCACCTGGAAGCCGAGCGGGTTGTCGAAGCGCCACTCGTTGCGCATCGGCGACGAGGTGTAGCGGAAGCGCACGAGCGACACCCAGTGCCGGGTGACGATGTTCGTCGCGGACTTCTCGTCGGTCGAGAAGCGCACCAGCGCGGTGCGGTTGTTCGGGAACGTCACCGACTTGATGTCGACGCTGACCTCCGTGTTGGTGCCGTAGAGCTTCACCGGGTTGCCCGGGTTCGCCGGCGAGTAGATCTCCGTGAGCTCGCGCGCGGCGTCGCCGGCGGCGAGCAGCTGCGCGAGGTCGAAGTTGTCCTTCAGCGCCTTCGGATCGTAGGTCTCGCGCGCCTTGATGTAGCGCACGACGTTGAACATCGTGACGGCCTCGTCCTGCGTCAGCGGACCCTCCGCCATCGGCCGCTTGACCTCGACGAAGCCCGTCGTCTTGTCGACGACGACCATGTAGGGCTCGTAGGTCTTCAGCGGCACGAGGAGCGCCAGCACGCCGAGCGCCGTGACGGCAACGACCGTCATCGCGGCGGCGACGATCCAGGCGAGCGCGCGCGAGTTGCGGTTGCGGCGCGCGATGTCGCGCTCCCACGTCGCGCCCTCCGCGTAGTAGCGCGGGTCGACGCGCGCCTCCCCTGCCGTGCCATCCGTCATGGCCGCCCTCCCGTCTGCGCCGGCGGCGGCGCGCCGGGATTGCGCAGCTGGTCGGCGAGCCGCCGGAATTCCGCCGACTGCGCCCAGCTCGCCGCGCGCAGGCCGACGCGCGCGCGCTGCCGCGAGGCGAGCTCCTCGCGGCGCGACATCGAGGCGGGGTTGAGCGGGTTGCGGAACGCGAGGCGCGCGCGGTTCGCGGCGGCGCCGAGCCTGTAGCCCGACGCCGTCGCCAGCACCGAGCCGATGCGTGGCGAGAAGATCGGGATGCCGCCCGCGATCGCGGCCGCCATGTTGTTGATCTGGCTGAGCAGCAGGATGCCGATGATGGCGAGCAGCACGACCGGGCCGATGGTCGCCCAGGTGGCGGACTTGGAGTTGGCGACACCGTTGAGCGTGTCGATCGACTGCTGGATCAGCGAGACGTAGAAGGCGAGGAACGCGTAGACGAGCACCTGCACCAGGAAGTACTGCGCGAGCGAGCTCATCCAGCCGCTGAAGAAGCGCGACGTGACGCCGAAGAGCAGCAGGATGATGAAGAGCGGCGCGAGCGCCAGCAGCAGCCACATGAACATCTTCGACAGCACGATCAGGAAGATCGCGAAGCCGATCAGGATCGCCATGACGACGTAGAACACCGCGGCGAAGATGTACGGCCCCCAGTTGGTGATGCCGGCGTTCTGCAGGAAGGCCTCGGTGGCGGTGTTCGTCGTGTCCCACATGTTCTGCAGCGCCGTCTGGACGCCGTTGACCGACGTCAGGTTTGCCGACGTCCCGGTATTGTTGGCCGAGGTCACGGCGCTCAGCAGCGCGTTGCCGATGGCCGAGGGGCCGTCGTTGAGCGCGGTGTAGACCAGCGTCTGGAAGTCGCCCCACTGCGTCGCGAGCACGTAGATCATCGCCGCGCGGAACAGGCGGAAGGCGTGGTCGGCAGGGCCGCCGGTCGCCGTGCCCTGCCAGATGCCGACGCCCCAGAAGATGACGTAGAGCGTCAGCAGCAGCCCCGCGACGCCGGTTGCGCCGCCCGAGGTGGCTGCGTTCGCGAGCGCCTGGTAGGCCGTCGAGACGTAGTTCTGGCCGAGCTGGTCGACGGACTGGAGCAGCGACGTGATGTTGAAGCCGTTCGCCATCGGTCCCTCAGATCGGCCGCATCGGGCCGCACGAGTCGAGTGCGCGGACCGCTGCCGCGGCCGGCGGCGTTGGAGGGAGGTCCGTGTAGGCGAGCGGCGTGCCGCCCTCGTCGGGCGAGCACGGCGCCTTCAGCGGCCGGTAGGCGCAGCCGCCGAGTGCGAGCACGGCCGCGAGGGTCGCGAGGAGGGCCAACGCGCCCCTCACTTCCCGGGTGCCTTCGGCTGGGTGAACGTCATCGCGCGCGAGGCGGACTCCGCGGCGCTGTCCTGCGGGCCCGGCTGGCTCGCCGTGGCGGCGGGCGGTGCGGCGGGGCGCAAGGCGTAGCGGCCGACGACGACGCCGATGATTGCTGCTGCGATTGCGGTCGCGATGACAGTGGCTTTCGACATTCCCCTCGTCACTCCCATGTTGCCGGCCAACGCCGCTCGCACTTCGGCGGGCTCACTGCGAAAACTTCATCGCGCGCGCGGCCGCCGACTCAGCGGCGATGCGGTCGAGGTTGGCCTGGTTCGCGGCCGCCGCGGCGTTGTTGACGACGCCGTTGAGCTCGTTGATCGTCAAGCCGGTCTGGACCTGGACCTGGGTGTTCTGGTCGATGCTCCCCTTCAGGTCCTGTGCCTGGCCGATCTGCTGGCCCCCCTGCTTGAACGCGCTGGACCGCTGCTGTATCGCGCCCTGCGTGGAGTTGATGAGCCCCGACAACGTCGCCGCGACGTTCACCGAGTTCTTGTAGGCCGTGTCCACCGGGTGGGTCTGGCCGCTGGCGAGGCCGGTGATCGTCTGCACCAGCTGGAGGCCGTTGATCAGCGTCGACACGATGTTCTGCGAGTTCGAGCCCATGCCCGCGAACGAGAGCGCGCCGCCCGAGATCACGGACCCGAGCGACGGGGCCTGCGCCATCGAGAAGCCGCTGCCGAGCGCCATCTGGGCCAGGGTGCCCTGCGCCTGCGAGGAGCGGTCGCCCCGTCACCGCCTGCAGCGTCTTCTGCGTGAACTGCATGATCTGCTGGTCGGCGCTCAGGATCTTCTGCGTGCTCGTCGCGATCTCCTGGGCCTTCTGCAGGTTGGCGTTGTCGATGACGGGCACCTGCGCCATCGCTTGCGAAGCGAGTGCGGCGAAGGCGAGTCCGGCGACGAGGGGCAGGATGGTCCGCATGAGGTCCTCCCTAGCGGCTGTTGGCGTTGATGGCGTCGAGCGCGGCGGCGACGTCGGCCACGGTCAAGAGCGCATCCCCTGCGGGCGCGCTCGCCGCGGCGTCCTGCGCCCGCGCGAGGTAGAAGACGACGTTGCCGTCGGTGTCGATGGTGCGGGCGGTGACGCAGCCGGGGTCGGGCGGCGTCCCCGGCGGCGTGGTGGAGCAGCCGGCGGGAGCGCGGCACGGGTCCGACGCCGTGCCGCTGCCAGCCATGCCGGACGGGCATGACGGACCCCTCGGCTGGGGGCTTGCGGCGGCGGCCCGCATCCCGCCCGCCGCGCGGCTGGTGTCGCTCGCCATGGCGAGGTTCAGCGCGTTGAGCGCGGTGACCCAGAGGTTGGTCGAGCCGGTGACGCCGTTCCAGGCGAAGTCGTTCTGCAAGCGCGCGGCGCTGTTCATGTCGATCGCCGCCATCACGGTTGTCGCGGTCCCGACCTGCTGGCCGGCCGCCTTGAAGCCCGACTGCGCCGCAGAGAGCGTCGAGCGGCTGGCGTCGACGCCGGCGACGACGTCGCCGCTCGACTTGAACAGCGTCTGGCTGCTGAGCGCGGCGCCCTGCGCGGCCGGGTCGGGCGTCGCCGGCTGGTCCGGCGCGTAGGCGTGGATCTCCTGGCTGCCGGCTGCGTCCTGTGGCTTGACGGTCGGGTCGGTGACGCTGGCCTTCTTGCCCGTGGTGACCGCGCACTTGACCCCGTTGTTGGCGTCCTTGCGCTGCGTCGTCACCGGGACGAGCTTGACGGTCGTGCTCGCCGTCACCGAGTGCTGGGTGAGCTGCGCGGCGTCGTCGACGGGGATCGAGGCGCGGGCCTGCGCGGCGAATGCCGTGACCAGGGCGAAGGCGAGGACGGCTCGTCTCACGGTTGCTCCCTCCCGAGGAAGATCGGCAGCCAGGCCGCCGGGTCGTCGCCGACGCGGGCGCGGAGCGCGTCGAGCTCGGCGACGGTCTCCGTCCTGCCCGAGAGGACCTTGATCAGGTCGGGCATGCTCGACAGGTTGAGGCGCGCGACCACGCTGTCGCGGCCGTGCTTGATCAGGAACGAGCGGCTCTCCGGGACGGTGCTGCGGATCCAGTCGACCTCGCGGCCGGAGAGGCGGAAGGCCTGCCGGTAGCTCTCGTCGTCGGCCTTCGGATTGGG
>NZ_JAUSVH010000003.1:0-293685 GCF_030814575.1 Mesorhizobium sp. YL-MeA3-2017 | reverse complement strand
CGTGCTCGCCGCGCAGGGCTCGGTGCTCACCAACAAATACGCCGAAGGCTATCCGGGCAAGCGCTACTACGGCGGTTGCGAATTCGTCGACAAGGTCGAGGAAGTCGCCATCGAGCGTCTGAAGAAGCTGTTCGGGGCGGAATACGCCAACGTTCAGCCGCACTCCGGCGCACAGGCGAACCAGGCGGTGTTCCTGGCGCTGCTGCAGCCTGGCGACCGGGTCATGGGCATGTCGCTTGCGCATGGCGGCCACCTTACCCACGGCTCGCCCGTCACCATGTCGGGCAAGTGGTTCGACGTGGTTTCTTACGAAGTCGATCCCGAAACCCATCTGATCGACATGGAGAAGGTCCGCGAAAGGGCGCTGGAGACGAGGCCGAAGCTCATCATCGCCGGGGCCTCGGCCTATCCGCGCAGGATCGACTTCGCGGGCTTCCGCCGGATCGCCGACGAGGTGGGTGCCTGGTTGATGGTGGACATGGCTCACTACGCGGGCCTGATCGCCGGCGGACACTACCCGAGCCCGGTACCGCACGCCCATGTCGTCACCTCGACCACGCACAAGACGCTGCGCGGCCCGCGCGGCGGCGTCATCCTGACCAATGACGAGGCGCTGGCGAAGAAGCTGAATTCGGCGGTGTTCCCTGGCAACCAGGGCGGCCCGCTGATGCATGTCATCGCCGCCAAGGCGGTCGCCTTCGGCGAGGCGCTGCGGCCCGATTTCGCCGACTACGCCGGCCGGGTCATCGCCAACGCACAGGCATTGGCGAAAGTGCTGACGGATGGCGGCCTCGGCATCGTCTCGGGCGGCACCGACAGCCACATGGTGCTGGTCGACCTGCGTCCCAAGGGCGTAACGGGCAAGGCGGCCGAGGTCGCGCTGGAACGCGCTGGCCTGACCTGCAACAAGAACGCGATCCCGAACGATCCGGAAAAGCCTTTCGTCACCTCGGGCATCCGCGTCGGCAGCTCGGCCGGAACGACGCGCGGCTTCGGCGAGGCGGAGTTCCGCCGCGTCGGCGAACTGATCCTCAAGGTGATCGACGCGCTGGCCGAAAAGGACACGGAAGGCGACGCTGCGGTGGAGCGGTACGTGCTGGCCGAGGTCACGGACCTCTGCCGCCGCTTTCCGATCTACGGCTGAACGCTGACAATCATCCGGCCTGACGCGCGCGGAGCGGACCGCGTGGTCGATGAGGTATGGCATGTTCGTGAGTGTTTTCGATGTCTTCAAGATCGGCGTTGGGCCTTCGTCATCGCACACGATGGGCCCGATGACGGCGGCGGCGCGGTTTCTCGATCTGCTGCGCGACGCCCCGGAAAGACAGCGCTCCGCAAGGCTCATGGCGACGCTGCACGGCTCCCTCGCCTTCACCGGCAAGGGCCATGCCACGGACCGCGCCGTGGCGCTCGGCCTGCTTGGCTACCTGCCCGCCGATCTGGACCCAGACCGAGCCGAGCGCGAGCTCGTAGCGCTTCATGAAAGCCGCCGGCTGCGTTCGCGGAGCTTGCCGCCGCTCGCTTTCGATCCCGCCGCCGACATCATCTTCGACTACGGGCCACCGCTGCCCGGTCACGCCAACGGACTGGTGTTCGCCGCGCTGGACGTTCACGGCAGCATCGTCCTGGCGGAAACCTACTATTCCATCGGCGGCGGCTTCGTCGTCACCGCCGCCGAACGCCAGGCGCCCACGATGGCGGCTAGCGGCTTGGCGCAATGGCCGTATCCCTTCGACAGCGCCGCTTCGATGCTCGCCATGTCGCGCGAGACCGGGCTTTCCGTCGCTGCGATGAAGCGCGAGAACGAGATCGCTGTCCTCCCTGCTCCTGAGGTCGAGCGGGGGCTGGCGCACATCTGGTCGGTGATGAACACAAGCATCGACCGGGGCATGGCGCGGGACGGCGAGTTGCCTGGAGGATTGCACGTGCGACGGAGGGCGAGGGGAATCCATCAGCAGCTTCTTGCCGAACGGCTGGGCAATTCGAGCCAGCCGCACGCCGCGTCGGATTGGCTAAGCGTATACGCCATGGCCGTCAACGAGGAGAACGCCGCCGGAGGACAGGTTGTGACGGCGCCTACCAATGGGGCTGCGGGCGTCGTCCCAGCAGTATTGCGCTATTACCTCGACCACTGCGCCGGCGCCGAACCCACCAAGGTCCCCGACTTCCTGCTCACTGCCGCGGCCATCGGCGGGCTGATCAAGCACAACGCCTCGATTTCCGGTGCCGAAGCCGGCTGTCAGGGCGAAGTTGGGTCTGCGGCAGCCATGGCGGCGGCAGGCCTCTGCGCCGTGCTCGGCGGCACGCCTGAGCAGATCGAAAACGCCGCCGAGATCGCGCTTGAGCATCATCTCGGCATGACTTGCGATCCGGTGCGGGGACTTGTGCAGGTTCCCTGCATCGAACGCAACGGGATAGGAGCGACCAAAGCCGTAGCCGCCGCCTCGCTTGCGCTGCGTGGTGACGGTACGCACTTCATGCCGCTCGACAACTGCATCGAAGCGATGCGCCAGACCGGCGAGGAGATGAGCGTAAAGTTCAAGGAGACCAGCCTGGGAGGCCTCGCAGTAAATCTGCCGGAATGCTGAGGGTCGGGTGTTGTCTTTGGCAGCACGCGTGAGGTGGCGGTGCGCCTCGCACGGCCCGCCGTAGATACCTCTCTTGGCGGCGGCGGCGGCAGCGCGATTAAAAACTGTAATTGATTGATAGCGACTTCTAATTTCCTGCAGCGGCGCGGCCTTTCTATAGTCCCTTCCGAGCTCGACCACCCTGATTTCGATGCAAAGGAAATGGAACGATGAACGTCTATGCCAAAGGCATGCCGAACGAATTGCTTCGGCTGCAGAACATGCACAACGGCGAAAAGGCCGTTCCGACCTTCAGCGCGGCGGAAATGACGCGCCGGCAGGACGGTCTGCGTAAGATCCTGACCGAGCTGAAGCTCGACGCCGCGATCCTCACTTCCTATCACAACATCTGCTACTTCTCCGACTTCCTGTACTGCTACTTCGGACGCCGCTATGCCTTCGTCGTCACGCCGCAGAAGGCGATTTCCGTGTCCGCCGGCATCGACGCAGGCCAGCCTTGGCGCCGCACGTTCGGCGACAACGTCACCTATACCGACTGGCGTCGCGACAACTACTTCCACGCGCTGCAGGAGTCGCTGCCGGGCGTGAAGCGTCTCGGCATCGAGTTCGACCACGTCAATATCGAGTTGCGCAAGCTTTTGCAGGACTCCTTTCCGGAGGTGGAGTTCGTCGATATCGGCTCGCCCACGATGTGGCTGCGCACGATCAAGTCGGCGGAGGAAATCGCCCTGATCAAGGAAGGCGCGCGCACCGCCGACATCGGCGGCGAAGCGGTCCGCGATGCGATCCGCGAAGGCGTTCCGGAATACGAGGTGGCGCTTGCGGGCACGCAGGCAATGGTGCGCCATATCGCGAAGACCTTCCCGCACGCCGAATTGATGGACACCTGGGTCTGGTTCCAGTCCGGCATCAACACCGATGGCGCCCATAATCCAGTGACGTCGCGCAAAGTTCAGAAAGGCGACATCCTTTCGCTCAACTGCTTCCCGATGATTTCGGGCTACTACACCGCGCTGGAGCGCACCCTGTTCCTTGACCACGCAAGCGATGAACACCTGCGCATTTGGGAGGTCAATTGCAAGGTGCACCGCCGTGGCCTCGAACTCCTGAAACCCGGTGCTCGCTGTGGCGACGTGGCGACCGAGTTGAACGACATCTACCGAAGCCACGGTCTGCTCGGCTATCGCTCGTTCGGCTACGGACATTCCTTCGGCGTGCTGTCACACTACTATGGCCGCGAAGCCGGCGTCGAACTGCGCGAGGACATCAACACCGTCCTTCAGCCGGGCATGGTCGTTTCGATGGAGCCGATGGTGACCTTGCCGGAAGGAATGACCGGCGCCGGCGGCTATCGCGAGCACGATATCCTCGTGATCGGCGAGAACAGTTCGGAAAACATCACCAAGTTCCCATTCGGACCGGAGCACAATATCGTCAAGCCCTGACGGGCGGTCTGAACTGCGAGGCGGGCCTTTGGGAAACCAGAGGCCCGCTTGCGTTTGTGCGGCGCCGCATGATTTTATGTCCCGCTGGAGGATGGAGTGCCATGCGCAGCATCCCTACTGACCTGCTTCGTGCCTTCGTGACGGTTATCGACCTACGCGGTTATACGCGCGCCGGTGAACAGCTTGGCCGCACCCAACCGGCGATCAGCCTGCAGATGAAGAAGCTGCAGGAATTGCTGGGCGTTTCGCTGTTCGCCAAGGAAGGCGGCGCACAACCGACCGAGCATGGGGAAATAGTTGCAGGATATGCCCGTCAGATTCTGGCGCTCAACGACGAGATGATGCTGAAGCTTTCCAACCGCGACAGCAAAGGCAAGCTGCGGCTGGGCATCCCCAACGACTATGCGGACCACTTCCTGCCTAAGTTGATGGCGACTCTTGCCCGGGACGGCGGCGATATCACCTTCGACGTCGTCTGCGATCTTTCCCACAACCTGTTGCGCGGCTTGCGCAACGGCCAGTTCGATATTGTGGTGGCGATGACGGCCGACGGGCCCTCGGAAGGCGCGTTCATGACCTGGAAGGAACCGCTGGCCTGGGTCGGCGCGGAACCGCTCGATGCTGTTCCGGAAGACGTCGATGACAGAAAACGGCTTCGCATTGTCTGCTATCCCGAAGGCTGTCTCTATCGCCGCAACATGCTGACGGCGTTGCAGCGTGACGGACGCAATTTCGAGATCGTCTACACGAGCCCGAGCCTGTCCGGCCTGGAAGCGGCTGTGGGCGCCGGGTTCGGCATGACCGTACTGGCGCGCAGGATCATTCCCTCGGCATTGCGGATCATGGGGCCTTCGAGCCACCTGCCTCGTCTGGCCGACGTCGTGGTCGGCATCTATGTCGTGCCTGATCGAAAGCGATCGGCGGTGGCGCAAAGTTTCGCAGCTCGCTTCGCCGACATGTTCGTGGCGAACGACGGCGACGCTAAGGCGGTTTGAGGCACCTGCCTGCGAGCCGCGGTCAAGCCGAGGTCGTCGGCTTGCCGCGCTGCCTCGTCAGCATGGCCAGGACCGCGAATAGGGTGATCGAAAGAGCCAGCAGCAGCGTTGCCGCCGCCATGATGGTCGGGTTGATCTGGTCGCGGATGCCGGAAAACATCTGGACCGGCAGTGTGCGCTGCTCGGCAGCCGTCATGAACAATGCCACCACGACCTCGTCGAAGGAAATGGCGAAGGCGAAGATGGCGCCGGAAACCACGCCTGGCAAAATGTTCGGCAAGGTCACGCGGAAGAAGGCGGACATCGCCGGGGCGCCGAGGCTAAGCGCCGCGCGGGTCAGGTTGGTGTCGTAAGTTGACAGCGTCGCCGTGACCGTGATCACGACGAATGGCGTGGCCAGGGCAGTATGCGCCAGCACCAAGCCGGTGCGCGTATTGGTCAGGCCGAACTGGCCGAAGAACAGATAGCTGCCGACCGCTACGATGACGATCGGCACGATCATCGGTGAAATCAAGAGCGCCATGATGAGCCGGCGTGCCGGAAAATCGGGACGTGAGATTCCCAGGGCCGCCAGCGTGCCGAGCGTCGTCGCCAGCACGGTTGTCATCACCGCCGCGACGGCGCTGTTGAAGATGGCGTTCATCCATCGCGTGTTGCCGAAGAAATCCGCATACCAGCGTAACGAATATTCTCGGACCGGAAGTGTGAAGAACGGATCCTTCGAAAAGGACAACGGCACGATGATGAACAACGGTGCGATCAGGAATAGCAGTACGGCGACGGCGAACGCCACCACAAGCGTCCGTGTCAACCGTTCAAAAGGAGTCGCGTAGGAAGGCAACCACATGGCGTCACCCCAGCTTGATCTTGTCAGCGCCGACGAGGCGCAGGAACAACAGGTAGATAGCGAGCGTCACGACAAGCAAGACGACGCCAAGGCTCGAAGCCAGCCCCCAGTTGAGGTCGCGGTTGATGAAGACGGCGATGAAGTTCGAGACCATCTGGTCACGTGGCCCGCCCACGAGCGCCGGAGTGATGTAGTAGCCGAGCGAAAGGATGAACGTCATCAGGCACCCCGCGACGACACCGGGCAGTGTCTGAGGCGCATAGATCCGCCAGAACGCCGAGATCGGGGGCGCGCCGAGCGAGCGGGCGGCGCGCAGTTGCGTGGTCGGAATTGAACGCATGACACTGTAGATCGGCAGGATGGTGAAGGGAAGCTGGATGTGCGTCATCGCCGTGACCGTGCCAACACGCGTGAAGATGAACTGGAGCCTTTCGCTGGTAATGTGCAGGGCCATTAGAGCATCGTTGATGACGCCGTTCGATTGCAGGAGGACGACCCAGGCAGTCGTGCGCACGAGCAACGACGTCCATAGCGGCAGGAGCACCATCAGCATCATGATCCCCGCGACCGCCTTCGGCGCGATGGTGAGGACGTAGGCGACGGGATAGCCGAGGACAAGCGTGAACAGGGTCACCACGGCCGCCACGAACAGCGTCCGTCCCAGGACATCGAGAAAGATCGCCTGGTCTCCCTCGACTCGTCCGAGCGAATTGTCGGGGTTCTGCTTCAGATCGACGGCGCTCAGCAGGTAAAACGGAGTGAAGGCGGAGCCGTTGCGCTTGATCACCGCCCAGACGTCCGGCGATCCCCAGTCTTTGTTGAGTTCGAGGAATCGTTCCTTGTAAGGACCGACGTCGAGCCGGTCGACCATGCGGGCGGCGGCTAGGATGCGACCGCGCATACCGGAAATCTCGTAGTTGAGGCGCTTGCCGACCAAGGCGGCCGTGCTGTTGTCCTTGGCGACTTTCAAGTCTGCGGCAAAGGCCGCGTAGACGGGCTCCGCGGGAGTCGACGCGCCATCCCAGCCTTCAAGTGCGACAAGCGTCCGCGGCAGCACCTCGCGTGTCTCCGGGTTCCCGACCGCGGTGACGAGCAGATAGAGGATTGGCGCCACGAAGACGACGAGAAGAAAGACGACCAGTGGTAGCGCAAGCGACAGAGCGGCCCGTCGCGCCGGCCGTTCGGCGCGCCGCACGGCCATGAAGACGTTGATGCGCTCGATATCGGCAGCGGTCATGACTTTACGCCCCCAAGAGGCGGCATTCGGATACGCCGCATTCGAGTATGACGTCCTCGCCCGGCGCGAAATGCCGCGCTTGGTGTGCCGGGATGCGGGCCGTCAGCGTCTGGCCACCAAATGCCTCCACCGACAACCGCATGTGGTCGCCTAGGAAGAAGACGTCGCGTGCCTTGCCCGAAAAACGGTTGAGATCGGCGCGGGCTTCTCCATCGGCTAGAACGAGGCTTTCCGGCCGTACCGAAACACTCATCTCGCCAGGACCGGAAATATCGGCGCTTGCGGCCTTGAACACGGTGCCGTCCGCCATGCGCACCACGGCCAGTTCTCCTTCGCGTCCGGCCGGGGTGCAGGGCAGCGTATTGTTTTCGCCAATGAAGGAGGCGACGAAGCGGTTGGACGGTTCGTTGTAGAGCGTTTCAGGATCGGCAAGCTGCTGGATGCGGCCGTCATGGAAAACGGCGATCCTGTCCGACATCGTCAGGGCTTCGGACTGGTCGTGAGTGACGTAGACCATGGTGATGCCGAGCGATACTTGCAACTGCTTGATCTCGAGCTGCATGCGCTCGCGCAGTTGTTTGTCGAGCGCGCCGAGCGGCTCGTCCATCAGGACCAGCGACGGCTCGAACACCAGGGCGCGGGCGAGAGCGACGCGCTGCTGCTGACCGCCGGAAAGCTGTGCCGGGCGGCGGTCGCCCAAGTTGTCGAGGCTGACCCGGCCAAGCGCCTGACGGACCTTTTCCTTCGCGGCGGCGCCCGCGATCCCACGGTAGCGTAGCGGAAACGCGACGTTCTCCGCCACCGTCATATGGGGAAAGAGAGCGTAGTTCTGGAATACGAAACCGATGTTGCGCTTTTCCGGTGGCAGCCGCTCGACAGGCTTGTCGTCGAGCAGGATGCGACCGAGCGTCGGCCGTTCGAAACCGCCCAGCATCATCAGCGTCGTAGTCTTGCCGGAGCCCGAAGGCCCCAGCATTGTCAGGAATTCGCCGCGACGAACCGCCAGGTTCAAGTCTTTCACCACGAAGGCGATTCCGTCGTAGGACTTCTTCACGTCCTCGAACCGAACGAGGGCATCGACTGAACGATCCATCGCCAGTGGCACTTGCTGGGAAACGTTCATCGATTTCCTCCCTTCGGCCATCGGCCCTATTGTGCGAGCCAGGTCGTGAAGCGCTTACGGATTTCCTCTCCGTTGTCGGCCCAGAAGCCGTTGTCGAGGGTCAACGAAACCGTCAGGTTCTGTGGGCTGGTGGGCAGATTCTTGGCGTCCTCGGGCGCCACGAACTCGGCCGCCGATTTCCGCACCGGACCATACGGGATGTATTTGGTAATGCCCGCGAGCACTTTTGGCTCCGCCGCATACTTGATGAACGCAAGGGACGCCTCGGGATTTTTCGCGCCCTTCGGGATCACCCAGTAGTTGGAATCGAGGATCTGGTTGTCCCACACGATCCTGAAATCCTTACCTTCCTTATTGGCGTTGTAGATGCGGCCGTTCCAGGCGGTCGTCATCGCGACTTCGCCGGAGGCGAGCAATTGCGGCGCCTGGGCGCCTGCTTCCCACCAAACGATGCTGTCCTTGATCGTGTCGAGCTTGGCGAAGGCGCGGTCGACTCCTTCTGGGGTCGACAGCGTTTCATAGACCTTGTCTGGCGCGACGCCATCAGCGAGCAACGCGAATTCGAGATTGGTGGCCGGGTTCTTCCAAAGCCCGCGCTTTCCAGGAAACTTCTTGGTGTCGAACAGATCCTTGATCGTCTTGGGACCGTCCGGGAGCTTGGCCCCGTCGTAGGCCAGGATCGTGGCATAGACGATCGTCCCCACGCCACAGTCGGACGTCGTCCCCTTGATCCAGTCATCCTCGGGTCCGATCTTCGCCCAATCGATCTTCTCGAATATGCCCTCGTCGCACCCTTGCAGCAAGGTCGGCGCATCGACGTCCACCGCGTCCACCGTTGTGTTGCCGGACTCGATCATGGCCTTTATCTTGGCGATCTCGCCGCCATACTCCTGTTCGTCGATCTTGATCCCTGTGCTGGCGGTATAGGTTTCGAAAACCGCCTTGCGTTGCGCTTCCTGATAGGCTCCGCCGAAGCTCATGACGGAAATCGCGTCCTGTGCCTGCACAGGTTGCGCGCAAAGCGGCGAAAGCACCGTCATTGACAGCGCGAGCATGCGACCCGCTGAACGATATCCCATATTGGCCACTCCCAACGCCTGATTGGAAAATGCGGCCTGCTCGGTTCCTACGAGTGCTGCCGCCACGAAAGCCGTAGTTCGCGGTTCCAATGGCGGCAAATAAGTACATCACATGACCCCATGAGGAACCGTTATCGTGATGACTTCACTGATCGAAGCGTGGTCGCAAGACGTGGCACCCGTTCTCTGCACATTGCGCAGGACACAATACCACACTACCGCCAGCGTCAGTGTTGGCTGCCACACCGTTCTGGATCAGCCAAGTCGAGGCCCCGGTACCGGGTTGGAGATCTTAAGGACGGCATCAACCTTCAAGAGGTTATTCGTTAATGCAGAGCCAGCCGATCGACTCACCCCCGTCAGGCTCTTCCACGGCAATTTAAGAGCACTAAAGGCTTCGATAAAAGAATAGAATGTCAGATCGCGCGGCGACTGATCATGATCGCCTACGTTAAGAAAGAGCATCCATATCGGTTCCATCTCATCGCTTCCTATCAAACTCGGTCGTATTGGATATTTGAACGCCCTTGTGGTCACCAACCATCAGTCCGAAAGTATTCTCGGCGCGGGATGCTTATTCCCCTGGCAGGATATGGCCGGCTTCCGGCCGCCAGGTCAGCCAGACGTCCGCTTTGTGCGCCAGGTTGAGATGTTCGAGCTCGTCATGGCTCTTCTGCGCTTTCAATTCGATGCCGTCGGGACCTTCGAGATGGATCACGGCGGTGGCGCCGACGAACTCCTCGCCTACCACGGAGGCCCGCACCGCATTGATGCCCTCGGCCGGCTTCTCGTTGGAGAGTTGCACGCGGTCGTCAGAGACGACGAAGGTCGCCTTGTCGCCCTTCGCCAAGGCTTTTACCGGATTGGCCGCGATATCAAATTCGCCGGCGGGCGTCGCGACGCGGACCGCCCCGTTGCCGACGGCCGTGACGCTGCCGCCGAAGATGTTCGATGAGCCGAGGAATTCGGCGACGAATCTGGTGCGCGGCGCGCGGTAGATCTCCTGCGGGTCGCCGATCTGCTCGATGCGGCCGCGGCTCATGATGACGACGCGGTCCGCCATCGAGAACGCCTCCGACTGGCTATGAGTGACGTAGACGAACGTGATGCCGAGCTCGCGCTGAAGGTTCGACAGGACCGTCTGCATGCGCACCTTGAGATGTGCGTCCAGCGCCGAAAGCGGCTCGTCCAGAAGCAGGATCTCGGGCTCCGTGACCAGCGAGCGCGCCAGCGCCACGCGCTGGCGCTGGCCGCCCGAGAGATGCGCCACGTTGCGATCGGCGAACTCGGCGATCTGCATCCGTTCGAGCCATTTGTCGACGCGCCGCCGGCGCTCGCTTTTTTCGATGCCGCGCATGCGCAGGCTGAACTCGACGTTCTCGCGCACCGTCAGGAACGGAAACAGGGCCAGGCTCTGCCACACCATCGGGGTGTCGCGTTGCCAGGTCGGCAGGTCGTTGATGCGTTTGCCGGCGAGCCGTATCTCGCCCTCGCTCGGCGCCTCGAGACCCGCCAGCATACGCAGCGTGGTCGTCTTGCCGCAGCCGCTCGAACCCATGATGGCAAGGAACTCGCCCTTGCGGATGTCGAGATTCATCTTCTCCACGGCGACGAAAGCGCCGAACCGCTTCGCGACGCCGTCGAAGACGACGAGAGCCTGGTCGGTCATTGTGTGACTACTCCGGTGTCTTTGACTGCCGCAGCCGGCGCGGCTCCGCGTTTCATGAGAAGGACCTGGGCCACGACCACCAGCGTCATGGAAACGATGAAGACGAAGGTGCCGATGACGTTGATGCGCGGGCTGACCTGGCCCTGGAGAAAGCCGAGCACCTTGACCGGCAGCGTCTCGTTCAGGCCGGAAACGAACCAGGCGACGGCGAACTCGTCGAAGGAGACCGCCATGGTGATGAACACAGCGGCGAATAGCGCCGGCCGGCAGAAGGGCACGATCACATGGCGCATCGCCATCCATTCGGATGCGCCCAGATTCCACGCCGCCGCTTCCAGCGACGGGTCCATCTGCGACAGCCGCAGCCGGCAGATCGCCATGGCGAAGGGAGCGCACATGACGACATGGGCGATGACGACCGAATAGGTCGCGCCGGACAGGTTGACGTTGGACAGGAAGGCCAGCATCGCAAGTCCGAGAATGACCACGGGGATGGTCGGCGGCAGCAGCGCCAGCGCGACATAGACCGGCTTGCCGAAGAATCTGTATCGGAAGTCGGTGTAGGCCGCGCCGAACCCGATTGCGGTCGACACCACGGATGCCACCACGCCGACGACCAGCGTGTTGCGCAGCCCCTGCCAGACCAGCGGGTCGTTCCAGACCGTCTCGTACCAGACGGTCGAGAATCCGCCGAGCGGCAGCGACGGGAAGCGATCGACATTGAGCGAGAAGACGAAACTCGCGGCGATCGGCGCGAAGATGAAGCCGAACGACAGCACTATGTAGATCTTCAGCGCCCAGTCGATCAGCCGGTTGCGGTTGAAATCGTTCATCGCCCCCTCTCCCGATAGGCGTAGCTGACGGCGGCGAAGGCCACGGCGAGCAGCGTGGCGATCATGGCAAGCGCGATCACCGACGCGCGCGGCCATTGCTGGCCGGATTTCGTCGTGTCGGTGATCAGGATGGACAATGTCGGGGGATCGCCACCGCCGAGATATAGCGGGCTGACGAAATCACCGAACGTCAGGATGAAGCAGAACAGCGCCGCGATGACGAGGCCGACCCGCGCGGCCGGAATGACCACTTCGAACACGGTGCGCAGGCGGCCGCAGCGCAGATTGTGCGCGGCCTCGATCAGCATCCTGTCGACGAAGACGAGGCTGAACAGTTGCAGAAGCACCACGAGCGGGAAGCTCAGCGTGAGATAACCGACCATCACGCCGAAGACGGAGTTCAGCATCCCGAACGGACCAAGGCCGATCTTGGCGAACAGGGCGTTGAATATGCCGTGGTCGGAAAGGAATATCTGCCAGGAATAGACGCGCACGAGGTAGCTGGTGAAGAAGGGAATGACCATCAGGAACACCGCCCAGCGCCGCGCCGATTCCGACAGCTTGAAAGCGATGCCGTAGGCGCAGGGAAACGCCAGGACGCTGGTGAGACCGGCGGCCGCGGCGGAAAGCAGAAGCGTGCGGAAATAGGCTTCCCAGAACACCCCGCGGCCCAGCATCCGCGTCCAGTTGTCCGGATTGAAATCCGGGACCATGCGGAAATTTTTCACCGACCAGAAGCTGAGCGCGATCAGGAAGAGCAGCGGCGCCAGGAAGAACAGCAGCTGCCACACCAGCATCGGCATTGAGAATGTCAGGCCGTAGAGCGTGATCGATTTTCGCATTTCTGTCCCGTTCGGACGCGGATCGGTCGGTTTCAGGTTTAAAAAAGGCAAGCAGGGCGGGCAACGTCGCCGCCCGCCCTGCCTGGTCTTCGGTCCGCCATTGGCCGCGGTCAGGAGCCCTTGTATTCCGACCAGAAGTCGTTCCAGTCCTCAAGGCTCTGCTGGACCGGCAATTGCCGGTATTTTATGCGACCGGCGCGGATGAGATCCATCGCGTTCGGCTCGTTGAGCAGCATGCCCTGCCGCTTGGCTTCGGCAGGCGTCTCCTTTGCCAGAAGCTCCCAGCCCTTCTTGTTCGGGATGAGGCAAGGATAGGCCGCCATGTTGGCCGACTTCACCTGGCCCTTGGCCGAGGTGATGTACTGGATCCATTTCTTGGCGAGATCCGCCTTCTGCGAGCCTTTGCCGATGGAGAAGGATTCGGTGAACTGCAGCCCGCCTTCTTCGGGGATGACGCTGCGCACCTTGGCTCCGCTCCTCTCGAGCGTGCCGGTGATCCAGTCGCCGATGCCCGCCATCGCCAGCATCTGGCCGTTCTGCAGCGAGGAGAACGTGCCGCCATAGTCGAAGAAGCCGCCGATCTGCGGGCGCAGCGTCATCGTCTTGTCCTGCACCGCCTGCCATGCCGCCGCGTCGATATCGTAGGGGCTGGCGTTTCCGTTGAGCAGGCTGATCTGGCCGAGGTTGGGCAGATGCCAGTCGAAATGCCCCACCTTGCCCTTCAGCTTCTCGGCCCAGTAGATGTTGTAGCTCGACGCCTCCTTTTCGGTGATCGCCTCGGTGTTGTAGGCGACGCCGAGGAAGCCGAACCGGGTGATGACCGAATAAAGGTCGTTGTCCTGCCAATGACCCGGGAAATGCTGGAATTCGGGGAAGAAGTCGTTGAAGGGATAGTCGGCCGGGTCGAGCTTCTCGATATAGCCGGCGGCGTTGAGCTGCTGCACGTATTCGGCGTCCGACAGGATCAGGTCGAACGTGCCGGGCGGCGACTGCGATATGAGGCCCAGCATGTTGTCGCCGCCGGTATAGTATTTCGGCTTGAACTTGACGTTGTTCTCCGCCTCGAATTCGCTCACCACGTCGGGCTCGGCATGGCCATACCAGGCAAGCATCGTGAGCTCGACCGGTGCGGCGAAGGCAAGCCGGCTGAGATAGGGCGTTGCGAGCATGCCGCCGCCAAGAACGGCACCGCCGCGAAGAAGGCCGCGTCGGCTGACGCGGCGGGATGACGAGAGATTATCGGTCATGGAGTTCCCCTTCCATTTTTTGGCCTATCTCAGGCTATGAAGGGCCAATACATTTGAAAAATTAATTCTAAAAATTTTTGCATTTATCCTGCTTATTGACGATCGAGTTCCCCGGCACGCCTTATCGGGTCGTTGGATACGCCTGCTTCGTCAAGGCGCGCGATGATGTGATTGACCAGGCGAATGCTGGCGTCCGACAGGCGCGGGTGCTTGTAGAACAGCCCGACCCGGATTTCGGCCAGCGACGGAAACCCGTCCATTTCGTCGAGGACGCGCATGCCCGGCAGCATGGTGTAGCGGGTCAGCGCGCTGGCGCCGAGACCGTTCACCACGGCGTTCTGGAGCCCGCCGATCCCCGATCCGGTATAGGCGACTCGCCAGCGAATCTGCGCGGCGTCAAGCGCCTGGATCATGCGCGCCCTGTAGGCGCAGCCCTCTGGATGCGCCGCCAGCGGTATTCCCTTCTTCCGGTCGAACGTCGCGGTCTCCGCCGCCGCCCAGATCGGCCGCTCGATCCATGACCGCGACAGGTACTGCGCCCGCTCATTGTTGACCATGGCGACCGCCAGGTCGAGTTCGTCGGCCCGCAGGCGGTCGAGTATCTCGGCACTCCAGCCACAATGCAGCTCGAGCGAGATTTCCGGATTCCGGCGCGTATATTCCGTGATGACGCCCTGGAGGAAGGCGACGGCGTAGTCGTTGGGCAGGCCGACGCGGATCACCCCGGCTATCTTGGAGCGGTTGAAATAGGAGGCCGCCTCGTCGTTGAGGCGCAGGATTTCCCGCGCGTAGCTGAGCAGCATCTCGCCTTCGCTGGTCAGCAGCAGCGTGCGTCCGACCTGCCTGATGATGGGGGCGCCGACGAGTTCCTCAAGCCGCTTGACCTGCAGCGAGACGGCCGGCTGGGTTCGGCCGAGCGCGTCGCCGGCTTTCGTGAAGGCGCCGAGGTCGATGACGGAAACGAAGGTGCGGAGCAGGTCTGTCTGGAAGTTCGTGAAGCTGCGCATGGATTAGCGTCTCTCATGCAAGGATGATGAATATAAATTTCTCATATCCGTGGACCGGCTTCAATCATGCTTCGGCCTGAAAACACGGAGATGCTCATGCCAGTCGACACAGTCTTTGCAGCCGAATTGCCCTGGCCCGACTACGACGCCCGGGTCCGCGACGGCTCCGTTCCGATTTTCATCCCCATCGGCTCGATGGAGCAGCATGGATGCCATATGCCGATGCATGTGGACGTGCTGCTGCCGACGGAGTTCGCCCGCCGCATCGCCAAGGCAGTCGGGGCGCTGGTCGCCCCGCCTTTCACGTATGGCTACAAGTCGCACCAGAAGTCCGGCGGAGGCAACCATCTGCCCGGCACCACCAGTCTCGACGGCGCGACGCTGGTGGCGGCGCTGCGCGACGTCATCAAGGAGTTCGCCCGCCACGGCGCGCGCAAGATCTGCCTGCTCAACGGACATTTCGAGAACTCATGGTTCATCGTGGAAGGCATCGATCTTGCCCTGCGGGAACTGCGCTGGAGCGGCATCGACGACGTCAAGGTCGTCGTGCTCTCCTACTGGGACTTCGTGGACAAGGCGACGATCGCGAAACTTTATCCCGATGGCTTCCCGGGCTGGGAAATCGAGCATGGCGGCGTGCTGGAAACATCCCTGATGCTGGCGCTCTATCCGCAGCTGGTCGACCTTGAACGCGCGATCGACCACGCGCCGGCGACATTCCCGCCCTATGACGTCTATCCGCCGAAACCGGAATGGACGCCGCGCAGCGGCACGCTGTCGTCCCCGAAGCAGGCGTCTAAGGAAAAGGGCGAGATCCTTCTCGACGTATGCGTGGGCGGTATCGTCGAAGCGCTAAGGAACGAGTTCTGATACCTGGCGGGAAAGACCGCGAACGACAGCAGAAGGGCCGCGACGCGGCCCTTTCTTCATTGCGGGGCTTGCTCGCGCTTCAGAACGGACGTGGCGGCGGCGGCCATTTTCCGTCTTCTTCGTCGGCACCCTGGCCGGATCGGGGAGGCGGCGCACCGAAACGCAGCCTGACCCAGCCCATAAGGTCGCTCAGCAGTCCGTAGACCGGAGTGGCATAGGAGACGGACCGGCCATTGCGGTCCGTCACCCTTGTCGGGCAATCGAAGGGAAGATAGGGCGCCATTTCAGTTGCCCACGATGTTGTGTTCCGGCCCGAAGGGGAACCCGGTGATGTTCTCGGCGCTGTCTTCCTTGACGATCAGGATGTCGTGCTCGCGATAGCCGCCGGCGCCGGGCGTGCCTTCCGGCAGCATCACCATCGGCTCCATGGACACGACCATGCCCGGCTTCAGCTCGGTCTCGATGTCCTCGCGCAGTTCCACGCCGGCCTCACGGCCGTAGTAATGGCAAAGCACGCCGAACGAGTGGCCGTAGCCGAACGAGCGATATTTGAGCAGGTCCCACTGCCGGTACATGTCGTTGAGCTCGATGGCGATATCCTTGCAGCGGGCGCCCGGCTTGATCAGTTCCAGCCCGCGACGATGAACCGCCACGTTCTTTTCCCAGATGTCCAGGCTGGCGTCGTCGACGTGATCGCAGAACAGCGTCCGTTCCAGCGCCGTGTAGTAGCCGAAGATCATCGGGAACGTGTTGAGCGAGAGGATGTCGCCCGATTGCACGACGCGGTTGGTGACCGGATTGTGCGCGCCGTCGGTGTTGATCCCCGACTGGAACCAGGTCCAGGTGTCCATCAGCTCGACGAAAGGATGCGACTTGGCGATCTCCCGAATCATCGCGTTTGTGGTGGCGATCGCCACCTCGTGTTCCGGCACGCCGGCCTTGACCGCGGCCACGCAGGCCGCGCCGCCCACGTCGCAGATGCGCGCCCCCTCGCGAATGACATTCTGCTCCTCGAGCGACTTGATCGTGCGCATCCACATCGACGGCTGGCCGACATCGACGAATTCGACGCCCGGCAGGGCTTCCTCGAGCTGCCGGCGGAAATCGAGCGACACATGGTCGAATTCGATGCCGATGCGCTTAGCGCCCGCAGTCAGTTGCCGAATGGCACGGTAGAAATTGTCGCGGCGCCAGTCGGTATAGGTGATGTTGTCACCGAAGCTGCGGCGCCACGGCTGGCCGCCGTCGATGCCGGCCGAAATCGTCGTCGCCTTGGTATGGTCGATGACCATCCCGTACTTTCGGCCAAAATAGCAGTAAAGCCAGCCGGAGTAGTAGTTGATGCAATGATAGGAAGTGAAAAGCGCCGCGTCGACCTTGTTGTCGGCCATCCACCTGCGCACGTCCTCCTGCCGGCGCTTCATCTCGGCATCTGAAAACGGCGAGTATTCTTTGTCGCCGTTGTGCCATTTTATCACATGCAACATGTCGTCGGTCATTTCGCTCCTCCATATGCGCGATTGGATGGCGCGACGTTACAGACGGCTTTTTTATGAGAAAAATTTATTCACCTGATGCTGCCATTTTGCCTGCTTATGGCAAGCCGAACCGTCTGCCGGGCTGATGGTTTGCTGGCGGCGTTGCGAGAAGGCCTGACATGGCGGGCGCCGGCGCGCGGCAATCTTCTCAATCGAGCCGATCGCCCGTAAAGGCGTATATCCCGCACCCGGCAAGAACGAGGACGCCAAAGAACAGAAACACCATGGCGTGGGGAGCGGCCGGGGCCGCCGGATTGCCCGTCATCCCGTACAGCCAACCACTCGCGATCTGCGCGAGCCCCGCACCGCCCATCGCGACGAAGTTGAGAAAGGTGACGCCACGCCCCGCCAGATGATGCGGAAAGAAGCTGCGGCCATACGCGATCATCAGGGGATAGGAAGAGCCGAAGAAGCCGATGGCGCAGAGCAGGGCCACGGCAAGGCCGAGCCCGGCCGACGGCCAGGCCCAGAGGCCGAGGAGGGCCGCCGCGAGCGCGAGGTTGCCGCCGAGCAGCGCCCCCTTGCGGGTACCGAGCATCCTGTCCAGCGGCCCGTAGACAAAGCTTCCGGCGATCATCGCTATGCCCATTGCGAGGCTCACGTTGCCGATCCCCACCGCATCGAGACCGAAAGCATCTGCCAGATAGGGGCCGACCCACAGCCCGCGAATGCCCGCAACCGGGGCATAGTGAACGAAGGTCAGCGGGACGAGGAGCAATATGGCCGGCGTCCTCAGCAGGGCGAAGAACCCTCCATTGTTCTCTCCTGACATTGCCGCGCGTTCCGGATCATGCACGAAGGCGACGATCGCGAGCGTGGTCAGCGTCGTGCCGGCCGCCAGTGCCCACAGGCAGGCACGCCATCCGAAAACGCTTGCCGCCCAGGCCATCGGGGTAGCGGCGGCGAGATTGCCGATCGAGCTGACGCCCATCAGCAGGCCTGTCAGGCTCGCAAATAGAGCCGGCGGGTAGATGCGGGCGAAAATGTAGAGTGAAACCATGAGGGCCGGTGCGCAGCCGGCTCCGATCAAGGCCATCGCCACCGTCACTGTCGCCGGGCCTTGTGCCAGGGCGAAGACGGCAGCGCCGATCGCAGCCAGTATGAGCCCGCTGGAGGTGCGGCGCGGACCGAGATAGTCGAGCGCATAGCCGACCGGGAGCTGAAGTGCCGCGAAGGCGGCCAGCCAGACTCCGGTGGCGAACGCCAGGTCATTGGCGTGAGCTCCGATCTCGGTTTGGAGCACTGGCGCCAGCACGGCGAGAAAAGCGCGGAAAAACTGACTGAGCACATAGGCAACGGCTAGCGCGATGAAACCGGCGCGCATGGCTCAACGCGCTTCCGCTTGGGACGACCAGGCGACACGCAGGCTCGACCTTCCGCGCAACTCGCACCAGCAAACAGGCGTCGGCAACAACGCGCTAGTCTTCGGTATTGGCGCGACGCCTATCCCATTTCCTCGATCGGGAGCATGGGGCTGTTTTCTTCCCACCCTGTCAATGATCCAAGTGCCGAATAGATCATCCGCCCCCATCTCGACATTGGTCAGCCCAATGAACATGCGAGATAGATTGGATTCCGCCATGGTTCTTGAAAGAAATCTGCATCCCTTAGTCAACCGTAAACAATTGCAAGCCTCTACGACTTCCATGCTTGCTGGGCCTGAGCGGTGCGCCATTCGATATGCAACAACAAGGAGGTTAGAACCTGGAGTAAATTTCTTGCTTGGTCTGTCGAACGTGTACAGTTGAAGCGTATCGCTATCGCCTTTTGGGACGCTTACCGCCGATGATGACGCATAAAGCGATTCTCGAGTGCTCGCACTAATGCAACCAGGATCAAATTGGTGACCAGATAAAGCGCGCCAGCAATCGCGAAAACCTCCAGCACCGCATAGGTCTGGCTCATCAGGCGTTTGGCGTATCCCGTCACTTCCAGCACAGTTATGGTCGACGCGAGGCTTGTGCCCTTTACCAACAGCACTACTTCATTCCCGTAGGCGGGTAGCGCTTGGTGGATGGCAAGTGGAAATTCGATGCGGCGAGACCGCAGAACCCGCGACATGCCGCAGGCTTGGGCGGCCTCGACGAGCCCGTGAGGCACCGACATTAAGCCGCCGCGCAGGATCTCGGATGTATAAGCCGCAGTGTTAAGTGCCAGCGCCATCACCGCACAACGCGCGCCGTCACTGACCACCCACCACAGCACAGCATTTTCCTTCACGAAGGAGAACTGACCTAGACCGTAGTAGAATAGGAATATCTGGACCAGAAGCGGTGTTCCGCGGAAGACATTGCTATAGTATTTGGCAAAACCGGAAACGAAACGGTTAGTTGATACGCGCATAACCGCCAACAACAGGCCAAGACTAAAACCGATCAGCATCGAGAATAGTGTCAGCTGCGCGGTAACGCGTAGCCCCTTCAGGAGAACCGGGACCGCTTCGCGGATCAGGTCGAAGTCCATGCGCCTACTTTCTTTCGCGTAACCTCAGGCCGCGTTCGGCCCGGTCGATGCCGAACTGACTGACAAGCGTGATTGCGAGATAGACCACCGCCGCGATCAGATAGAAGATAAAGGGATGGCGCGTGGTGCCGGAACCGATAAACGCCGTGCGCATCAATTCCTGCAAGCCGACCACCGAAACAAGAGCGGTATCCTTGATGGTGGTTTGCCAAACGTTGTTCAGGCCCGGAAAAGCGATGCGTAGCATCTGCGGCGCGATGATGCGCCGGAAAATTCGCGAACCCGGCAGGCCGAGTTCTCGGGCGGCCTCGACATGACCGTGAGGTACGGCTTCCAGCGCACCGCGCACGACTTCCGTTGAGTAAGCCCCCGAGATCGCGCCGATGGCTACCACCGCTATGATGAAAGCGTAACCGGCGTCTGCCAGACCCGCGTAGCCAAATGCGGTAGCGACCTTGGTGACGAACTCGACCGAAGAGAAAAACAACAGATAGATGATGAGTAGTTCCGGCACCCCGCGCACTAAAGCCGTATAACCGTCGACGAGATAGGTCAGCGGGCGGATGCGCCCCCATTTGACGAGGCCACAGACGATGCCGACGATGACCCCGCCAAGCATGGCTGTCACCGCCACCGCAATCGTAACGGCAGCACCACGAAGGATAGCGCCAACCCAACCGCCTTCCCAGACCTGCCAAAGACCGAAATCCATCGGGTGTACCTATGGTGATTTCTGGGAGGCGGAGCCGCTCGTTCCGCGGCTCCGCCTGCTTCGATATGGCGCCCGCAAGCCGTGCGGGCATCGAAGCTTCACTGGCAGGGGCGGGAAATATCCATCTTGAACCATTTCTCGCTGGACTTACCGACCGAGCCGTCCGCGACCAGCTCACACAGGGCCTTGTTGATCTTGGCCTTGAGTTCGGTGTTGTCCTTGGCGATGCCAACGCCTACGCCTTCGCCGAGCGTCGGATCGACCGTGCTGAGAATTTTCACGTCGACTAGCTGAAAATTCTTTCCGTCCGGCTTGGCGAGGAAGTCCTGCAGAGCCGACACGTCAGCGAATGCAGTATCGATGCGCCCCGTCGCGAGATCGATCTGCATCTGGTCGAGCGTGTCATAGGTCTTGATGTCCGCATCCGGCACTTTCTTTTCCAGGAAGTGCGCATGTGTCGTTCCCGCCTGCACGCCGACCTTCTTGCCGTCGAGCGCTTTCAGAAGCGTGTCGTAGTCGGTGATGGCGGCCAGGTCCGACCCTTTCGGCGCGACGAACATGTTGGCCAGTTCCGCATAGCCGACGGAGAAATCGATCTCCTTCCTGCGGTCCTCGGTGATCGACATGCCCGAGATGATGACGTCGAAGCGCTTGGCCTTGAGCGCCGGGATCAGGCCGTCGAAAGCCTGCACCACGAAGCGGCATTTCACCGCCAGCTTTTCGCACAACAGGTTGCCGACGTCGGCGTCGAAGCCGGTCACGTTGCCTGCAGCATCGGCCATGCTCCAGGGTGGATAGGCCCCTTCGGTGCCGATTGCCAGCTCGCCCTCCGCCGCCGACGCATGTCCCACGCCGGCGGCAAGCGCGACAAAGAGAGAAAGGATCTTCAGTTTCATCTTCGTGTTCCCCTTTATGGATGGTTGTTTCGCATCGGGCCGTTTCCCAAGACGATTCTCAGCGCCTTTCCTTGTCAGAGCGTGCGGGCCAGGAACTGGCGCAGACGCTCGGACCGTGGATTGGCGAACAGCTCCGCCGGAGCCCCCTCCTCCTCCACCTTGCCGCGATGGAGAAAGAGGATCTTGTGCGACACCTCGCGCGCAAACTGCATCTCGTGCGTCACCAGGATCATGGTGTTGCCGTCATCCGCGAGCTGGCGGATGACGCGCAGCACCTCGCCCACCAGCTCGGGATCGAGCGCTGAGGTCGGCTCGTCGAACAGGATGACCTTGGGACGCATCGCCAGCGTCCGCGCGATCGCCGCGCGCTGCTGCTGGCCGCCCGAAAGCTGGCCGGGATACTGGCCGTGCTTTTCCGAAAGGCCGACCTTTTTCAGCAGCGCGTGCGCACGCTCGACGGCCTCGTCGCGGCGTTCCTTCAAGACGTGTACGGGCGCCTCGACGATGTTTTCTAGCACCGTCATGTGCGGCCACAGATTGAAGCTCTGGAACACCATGCCGACGCGCGCGCGGATGCGCTCGACCTGGCGCATGTCGGCCGGGACCGAGCGCCCCTCGCCGGCCGGCTTCATGCAGATCTCTTCGCCGTCGACGAAGACACGGCCGCCGTTGGGTTGTTCGAGCAGGTTGATGCAGCGCAAGAACGTGCTCTTGCCCGAACCTGAGGAGCCGATCATCGACACCACCTCGCCGGGCTGCGCGGCGAGACTGACGCCGCTCAACACTTCGAGATTGCCGAAACTCTTGTGCAGGTCGTCCACCTCGACGGCCGGCCTTGCCGGCGCGGGCGCGGGCTCGACGGGAGGCAGTGTCTCTACCTCGGCGCCGGCCGCCACCAATTTGAGCACCGGGCCTTTGCGCGAGGGACTGCCCCCACTTTTCAGGTCGGCGAGCGCGCGGTCGAAATAGCGCAGGCTCGTCGCCAGGCAGTTGCCTTGCCAATCTGCGTCCTCAGGGATGAAAGCCGAGCGCAGCGTGCTTTTTATGCGCCCGCCGAGCGGCGAACCCACCGTTCCGGCCAGATGCAACCAGTTGTCTGCGATCACGGCCTCCAGCACGGCCTCGCCCTTCAGCGTGCCGCATTCCACCACCAGCGGCAACACGCGTGCTTGCGGCATCGCCTTGCGCACGGCGTCCGAAACATAGCCGGTGGCGGTGGCGGCGATGCCGGTATCGGTCGTGGCATCCCTTCCCGTCAGCACCGTCGCCAGCGCCGGGCCGAACACGGATTGCCCCCAGGCGATACCGGCATGGTCTGCTTCCGCCACCGTGAGCAGCGCCGGATAGCCGTAAGGCCCCGCGCCGGTGTGGAGATCGAAAACGATCGCCTGCCGGGCATGGCCGGCGAATGTCGTCAGGATTTCGCGCAACGTGCGGTTCGACCAGGTCGGCCCGTCGCCGCCGTAGTAGAGGCCATCGGGGAACTCGTACTGCCCGGCTTCGACAATCTGCGCGATGACCGCGTGCGCGCCCAACGCCTTTCTTGCCGCCGCGAAAGCTTCGTCGGCGCGATCCCGTTCCGGACCTTCCCATTCGCGCCACACAAGCGCCTCATGCAAGGCCGCGTATTTCTCGTTACGGGGCGGAGCGGCTTCCCAGTCGATGAAATTGCGGTTCAGATCGACATTGTCCTCGTTGACCCGCCGCGACCAGGCCGTGCCCCATGGATTGATGAGATGTATGGTCAGCACCGCCGTGTCTTCCGGCAGCCGCCATGGATGGTTCTGCGCCGCCCACGCCGTCTGGCAGGCCGAGCCGAACTGGCCCTCGATGCCGTGGGTTCCAGAAATCAGGACGAGCAGCTTTGGCGCATCGCGGCGGCCGAGCAGCGCCACGTCGGTCGCCAATTTCTCGCCGTCCGGCCCGTGCAGCGGATGCGGATATTCGAAGAGTTCGGCGTTGGCGCGCCGCGCGGCGGTTTGGAAATTCCGCCGCAGGTCGGCAAAGCCGAGTGAATAGGAGGGCGCGGAGGCTGGTTCACGCATGGCGAGGCCCTCCTGCATGCCGGTTGAAAGGAGTGTCGCTCTTCGATGCCGTTTTGACCGCACTGTCCACGTCAACGCTTCCGTTCTCTGGGTTTCGCCTGGAGTTCGCATCTGTACTGGGCTTTGCGACGGTCACAGGTCCAAGACGACGGCTCCTTTCGGCTTCGAGCAGCACAGCAGCACCTCGCCCTCGGCGAGCTCGTCGAGCGGCTCTTCGAAATAGGCGACCTCCCCGGCCACCAGATGCGACTTGCAGGTGCCGCAGATGCCGGCCCGGCAGCTGAATTCGGGTGAGAGGCCGAGGTCTTCGGCGAAAGCCAGAAGCGAGTCCGCCTTCCCGTCCCATACGGCCTTGATGCCCGACTTGCGGAACTCGACGGCCACATTGTCACCGTCAGCCTGCGGCGCCGTTTCGACGGGAGGCGCAACCGGGATCGGACGGGGCTCCGCCTCGAGTATCGTGGCCGGGCCGAAGAACTCATAGGCGATGCGCTGCCTGGCCACGCCGAGATCGCGCAGGATACCGTACAGCGCCTGCATGAACGGCGGCGGCCCGCACAGATAGAAATCGTAGTCGTCGAGCGGCAAAAGCTTTTGAAGCAGGTCCCGCGCGATCACGCCCTGCGAATGGTGTGGGTTCGAAGTCGCATCCCGTCCGGTCGGAAAGCGATAGCAGAAATGCGCGATGATCCCCGGCCGGGACGCGGCAAGTCCTTCCACTTCCTCGCGCAGCGCATGAACATCGCCATTGTCGCAGGCGTGGATGAAGAAGACGCGGCGCTCGCCGGCGGCGAGCGCATGCAGCATGGAGACGAGCGGGGTCAGGCCGACGCCGCCGCTTAGGAGCACGACCGGCCGGTCGCTCTCGCAATCCAGCACGAAATCGCCGCGTGGACCGTCCGCGACAAGCACGTCGCCGACGGCGACGCTATCGTGCAGGTGGCACGAACTCACGCCATCCGGCAGGCCGGCAGCGGGAGCTGCCTCGCGCTTGACAGTGATGCGGTAACGATCGGCAAGTCCGGGCGCGCACGAGACGCTATAATTGCGCAGCACCATGCCGCCATCGGGCGTCGGTATGCGAAAAACGAGGAACTGGCCCGGCTGGAAATCGCGCCAGCCGTCCGCATCGGCGGGCTCGAGGTGAAAGGAGGTGATGGTGCTGCTCTCGCGTTTTTTGGCGACCACTCTCAGCTCGCGGAAGCCGCTCGCGCGCATGGTTGCGGGGGCGGCGAAGGCGTTCATTCGGCGGCCGCCAGATGCAGGCCCTCGGCCTCGATCAGCTTGTCCAGGTTGCGGCGGAAGCGCAGCGGCCCGACATCGATCTTGAGATCAAGGTTGGGCGTGCGCTTGTTGGCCATGCCCTTCTGCACGGCGTTGAGCACCACCCGGTCCTCGTCGAAGGCACCGCGCACCGATTTGGCGAACTGCTGCGAAACCTCCGCGTCGTCCGGCGCGAAATTACGCATCTGGAACCAGTAGTATTTGGTGTGCTCGGCATCGACCGGCGTCATGAAGTTGTAGCTGTCCATGAGGAACACGTCCTCGTGGTAGGGTTTGCCCTCGCCGCCGGTGCCGGCCGGCACGAAGATCGCCTTGATGATGGCGTTGCTCGGATAGCGCACCTCGTAGTGCTGCTTGCGATCGCAATTGCCCTTGAACTTGAGGAAGGGCGCATAGAAGGGCGACGGCGCCTGGTCGATCATCCAGCGCCAGACGATGACGCCGTCCTCGCCAATGGTGGTCTGCAACGGCACGTCCTCCATCGCCTTCACGCCGCCGAAGGAGGTCTGGTGCACCCAGGACACATGCGAGGGATCGAGCAGGTTGTCGCTCATATAGAGGTAGTTGCAGTCGAGCGTCATCGACTCGCCGCGATTGACGCCCCAGGCCGGATCACCCCAGTGCTCGACCTGGAAGATCTTCGCCGGATCGGCCTTCTCGGCCTCGCCCAACCAAATCCACAAAAGGCCGTAGCGCTCGACCAGCGGATAGCTCTGCACGCGCGCCACATGGGGAATCTTCTCAGCGCCCGGAACCCGCGTGCAGGTGCCGGTGCAGTCGAAGGTCAGGCCATGGTAGCCGCATTCGACGTCGTCGCCCTTGATGCGCCCCATGGAGAGCGGCAGCTTGCGGTGTGGACAGGCATCTTCCAGGGCGGCGGCGGCGCCGTCGGTCTTGCGGTAAAGGACGATGTCCTCTCCCAATATCCTGAACGGCTTCAGGTCTCGGCCGACCTCATGATCCCACGCTGCGACATACCAGCAATTCCTGAGAAACATGACACCCGACCTCCCTGGATTTTCATCTTGGTGAGGCGAAGCTAGCTCGAGGAGTCTTGCGCAAAAAGGGCTTGCGCCTGCGTTCTATTTTAGAAAAACTAAAACAGACGATGGGTGCCCTCAGATGAAACCGCCTCAGCTACGTGCCATAGAAGCATTCGAAGCCTTCGGGCGACATGGCAGCGTCACGGCCGCGGCGAACGAGCTTGGCGTGTCGCCCGGAGCAGTTAGCCAGAAGATTCGAAAGGCAGAAGAAGCGCTCGGCGTTCAACTCCTTGAGCGTCGCGGCCGGACCGTTGCTCTAACTTCATGGGGACGGGTCTATCATACCGCGATATCAGGAAGTTTCGATCGCATCCGTAACGCCGGGGAGTTGTTGGAGAGGGCTCGGGTTGAAAGCGCCCTCACCGTCTCCTGCCTTCCTTCGCTTGCCAGCAATGGCGCCACAGTTGTTCGACTGGCAAGCACATCACGTGGGCGCAACCGTACGGTTGATTGGCTCGGAGCCCGAGACACGCTTCGGCGACGAACAGGTGGACTTCCGCATTTCCTACGGCACAAAAAGCCGCGACTACGACCACTATGTTGAACTGTTTACCGACTGGGTAGTGCCAGCCTGCTCGCCAGCGCTGCTGACGAGACACCCGTTGCGTAGGCCAGCAGATATCCTTGAATGTCCGCTACTCGCGATCGAGTGGGCCAGCGACCATCGCTCGCCCCCAACCTGGACCGAATGGGCAATAAGCATCGGCCGGAAATACGACAAAAAGTCCGGCGAAGTGGCTTTTTCGCTATCGAGCGCGGCAATTGATGCTGCCGTCAACGGTCGCGGCTTCGTGCTCGCACAGTTCTCGATGGCCAGAGACGATATTGCATCGGGCCGACTAGTGATCCCGTTCAAACTCGCGCTGCGGTTGCCACATCCGTATTTCCTAGCATGGGACCGATCGGCGTTGCAAAAGCCGTTCGCGCCGGAATTGCGAACGTGGATCATCGCGTCGGCGACCGGACAAGAGAGTAACGTTCGGGAACTCCTTGAGGTCGCACCTCCATAATGAGGACGATGACGAGAACTGGGCACACAGACGACATAGCGGCCATAGGTGATGTTGATTTCCGCCGAGAGGTGGCTCACTTCAAGTTCAGCTACAGCCGTGCCTTCATTGTGCGGGCCTATCCGCTGCAGACGCACGAGATGCTGTTCGACGCCCACAACCACGCCTTCCGGGCGGCGTTCCCCGGCGCGGGATTTACGACAACATGCGCACGGCGGTCGACAGGATCGGGCGCGGCAAGGAGCGGCAGGTCAATGCTCGCTTCTCGGCCATGGCCAGCCATTATCTATTCGAGGCCGAGCTCTGCAATCCGGCCTCGGGCTGGGAGAAGGGACAGGTCGAGAAGAACGTCCAGGATGCGCGCCACCGGCTATGGCAGCCAATGCCGCGCGTTCCATCGCTGGAGGCCCTGAACGACTGGCTGGAGCAGCGGTGTCGGGAACTGTGGCAACAGATTCCCCATGGGCTCAGGCCGGGAACGATCGAAGACACCCGGGTCGAGGAAGCCCGCTGCCTGATGCCGATGCCACGCCTCTTCGACGGCTTCGTCGAATACACCAAGCGGGTCTCTCCGACCTGCCTGATCCATCTGGAGCGCAACCGCTACAGCGTGCCGGCGTCCTTCGCCAACCGGCCAGTCAGCCTCAGGGTCTATCCGGAACGGATCGTGGTTGCTGCGGAGGGGCAGATCGTATGCGAGCACCACCGCATCATCGAGCGGTCGCATGACGGCCCCGGTCGCACCGTCTACGACTGGCGTCACTATCTGGCGGTCATCCAGCGCAAGCCCGGTGCTCTGCGCAACGGCGCTCCCTTCACTGAACTCCCCGAAGCCTTCAAACGGCTGCAGCAGCACCTGCTCAGGAAGCCCGGCGGCGACCGCGAGATGGTCGAGATTCTGTCGCTCGTCCTGCAACATGACGAGCAGGTCGTGCTGACGGCCGTGGAGACGGCGTTGCAGGGCGGCGTTCCGACCAAGGTCCACATCCTCAATCTCCTGCAGGCTGGTTGACGGCAAGCCGATCGAGACGCCGATCGTGGATGCGCCGCAGGCGCTGAGCCTCGCCAAGGAGCAGGCCAATATCGAGCGCTACGACGCGCTGCGCCAGACCCGGGAGGTGCGTCATGCGTCATGATCCCGCAAGTGCCGCCCTCGTGATCATGCTCAGAAGCCTCAAGATGCACGGCATGGCGCAAGCCGTCGCCGAGCTTACCGAACAGGCTTCTCCCGCCTTCGAGGGTGCCATCCCCATCCTGTCGCAACTGTTGGGGGTCGGAACAAGAACTGCTCAGAATCGGACGCTAAGGTCGAACGGATCATGAACATCATGCGGCACGCTTTAGCCCCACCGGAAGGCGCAGTGTCCTAAAGCCTTCCGGCAGATGCTGCTCGCTGTCCCAAGTGTAGATGCCGGTCAGGTTGATGTGCTCCCAGCTGAGTGGGGAGATGTGCTTCAGCAGCATCTCGGGGATGTTTTTGCCCGCCATTTTCAAGTGTGTGACAGCCCGATCAAGATAGACCGTATTCCAATGCACGATCGCGCTGACAACGAGATTGAGGCCAGACGCCCGGAAGGCCTGACTTTCGAACGACCGATCGCGGATTTCGCCTCGCTCATGGAAAAACACCGCGCGTTTGAGCTTGTGCGCGGCCTCACCTTTGTTGAGCCCGGCTTGGCAGCGCCGGCGCAATGTCGGGCTCGAGTACCATTCGATCATGAAGAGAGACCGCTCAATACGACCCAGTTCCCGCAGCGCCCTGGCGAGCTGACCTTCTTTTGGCGATGACGAAAGCTTCTTCAGGATGGTCGACGGCACGACGGATCGCGTCGTGATCGACGCCGCGAGATGAAGAAGATCGTCCCAGTGGTCGAGAATGAGCGTGGTGTTGATCGGTGCTCCGATGTGGTTCGACAGCGCCGGGTATGCATCGCCTTTCTCGAACGTGTGGAACTTCCGATCCTTGAGGTTGCGTAACCGAGGTGCGAAGCGTTTGCCGATCAAGGCGAACAATCCGAAGACGTGATCGCTGGCGCCGCCGGTGTCCGTGAAGTGCTCCTGAATGTCGAGGGTCGTGTCCTGATCGAACAGCCCGTCGAGCACATAGGCAGCTTCGCTCTCAGTCGGACTGATGGGCAGGATGCTGAAGTAGCCGTACTGGTCGGACAGATGACTGTAGAATTTCGAACCGGGCTCGCTGCCGTAATGTAGATTGATATCTCCGCGCTTTGCGGCTCGGTCGCTTGCTCGGAAGAATTGGCCATCAGATGATGACGTCGTGCCGTTGCCCCAAAGGCGAGAATGCGGATGGCGGATGTGTGCGTCCGTCACGCAGGCCTGGGCTGCGCGGTAGGTCTCTGACCGGGCGTGGAAGGTACGCATCCAGCTGATCTGGTGAGCGCTGATGCCTTTGGACGCGCTGGCCATCCGTTTCGGACCGAGGTTGGTCGCGTCGGCCAGTACGCCAGCCAGCATGGCCGAGACATTCCTCGGAGTGTCACCCGTTCGAACATGCGTGAAGCAATCCGCAAAGCCGGTCCATTCGTGCACTTCCCTGAGGAGGTCTGGCACCTCGATCAACGGATAGAGTTCACTGATCTCGGCGTTAAGATCCTCAGCTTCCACGGGCACCTCACCAGCGGTTGGCGTAACGATCAACGTGCCGGCTTCCAGACGAACACCTTCGAGCTTTCCGGATCGTGCTCTATGCGCCAGCCGCTTCAGGTTGAAGTCGAGCATCTGTCGCGCTTCCGCGAGCCAGGCCGCACCGTCACCCTGAACGCCAAGTCCGAGCCTATCCTGCTCCTTCATTGTGGTGAACGTTGACCTCGGCATCAGATGCTCGTCGATTGGTCGGAAGGATCGACTACCGTCGACCCATATGTCCGCCGACCGAAGGCGATCTCGCAAAGCCCCGAGCGTTGCGATTTCATAGAGACGACGATCCGGCTTCTCCTGTCCAAGAATGAGCTTGCGATCGGCTTGGCTGAGGTGAGTTGTGGGGACACGCTCCGGCAGCGCTCGGCGCTTCTCGGCATAGAGCCGTCTCAGCAACGCAGTCGCCGCAAGAAGCGGATCGTGGCGGCGCGCTGAGCGGAACGTGAATGCCTGCAGGAACGCACCGGCATATTTGTTGACAGTCGCATATTGCTCGGCCGCTAAGGTCAATGGCGACGCCTCGTTGTCCTCGACCATCGATTCGAGCTCAGGCTTCATCCGGAGCAGCCCACTCCGACGCTCTTCGCGCCATGTTCATTAAGAAGCCTACCCGAAAGAGAATAACCAATGAGGATGCCTGAGTTCCGTTCCTTTTTGTTCCGACCAGTCCCAGCAACGATGAGTCTGCCGGCTTGCTCGGCGGTTGAAAGCGCGCTGAGCCCATCGTTTCGCCATGCGTCATAAGCCCGCCAGCGGGGCATGGTCATCATGCTTCGGAGCCTGAGCATGCACGGCATGGAGCAGTCCGTCGACCAACGCGCCGAACGGTAACCGCCTGATTGTTACTGCGTGCCTGACATCGTCGTGATGGCTGCGTTGCCGCTACGCCAGTGACCGGTCACAGTATCTGTCGCCGCCAACGCAATCTTTGAGAGTGGCCGCACCAGCAGGCAAACGCTCTGGAAATTTCAGGGGTGGATGGCGATGCCTCGACCTGCGAAGTACCGCCCGAACACGGCGAGATCCATCTTGACGTTTATCTGAGTTTCCGGATCGAGGCCGGACGGATTGTGGAAGACGACATTGGTATCTGACACCGCTGTCACCAGTACGAGATGACCACCTTTTGCTGGCGGGTGGCCATTGGGAGAACGGATCGAACTGTGAACTGACGCAACAAAGAAGTCCGAGGTTTTGACCTGCTCAGGCAGCGTCTCTGCGACGAGGCCTGTTACGATCTTTGCCTCCAGACCGAATTCCTTACCCACGAATTCTACAAAGGGTGCGTAGATCAGCCCCTTGATAACTGTGGTCTCGGGTTCGACGACATAGCCGCCATAAGCAGCACATCTTTTTGCAAGTTCAATCGTTGGCCAAATGATACCTGTGCGAGCTGCAAGGATCATCTTGAGGCAGGCCATACCGCAAATATTCCACGCCCAAGCGGTGTATTCGTCTATGGACGATGCCCCAGACGAACGCCAAAGAGGATCTTGCCGCAAGGCAACCTCGACACCCTGGTCCAAGATTTTGGCGGTGAGATCAGGTGTCTCCCACTGGCTGAAATACGGAATCTGCCTCATCGCATCGCGGATATGTCCTAGCAGTTGGAAAGCCTCGCAGCCTACGAAATGTCAACAACCCCAGATTTCCTCGAAAACCCGCAGGAAGTTTTCCCCCAAGACGCCGCGAATCTCAGCTTCACCAAAGCCCCGCGTCCTCAATGAAGATTCCAGGTTGCCGGCTTCGGCGTGACTCGCAATGCGCGACGGAAAGGTCCACGGCGGCATTGGTATGTAGCGCTCGTCGTAGCCGAAGTAGACGTAGTCTTCCTCATTCTCCTCAGCAAAGTCGAAGCCTAATCCGACATGTTGAGGCCCTACGAGATCGGCGATGTACACAGCATGGTCGATCAGCATGTCAAGTGTTGCGGGTCCATCCTTGGTCAGGAAAAATGGCGCTGCGCAGACGCCAACCACCCCACCCGAAGCTGCGACCGCGCGGATCAAATCGTCGCTGACATTGCGCGGCGTCTCCATCAGTGCCCGCGCATTTGCATGCGATATGATCATTGGACGAGAGGCGACCTCGGTTGCCTCCAAGGCGGTACGCGGTCCTGCGTGGGCGAGATCCACCGCCATCGAAAGCGCTTCCATGCGGCGAATAACTTTACGGCCGAATTTGCTCAAGCCTCCATCGGTGATCTCGAAACAGCCATCGCCGACCCGATTGCGAGCATTGTAGGTCAGCTGCATCACCCGAAGCCCGCAGGCGTGAAAAACGTTGATGAAGTCGAGTTCGTCCTCGATCGCATCGGAGCCCTGGAAGTGCAAAACTATCGCTATCTTGCCGGAGGCCTTCGCTTCCCGGATGTCGGCAACCGATCTGGCGATCTTGATTTTGCGAGCGCCGGAGCGCTCGATCTCAAGCCATTTGGCCACATCTTCCATGGTGGTGCGAAAATCCTCGATCGCTCCTGCCGTTGCGAGTACTGCGTCAAGCCCCCCAGCGATCATATCGGGCAAGCGCTTGTCGACATCTCGCGGGTTGATCATCGGCGCGGCAGCATCGAGCAGTATCGGCGAGAGGTCATTCAGCGTCATCGCGGGTTCTTCCCTTGGTAGGATTCTCAATTGCGTGAGCGGTGTCGCCGCCTTCCGTGCCTGCCGCGAGCCAGCAGCGGCTCGCATAACCGAAGGCGACGGTAAATTTGGGCGGGGCGGCAATTGCGCACCGATCGATTCGCGCCGGGCACCGGGGGTGAAATGCACAACCACTCGGCTTGCGAGCAAGGTCGGGCGGTCGGCCCTCAATCGTTTCCAACCCGTTTGCGAGATGTTTATCGACGCGGGGGACGGCCTTCAGAAGCGCTGCGGTGTAGGGATGGCTGGGATTTCCGAAAACTTCACGCGTCGGACCTTCCTCGACGATGCGCCCGGCATACATGACGAGCACTCGTGAGCAGAACTGCGAAACCAGCGCGATGTTGTGGGAGATGAAAATTATAGCCGTTCCCTCGTCGCGATTCATGTTCGCCAGAAGGCTGATGATCTGCGCCTGCACCGTGACGTCGAGCGCAGTTGTCGGCTCGTCGGCGATCACGAGCTCAGGGTGATTGGCAGTGCCGATGGCAATACCGACGCGCTGGCGCATGCCGCCGGAATATTCATGCGGATAGCTGCGGGCGCGAGCGGCCGCCTCAGGAATACGGACCGCATGCAGCATGTCGACCGCCTGCCTTCGCGCTTCGCGGCGCGTCACATTGTTGTGCGCCTGGATCGCCTCGCCGATCTGCCGGCCGACGGTCATGACCGGGTTCAGCGAGGCCGACGGGTCCTGAAAGATCATCCCGATCTGCCCACCGCGGACCTTGCGCATCTCCCGCTCGGGCAGCGTCAGCAGATCGCGACCAGCGAACAAAATCTTGCCATTTGCGATCCTGCCCGGATGTCTCACGAGGCGTATGAGCGACAGTGCGAGCATCGTTTTGCCGCAGCCGCTTTCGCCGACGATGCCGACGACCTCGCCACGATCGATACCGAACGACACGCCGTCCACGGCCTCCACGATACCGCGCGCACTTGGAATGTGGACACTTAGATCCATCACATCGAGCAGCCTGCCCGAGCTTTGGGGACGTACGAGCATCGCCATGGTTCCTAAAAGGCTTCTGCCGCGACTGGGAGCGGCGCCGCAGCATGAGCAGCGGTTTCGTCTGCGAAGTGGCACGCCGCCTGGTGGGTGTCTGTCGCGACCAGGCGCGGCTCCTGGCTCGTGCAGATCGCCGGATCGCCGAGTTTTTTCCGCAACCAGCAGCGAGGATGGAAGCGACAGCCTCGCGGCATGTTGAGCGGCGAAGGAGGATCGCCCGACGCCAACAGAGGCTCCATAGCGGAATGCACCGGCCCCCCGAGTGTCGGTACGGCGGACAAAAGCGCCACGGTGTAGGGATGACGCGGTGCCGCAAACAGCCGCTCCGCATCAGCAAGTTCCACCACAGTGCCGAGGTACATGACGGCAATTCGGCTCGCCATTTGCCGGACGACCGCCAAATCGTGCGAAATGAAGATGTAGGTGAGCCCAAAGCGGCGCTGCAATTCGATCAGCAAGTTCACGATCTGCGCCTGGATAGACACATCAAGCGCGCTTAGTGGCTCGTCGCAGATAATCAGCTTGGGCGACGCCGCGAGTGCTCGAGCGATGCCGATGCGCTGACGTTGGCCGCCGCTGAAGGCGCGCGGCAAACGCATGCCAGCTTCTGCGCCCAAACCGACCACATCGAGAAGTTCCGCCGCGCGCTGTTTCCGCAAAGCAGTGCTCGCACCGGCGATCAGCAAGGGCTCCGTTACGATCGCCTCAACACTCTGGCGAGGATCAAGGCTGGCATTTGGATCTTGGAATATCATCTGCATGCTTCGGCGGGCATTGCGCAAATCCTTGGACCGCAGCCTGTCGAGCCGTACACCCATGAATTCAACCGAGCCGGAACTCGGCCGCTGCAACATCGCGATTGTGCGGCCAAGAGTGGTTTTGCCGCAACCGCTCTCGCCGACGATGGCCAGTGTCTCGCCAGCCGTAACGTCGAGGTCGATGCCGTCCACGGCGCGAACATTTCTGCCTCGGCCAAAAAACTTGGCTCCGATAGAGAATGAGACACGCAGGTCGCGGATTTTGAGAAGGGCTGCCATCAGACACTCCCATGGCCGCGGAGAGCGGGATCGAACCTGTCGCGCAAGGCGTCGCCGCCAACATTCAGGGCGAGCAGCGAGAACCCGATGGCCAACGCCGGCATCAACAGCAGATGAGGATAAGCTTGGATCGACTTCACGCCTGTAGCAATCATAGTGCCCCAACTCGGCGTCGGTGGGTCGACGCCGACACCAAGGAAGCTCAGCCCTGCCTCCAAAAGAATAGCATTTGGCACCACAAAGCTTGCCGATACCAGGATCACGGGCAGACAGTTTGGCAGGATATGCGCCCGGATGATCCGCCAGTGGCTCGCTCCGGACAGGCGGGCCGACAGCACGTACTCGCTGTGCTTGAGACCCATAACTTGCGAGCGTACCAGGCGCGCCGTCGTGAGCCAGGAAGTGAGACTGAGCGTCAGAAGGACGCCGAGCAGTCCCCCTGAGAGCCGGTACAGGGCGGCCAGCGGTTCCAGCGCGCCAGTTACCTGGCCACTGAGTTGCCCCTTTACCAACGAGGCGATCAGGATTGCAAAGAGCGTGTCGGGGAAGGCGTACATACTGTCGACGAACCGCATGACCAGCCTGTCGGTTCGACCGCCCGCGTAGGCTGATATCGTTCCCACCATCACGCCAAGTGAGACGGCGATCAGTGTTGAGACGACCGCAACGACTAGCGAAACGCGAGCCCCAACAGCCAATCGCGAGACCATGTCGCGGCCAAGCTCGTCCGTGCCCAGCCAGTGAGCCAAGGACGGCAAAGCATTGCGATGCAGCACGTCTTGCTTGTAGGCATCGTAGGGCAGGAGTGGCGCGGCCAGGGCCAGAAGGGCAACAAGCGCCAAAAATGTGAGACTAAGCGCCAAAGCGGGGCTTTGCTGGCACTCGTGCGTCAATGATCGCCATAAACGTGTCGCCATCGACGGCTGGCCCTGTGAACTTGAAGTGTCAGCGACGATGGTCATCCGGCTTGATCCACGCGAACCCGCGGATCGAGCAAGAAATAGCTCACGTCCACGATAAGGTTGAAGACAATGACGAAGACGGCGTAGACCAAGGTGGTCCCGATGATCACTGGATAATCGCGCGCCGCCACGGCGAGGACAAAGTAGCGACCAAAACCCGGGATGCCGGCGATCGACTCCACAAAAAACGAACCAACCAGCACGTAGGACGCATAGGCGCCGACGACAGTCACTATGGGGATGAGGGCGTTGCGGCCCATGTGACGTACGATCACATGAATGGGCCGAATGCCTTTGGCGCGTGCCGTTTGCACAAAGTCCAAGTGCATAACTTCGCGCATGCTGGTGCGAAAATAGCGAATGATTGCAGCCATTGGCGCCAGCGCTAGCGACAGCACTGGGATAATAGCCGAAGCGGTAAAGATGCCTTTGAAACCGAAAGTCGGTAGCCAACCTAGCGCCACGCTGAAGGTGACGATCAGCACCGACGTGATGACGTAGGTCGGCATCGACGTCCCCAGCGTACTTAGCATCCTAATCGCCGCATCGATGTATCTGTGTGTTGTCAGCGCAGCGAGTGCGCCAAGAGGCAGCCCGATGATGATGGCAAGCAGTAGCGCGGCGGCGCCGAGCTTCAGCGAGACGGGCAGAAAAGTGGTGATGATGTCTGCCACAGACCGCGACTGGTCCCGATAGGACGGGCCAAAGTCGCCGCGGAGGGCGCCCGAGAGATAGTCGACATATTGAACGTAGAGCGGCTGATTGAGCCGGAACTTTGCATCGAGCGCTTCCTTGACCGAGGGCTCCATCGGCCTGTTGGAGCCTACGTCCCAAGGCGACCCCGGGGTCACGTGCGCGATCAGAAACACCATCGTATAGACGAGAAGCAGCGTTGGCACCGCCGCCAACACGCGCCTTGCAATATAGGCCAGCATCGATCCACCCATTCCCGACGGTTCTATTCGATATTGGCTTCACCAATATGGTATAAATCCAGAACACCCTCGTGCTGAAGGTTCTTGACGTTTGGCTTGATCAGCCACAGGTCAGTCGGATTGTAGAGGGGGATCATAGGTGCCGCGTCTTCCAGGATCTTGTTGGCGGCCTTGAAGATCTCGATCCGCTTTGCTGGATCGGTCTCTACATTTCCCTTCGCAACCAGGTCGGCGAATTCGGGCGTCGTGAAATGGTTGTTGCGATAATCGCCGATGAAGAGCTCGCCGAACCAATTCGCCGGGTCGGAATAGTCCGAATACCACTGATTAATCATGACATCGTAGGGTTCGGTTTTTCGCGATTTGACCCAAGCGCGGTATGCGTTCTCCTCAAGGACATTGATCGTGGCTGTTACCCCGAGATTGTCCTGCCACATCTGCTGAAGGAGCTGGGCAATCAGCGGCTGGCCACGATTGGCCGAAGCAGTGATGGTGAATTGAGGGAAGCCCTTGCCGTCCGGGAACCCGGCCTCGGCCAGCAGCTTCTTCGCATCGTCTACTGATCCCTTCAACGCATCTGCAGTGTTACTGCCCGCGATCGACGCAGGCAGGACTGTGGCTGTCGGATTGGCGGTATCATCGCTCACCGCAGCAACAATCGCCTTGCGGTCGACGGCCAGACTTAGCGCTTGTCGAACCCTTTTGTCATTCCAAGGGGCACGGGTGAGGTCGTACTGTGCCCAGATGGTGCCTGGAATGGCGTACGGCACGAGTTGCGAGGAAAGCTCTGCGTCGGCCTTGACCCGAGGTATGTCTTGGGGCGGAACGCAGGAGGCAAAGTCGATCTCGCTGGCTTCGAAAGCTCGCAATTGTGCCGTGCACAGATCGTCCGAAGCGACCGTTATCTCGATCTTCCCGATCTGCGGCTTCTGACCACCGTAGTATGGATTGGCCTCCATCGTGATCGACTGGTCGTTGATGCGGCTCGCCAGCTTATATGGGCCGTTGGACAGCATGTTCTCTGGCGCGATCCACTTATCGCCTGCCTTCTCCACAACAGCTTTCGGGACCGGGGTCAGGTACGGCAAGGCAAGCTTGGCACGAAAATAGGGAGCCACAACCGATGTCTTGACTTGAAATGTAAATTCGCCAGTCGCCTTGATGCCGACAGCGTCTGGATCCGTGATCTTACCTTTGTTGTAAGCTTCGGCATTTTCGACGTCGCTCAAAAAGGGGGCGACTTCGCTGGCTAGCCTAGGATCGAGAATGCGCTTCCAGGAGTAAACCCAATCTTGGGCCGTGACCGGGTCGCCATTCGACCATTTGTAGGCGGGGTCGAGTGTGATGGTCCATGTTCTGCCATCGGGCGCCAAGTCGATGCTCTTTGCTTGGCGAAGTACCAGATTGCCCTTCTCGTCTATGCGTGCCAATGGCTCGAAGAGCTGGGCATTGACGTAAATGGAGTAGTCCGTCGCCAGGTTGGGGTCCATAAAGCGCGGCTCGCCGGACATCATGCGGAAGGTGTTTGTATTTCCTGCGTGGGCGAGGCCCATTGCCAGGCCGAGCCCAAGGGCAAAGGCGCTGGCTGACGCTGTGATGGTACGTGCCAGTATCATCGAAATCTCCCATTTCATCCCGAGGTCTTTACGGTGTCTCCGTTGGGTCGACGCTATTGGTTCGATGAGGCAATTTCTAATACTGATTTCCCCATTATTGATGCGCTTGCGGCATCAATAGCTGAATACGTCCGGGTTTCGCTCGTTTGCGAGCAAGGTCTTTCGAGCGAGAGCGACAAATTTCTGAAGCGCTTTGGATTTGAGGTCTGGATGCCATGCAGCCACGGTCGCGAACGGCGGAGGATGCTGGTGAAAACGCCGAAGGACGATGTCCTGTCGGATCTTAAGCCAGGCCGCGTCCACATAAACTGATATCCCCATACCAGCGGCTACGAGATTGACGATACCGTCAGAATGGGCTGCTTCCTGCACCACGCGCGGGCGAAAGCCCGCAGACATGCAGAAAGCGTCGACCACATCGATGAATGTGTCCCAAGAGCCGGTCGCTCCCAGCACAAACGGTTCTTCGGCCAGGGCGGTAAGATCGATGGCCGCGGCATCGGCGAGCGCATGCCCCCTCGGCAAAAGGCAGATCAGCCTCTCACGGCGCAGCACTTCATATTCCAAACCCGCGACGAGATGCTCGCCGGAAAGGAAGCCGATGTCTAAGCGCCGCTTGCGCAGGGCGTCGGCCATGTCCGGTGAACTCATAGATCGAAGTTCGATCTCAATTCCTGGATTAAGCGAGCGAAAGTCGCGGATGATCTTCGGCAGTGAGTCATTTATGGCAAAGTCATTGAAGCCAACGGTGAGGGAGCCGAGATCGCCCTCTTCAACCCGGCGGGTGACGCGAATGGCAGCGGCGAGATGCTCAAGAAGATCATTCACCTCGGGAAGGAATACCTGCCCGGCTGCGGTTAGGACCACGGAACGGGTCGTGCGCTCGAAAAGCTGAACGCCGAGCAGTTGTTCCAGGTCGCGGATTGTTCGGCTGAGCGCCGGTTGCGCAATGTTCAGTCGCTCAGCTGCACGCCGAAAATTGCCCTCTTTTGCGACCGCGACGAAGACCCGAAGATGGCGCAGTTCAATGGTCACTTTGCTCTCTATGCCGCTGGACGGCGTCTGTAGTGTCCGTTCAAGCCGATGGACGGCTCAGTATGCTCAAGGATCTTTTCTTTTTTAAGGTCGAGCCGGGCAAAACGCTACCTCCCTCGACCAACCCCGCACCAGCGCTTCGAGAGT
Organism: Mesorhizobium sp. YL-MeA3-2017; assembly: GCF_030814575.1. Lineage (NCBI taxonomy): Bacteria > Pseudomonadati > Pseudomonadota > Alphaproteobacteria > Hyphomicrobiales > Phyllobacteriaceae > Mesorhizobium > Mesorhizobium sp. YL-MeA3-2017. Next base: position 254,871 of record NZ_JAUSVH010000003.1, on the reverse strand, counting down.
TTCGCGTCGTCGGGTCGTTTGCTCGTTTCCACCCTAGTCGAACTTGGCCTGATCCTGTCATCGATCTGGGTCCACCTGGCATAGTCTATGGAATGACCACCAACACAGGACCGAACACCTCGCGTCATGTTGGAAGTGACGTTGCCGAAGATGGTCGGGCCGACCTAGGCTCAGGACCCATTGATTTGAAGTGCTGGCTATGATTCAGGCTGGTGTGCAGGAGCCTGACTGATGAGTAATTTGTTTTGGCTGACGGACGAGCAAATGGCTCGTCTCCAGCCCTATTTTCCCAAGAGCCATGGCCGCCAGCGCGTTGATGATCGGCGCGTTCTGAGTGGCATCATCTTCGTCAACCGCAATGGGCTCAGGTGGTGCGATGCGCCGAAGGAATACGGCCCTGCAAAGACGCTTTATAATCGTTGGAAGCGCTGGGGCGACAAAGGTATCTTTATCCAGATGATGGAAGGCCTGGCTGTGCCTGAGGCTCCGGAGCGCAAGACGATCATGATCGACGCGACCTATCTCAAGGCCCACCGCACGGCTTCCAGCCTGCGGGTAAAAAAGGGGGCGCTGGCCGCCTGATTGGACGCACGAAAGGCGGCATGAACACCAAGCTTCATGCCGTAACGGATGCGAATGGTCGCCCGATCAGCTTCTTCATAACAGCAGGTCAGGTCAGCGATTACACCGGCGCTGTCGCCTTGCTTGACGAGCTTCCCAAGGCCAAATGGCTGCTGGCCGACCGGTATGATGCCGACTGGTTTCGTGACGCTTTACAGGCGAAGGGCATCACTCCCTGCATTCCGGGCAGGAAATCCCGGAATAAGACCATCAAATACGACAAGCGGCGCTACAAACGACGCAACCGGATCGAGGTCATGTTCGGGCGTCTCAAAGACTGGCGGCGTGTCGCTACACGCTACGACAGGTGTCCAATGGCCTTCTTCTCCGCCATCTCTCTGGCTGCAACCGTAATCTTCTGGCTATGAGCAATGAGTCCTGAGCCTAGTAACCGCGATACAATCCTGCGGGCGGCTCCGCCCCCCGCTCGGCCGCTATGGCGCGGCGGTGGTCGAGGTCATCGATTGCGCCTTCGACGTCGACAGGCAGATCGCCGAATTGAACGGCCCCATCGGTAGCGCCAGGGCGGCCGATGCCCATCGCGCGATAGCGGCGGCGGGGAAGAAGCTTCTGCTGCTCGACAACGCACCGACCGGCATGCTGCCGGGCAAGGACTATGTCAGCGTTATTTCCACCGACAATTTCGGCCTCGGGCAGATTGGGGCGGAACTGCTGGCGGGGCACGTTGCCCAAGGTGGCACGGTTGGCGTTCTTGCCTATGGGGTGGATTTCTTTGCCACGCACGACCGCGAGATCGCTTTCCGCAAGTGGATGGCCACCCATCGGCCGGATTTGTCACTGGTGCGCGGCAAGTTCGCCGATGTGACGCAGGCCAAGGCCGCGACCGCCGGGCTGCTGCAGGGAAATCCCGACCTAGCCGGCCTGTTCGCTGTTTGGGACGTGAGGCGGCAATTCACGCTCCCCTGCTGCTACGGATCTGGCGCTTGATGTACGGCAGCGTATCCTCCACGAGAATTTCTCGTCGGCGAGCATAGGCCGCAAACACATTCCTGGTTTCCTCGGTAAGAACGCGCGTCGAAGGCATTGGTTGCAGCAGACTGAGGGCACTATTCGCCCCGCTCCTGCATATCCTAGGTCAACGCCAACCCTAGCACTGAACTGACCAAGGAACTGAACGCAATGGCCGGGCGCGAAAGAGCAACCGATTTCTGAACAGAAGGTTTTTTCGCCCTCGAACTCGCCGCTGCACGTCGAGCCTCCGCATGGCCAATCTCGATAGCGTGCAGTTTCCATTCCGGGAGTGGAGGCTCGGCACGCTTGATGACTGGCAGCATAATAGAGCCGCGAATGGATGCTTTCACTTTGCTAGTTCCTCACCTTGCTATCGGGGCTTGCCTTCGGCGGCGCTCGCCCCGCCGTCAGGAAGGTTCGGCAGCGGGTCATCCTCGACATAGGCACCCGGTTGCCTATTGGGCGCCGAAGCGTGGGCATCCTTCGAACGTTCAGAGATTGCGGGGCCAGCCCCCGCTATCTGCTCGGTAGAAGGGCTGGGCGATCCTTCAAACGGTAGACTTTGACCGTCGGAATGCCGGGGCTTTTCGTCCACGTCATCGACGGGCTCAGAATTGCCGAACGGCGTCGGCGGCAACTTGTTGGTAGCGGTGCCCTGCGAAACATCTTCGTTCGCGTCGGGCTGCTTCTTCTCCACCGGCTCGCGGGCACCTGTCTCGTAATTTGGGTCGTCGGGCATGGTTGATTCCTCCAGACCAGACGAACACCGGTGGTGGCGGAAAGGTTCCGCCGGTTTCGATCACTGTGAGTTTCAGAAGAAAGTCACCCTTCCCGCAGTCTCTTCGCCCCAACGAGTTGGATCTTCATTAGCGGCAACCGAGACCGCTAGAAAAGCTGCCGCCACGCAGATGACCAGAGCAACGGAGATCGGGAGATTGTGCATGGTCACTATCTACCGTTGGCCAGTTCTTGATCGAAGGTCGTTTGGCGCGGTGCCCACTCTCGCAAGCCGGCACGACGCTCTAAGGTCAGAAGCAGGTTCTGACGACGTCGGATCATCGCCGTCGGATGGATGGACGATCTTTTCTTCAAAGACTTCGATGCAGGCAAGAGCTTCCGCTGGCGTTTTGGTCAATCGGAGGCTCTCGCGGAGTCCTTCGTCCCTCAGAAGGCGGCTGACGTGGGCCAAGGCGCGCAGAAAGCCCGCGCTATCGACCTTCGGCCACAAAATGGCGAGCAGCAGGTCCACCGGCCGTTCGTCCGGCGCGTCGAACCAGACCGGGCGCCGCAAAGTCGCGAGCACCGCCTGCGGCTGCGAAATTCCCTCAAGCCGCGCATGGGGAATCGCAACGCCATGTCCGATAGCGGTCGAGCCGAGGCGCTCACGGCGAAGCATTGCCGCAAGAACGGCACCGCGACTCAACCCAGCCTGGTCGCCGAGCCGGGCAGCCAATCTGACGAGCGTCGACCGCTTGTCGTTGGCCGGCAAGCCCAACACGACATTTTGCTCAGCAAGGAAAGCGACGATGTTCGTCCGATAAGGCGTGGCCTCGCCGAAGCCCTGTCCGGAGAACGCTTTCGGATCGTCAACTGCGCCGAAGTCGAGAAAGTCGCCTGTGCCCGCCCTGGATGCGAAACCGGCATACGGGTCGCGACTGCCTCGGTCATTGAAATCCCGGACTGAAACGATGTTGGCGAAGGCATCGTCTCGCTGCATTCGGCTCAACGGGATGTTCATAGCTGTGCATCCCTCGATGCCAAACGGGCAATCGGGGAATGACGCGGAGACGGATGATCCGTCAACATTGAAGGCACCACCATCATGGCAATGCACCAAGGACATCTGGCGGCGGCTCTCGGCAGCGAGCGGTTGCAGAAATGGCAGATATGCCGTGAACGGGATATTCTCATGTCACGCTCCATCGATGCAGCGCTCTCAGCGCCGCAGGAATGAACCGCAATTTAGGGAATGTCCCGGAGCAGGATTACGTGCGGAATCAAGGAGTGAAAGACCTGCTCCGGGAAGACACGCGCCCTTCCCCTGCAAGCCTCGAAATCTTGATGTATGTATCCATGTGCATACATTTCATATATATGTTTATTTTGAGATTTCAAGTTTGTGAAATATTTTCATAACCGACCAATGGGCGAATATGCATAAAAATGTTATTTCTAAATATTATTACATAGAGAACCAGGACTAATATTTTATCTGCTCTTCTTCTGCGCTAGATTTCTTCCTACTAGCCTACTTCAAATCAGCCGAGGCTTGAAGGCAGCCAAGCGCGCCAGCATTGACGGATCGAGGAAACTCCGCTCTCTCGTTTTCGGTAGATGCCGCTGAGCCCGAAGCAGAAATATGCTGAATTTTGTCAAATAGACGTTCTGTCTGGTTCGACATAGGCTGGCTGTCGAGCTCGGCCCCGTCAAAGGATCGCCAATGATTAAGGGGATTGCCTTACTTCTGTTGTTTCAGCTTGTCGGAGAAAGCATCGTTTTCAGTTCCGGCATTCCCTTGCCGGGCCCCGTTGTGGGACTGGTTCTGCTTTTCATTGCAATGCAGCTGAGTGAGGTGGCAGGGATCGGCTTGTTCAACGAGGCAGAAACCGCAGCCGACGGCTTCCTGAGCAATCTCGGTTTGTTGTTTGTGCCCGCGGGCGTCGGCATCGTGGCGCTGTGGAGCGAGCTACAAAGCCAGGCAATCATCCTGTTGGCGATCCTCGTCGCCTCCGCCCTGTTGACCTTGGCCGCCACCGTCTGGACGTTCATTGCGGTGAAGCGGCTGATGGGCAGGAGCTGAGTGAATGCGACATCCGGCGGAACTATGGGTCTACCTGTCCACGTCGCCGTTGCTGTGGCTGACCCTCACTCTCTTCGCCTGGATCTTTGCGGTCTTTGTTTCCACGCATCTGAACCGCCATCCGCTGGCGAACCCGGTGCTGATCTCCATTGTTCTGTTAGGCGCCGCCTTGCAACTGTCCGGCGAGCCGTACCACAAATTCTTCGAAGGCGCTCAGTATATACATTTCCTTCTCGGGCCGGCCACAGTTGCGATTGCCGTGCCTCTGTTTCGCCAATGGAAACAAGTCAAGCGCATGTTCATGCCGATGATGGCCGCCCTTGCCGTTGGGTCTCTCACGGCACCCGTTTCGGTCATGCTTCTTGGAATGTGGGGCGGCCTTTCGCGCGATGTACTGATCGCCTTTTTGCCCAAGTCGGCCACTGCTGGCATTGCGATGGCCATTTCAGAGTCGTTGGGAGGAAACCCGTCGCTAACGGCGGTCCTGGTCGTTCTCACCGGGATAGCAGGCGCTCTTCTCGTCACTCCGTTCATGAATGCAATGCGCGTCAACGACTATGCCGCTCGCGGCTTCGCAGTCGGGCTTACCTCTCACGGCATCGGGACGGCGCGGGCGTTCGACGTCGATGAGACCGCCGGGCTTTTCGCCGGTATCGCTATGGCTCTGACCGCGATCTCGACCTCTCTGATCGTTCCGCTCCTCGTCAGAGCGTTCCTGTAGAATATGCATCGCCGCTGCCACCCGGTTGAGCCGCGGCCGCACGCAGCCCGTGACGCGCTTTTAGCGAAGGGCGGGGCGCGGCTGGCACATCCGGAACGCATGACGTAAGGTACCAAGGGTACATTCCAACGGCCGAACGGCCCCGTGCGGTCGACGGACACAATGGGGCTATTTCAATCCGGAGAACGCAATGATTTCGGCTTCGCAATGTCGTGCGGCAAGAGCTTTGGTTGAAATCACGCGTGGCAAGCTAAGCCTCAGGTCAGGAGTCGACGAAAAGGTCATCCATGACTTCGAGCGCCAGATCAGCAAGCCTGACGACAGGATCATCGAGACGCTCAGGTCTACGCTCGAGGACTTCGGGGCAGTGTTCATCGGCGAGAACGGAGGCGGCATCGGTGTAAGACTGAAGTTTACCGCAGCCGAAGCTCGTCAGATCGCCCGTCTTGAAGGCGAAGGTGGGGTCGTCGCGAACGACAGAGTACCATAACGGAGCCGTTCATCGCATGGCCCGCAAGTGCCTTGCAACATCGTCGAATGGCATCCACGCGGACATCGCGATTTTGGAAAGCCGCCCTTTCCCTTCGATCGCGGATAACCGGGATTTCGGTTATCCGCCTGTCCGTCATATAGGTGCGCCCGGCGAACGGCTGCGCCTCCAGCAGGGTGTCAGTCAGCAATTCGGCCGGCGCTTCGAACAACGGGCTGCCGGCGGCGCAATGGGAGCGAGGCACGTTCCGCGTATGTCGCTGCCAATCGGGGCGTAGTCGCTCGATTGCACGACACACCCGCCAGCAGAGCGTAAAAACTGTAAAGCCCACAAGGGCGACCCGATATGCTTGAAAACCATCCACAATGGTTCATCGCCAGCACGAGTTGGCCGGGCCGGCTTGAGGTGCAGCCGGCCGGGCAACAGTTTACGACTTTGGCAGCAGAACCTTGTCGATGACGTGGATCACGCCATTCGACTGCTTGACGTCGGCGATGGTGACATGGGCCGTGTCGCCGTTCTCGTCGGTCACGGTCACGTGGCCATTCTTGTCGCGAAGCGTCAGCATGCAGCCGTCGACCGTCTTGACCTTGTGAGCGCCCCTGTCGTCCTTGACCATTTTCTTGACGGCCGAAGCAGTCGCGTCGGCGGCAATGACGTGGCAGGTCCTGTCCTTCATCGAGGTGCGGACGATCAGTTTGGTGATGTCTGGCGGCATCATCTTAGTGGCTTCCGGCGAAGACCGAGGCGTAGCGCATGGCGAAGTCCGACCTTGCCCGTCGGCAAGCACTTGCGCCGCAATGCAGCGTTCTCTCGTCGCCACCCCCAACGTATTCAATCAGAGCGATCGTATGCCCCGATTTTGCCCGCCCCGTTGCTCCATCGGGCGACGTACCGACAATGCATCCGAAGATATTCATCCACCCTTCGCAGGAGTCCAGTTGACACCCCGGCAGAGCAGGCCGCCCAGAATGCAGCCGCGCGTGGTAAGACTGGTGCTGTTCACAATCACGGTTATGCGATAGGTTTTCTGCCGTTTAGGGTCGTAGGCCGTTCCAGTCAGTTCGGAGTCGGACTTGCGGTCAAGCGACATGACGAGGCGGTCTCCGACTTCCTCGCCCTTGCTCGTGTCCTTAATCCACAAATTGGTGGCGCAGAGTTTTGAGCCGCACGGGGCGATCCTGACGCGCGCATTGCCATCGTCACGGAGCCAAACGCCGTCCGGACTACGCTCCTGCGCGGCCAGAGCAGAGCAGCCTGCGAGCGAGATGTAGCAAAGTGCTGCAATGCGCCTCATCATCATGGTTCGATCTCCGAAGGGGCTTCATACGTTTCTACGAAGGACTTTCCCTTCCGGATCACATGCCTGACGCCGAGCAATCCGCGCAGGACGCGCATTTGGAACGTCGGCTTCAGTGATCCGAACACCATGCGAGCGCGTAAGTACGTTTGTCTCCAGCGGTGGAAGGAACGCTTCTTGAGAACCTACGGTATCGCTTACATCGCGACAGGTCTGGTGTTTCTCGCCATCGACGCGGTCTGGCTGACCGTTGCGGCGCAACGGCTGTATCGGCCTTTGATGGGCGAGATGCTGGTCGAAAGCTTCAGGCTCGCGCCGGCGGCGCTCTTCTATCTCATCTACATCGCCGGCATCGTCGTTTTCGCTATCGCGCCCGCCTTAGCCAGCGACAGATGGACGACGGCCACTTCGTACGGGGCGTTCCTCGGGCTTTTCGCCTATGCGACCTATGACCTAACCAATCAGGCGACGCTGAAAAATTGGCCGATTATGGTGACAGTCGCCGATCTTTTCTGGGGAACGTTCCTGACCGCGGTTGCGGCGACCGCCGGCTTCCTGATCGCCCGCGCTTTTACCGCCGCCCATTAGGGCGGCTCAGCAGCCCGGATGCGATCAGCCCCACGAAGATTGTGAGCGTGCCGGCGCTCATAGCGTTCAACCGGAAAAACGCCTGGTATTCGGCTGGTGTATAGAGGTGGAAAGGCGTGCCATACGCCCCGTCCAGCCCCAGATAAACAAGCAGGGCCACACCGATCAGGATAAAGGCGACAACCCTCTCCGAGGTCTTGAAGAACGTCGCCGCGATCAGCGCGCACGGAATGAGGAAAATCTCGACCCCTGACGCTTGGCCGAACGCTTTCGCGCTGAGAACCGTGTTGGCTATGCCAACGATCGGAAGAAGCGCGCGACCCGCTACAGGCCATCGTCTGGCCACTGCCGGCACGGCCAGAAAAAACGGCGTCGACAGGAACGTGAAAAAGACCGGCGAGACGTGGCCGCTGACCGTCCAATAGACATACAACGGATAAAAAGGCTGGTTGGACGCAACGACCAGGGCAATCAGGTTGCAGGACGCGACCGTGGGATCGTCATGGGCGGCATAGGCCGCAACTCGTTCCCAGACTTTGCGAACAAAGATGAAAGCCATCCCGCGCACTATGCCGGGCGCAGCAGATAATGGCTTACGCCCCATTCCTTGCCGCCGGCATGCCCGAATAGCCCCGCCGTCGCCAGATAGAACAGACGCCAGCGTTGCCGCCAGAGCGCGGCGTCGGCGCCGTAGACCTCACCCAGGATGCTATCGATCCGCTCGCGGTTTTCATCGTAGCGCGCGAGCCAGTCCACCGCCGTCTTCTGATAGTGAAGTCCGCTCCAGCGCCAATCCCGTTCAACCGCGAAGCAGTTCGGAAAATGCCGGATCAGGCCGTGGCTCGGCATGACGCCGCCGGTGAAAAAATGCTGGGCGATCCAGTCCGCGTCGTTCTTGTGGTCGAAACGGTAGGGGCTGTTCTTGTGGCTGAATACGTGAATAAACAGCCGCCCCTTCTCGGGTTCCAACCACGTCCTGATGCGACCGAGGAGCTCTTTCCAGTTCGACATATGCTCGAACATCTCGACCGAGACGATCCTGTCGTACGTCCCGTCGGCCATGAAGGCGTTCATATCCGCGGTAATGACACGGACATTGGCGAGGCCGCGCTCGGCTGCCTGCGCCTCGATATAGCGCCGCTGCGGCGCGGAATTCGAGACAGCTGTGACGGTCGAACAAGGAAAGCGCTCGGCCATGAACAGTGTCAGCGACCCCCAGCCGCAACCAAGTTCGAGGATCGATTGTCCATCGGCGAGATCGGCGTGCGCGGCCGTTTCCTCAAGCGCCAGACGCTCGGCATCGGCCAGCGTTTCCTGGCCCGTGGGATAAAGACAGCAGGAATATTTGCGGCGCGGCCCAAGCGTGAGAGCGAAGAACTCGGGAGGCAGTTCATAATGCTGCTCGTTGGCGGCGTCGGCATGTTCGGCTATCGGGTGTTCCGTCATTGCCCGCGCGAACTCTTCTTCCTCCCGGCTGGAGGCGGCGGCCAGCTTCCGTCTCGTGCGCCCGACCAGGAACGCGATGCCCGCGCGCGCCAACGGGTCGGGGAGCGGCGTGCGTTCGGCGGCGCGGATCACCGAGGAAATCAAGCTCATCGGATGCTCCCATTGTTGCCGGCTTCGCCGATAGCGTGTTGTCGGCCGGGCCAGAAAGCGTTGACGCGGTCCTGGTATTCCCAGAAGGCCTTGCCGCGGGAGCGCAGCATGTGTGCTTCCAGCGGCGGAATTCCGGAGGCGTGGACAAGAAGCCAGTACATCAGCAACGGCCCGGCGAAGGCGAGCCAGCCCTGCGGATAGGCGCCTGTGAGGTCGACCGCGACAATTGCGTAGGCGAGCCAGCCTAGCCACTCGAAAAAATAGTTCGGATGGCGCGACATCCCCCACAGGCCCGCGTCGCAAACCTTGTCCCTGTTTGCAGGGTTTGCGCGAAAGGCGGCAAGCTGACGGTCGGCGATCGTTTCTCCAATCACCGCCACGATCAGGATGGCGACGCCGAGCCAGTCCAGCGTCCTGAGCCCGGGCGTCGGGTTGTGCGCGGCGAGCATGATCGAAAGCGCCAGTACCAGCGCGGCCAGTGCCTGGATCTGCAGAAACCAGAAGAGGCGGGTGTTGAAGGCGTCCCCCCACTCTTCACGCAATTGGCCGTAGCGAGGGTCATCGCCGCCGCGAGCGGTGCGCGTCGCGATGTGGATACCAAGACGCAGCGACCAGAAAAGCGCCAGCAGCGCTACGAGCACCTGGCGGAATGTCATTTCGGCGTCAGCGAACGGGACAAGGGCCACCGCCGCACCGAACACGCCGGTTGCGAACGACCAGATCGCATCGATCCAGCCGCACCGGCCGGTGCGAAGCGCCACGAGCCATGCCCCCGCCATTGTTGCCGATAGGCAAACCGCGAGTGCGACAATGGCGGTCGCGGCCGTCATGCCGTCCTGCCCCGCGCCGCCGTCCAATCCGAAAGCGCACCGGGACGGCTGTGTTTCAAGGCAAAACCGACGACATCGTCGAGAACCGGCGCCAGGAACCGCAAAGGACGCGCGAATGCGCCGATCAGCGTTCGGTGGTTGACATGGTCGTAAAGCTTGGTTTCGGCATCACCACCAAGCAATCTTATGCGTTCGGCGAGCCGAGACGTATTGCCGGGATCGACACTCCGGTCATTCCTTCCGGTTGCCAGGAACGACGGTGGCGCATCCAGCCCGACGAAGTTGATCGGTTGCGTGGCGGCGAGATATTTCTCCGGCCCGAATATTTCCTTCAGAGTCTGGCTGTGAAGCGGCAGGAAGTCGTAAGGTCCTGCGAGGCCGATCATGGCGTTGAGATCACGGCTGGCATCCAGATTGACCCGCGCAAGCCATTTCCGGTCGAACGCCAGCATCGCTGCGATATGGGCGCCGGCGGAATGACCCATGACGATGACGCGGCGAGGATCGCCGCCGAATTCCGCAATGTGATCCACGGTCCATCGCAATGCCTCGGCCACGTCTTCGATAAACGCAGGAAAGCGAACTTCCGGGAAAACCCGGTAATCGGGAATGACGGCCGTAAAGCCTCGCGCCGCCAACGCCGAACCGACGAAAAAATAGTCGCCACGCTCGCCTTCCTCCCAACCGCCTCCGTAAAAAAAGACGATGACTGGCGACGGACCGTCCGTGGCTGCCGGATAGATATCAAGGACATGGCGAGGGCGGAGCCCGTAGCGGATAGCACGTCGGGGGTGAGGTGCACCGATCCTGGCGATCGCGTTCAGTAGATCGACCGGCGAAGGAAACCCTTTCATGCGCCGGCCACCTCTCGAGGCGCCTTGGCCATCGGTCCGGCTGCGGCCATCGGTCAGAAGCCCACGATCGGACGCAGGAGGCGGCCCAGAAATCCATGAAGACGCGTGTCGCCTTCGAGGGCTGCCAGGCAGATACAGTCCGATTCCTGACCGACGACGGGACGATGATCGACATCGTCGCCGGCCTCGTCGAGATCGCCCGGAAAGTATTGACCGCGCTCGTCCGACAGCGACCCGGACAGCACCTGCATGAATTCCAGGCCGCTGTGTCCATGAGCCGGAAGATGGAGCCCGGCTCTGCCCTTGAGCAGCATGATTTTGGCGTCAGGGCTGCCGGCGATCCTGACCTTGCTCCATCTGAAACCCGGCCCTAACCATTTCCACGGACCGATCTCGCAGTCCTGCATCGCCCGAGGGAGCTCTATTCCCAAGGCAGGTTGCTTTACCCTCGCCGCTTTTTGTGGCCGCGACGGCAGGTCGGCCTCCAGCCTCTCCATGGTGCGCCCGAACAAATCCGCGGAAAGCGGGGCTGGCGGCATCTCGTCGAGGATCGCGCCGCCAACGGCCTCGAAGCCGACGAGACGGTCACGGCAAACGGCGCAGCGTTCGAGGTGTACGGATACGACCAGCGCCGGTCCGGCGCCCAGCGTCCCGCTCACCGTACGCATCAGCGTTTCGTCGCTGGGATGATGATTGATCGTCATAGATCGCTGTCCAATAGGGTGCGCAGCCGATTCAATGCCAACCGCACGCGGGATTTTACGGTGCCGAGCGGGATGCCGAGCTCGCGGGCGATCTCCGCATGCGGTTTCTCGGCAAAGAAAGAGAGGCGCACAATGGTTGCCTGGTCGCTCGGCAAGCTTGCCAAAGCCTTGCGCACCCCTTCTTCTCGTTCTGACGCGATCGCAATCTCTTCGCCCGACGTCGGGGCATCCGGTTCGTCGCTCGGATCCAAGAGATGATCCGTCGCCCGGGAACGCGCCCGGCGCAATCGGTCGATCCTCTGATTGCGGGCAATCGTGAACACCCATGTCGATGCGCCCGCCCGATCCGGATTAAAATAGGATGCCTTGCGCCATAGAGCGATCATCACTTCCTGTGTCACCTCTTCGGCGATCGAATCTTCGAGACCGGAGCGCATGAGAAAGCTTTTCACGCGCGGCGCGAAATAAGCGAAAAGCCGAGCGAACGCATTGCGATCCCGCTTCTGCGCAACACCACAGATCAGGCTGATCAATTCCTCTGGTGAGGGTGGCGCCTCCTTTTGCCTGGCCTCGTTCAAGAAAATAAGCCTCGCTGCCGGACGGACCTGCCGCATGCGCTTGTCGTCGAACTGTATCTCTGCAGCATCCATTTGCCCTTCATACGCTCGAAACTCGCAACCGGATCAGGTTTCAAGTGATCTATCGAACGTCGGGTTCCGTAAACATTGGCAGTTTGGCGCGTGGAGGGAAATCCCTTGACCGGAAAGATTGCAGCGAATGAATGGAGCGAATGCAGGCAGTCCTTCGGTAAAACCCTTGATGTAGCCGTTATCGGCAGCGGCATTTCCGGGCTGTCCGCCGCATGGCTGTTGTCGAAACGCCATCGGGTTACTCTCTTCGAATCCGATAACCGCCTGGGCGGACATAGTCACACGGTCGATGCCGCAGGCCTTGCCGTCGACACCGGTTTCATCGTGTTCAACGCATCCACCTATCCAAACCTGACGGCGCTGTTCGAGCACATAGGCGTCGCCACCAAGCGGTCAGACATGTCGTTCGCCGTTTCTCTCGACGACGGCCGACTTGAATATTCCGGCACCGGATTGTCGGGACTCTTCGCACAGGGCCGGAACGCCGTAAGCCCACGGTTCTGGCTGATGCTCCGGGATCTCGTACGCTTCTATCGCGAGGCGCCGCGCAATGTTGCGGCGCTCGGCATGATGACGCTCGACGAATATCTCGACGCCGCCGGCTATGGCGATGGATTCCGTAACGACCATCTCTATCCGATGGCGGCGGCGATCTGGTCGACCCCCGCGGCGAAGATCGGAGCCTATCCCGCCGCTTCATTCATCCGCTTCTGCGAAACCCACGGGCTCCTAAAACTAACCGGGCGTCCCACCTGGCGGACCGTGGCCGGCGGCAGCCGCTCCTACGTGCGGGTCCTTGTCGGAGCTGTACCGGAAGTGGTGAACGGCTATCCGATCAAGGTGATCTTGCGCAACGCGAGCGATGCCGAAATCATCGGACTCGATGGCCATCGCCGACGTTTCGATCAGATTGTCGTGGCGACCCACGCGGATCAGGCGCTGTCAATGCTTGCCGATCCTAGCAGCGAAGAACGACGCCTCTTGAGCGCGTTCGATTATCTCGTCAACGACACCGTTCTTCACTCCGACGCGCGCCTGATGCCGCAGCGGCGCCGGGTGTGGTCGAGCTGGAACTATATGACCAGGAATGACCGAAACGGCCGCAGGCTCGCCGTCACCTATTGGATGAACCGCCTTCAGGGGATCGACAGCGAGCAGCCGCTGTTCGTGACCCTCAACCCTCATCGCGAGATCGCACCGGAGGCGGTCCTCAGGCGAATGCGCTACAGCCACCCGCGTTTCGATGCCCGGGCAATGCAAGCGCAGAAGGAGCTTTGGTCCATACAAGGCATCCGCAACACATGGTTCTGCGGCGCATATTTCGGCGCGGGGTTTCACGAGGATGGACTGCAGGCCGGTCTCGCGGTCGCCGAAGCTTTTGGCGGCGTGCGTCGGCCCTGGACGGTCCCCGAAGAATCCGGACGCATTCACGTCCACGACGGCGCGCCCATCCGGCCGGCGGCGGAGGCAGCGTGATGCCAGGCTTCCGATCAGCGCTCCACGCTGGCTCAGTGATGCACCACAGGTTGCGGCCCAGAGAGCACCGCCTGCGCTATAGCGTCTTCTACCTTCTTCTCGATCTCGACGAAATCGACACGTTGGCGAGCAAGCTTCGCTTGTTCTCGCACAATCGCTTCAACCTCTTCAGCTTCCACGATCGTGATCACGACGCCGAAGCAAAAACGTCGCTACGCGAGAAGATTGAACGGCATTTGCGGGAAGCCGGAATAGATTTCGGCGGCTCGATTCAAATCCTCACCATGCCGCGCATCCTGGGATACGCCTTCAATCCGCTCAGCGTCTATTTCTGCCATAGGCACGACGGATCGCTTTCCGCGATCTTCTATGAGGTAAACAACACATTCGGGCAACGCCACAATTACCTCGTTCCCGTGCTCCCCGGCATAAACGGCCCGATCCGCCAGGAAAGTCAGAAATCCTTCTATGTCTCCCCCTTCATGACCACCGACATGGTCTATTCCTTTTCTATAAACCCTCCAGGGAAGGATCTGGCGGTTTCGATCACTGGACGCGATGACGCCGGACCGCTGATCGTCGCCAAACTGAGCACAACCCGCCAGGATCTGACGGACGCCGCGCTGGGCCGCGCCTTTTGCCTCTATCCGCTTATGACCTTCAAAGTCATCGCGGGCATCTACTGGGAAGCGCTGCTGATCTGGCTGAAGGGCATTCGTCTGCACCATCGGCCTTCACCACCCGATCAGGCCGTCACCATTGGGCATAGCGCGATGCCCGAGATCGATCATCGGGAAAAGAACACCGCGAATGGTCTTTGAAAGCAAAGCACGCGAACCGGCCAGTCTCGGCGGGCCGAAGGAAAGCACCGCCGCCCGCGCGGTGCGTCGGCTGATCGCGCAGATCGAGTTCGGCCGTATCACAGTCGTGCTGCCCTCGGGCGGTCACGTCCAACACTCCGGAACAGGGGCCGGACCTTCCGCGACGCTTGTTCTGCGTCGCTGGCGCGCGATTAGGCGGCTGATCGGTCAGGGCGACTTAGGCTTTGCCGAAGCCTACATCGTCGGAGACTGGTCGAGCCCGGATCTTGCCGCGTTGCTGGAATTGGCGGCGCGCAACATCGCCGCGCTCGACAACAAAATATCTGGCTTCTGGCCTGTTCGGCTGCTCAATCGCGCAAGGCATCTCCTGCGGGCGAACAGCAAGCCGGGGAGCCGCAGGAACATCGCCTTTCACTACGATCTCGGCAATGATTTTTACCAGTGCTGGCTCGATCAGAGCATGACCTACTCGTCGGCGCTCTATACGGATCCGGAGCAGACGCTCGAAGCCGCACAGGACGCCAAGCTGTCAAGGATTGAAGATCTCCTGAATCTCCGCGGCGGCGAGCATGTCCTCGAAATCGGCTGCGGCTGGGGAGCGCTGGCCGTAAAGCTGGCTCGTGCCGGTGCTCGCGTCACAGGCATTACCCTATCGTCCGAGCAACTGGCCTTCGCCCGGCAGCGTGTGAGAAAGGAAGAACTCGCCGACAAGGTTGAGTTGGAATTGATCGACTATCGCGACGTCAGAGGAACATACGACAGGATCGTCTCGATCGAGATGCTGGAGGCCGTCGGCGAGGCGTACTGGCCGGTTTATTTCAAGACCCTGCGCGAGCGTCTTAGCCCTGGTGGGATCGCCGCCCTGCAGGTGATCACTATTGATGAGGCGCGTTTCGAAGATTACCGTCGAACTCCGGACTTCATCCAGCGTCATATTTTTCCAGGTGGAATGCTCCCCACGAAAGCGGTCATTGCTGGCCAGGCCCGGGCTGCCGGTCTGACACTGGTTTCAACACAAAGCTTCGGCGACGACTACGCCAAGACCCTGGTCGAATGGCGCAAACGCTTTCTGGCGGCTTGGCCGAAGATCGAAGCGATGGGCTTTCCTGAACGATTCCGTCGGCTTTGGGAATATTATCTCTGCTATTGCGAGGCCGGCTTCAGGGCCGGAATCATTGATGTCGGATTTTACGTCTTGCGCGAAGCGGATGCTAATCCGGGTGTTTGAAGGCGCTGCCGGGTTTTCCGGCGATCCAGTTTGCACCAGCCTGAAGACGGAGCGGCTGTTGCATCCGTCAAGCCAGATCGTCATACGCTTTTAACGCCCGGCGGGACCGGCGCAGGATAAGCGACGCCCGTTTTCGGATTTCGTCCCGATGCTTTATCGGGAGCCTGCCGTGGGCGGTGGATGGCGGATGCAGGAAACTCGTCAAGCTCAGGAATCCAACGCCTTACATAGTCGCCCCCGGGATCGAATTTTTGCCCCTGAAGGGTAGGGTTGAAGATGCGGAAATATGGCGCGGCATCGGCACCGGACCCGGCCACCCATTGCCAACTTGCAGCATTGTTGGCCGGATCGGCATCGACTAGCGTATCCCAGAACCAAGATTCGCCGTGGCGCCAATCGATCAACAGATGCTTTATCAGGAACGACGCGGCCACCATGCGCACGCGATTGTGCATCCACCCGGTATTCCAGAGTTCACGCATTCCCGCATCGACAATAGGGTAGCCCGTTGTCCCGGTCTGCCAAGCCCGAAATGCTTTTGGATCTTCCTTCCATGGCATCGCGTCGAAACGCGGCTGCAGGTTTTGAGAAGCAAGGGCCGGGTTGTGATAGAGGAGGTGGTAGGAGAATTCCCGCCAGCCCAGTTCGGACTGGAATTTCTCCAGGTTGCGATTGCCGGTTCGATGAGAGGCCGCATTCGTCGCGGCCGCCGACGCATGCCACACTTCGCGAGCTGAGATATTCCCGAAGCGCAGATAGGGTGAAAGTCGCGAGGTATCGGGCCGACCGGGACAATCCCTGAAATCAGCATATTTCCCCAGGTGCTCATTCAAGAATTTTTCAAGCTGCACCTCCGCGCCAGCCTCGCCGCGTTTCCAATTGGCGCGCAATCCGCCGGCCCAGTCGGGCGACGAAGGTTCGAGCCTCAGGTCGGCAAGGGCAAGGCAGGACAGTTCGTCGCTGTGCGACCCGTCGAAGAATTCCAGTCGCGATGGCGCGCGGAGCGGCAGTTCCGGATCTCCTACTTGATGAGCGGCGCGCCAGAATGCGGAAAAGACCCGAAACGATCCGCCTGTCTTTGTCTTTACCGACCACGGTTCGTAGAGCAGGTGGCCGTTGAAGCTTCTCGCCTCGACTTTTTGTGCCTTCAGCGCGGTCTTGACTGTCTCGTCGATCGCTCGCTCTGCTGCGCCGTATCTTCGGTTCCAGAAAACAGCCGCTGCATTGATCATGGCGGCAAGACGAGGGATGACCGTCGACGCTTGGCCTCTATGGATGAAAAGGGGGCCGCCCCGTCGACGCAAAGCATCGTCCAATTCCTGCAACGAGCCGTGAAGCCACCAGCGTGAAGCCCCGCCGAGCGGGCGCAACCCCTCGGATTCTTCATCGTCAACATAGATGCAGTAAACAGGTCGTCCAGATTGCGCGGCGGCATTCAGCGCGGGATTATCCCCCAAACGCAAATCGTCTCGAAACCATACTATTACTGGCCGCGAGATGTCCTGATTTGCGTTGTCATCAGCCATGCGTGTCGCGGTCCCTTTAACCGTTCAGACGCCAGATCTCGAAATTGAGCAAGGACGCGAACGCCACCCAGGCTGCAAGCGGCACGAGGCAGAAAGCGGCCGCGAGATCGAGCCTGCGGAACCGATCGATCGTTGCCAGGATGAGCAGGAATTGCGGCACTATGTCGAGCAGGCCGGCGAGCGGATTGTGCAATCCGAAAAACAGCCATGACCACATTGCGTTCAGTGCAAGTTGAAGAAAGAAAAGCGTCAGCGCGAAACGACGCTCAGCGTCATCGTCGGAAATTTTGAGAACGCGCCACGCCGAGTAGGCCATCAGAAGGTACAAAACTGTCCATACGGGCGCGAAAATCCAGTTCGGTGGATTGAACGACGGCTTGACCAAGCCCGCATACCATGAAGCGAGGTTGGGATACGTGGCCCACTGTCCCAAAAGCGAGGCTGCAATGACCGGAACGATGACGATTGCGGCTCGAAACCAGGGAGAAATAGCTTTTTGGCGAGTATTCATTGGGATGCAGCGGGTTATGATTGCGTTGTCTATGACATGGGCACCCTCGCGTTTGTCGTCCATCCGCCGAAATAGCGGCCGCCGCCAAACCCGAGGGACATCAAAGCAATATGGAAACTTACCAAATTCTTCATGCTTCGTTTTACGTAGTTCGATGGATGATGGATCACCTTCTAGGCCTTTGAAGCGCACGAGAGCGGTATTCCATGGGGAGGTCGCCGTCAGACGATGTCGTTGCTTCGCGGCGTGGCGGGCTCGCCTCCCTGGCGATGCTGGACTGGGCGGTCACTGACTTCCCACAACCTTAAGAGCAGCCCGCCCCCTCGCAGCGTGCGGAAGATTGTCGACAAACCGGGCGCGACACGAACTGATTGCCGAAGCAATACGCGGGAACGAAAGCTATTCGGCGTGGTGCGCTTTTTCTCGGTTCGGAAGCTTCCAGTTCGGCCGGGGGAAGTGACAGGCGTAGCCGTCCGGATAGCGCTGGAGATAGTCTTGGTGCTCCGGTTCCGCTTCCCAGAAATCGCTCGCCGGCGTCACCTGGGTCACGACCTTTCCGGGCCAGAGGCCGGAAGCGTCCACATCGGCGATCGTGTCTTGCGCGACCCGCTTCTGCTCGTCGGTCGTATAGAAGATCGCCGAGCGGTAACTGGAGCCGATGTCGTTGCCCTGGCGATTGCGAGTCGTCGGATCGTGGATCTGGAAAAAGAACTCGAGGAGATCGCGGTAGCCGACCTTGTCCCGATCGAACACGATCTCGATCGCTTCGGCGTGGGTGCCATGGTTGCGATAGGTGGCGTTCGGCACATCCCCGCCGCTATAGCCGACGCGGGTGGAAATCACGCCGGGACGGCGTCGGATCAAATCCTGCATGCCCCAGAAGCAGCCGCCTGCGAGCACCGCGCGTTCCTTGGTCATCGTTTGAATCTCCTGGTTCGAGTTCTTCCATCATATAGGCGCTGTCCGAGACGATCGCAGTGGGAAAGCGGAGGTTGACGGACCCTTTGCCGAAGGCGTCCGGCGATCGCCGCGACGAGTTTTTTCGCAGCCTATCGGCGGACCGCGAGTGACCCTGCGGCACGGCAGGCATAGCAACGACGATCGGATCTCTTGCGAACGAAACGGAAACAATGCTGCATGTGGCGATGAACATCGCCTTTGATTCGCCGAAGCCTGTCGACTACTTGTCGAGCCTCAACGAGCGCCAGCGCCTGGCGGTCGAACACGGCTCCGGCAAAGTTGCCCGGCCGCTTCTCATCATCGCCGGAGCAGGATCGGGCAAGACCAACACGCTGGCACATCGCGTTGTCCATCTTATCGTCAACGGTGCGGATCCCCGCCGCATCCTCCTGATGACCTTCTCCCGACGCGCCGCGGTCGAGATGACCAAGCGGGTGGAACGCATCGCGTCCCAGGTGCTCGGCGACCGGGCTTCCGTCATGACCGATGGCCTGACATGGGCGGGGACTTTCCACTCCGTCGGCGCGCGCCTGCTGCGCGACTATGCTTTGGATATCGGCCTCGATCCGGCCTTCACAATCCATGACCGCGAGGACTCCGCCGACCTGATGAATCTTATTCGGCATGAGCTCGGCCTTTCGAAGACCGAAAGCCGCTTCCCTGCCAAGCAGACCTGCCTGTCGATCTATTCCCGCTCGGTCAACGCGCAGGCGCCGCTTGACGAGGTTCTCGCCGACGACTTTCCCTGGTGCCACAACTGGGTCGACGAACTGAAGAAGCTGTTCGCCGCCTATGTCGAGGCCAAGCAGGCGCAGAACGTGCTCGACTATGACGACCTGCTGCTCTATTGGGCCGAGCTGGCGAAGGAAGCCGCGTTTGCCGAGGAGATCGGCTCCCGCTTCGATCACATCCTGGTCGACGAGTACCAGGACACCAATCGCCTGCAGGCGGCAATTCTTCTGGCGCTGAAGCCCGACGGGAGCGGCGTGACGGTCGTCGGAGACGACGCGCAATCGATTTACGCGTTCCGCGCGGCGGACATCCGCAACATCCTCGACTTTCCAAAGAGTTTCACGCCTGAAGCGGAAGTCGTGACGCTCGATCGCAACTACCGCTCGACCGAGCCCATCCTGGCTGCGGCAAATGCGGTGATCGCCGAAGCTGAGGAACGCTTCACCAAGGACCTTTGGACAGAGCGCAAGTCGTCGGCGAAGCCCGCGCTCGTCACTGTCCGCGACGACACCGCCCAAGCAACCTATGTCTGCGACGCGATCCTCGCCGAACGGGAAGCCGGCACGCGGCTGAAGGAGCAGGCCGTGCTCTTCCGGACGACGCATCACAGCGGCTCGCTCGAGGTGGAACTGACGCGACGCAATATCCCGTTCGTCAAGTTCGGCGGCCTGAAATTCCTCGATTCCGCGCACGTGAAAGACGTCCTGGCAACCTTGCGCTTCGCCGAGAATCCGCGTGATCGCGTCGCCGGCTTCCGCGTGCTGCAGCTCCTGCCCGGCGTCGGCCCCTCCTTCGCCGGACAAGTGATCGACGCTATGGAAACTGCACTCGACCCTACCATGGGACTTCAGGCGCTGCGTGCCCCTCAACGCGTGGCCGAAGACTGGCCGGGATTCGTAACGCTTTTCGATGAGCTTAGACGTAAATCGTCAAGCTGGCCCTCAGACCTCGAACACGTACGGCTATGGTACGAGCCGCATCTCGAGCGCATTCACGAAAGCGCGGCAGCCCGGCGCGGCGATCTCATGCAACTGGAGCAGATTGCCGCCGGCTATCCGTCACGCGAACGTTTCCTGACCGACCTAACCCTCGATCCGCCTGCGGCCAGCAGCGACCATGCCGGTCCGCCGCACCGCGACGATGACTATCTCTTCCTGTCGACCATCCATTCCGCCAAGGGACAGGAATGGAAGAACGTCTACGTCCTTAACGTCGTGGACGGTTGCATCCCCGCCTGCCTGGGCGCCGGCGAGCGCAAGGAGATCGAAGAGGAACGCAGGCTTCTCTACGTTGCGATGACGCGAGCCAAGGATTCATTGCATCTCATGATGCCGCAACGCTTCTATGTCGAGAACCAGGTCGGACGCGGTGATCGACATGTCTACGGGCTGCGCTCACGGTTCATTCCGGATCACGCGCTCCAGCATTTCGAACAGACGACTTGGCCCGTGGCGGAAACCAAATCGGGCATGGGTGCGAGATCGCGAGCCAGCGTCGATCTGCGTGCCAGAATGCGCGGGGCCTGGAGTTGAGCGGCCCGGCGTTTTCAGCACAGCGCATGCTTGCCGGACAGGAGCCTGAATAACCGGGATTTCGGTTATTCAGGACACCGCAATCTATCGACGATAACGTCTGTACGTGCCCAAGCTCGTCTATCCAAACGCCCGCTCAGCTAGTCAGTCTTGCCTGCCTCGGCCCGGGCGGCTTGTTCGGCGGCATCGAGATCCCCGTCCGCTTCGTCTATCAGCCTTTGCGCCTCGTCGCCTGATATCCCGGTCTTGATCGCAAGCGCCTCTTGGGCCAGCACATCGTCCTTCGCCACGCGGCCCGTGTCGCGTTTTCTCGCCTGGCCAGGCGAAACCGTCTCACCGCTGACGTCGGTGCCATACACGGTTTCCGGCACGGCCTGCCCGTGGTACTCAAGCTCATCACGGTCGAGTTCATCGATGGCCTGGCGCCAATGCCGTTCATGCTGACCGTCAGGTCGGCCCTCGCGTTCCCAGATCTGGTATGCACGCTGCTGAATTTTCTCGTGTCGATCGGCGCCCATGGCGGCCTCCCTGTGCAAGACGATAGGCAACGCGGGAACCGTCAGATCGATCCAGGCATTTCTGCGCGGGAACGGAAGATTTTCGGGTCCGCAAGAGAACAGGTCGACTCCCGAAGGATAGGGCTATTCGTTCTTTGTGATCGTGCCGTGGTTCAATTCAATCACGTCGGCGCTGGCGATCTGGCGGGTGAAATCCCTCCGCAGTTCCCCCCAGGTCCCGAGAAGTGCGCCGAAGCCGCTGCACCGGATTGGCGTGTCCTCGTCAGGTTCCTCCGGAATGTCCATCCGGATCGTGCCGCAGCGCTTGCAATCCAGCAAATCGTCAAGGCGCTTCCTGACCATCTGGCCAACCTCCCGCAGCCATAACGCTATCAAAGGGAGAGCAAGGAGTCACGGATGAATCATAGCGTCGCATCACCGTGAATGGTCAGTGCGCCACATTGGCCGGAGAACGATCGAGAATTGCAATTCGATCTCCTACAGCCTCAACGATCGCCCGCTTGCCGAATGCGTGCGCGCCTCCGATCGACCCAGCTCATGATAGGCGACGCGCTGACTCCATGGAGAACCACCGAACACAGGACGACGAAGGCAGACAAGGCCCAGATTCGATCCACGTCTTCAAAGTTCGCGCGACTGACGGCAAAGGCGAGATAGTAAATTGTCCCAAGTCCGCGGATGCCGAAAAATGCAACCAGCCCTTTTGCGGCCGTTGGAATCGGCGACGAAGCAAGACTTGCCCAGCCTGACAGCGGTCGGACCACCAACAGGAACAGAAGGCCGACCAGAATATCCCGCCAGCTTAGCGGGGCGAGCAATCCCCATCTCAGCGTGGCTCCGAAGACCAGCATGATCAGCACCATCAGGATGCGCTCGATTTGCTCGGAGAACTCGGCCATCGCGGCATGGAATCCATGACCGCGGTCTGTCGCCCGCAACGTCACGGCGGCGATGAAAACGGCCAAAAAGCCATAGCCGCCCAACGCCTCGGTCGCGCCGTACGAGATCAGGGTAACGCCAACCGCGACGAGTCCGTCCCCGGTCTTGGCGAGCTCGAGGCCCGGGATTTTGAACGCCAAAATACCGAAGCACCAACCCGACAGGAAACCGACGGCACCGCCAACGAATATCCGCAGCAGCACGTCGCTCAGGAGCCACTCCTGCCAAGTTGATTGGAACGACGTGGCGGTGAGAGCAATGGCTAGGAGCACGAACGGAAAAGCGGCCCCATCGTTGAGTCCGGCTTCCGAGGTCAGGACAAACCTGACCTCTCCCCCTTCTTCCTCGCCGGGCGGCTTTGCCTGGACCTCGGCCGCAAGCACGGGGTCAGTGGGAGCAAGGGCAGCTCCGATCAGAATGGCTGACGCCAGGGAGAAACCCGCCAGCCTCCAGCAGAGCGCAGCCATGCCAGCGATCGTCAACGGCATGGCGACGACGATCATCAGGAGGGTTGAGACCCAGCCCCGCCAGCTGAGTGGCCTTTTGATCCGGAGCCCCGCGCCCATCAGCGCGACGAGTATGACGAACTCAGTGAGACGCTCGACAACATCGGGTCGATAGGCCGCCCGCACCGCATCTTCCGGCCACAGCAGCGGCATTGCCGCATAGCCCGCCGCCATCGCGACGATTGGCAGGGAAAGCGGCAGCCGCTTCAATAGCATCGGCAGCCAGGCCGTGAGCAGGATCGCAGCGCCGACCGCTGCCGTCGTCAAGGCGTCGTAAGACGAAGGCTCAAACATCACGGCGAAACCCTTCAGGGCGCGACCTGTTCCCCTACCGGGCGTTCGCAGCCGAGAAACCTGCAATGCCGGTCTCGTCTCCATCGACGGAACGTCGGTGGCGGGCGGCCCCCGGCGAAACAACGGCAGCCCGGGCGACGACCCGCACGGAATGCGTCGATCCCATGCTGGTTGGAGCAGTCAGATCCTAAGGGTTCGCAGTGTGATGGAGTAACGATGACGGGCAACCGGCGGAATGCTGTGCTCCCATTCGTCGCGCGACCGTCCGGTCATGAGATAGGCCGACCTCGGTTTGACGGTAATCGTCTTCCGGTCCCATTTCAGGCCGTCCTTGCGGCGCAGCCGGAAACTGCACGCTGCGAGCAACGAGACTCCGGCCACCTCCCCGAATTGGGGCTTGTCTCGATGCCAGCCAATGCCCGCGCCTTCCCGGTACTCATTTATCAACACCTGTTCGAAGGCTTTCGCCGACCGACCCGCGAGTTGGGCGACTTTCTCGCGCAGGGGCATAAGGAATTCCGGGATCGGCGCCGCTTCGACGACTGCCCTTCGGTCGTAGTCGTAACGCAAGCCGAATCCCACCACCCGCCGGTTGGCGAGGTGCCCGTGGAAATCGAAGGGCTTGAAGGGCAATTCCCGAAGCCGGCGGACGAGGTCCGATTCTTCCTCGTCCGATATGAGGTGTTCCCGATACAGAAAGCCGTCAGGCAGACGGTCCTGGCTTGCGAACAGATCTCCCTGCGTCATCGGGGGCGATTGGGCGACAACCGTCGCTTTCCTCTTTCATGAAGCTGGCCCGGCCTTCGCCTACGGAACCCTCCTTCCTTTTCCGGACCTGTATGCCGGAGCGTCTGGATCGAAGGCTGTCCATCCTTCCGCCTCGTAGTCGCGACGCCGCGAATCGAGGTCGACAGCAGTTGACTGTCCGAGAATCCGCTCAGCCATCGGCGCGAGCTCGTCGCTGACTCTAGCAGTTACAAGGGCACCGCCGCGCCGGATTCCCTCTGCGTATACGTGAGCATCCCGCTCGGAAACGCCGGAATCCGTGAGCGCTCCGATGATGCCGCCGGCGACGCCTCCAACCGCCGCTCCTGCCGCCGCCCCGACGGCAGTCGCAGCGAGCCATCCGGCCGCGACGACGGGACCGACTCCTGGAATGGCCATGACGCCGAGCCCGGTCAACAGTCCACCCGCGCCGCCGACAACGGCGCCGATCCCGGCGCCCGCGCCTGCGTCTTCAGCCGCGGCAGATCGATCATCGTCGCGGTACCATTCCTCTGAATTGTTGGCGACGATGCTGATGTCGTCGCTGGGCACGCCCGACGCTTCGAGTTCTCCGACCGCGTCGCTGGCATTATCGTAATCGTCAAAAAGTCCGTTTACGGTTCTCATTTGAAATGCTCCTGGAGATTGTTCACTTGGAGGCGGAGGTGACGTTGCCCTTGTAGTCAAGGGCCACCGACACGCTCTTGCCGTCCTTCCGCGCCTGCCCGCGCCAGATTCCGCTGTCGTCCTTCGCGAGCGCCGAAACGTCGGAGTAGCCCGCTTCCTGAATGCGGTCCTTAGCCTGTCCTTCCGTGAAGCTGTTGGCTCCGGGAAGCGGCGGCTTCCCGCCGTTACCGCTGGCGTCGTCGGTGCCGGAGGCTGCGGGCTGCACAGCAGTGTCGCTCCCGATCGTTTCGATCTTTTCCTGATGCATCTTGAGTGTGGGAAGCGTTTCCCCCGCGAAGGCCTTCAGCGCGGCATTGTCGCCGTCCTTCGCATAGCTCTCGAAAAGCGACACCGCTTCCTTGTGGGCGTCTCGCTGCATCTTGACGTACGGCTGATCGAACGATGCGCCCTTGGCATCCTTGAGCTTGTCCAGCTGCGCCTGGTGTTGATCGTCCAGCGCGGTAGGCACGGTAAGATTCCCCTTTTCGGCAATGGCTTTCAGCTTCGTGTTAGCGGCTGTGTGGTCAGTCACCATCGTGTGGGCGAAATCCTTTACCGCCGCGTCCTGCGCCGCGCCGTCGGCGAGTCTGCTGGTCTCGACCTCGAACATGCCGCCGACGGCGGCTTTGTTCACGAAGTCTTGGGAGGTATCGGCGGCGAAAGCCGACCATGAAAGCGCGATGAGCGCCGCTCCCGAAACAGAGGCGATTAGCAGTCGGTTTCTCATTGAAAGATGTCCTCGTTAGCCTTGGGTCGGATTGGTGGAAGCAAACAAGTGGCGGCGAGAATGGTTCCGGCCCGGCGCCGATTCATCGCCCCTCCCGATGAGCCCAGAAGCATCCCGGTTCGTTCGACATGCCTCGTGCGGCTGAAAGCCTTCCGACGGTCGATACGGCGTATGAAGGTCGGCGAGTTTAGCGCGCACGGCTTTAGAGCAGCTTTCCGCGATTGGGCAGTTGACGAAGCTGGTTTCCGCGAGACACCGCAGGAGCGGCCTTAGCTCATAGGGTCGGTGACGAGACTGAGCTGGCCTATCGACGCTCCGACACCTTGGCGCGGCACCGCGAGCTTATGGTCGCATGGCGGACTATTGCCAGTCTTCGAAAAGCTTCTGCAGTGCGGCGGGGTGAACCTCAATGCAATTTCGTTTCGATCCATCGTCTCACGCCCGAAGCTGCGCCCCAAGGGCCTCAAGCGCCTTCACGTCCTCGGCATACGATGCCGCGTGATCCGGGTCCCGCTCTTGCTGCTGACGGTAGAAGTCGAGCCATTTCGGAAGATCAGAAATCGGGAATGTACCGGATCACGGCCCCGTCGACAGGGTAAACGTTCCCGCCACCAAATCGTATGTCGCTGTTGTCTGCATGTTACCGATATGACGCCAAGTCCTCGTCGCGTGGCTCTCATTTCGGCACGAGGCCGCCTTAATGAATACTGTCTTGGAACTGAATCGCTCAGGCGGGGTTGAAGGGTTCAGGGCCTCGGCAGTCGCGGGGTCTTTTTCGTATAAGGTCGAACATGGAAAAGACTTTCAACCGCATGGCAGAAGCTGTCGCGCGTGCCACTGGGCGGCCTTGGGCTTTTGCCACATGTGTTGCGTCGGTCGTGATATGGGCGGTTTCAGGTCCGTTTTTCGGGTTCTCGGAAACTTGGCAACTCGTGATCAATACTGTTACCACCATCATCACCTTCCTGATGGTTTTCCTGATCCAGAACACGCAGAACCGCGACGGTGCCGCAATTCAGGCAAAGCTTGATGAGTTGATCAGATCCGGAAACGGCAAGAACGATTTTATTGGGATCGAGCACTTAACCGAAGCAGAAGTCGAGGAGTTCCGAGAGCTTTGCAAAGACGGCAAGGAGCGCGCAGGCCGCACCAGTCAACGGGCAATTGCGTGAGGACGATGGCTATGACAACACGTCTCGTTGAGCCGCTTCAGCTTGGTGATTGTAAAAAGCCGCCTGATTCACCGAGCAGAACGCGAAAGAGCCTCATCCAGGTCGGCAAGCAAATCTGCCGCCGAGCGGGTAGCTTCCGTTCGCGCGGTATCCATGCCGGGCAGCAGCGACGGCGGTACGCGACTGCTCGAACGCCGTCCCGATACTCGAAGATGCACCATTGGCGGTCCTGGTGCTGGCGCTCTATTGGCCCGAGCGGGCTGTTGCCGTCGTGCGAATGTCGGATAGAAAGTTGATCCAATCGCTGATGGCACGCTTCTGGGTGGAGTTCATCAATCAGGCAATGGTCGAGGGTGCGCAGACCATCGTCGCGCCGCCGGCGCGCTGTCGGCAGCGCAAAGGCAGCAAATTGCCCACTGACGCTCCGCCGACACGAAACCCGCTGGATCAGGGTGATCACCGGTCTGGAAATCAGTGTCATATGAATTTGTGAGGACATGGTCGCGCTAGGACCGACTTGACGAAGCCGCATAGCTGTTTCGCTTCTCATTGTCCTATTCCTGGCGGGAAACGTAAACTTCGTCACTCGCAGAGCGTTTCAGTTTGTCCTTCGGGGTAGAGTACGCAGTGAGAAATCCTGCGTGTTGTCGGTTGGCCGAAAAAGTCCCTGTCTGCCTATTAATCAGCGAGAGCTACCGACCCATCGAACTCCACTGGGAAGCGACGATGGTCGGCACACCGCAGCACCAACAGCTCGATATCCTCCAAAGCGACATTTAGGTGTGCATGGCGACGCCTAAGCATCTCCGCGATGGCAGCCACGTTCACAATCCGACTGGAAGTGATGGCTTCTTCCACGGCAGCACCGACATCGCTGTGCAGTCCATCGTATGATGCGCTGCTCATCTCTACCTCCTTCTTTCGCGACCAGATTTTGTATCCTTTTTCTGAAAATGGCAACCGCAACAATAAAATTATTATAGTAAAAACAACTAGTTAGTATGATGAACCTTAAATGGATAAAGTGGTTAGTTAGTTACAAGCGCTCCTGGAGATGACACGGACATTGACGGCAAATTAGTCTCTTGCTAATTCTTTGATATATGGGGTAATTGCTGATACCATGGAGGCGGTGGTGGCAGAGCTAGAGCGGCAAGAGCGGCTGCAAATTATGCTGACGTCCGAAGAACTGGAAGCGCTCGAGAACTGGCGTTTCGAGCAACGCATGCCAAGCAGGGCGGCCGCTGTCCGCGAATTGCTGCGGAGGGGATTGTTAGCCGAAGGGAAGTTGTTGGCTCCTGGGTCGAAATCAGGCGCCTATGGGGTGCTTGACGCAGCGCCCGATGAAGATTCCTCGGCGGGATAAGTTCACCGTCCAGATATCATTCGCTCAAATGGCGAATGCCCCGCTAACAGGTACGGGCGAACTTGTGCACACCGCGCGGTCGTAGTTGAACGATCCGCTTGTGTGTACGACCTGCCGTAGATATCGCGCCAAGCGGCCAATTCGATCGCCATAGTCGTCCAAGGCCACGAAGGCGCGGTTCCCGTTGCAGCGCCGTTTGGCCGAAAGTTTCTTGCCGACGATCTCCTCGATGACGCAAGCGAGATCGGCGCGCCGACGAAGACGTTAGTCATGGTGTTGGTCCTGTTCGGTGGAACTTCTGGTGGACGAAAGAATTGAGCTGTCGGAGGGCATTCCTGGTGCAGGATTGGTTTTACGTTGTTGCGATCGCCGTCACAGTGGTAGGCATTTTCGCTGCGCTAACCGTAGCGGTATGAATCCGACGCCAGATTTCTTGGGCCACCTGAACAGGGGTTGTCCACTCAGCGCTAAACGGCAGGATACGCCGATGAGGGACAAGGGGCGGTGGAGAAGCGATCTGATCTTGATTGCCTTCATCCTGGGGGTAATAGGACTCGCGTTTTTTGCTCGGCTCTGCGTCCAGTAGTGCCGCTTCGGCCTTGGCGTCGAGCAAAGGGCAGCGTATGGTCATGGCGTTAGAACCAAATGCCTCTGGCACTCCTCGCCCGGTCACGAGCCCCTTCGGTGGCCGGGCCTTTTCTCTTTTGCGACGTTTCGACCGTTGCCAATCGCTACGCATGCCGCTTATAGTATGCGCGTCTGTATGAGCATGCCGGCATCCCCTCGAGCCCGGCCGACAGCCTCCCCAATGCCCTTCGGTCGGGCGGTTCGGTTATTCCAAAAGGCGTTGCCCCCGATCAAACTGTCCTAGTGAGGCCTTGCTGTGAGGGATCAACGGTCTGGCCGCCATATTGAGCGGGGGCGGCGAGCGCTAGTATCGGGGGGAACGTTATGCCAATGCCGCTATTCTGGACTGTCTATTCGGCGCTCGTCGCCATCAGCGTCTTTATGATGACGGCGGCTTTCACCGCCTACATCTAAAAGAGCATGACGCAACGCGCTGAAGCGGGCCGCGGTTGGCCCTTCAGTGGAATTGATCGCTGCCCGATTGCGGGGCTACCTTCCCGCCGTCGTCGCATGGAACTTGGCACCCGGCCGCCAGCCTCCAGTTTAGCGGCCGGGCCTTTCGTCTTGCACTACCCAAACGGGGATGCGCATCCCCCTCGTGATCGCGATAGTGGTTCGTCTTGCAGCGCTGGCAGGTACAGGTCCCTGTGAGGGCTTGCTGCGGATCCCGCTAGAGTCCACACCAGCGGGGCTCGGCGTAGAGCTTGCGGTACTTCTGGGCTTCGGGAGATCGTGGGCGAGGATGCCGCCCGCAACGCGATGAACTGGTGGCTTGCGGGGCATCTGCGTTTATATTGGGGTAACCATGCCCACTCCTTACCCGTGGATCCACGTAGAAGCGGCGCTCGTGAACGGCCAACGGCGGGCACTATCGGACATGCATCATCTTCCAATGCCAATCGCCTTCGTCATTTGCTTGGCGGTGGGATGTGTTTTCGCGTCCCTTGCCTCAGGCGGGGTCGAGCGCGCGGTAACAGCTGATGAAGGAAGCGCTGTTGATTTCCGCCGAGAACTGACCCGGGATTGGGCGGTTTTTCCATTGAGAAGTGACCCATGTTTGAACCCACCCCTGCTGGTTGATCGCAGGGGATTTTGGAGTGATAGACATGGCGTTACTGAGCGTTATCCGACGCTGGCATCTGCGTGACGGGCATTCGATCCGGGAGATTGCGCGGCGCACGGGACTGTCGCGGAACACGATCTGCAAATACCTGCGATCTGATGAGGTGGAGCCCCGCTTCCAGGTGCCGGATCGGCCGAGCAAGCTTGATGCCTATGCCGAGCGGCTGTCGGCGTGGCTGAGGACGGAGGCGAACAGGCCGCGTAAGCAGAAGCGCACGATCAAGCAGTTGCATGCCGACCTGATGAGCCTTGGCTATGAGGGCTCATATGGTCGTGTGGCCGCCTTTGCGCGGGCCTGGAAGGAAGAGCGCCAACGTCAGATGCAAACGAGCGGGCGCGGCACCTTCGTGCCGTTGGCGTTCGAGCCCGGCGAAGCGTTCCAGTTCGACTGGTCGGAAGATTGGGCGGTCATCGGCGGCGAGCGCACCAAGCTGCAGGTGGCTCACTTCAAGCTCAGCTACAGTCGGGCCTTCATCGTGCGGGCCTATCCGCTGCAGACGCACGAGATGCTGTTCGACGCCCACAACCACGCCTTCCAGGTTCTGGGCGGCGTTCCCCGGCGCGGGATCTACGACAACATGCGCACGGCGGTCGACAGGATCGGCCGCGGCAAGGAGCGGCAGGTCAATGCCCGCTTCTCGGCCATGGCCAGCCATTATCTGTTCGAGACCGAGTTCTGCAATCCGGCCTCGGGCTGGGAGAAGGGGCAGGTCGAGAAGAACGTCGAGGATGCGCGTCACCGGCTAGGCCTCTGGTTGGGCGGACTTGCGGGCGACGGCGGAGGCAACAAAGCAACGCTTCGGTTCTCTTCGACGACACGCGGTATCACGCGCCAGGTTACATAAGTGGCTGCTGCAACGAGGAATAGGCGGATCACTGATGGCCTCCTTTCGAAATCAATGACCGCCGACCGAGATAGTTCCGACGGCCGCCTCGCGAGATGGGACGAAAAAGGTCGGGTAAGAGCCCCGGCTAGGTTCAGAGGGGATCAGCGCCGACCAATGGGAAGCGAATGATCGGCATTCAAACGAAGTACCGCCGTGCAGCAGGCCAAGGGTCGATCCCGCCGACCATAGCGGAGCTTGAGAAGGTCCGCGACCGCTTCATCTTCGTCGGATCCGCGTGGCAAAGCTATGCAGGTTTCGGCAAGCGCTCCCGCTGCAGCCGCTACACTATCACGGCCGATCGCCACCCTGATTTCCTTTCCCTTCGATACAAACAAAAAAGCCCGTCGGCATGACGGGCGACGGGCTTTTCCCAATGTATGGCGCTAGTTGGCGCCGCCGAGCTTCTTTGTAATCTCACAGAAGTCGTTGTGCAGCTTTTCAGAATCGTTGCTGCACTCCTTGGTTATGGTGTCACGGTCTTCCGGCTTCAGAGCCATCCAGGCCGCCTTGAAATCGTCACCCGACTTCATCGTCTTCATGTCCGGGTCCGTGTAAAACGCCCCCATCATTTCCTTGTTGTCCAACGCCGAAGTCGTGCCGCCGGCCGCGAACGCGGCGCCGGTCATAATCGTGAGCGAAAAGGCACCCATAAGGAGCTTCTTCATAGTGGTTCCTCCATCGTGGTTTGGTTTACGAGCAGAACCACAATGGGTCGACACGGCTCGAGTTCCGGTTGCTTCCTTTGAACCAACCTCTTCATCGCGCGTTTCAAGATAGGCGATCCCCGCCTTATGGAGAAAACCATGGACTGGAACCGCATCGAAGGAAACTGGAAGCAGCTCAAGGGCAAAGTGAAGGAGCAGTGGGGCAAACTCACCGACGACGATCTGGATCAAATTGCTGGCAAGCGCGACCAGCTTGAGGGCAAGATTCAGGAGCGGTACGGACTCGAGAAGGATCGGGTTAGCCAAGACATAGACGACTGGTACGGTCGGCAGAGCTGGTAATCCAAGTCAGAAACCCGTCCGGCCGCAGCCGAGCGGGTTTCACCTTGGCGACGCTCAAAAAAGAGGATCCTATCCGCGCGTGGTGCGTCCATCCCCAGCATCAAGAACACCATACGCACCTGACTTCGACCTTGGCGGTAGCAGCCTTCCTTTTTTCTGAACAAAACGCCGCTTGAGGTATCTGGGTGTACTCCCGCCAGCCTTCCCCCAAACCGCAGGCTGGGGCAAGGCCCGCCCGCTGGACACCTCAGGCGGGCCTTTCGTACTCACGGGCCGGGCGTAAGCAGCAATTGCACCTCTTCGGCCGTCAGCGTGAGAGTGTAGCGGTAATGCGACCCGTCACCGTATAGGCCCGGTAAAAGAAGCAGGAGCGAGACGATCCCGTGTTTCCCTGGTTGCACCTGATCCGCTGTGACTGGACGGTCGAAAATGATCTTTACTTGGTCGTCGCGCTTTGCCGGCTGCACGGAAATTCGCATTTATGATCCCTCCGCCTGGAGAGGAACGCGGATTTCGCAGGAATGTTGCACCTGACTGAACCGCTGGGATTTTGACGGTCAATCCTTCCCAGAGTTTTCCCGCAATCTCCGAGCCTCCTCCGCCAGAACGGCCCGACTATTGCCCTGCTTCGCTATGAGGTTGCGCACTTGTTGAGGCGTGAGCCCGTTCTGTTGGGCGAAATGCTCGACCTCGTAGTCCTCCGCACCGGAGACGCGGTCCCGGTCCCGGAAGTCACGCTTGCTCTTGTCATCGACCATGGTTTTCCTCCCTACGCCAGCGCGGACATCAACGCCGGTTACGAGATTAAGTTGCGGGCGGGAACAAATCCCGGCCGTCGCCGTCTGGACTCGCCATGGGTTGGAGACGAGTTCTTTTCGACATGCGGCCGTCGAGACGACTCGTATCGGGTCGCTATCTTGCCGTCATCGCACGACCCGGCAAGTTAGAATCGAGCTCTTGGGCCTCACAAAGGCCGCCGGGGAAGCGCGCAAAGCCTTCCTAGCCAGCGAAAAGCGTGCCGCGGTTCGCCGAGCTCAACCGCAACAGTTTCGTCTAGTCCTGCACCCACGCTGGGGGCAGCCGCATGATGTCGGCCCAGGCATTGTCAACGGCGAGGCATATGAGGTGACGGTGAGCGGAACGCTTTAGAAGACTCCGCATTGTGGAGGGCGACCAAATTCGATGGGGAAGGAGCGATGCAGATTATCCGTACGGAAGTGATAGATGCAACCGCAGGAGACGGGAAGCCTGCTACCCGTGTCGTCTTTCGCGGGGAAGGCGGAGACAGTGTCGTGGTCGAGACCACTGGAGAGCAAGGTGACCGCGAGACCGCTATCGAAAAAGCCAAAGCCATTCTCCTCCAAACAGCGGTCTTCGGAGACCCGGACCGTGAAGCTAACAACGGCAACAGCCCGCTCGAGCCAACTGAGCGTCAGCGCCGTGGCGGCCAATGGTTCGTCTTCGAGTACCGGGACGGTGATTCCAGTAGACGTGTGCCGCCGTCGTTGCTCCCGGGCCTGGATGTCGCACGAGAGGAAGCTATCCGCTCGGCAGCAGATTTGCTCCCAGATCTACATGAGGCGCTCTCGCGTTCTGATTGGATGGTCCGGGTCTATGACGACCATGGCGCGCTGCTTTTTACAATCAGCAAGGGTGAAGCCGAGGCCGGGCAGCGAGACGCGCCCTCCTGACCAACGTCTCACGCAACGGCCGGCTGATCGGCGCGGCCAGCGCGCTCCTTGGCGTCTTTGCACAGCTCTCGAAACTTCTCGACTTCCGCTTCGGTCAGGTGTTCGATCCCGATAAAATCGTTCTTGCCGCTTCCGGACCTGATCAACTCATCGAGCTTCGCTTGAATTGCCGCGCCATCGCGGTTCTGAGTATTTTGGATCAGGAAAACCATCAGGAAGGTCACGATGGTAGTGCCAGTGTTGATCACGAGCTGCCACGTCTCGGAGAAACCGAATACCGGTCCCGAAGCCGCCCATATCACGACCGATACAACACATGCCGCAAAGGCCCAAGGCCGCCCGGTGGCGTGTGCGACGGCTTCCGCCATGCGGTTGAAAGTCTTTTCCATGTTCGACCCTATATGAAGAAAGACCCCGGCGACCGCCGAGGCCTGTGTACTTCAAAATACCCGACTAGGCTGCGTTTTCCATCGCGCGCTTATTGGCGCCGCCTTCGCCGAGGGCGTTGAGCGCCTCGTCAGTCGCGGATTCTTCTTCCAGCGTCGCTTTGAGCAGTTTTGCGGCGTCCTTCATGCCGAGCTGTTCTGCCCAGGCGACCAGCGTACCGTACCTAGCGATCTCGTAATGCTCCACCGCCTGCGCGGCGGCGATGAGACCAGCGTCGATCGCCGAGGAGCCGTCGTATTCTTCGAGGATTTCGGATCCTTCCTCGATGATGCCGTCGATTGCCGGGCACGTTTTGCCACGAGCGGCCTTGCCCATGGCATCGAAAATCTGTTCCAGCCGTTCGACCTGACCCTCGGTCTCTTCCCGATGCTTCTGGAATGCCGCCGACACTTCCTCGGATTCGGCTCCCTTCGCCATCTTCGGAAGGGCCTTCAGGATCTTCTTTTCGGCGTAGTAAATGTCCTTGATGCCATCGAGGAATAGGTCGTCCAACTTTTTGCTGGAAGCCTGTGTTTTCTTGGTGGTCGCCACAGCGCTCTCCTGAGGTTGTTCGCCTTCTTGAACGAAGGCACACCTCAACCTTGGCCGAACCATTAAGTTCCGGGTCGGCGCTCCCGTCGGGATGAAAATCATGCGCCCGTGAGGTGGCGTAATATGGACCGATAGCGAAATCCGATTCGAAGGCCGTTACTACCCTCACGCTCTTGGCCAGCGTGCAGGTATCCGTTCCGAATCCGCTGTTGCCTTGCATCCCGTGGCAGTACCGAGCGTTCCGCTTGCAAGACCGGATTTCTCCTAAGGTCCGGCCTCAAAAGCTGCGGAACCTGATGTCGTTCCGTGCGTATTCACGAACCATACCGGAGCAGCCATGCCTGACGAGAAGAAGCCAGCCGAATGCAGTGACGAAAGTCTCGTCGCGGCCGCCGAGCGTGCGCAGCTCGCCTACGTCAGCGACAGCGAGCCGGGCATCCGTAGGAAGGGCGCGCCAAAGCATTTCTGGTACGTCGGTCCGAAAGGCAACAAGCTGAAGGAAGGCACAACAGTCCAGCGCATACGTGCACTCGCCATCCCGCCAGCCTGGACGGAGGTTTGGATCTCGCCTGACGCGAACGGACATATCCAGGCTACGGGACGCGATCAAAAGGGCCGCAAGCAGTATCGGTACCACCAGGATTGGGCGGCCGAACGCGACGGCGAGAAATATTCC
The DNA here is from genome assembly GCF_030814575.1 of Mesorhizobium sp. YL-MeA3-2017. Lineage (NCBI taxonomy): Bacteria > Pseudomonadati > Pseudomonadota > Alphaproteobacteria > Hyphomicrobiales > Phyllobacteriaceae > Mesorhizobium > Mesorhizobium sp. YL-MeA3-2017. Next base: position 220,018 of record NZ_JAUSVH010000003.1, on the reverse strand, counting down.
AGCATGATCGAATTCGCGGAGGCGCTGCCGCGCCTGCGAGTTCAGATCGACGACGACCTTAGACGTCACGGCTTGCCGTTCGAGCGCGTGGTCGCTTCCGTCGTCTGGCTTCTGGACAATACCATGATCCGGGTCGGCAACGCGGCCTATGCCCGCGACAACAAGAGCTTCGGGCTCACCACCCTGCGCGACCGCCACGTCGACATAACGGGTGCCCGCCTGCGTTTTTCCTTCAAGGGCAAGTCGGGCAAGGAATGGAAGCTGAAGCTTGTCGATCGCCGCATTGCGCGCGTGGTGCGAGGCGCTCAGGACATTCCCGGCCAGAAACTGTTCCAGTACATCGACGAGGACGGCGGGAGAAGGCCGGTGCGGTCACAGGATGTCAACGCATACATCCGCGAAGCGGCTGGCAACGGTTTCAGCGCTAAGCATTTCCGGACATGGGGCGGCACCATCCACGCCGCCTCGTTGTTGGCACAAACCGAAAGGCCCGAGAGCGGTACCGCACGGAAGAGAGTGCTCAACCGCGTCATCGACAAAGTAGCCGATCGGCTGGGCAACACGCGCACGGTCTGTCGCCAATGCTACGTGCACCCCGCGGTGCTGACGGCGTGGCTAGACGGAACGCTGCTTGTCGAAATGACCCACGCGAACAAAGGCAAGCGCCCCATCGCCCAATTGGACGATGAGGAAGCGCAGGTTCTTCGCTGGCTGAAAAGTCGCCGAATCTAGCGCAGCCGGGGTTGTCGGCGGCGGACGAGCCTCTTCGTCGCCGTTCCCTCGTCTTCGCGTACAGCAGCGGTGTCTCCTCAGCGGTCCGTGCCGCCTAACACTGGAGATCACCATCGGTCTCGGCGATAGCAGCACTTCTTTTGTGATAGCCGTAGCGGCTCCATAGTTGCTCGAGCTGAGGCAAATTTGTCGGCTATTCTCCGGTAGAATTTCAACCAGCGGAAAGCTTAGCAGACCCGCTTTCGAACATTTCAGGCGATGAGTCGAGGATATTCCTGAACCAGGATCGCGGCACGTATCGCTGCCTAGGGCTTCAGGTTAAGACGGATTGCCTCGACCTCCTTCCTGGTGCTCGTGTCAGGCAGGATGCTGGTCGCTCTTGGATTGGGCGCGGGCTTCTCCCCGGTATCGCGGGGTGGCTGTCCTTAGGGTCGGCGGTAGGTCGCGTCGGCCGATTTTCGGGTTTGGGCGTCGTCGGCATCGTGGAAACTCCCTTTCCTCCACAACAGACGGGAGAAGGAGCAGTTCCCTCCCCGTTCGAGGCAACCTCCATCAGCCACCCGCGATTCCCAAGAATGCCAACGCCAGGAACGTTGCGAAAAGGACAAAATGCGTCATGCCCTCGATCGCATTTGTCTCTCCGTCGTTCAGGTTGATCGCGGCGACGACCAGTGTAATGGCGGCCAGAACCGTTTGAACCGGGGTCATCGCCATGTTTATGGCTGGCCCCATACCAGAGCGGCAGCCTCGATCACGGGAACGGTGAGTATGACAGTCGAAAGGGACGCGCCCAGGGCGATGTTGATCACGACTTGCATCCGGTTTGACAGCGCCGCCCGCAAGGCAGTGAACATTTCCGGTGCCGCCGACATCGTCGCGACGATCAGGGCGGCAATGCCGAGCGGCGCGGAGATCGCCCGCAGGCCCGCGGACATGAAGCCCGACATCACCTCCGCCAGAAGGCCGACCAACACGATTTCGCCAATGAGGAAAAACAACGACGGCAGGAAGGGCTCGTCAGCGAGCTTCCTGTTGCTGGCGCGCTTCTTGTCCGGATAGCTGTAGTTGAAGAAGTAGCTATGCGCGCCGATCTGGTTTCGCAGGAACACCCAGTAAAGGACCACCATCGCCAGAATGGTGAAGACCGAATAGGCGTGCCATTGGGCGCTCGGCACGAATTCGGGCACCACCATCGAGATACCCATGGCGGTCATGATCATGGCGCCATAGGTCTTGCCTGAATCGTCATTGTACGGTTGTTCTCCGAACTTCCAGCCGCCCAACAATGCGGATAAGCCAAGGATTCCGTTGATATCGAGCATGACCGCGGAAAAGATCGTGTCCCGGGCCAACGTCGGAGATGACGCTTCGGTCATGATGATGAGAAGGATGACGACTTCCACGAGCACCGCCGATAGGGTCAGGATCATGGTGCCATACGGATCGCCGACCTTTGCTGCGAGTACTTCAGAGTGATGAGCGATACGCACCGAAACGGCAACAACCGCTACAATCAGCAGGACGGCCACAACTAGCGCCGCGATCGCGCCTTGTGTGAGAAGTTCGGCTTTGAAGACGAAGGCCAGAAAGCCCAGCACGATCACCGGAACAAGAACCGCTTCGCGTCTGACGGTCTCGTTTGGATCGCTCTCTGATTCCGCCATGCGTCTTTCCTGAGGGTTCGGGCGTTCCCTCCGTCCGATCGGTTCGCCCCGTCTGTCCTACGCCACAGGGGAACACCAGGACGGCTCCGCGTTTCCGCAGGCGCTGTGTACGGAGTGTCAGACGCGGTCAGATTCGAAGCGATGCCGCTTGCGCGTTCCCCGACTGGAAATGTGCGCAAGCGGCATTTGAAAATTTAGCGCAACAAGGCGATCAAAATGATAATCGGGATCGGAACGCCAAGTATCCAGAGGAGGATCGAACGCATTTCGTTTTCCTTTGCTGGGTGTGGATTTGACGTTCCATCTCAAGGCATGCGGTCGAACCACCTGGGGATCACCGTTCCTTCGTCGCGATGCCTGCCGCCCATGCCGGCGGCCCAGAATGCGGCGGCCGCGCTGATAGCCAACGAGGCAGCGGTGACGAAAGCTGCAATCACGGCAAAGCGTTTTGCCCGCTTCGCCTGCTGTTTGGCTTCTTCTGCGGCCTGCTGGGCACTAGTAACCATCGTGTCGACCCGCGCTTTGGCTTCGTCTGGAGGAACGTCTGTGCGTGCGGCGATGACCTGCGCCAGATAGGTTCGGTCGGCCTCGGGAATATCGCCTTGTGCGATACCGCGGGCGACGATCGCCATCACCTCGTTGCGTGCATCCACAGAGGTGCTTGCGTCCGGCCGTGTGGTCCGAAACGCAGTGTCGACAGCGCGAGAGAGAGGATTCACTCCTTGGGCGGCGTCGGCCATCTTTTCGACCGCCGCTTGCGCGGCGCCGCCTACAGCCGTTGCCGCGGTGCTTGCGGCTCCGCCCGCAGTCAGCGCCAGTATGGAAGCTCCGAGCAGCACGCCAACACCCCACACGACGAGACCATGTATGCCGTCTCGTACGTCGGATTCATGCTCGGTCGCGTCGTGGAGACGGCGCCGCATCCGCCCCGTGACGTATCCGCCCGCCATGAAACTCGAGACTTGAACCCAGACGAGCCAAAGCCCCAACGCGATAGCCAAGCCAACTGCCGACATGCCCGTGTTGTCGAAGGGCGACGTCAGCGACAGTCCGATAGCGGAACCGAAAGTGATGAGCACAAGCGAAATCGCCGAGGCCATCACCGCACCTGCAATAACTGCAGGCCAATCCATATAACTTCCGGAATCCGCATCGGCGGCGGCAACGATCGCAGTCTCTTCTTCCATGATGGTCATGATCTCATCCTTTGCACGGCGCCAAGCATTGCGGTTCGAAACGATGAATGCCGATCATAGGTTCAGCGCAGTCCGAGGAAGGACAGGATAAACATGATGATCACGATCAATCCCACGAGGTAGATGATGCCGTTCATGATGACGCCCCTTGTGCAAATTCGTCGCGAAGGAACGCCGCTCCCGGCCCTTGGTTCCGCAAGATGTACGCGAGGCGGCTGCGGAAAGGGGTCGCTCCACGTCGCGACCAGCCTTGGGGAACCAACCGCCTTGGTCGACATTCAATCGACCGATCAACTACAGGAGGCGGGAATGGGGTTTTTTGGCAAACTCTTCAATCGCGACGCCAAGAAAGAAAACATAAAAAGGAAAGCGCGCGACACGCGGACAAACGCAGGCGCTGCTCCGGCCATCGCCGCCCATTCGAAAGACGGCGGGTCGGGTGGCAAGACATCCGAAAGCCGGGCGGCGGCGCACAAAAAGGCCACCTTGGACAGCGGGACATGCCGCATGTTCCTTAATGCGGCTTCCCCATCCAGTCGGGCCGCATGCCAGCACAAGGGAGCAGGCTGGTCTGTAGTGCATTCCTGCTTTGGAGCAAGCCGGCGTGGTGCGCACGGCACGGGCCATATTCAATGAAACGGCACCTCGATCTTCGTACCGGACGCCCGGTCTGGTACGCGTACAGGACGCCGCAAGTCCCCACGGAAACGCTGGTCCGGGACTGCGAAGCCGATGTCGTCGTAGTCGGAATGGGCATTTCCGGCAGCATGATCGCCGAGGCGTTGTCAGCCGAAGGGCAATCGGTGATCGCGATCGACCGCCGTGGACTGTTGCGAGGCTCCACATCGGCGACTACAGCACTCGTTCAGTTCGAGATCGACCAGCCGATTACGAAACTTGCGCTGATTGCCGGAAAGGAAAAGGCCGAACGCGCCTGGATTCGCTCGCGGCTCGCCGTCGAAGGACTCAGGGCGAGAATTCAGGACATAGGCATCGAATGCGGCCTCGCGGAGCGTCGTTCGCTATATCTCGCTGGCAATGTGCTTCGTGGTTCGAGCCTTCAGTCGGAAGCCGATGCGCGTCGATCCGCGGGCCTCGACGCCACCTATCTTACGAGGTCGGAGTTGGGATCGCGCTACGGCATCGACCGCGAGAACGCTATTGAGTGCCATGGCAATCTAGCGCTTGATCCCCGCCGTCTGACCGCCGGCCTGTGGCGGGCCTGCCTGTCCCGCAAAGCGCGGGCTTTCGCCCCAGTGGAGGCTGTGTCCTTTTCTCATTCGGCCGACCATGTCGAGGTCGGAACGGCCGCCGGCCCGGTTATTCGAGCCGGGGTGTGCGTTCTGGCGACGGGCTACGAACTTGCAGTCGGCGTACCTGGCAACGGGCACAGGGTGATATCGACCTACGCCATAGCCACCAAGCCGCAGCCGACCAAGCTGTGGCCGACTCAAGCGTTCGTCTGGGAAGCCTCCGATCCCTATCTATACATACGAACCACCCACGACGGGCGCGTCATTTGCGGGGGCGAGGATGAAGAGTTCGAAGACGAGGCCCGCCGCGACGCCCTCATCTCCCGGAAGGCCGCCACTATCGCAGGGAAACTCAAGGCGCTGTTTCCGGCTCTCGACGCCACCCCGGACTACACATGGGCGGGTGCGTTCGGATCGACCGGGTCCGGTTTGCCGATTATCGCGACTGTTCCGGGGAAACCGCGCCTTTTCGCAGCCATGGGCTACGGTGGAAACGGTATCACTTGGTCACGCATAGCGGCGGAGCAGATCACGGCGGCGGTAACGGGCCGGGAGGATCGCGACACCGACCTCTTCGGGTTTCCACCATCGTCGCGACTCTGATGAGCGTCGTCCGCCCACATGAAAACCTCATCTTCCTTCGCGTCGGACACACATCCGCGCCAAAGGCCTTCCAGCCCGGAATAAACGCTCCCATGATTTCCAGAATCAAAAGCCCGCCCAAGGCGGTGATTGCCGGGCGGGCTTTGCTCAACTTGCCGGGAGGGAATCTGGCAAGGGAGCGAGCCCAAAACGACCAGCATCGATTTTCGTTCCACGCGGCGAAAGTTGGTCTGCTTGACCTTGGTCGACAACGGCGGGATCGGTGGCGGCGTCAATCGCTGATCTTTGCTTGACTCCCGCGCTTCACAAGCGGCCGGCGCTGAGCCATCGATACCGTTCAGACGCGAAGCAAACGTATCCCCAAACAGGCTCTCCGCATCGGAGCCGACACACGCTGGCTACGGGGTGCCATAGCCATGAGCGGGTTTGCGCGCCTGATATCAGGACAATTCGTGGAGCGGGACATATTCCATCCACGGTCCGGTCTTCCCCAAGTGAGCCGCTTCAGTGTCGCTGACGCCGAGGGAGGAAGGCCAAAGTTACAATTGATGAAATTCCTGCAATCAACGCGATGGCACCGAGCGGGCGCACAGCCGAGTCCTTCGTGCCGGAAATGTCCAAAGATATTTTTCCCGTCGCAATGGGCGTCAAATCGCGATGGTTTCTGAACCGGACGGCGACAGCGCGCGTGATCTCTGCACCGAACAGGAATATCGCGGAGGAATAGAATACCCATAGCAAGAGGACGATGAGGCTTCCTGCGGCGCCGTAGGACGAGGCTATCGCGCTGGTTCCCAGGTACCAACCGATCAGGGATTTGCCGACGGTGAAAAGAATCGCGGTGACGGCCGCGCCGAAGCGTACGTCGCGCCACGATAGCGCGCGATCCGGGAGAATCTTGAAGATCGCGCCGAAAAGCAGAGCGACCAGGACGAGCGAGACCAATGTGTTCGCGACCGACAGCAGAAATTCTCCGAAGGGCAGTCGGGATGTCATCATGCCGCCCAAGGCCGAGACCGCAGCGCTGGCAGCCAGCGAGACCAACAGCAGGAAGCCGAGCGATGCGACCAGCCCAAGGCTCGCTGCGCGGGTCCGCGCTAGGCTCAACAGGGACGTTCTTCGCGGTGGGACTTTCCACATGAGGTTGAGCGTGGATTGCATTTCTCCGAACACCCCGGATGCGCCGACGAGCAAGGTGACCACGGCGACGACGGAAGCCATAAATCCCTTGTGCCCGGACGCGTTCTCGACTGTCGTTTTCAAAAGATCGGATCCTTGAGGACCGAGCAGGCCCGTCAGTTGGGCAGATATCGCGATCTCGGCAGCGTCTCTTCCCGTGGCAAAGCTAGCGACGCCGAGCACAATCAGGAGGATGGAGCGAGTGATGTCGCGGCGTAAAAAGCCATAGACGCCGAATGACTGAGAGCGCCGTCGTCGAAAAATGCCGCAACCGCAGAACGGACAACGGTCCACAACTCCGCGCTCGCAATTTTCATCAACCTCTCCGGACGTTGGCTATCGCCATTAAGTTGCTCGACGAGAACTTGGTTCCGTGTCAACTCGCCGATCGCCCTCGTACACCAAGTCGGCGATGTCCGATGCCTTCGAGCTCCAAGGAGACACTATCGACGGACCGATTCTAGTGTTTGGTCCCGAGGCCCGGCTAGATTTGCCGTGTCACGTTCGAAGCGCTCCCGCGGCCGACACTACGGCACCAGGCGCGCCAAGGGCATTTCGATCGTCAGCGACAGCCCTTCCTCTCTCCAGTCCCTGGAGATGGAACCGTCAAGTCCCACCAGTACTGCTTTCTCGAGAGCGGTGCCAAAACCCTCCCGATCCCGGTCCTGATTGACTATCGCATGAGCAGCTGCCTGCTCCTCCCAGCAGACGCGTAAGGTCTCATCCCTCGTCACCGAAATTTCAACCGCCAACCGACCTTCTGGCGTAGAGAGCGCGCCGTATTTCGCCGCGTTGGTGGCCAATTCGTGAACCAGCAGGGCAAAAGACGTCAGCGCTTTCCCCGACAGCGCGGCATCCGAACCGGTGATGGTTATGCGCGGCGCCTGCTCGAACTCGTGCGGCGAAAGGATCGCTTCCAGCAAAGCCGCGACGGTCGTGGAAGATCCCGCGAGCTGGTTCTGTCGCAAATCCGGAAGAGTAAGGGCGTGGGCATCCGCCAAAGCCTTCAGCCGTGATCTCAGGTCGGCCGAGAGCTCTTCGACGCTGCGAGCGTTCTTCGCGCTGAGGGAGATCAGTCCGGACGTAAGGCTGAACAGATTCTTGATGCGGTGGTTGATCTCGCGCAGCAGCACGTCCTGCTGCGCCCTGGCATCCTTGTGCAAGGTCAGGTCATGCGTGAGCGTCAGCAGGAATTCGTCCTTGCGGCGGCCAGCTTCCTTGAGCGCTTCGGCTTGCGCTTCCAGCTCGTCCCGTTGCGCGGCGATCTGCTGGCGCTGGCGATAAAGCTGGAAGAACACGTCCGCCTTGCTCCGCAGAATGTCCGTCTCGATCGGCTTTTGGATGAAGTCCACCGCGCCGGCCTCGTAGCCGCGAAAACGCCGCTGGCCGTCGGCCGTTCCCGCCGTCACAAAAATGATCGGGATATGCCTGGTTCGTTCATTGCCGCGCATCAGTTCGGCCAGTTCGAAACCGTTGAGGCCGGGCATCTGCACGTCGACGAGTGCCAGAGCGACGTCGTGGCGAAGAAGAAGTTCAAGCGCTTCGTCTCCTGAACGCGCCTTCAGCAAAACAAGGTTCTCGCGACGCAACAAAGCTTCGAGGGAAAGGAGATTTTCCTCCAGATCGTCGACCAGAAGAAAGTGAACGGGTGGCATGATCGATCTCAAACCTTCTGCAAGTGCGCGGCGATTTCCGCGAGAGCCATCACTTGGGCCCCGGGACACAGACGGATTGCCGCTTCAGGCATTGCGCGTGCGAAAGCATGGTCCGGACGCTGAACCAGCGCCACGCCGCCCAGTTCGAGGACGGCCCGCATACCCTTCGCGCCGTCCTCGTTGGCCCCTGTGAGGACGATCGCGATCAGCGCCGGGCCGTAAGCATCGGCCGCGCTTTCGAACAGGACGTCTATCGAAGGCCGGGAGAAGAGCACAGGCTCGTCGCTTGAAAGCGACAGGCTTTTGTCCGGCTCGACAAGAAGATGATAGTCCGCCGGGGCGAAATATACCGTCCCTCCGACGATCGGCTCCTTGTCGTCCGCCTCCCGGACCTGAACCTTACATTTCGCCCTAAACAGCTCCGCCAGGACGCTTCGCCTGTCGGAAGGCACGTGTACGACCACCATGACGGGGAGCCTGAACTCCGTAGAAAGCGCGGGAAGGATGGCGGAAAGCGCTTCCAGCGCTCCCGCGGACGCACCGATCACCACTGCCTCGGCTTGAGCCGTCATCATGCGCCCCGCTTCTGATAGATTTTCTCTTCCCGAACGAACTCGTCGAAGGATCCGGCGTATTGCGAGAAGCGCAGACTCTCCTTGGCCCCAAGCCCCAAGAACCCCTTGCGGGCGAGAGAGTCCTTGAACAGGCCGACCGCACGGTCCTGCAGGTCCCGGTTAAAATAGATGAGGACGTTGCGACAGGATATCAGGTGCATTTCGGCAAAGACGGCGTCCGTCACCAGGCTGTGGTCGGAAAAAACCACGTTCCGACGCAGGCTCTTGTCGAAAGATACCCTGCCGTAGGCGGCCTGATAGTAGTCGGACAGAGACGACCTGCCGCCGGACTTGCGGTGGTTCTCCGTGAACAGCCGGACGCGGTCGAGCGCGAAGATCCCCCTCTCCGCGGCGTGCAGCGCCTCCTGATTTATGTCGGTGGCGTAGAAGATGGTTCGCTCTTCCAGTCCCTCCTCACGGAAAAGGATGACGAGCGAGTACAGCTCTTCGCCGCCGCTGCATCCGGCGATCCAGACCTTGAGCGAGGGATAGGTCTTCAGGTGCGGGACGACCTTTTCGCGCAAGGCGCAGAAATAGCTCGGATCGCGAAACATCTCGCTGACCTGAACCGTCAGGTAGCGCAGAAGCCGCGGCAGCATCTCCGGCTCGTGCATCACGCGTTCCTGCAATGCGGAGAAGTTCGCAAATCCCAGCTGCTCGCGCGCCTGACGCAGCCGCCGCTTGATCGATGCCATGGAATAGTTGCGGAAATCGTAGTGGTACGTGATGTAAAGCGCCTCCAGCAGAAGCCGGATCTCGATATCCTCGACCTTTTCGGCTGAATGGGTTTCCGTCACTTCGGCATCCAGACGCGTACGAGGGACAGCAGTTTCTCGACGTCGAGCGGCTTGGCCATGTAGTCGTTTGCGCCGGCGTCGATGCATCGCTTCTGGTCGTCGGGCATCGCCTTGGCGGTCAGGGCGATGATCGGCAGTTTCTTCCAATCGGGGTTTTTGCGGATTTCGCTCGTAGCCGTCAGCCCGTCCATCACGGGCATCATCACGTCCATGAGGACAAGCTCGATGGCTGCCTCAGGGTTGCTTCGAGCCTTCTCGAGAGCGTTCAGGGCTTCTTTCCCGTTGCGGGCGATCTCGACGATCGCGCCCCGCGGCTCTAGAATGTTGGTCAGGGCGTAGACGTTGCGGACGTCGTCTTCGACAACCAGAATGCGTCGTCCCTCCAGCAGCGCGTCCCTGTGCCGTGCCTTGCGGATCATCCTCTGCTGTTCGTCGGGCAGTTCGGATATCACCTGGTGGAGGAACAGGCTGACTTCGTCGAGGAGCCGCTCGGGCGATTTCGCCCCCTTGATGATGATCGATTTCGAATACCGACGCAGGCGCTGCTCGTCGTCAAGGGCAAGCTCCCGGCCCGTATAGACGATCACGGGCGGAAAAGAGTAGGCGCTTTCCTGACTGAGCGTCTCGAGCAACGAATAGCCCGACGCGTCCGGCAGGGACAGGTCGAGCACCATGCAGTCGAACGTTTCCCCCTGGAGCAGCTCGAGGCACTCCGCGGCGGTGCCGGCGGTTACTGTTTCGACGTCGTGGGACGACAGCAGTTTCGCAACTGCCTCTCGCTGCACTTGGTCGTCCTCGACGATGAGGACCCGGTGCATGCGCTGCGACAGCCGGGCCTCCAGCTTCTGCAAGACATCGACCAGCTGTTCGCGCTTGACCGGCTTGATCTCGTATCCGACAGCGCCCAGCGAAAACGCCGTCTCGGCATGGTCGTCGGCGGAGACGACATGAATAGGAATATGACGTGTCTTGACATCGCGCTTCAGTCGGTCGAGCACTGAAAGCCCCGACTCGTCAGGCAGGCCGACATCGAGAACGATCGCACTAGGCATGAATGCCTTGGCAAGGTCCAAAGCCTCTTCCGCCGTCGCGGCAACCAGGGACCGGAAACCCATTTCGCGCGACAGATCGCGAAGGATGGCCGCGAAAGTGTCGTCATCCTCGACAACGAGCAGAATGCGTCTTTCGTCTGGGGGCGAGCCTCGGTCGTCATCCAGCTTGTGGGAAGGCATGATCGGTGCAACGCGCGGCTGTTCTCCGTGCGAGGTCTCCCCGACCATCCCAGAGGCTTGAAACTCACGCGACGGAATCTTGGATGGGTCGTAAACCGCGGGGACGAGGACGGTGAACGTGCTGCCCCGGCCCGGCTGGCTTACCAGGTCGATCGTGCCGCCCAGAAGTCGGACGAGCTGCCGTGAGATCGAGAGGCCCAGTCCGGTGCCGCCGTATCTGCGGCTGATCGTGCCGTCGGCCTGGTGGAACGCCTCGAAGACCAGTAGCTGCTGTTCCTTGGCGATGCCGACGCCCGTGTCGGACACCGCGAAGGCGATCCGGCCGTCGGCGCCTCGGCCGATCGACAGTTTCACCTCTCCGGCTTCAGTGAACTTGAAGGCGTTCGACAACAGGTTCTTGAGAACCTGTTCGAGGCGTTGGGGGTCCGTTTCGATAGTCGGCGGAGTTTCCTTCGAGACGTCTATCCGGAATTCCAACGCCCTGTCGGCGGCGACAGGCTGAAAGAGCTGCCTGAGATTGTCGGCCAGCCGCTCGACCGCGACCGGCTCCGGCCGGATCTCGACGTGGCCGGCCTCAATCTTGGAAAGGTCGAGAATGTCGTTGATCAGGTTCAGCAGGTCGTTGCCGGAGGACTGAATCGTCTGCGCGTATTTGACCTGCTCGGCGGTGAGGTTGTCGTCGGGGTTGTCGGCAAGGAGCTTAGCGAGAATGAGGGACGAATTGAGCGGCGTTCGAAGCTCGTGCGACATGTTCGCTAGGAAGTCCGACTTATAACGGCTGGCCTGTTCAAGCTCGCGCGCCTTCAGCTGAACCGAGGCGTTCACCCGCTCCAGATGGTCGCGTTGTGTTTCCAGCTGCTGCGCCTGCTCCTCGAGCTGCGAGTTCGTCTGCTCCAATTCGACCTGCTGCTGCTCAAGCCGGGCCTGCGAATCTTTGAGCGCCCGACCCTGTTCTTCCAGTTCCTCATTGGAGACGCGCAGTTCTTCGCTCTGCGTCTGCAGCTCCTCGGACTGGCGTTGCGTTTCCTCAAGCAGGTTCTGGAGCTCATCCCGATACTTGGCCGACCGGACCGCAAGGCCGATGGCTCCGGACGCAGCCTCTAGCAGCGCGTTCACTCTCTCGTCGGCGGGACGAAGGAAACCGAGTTCGACGACCGAGTTGACGGTGTCGTCGACGCCTGCTGGAAGAAGTGCCAGATGCCGCGGTCTGTCATGCCCCAGAGCCGAACCGAAGGCGAGATAGCCTTCCGGAACCTCGCCGACGAGGATGGAACGACGCTCCGCCGCGGCTTGCCCCAGGAGACCCTCCCTGAGCTTGAACTTCGTGAGAACATTCGCGCCTTCGGGAACGCCATAGGTCGCCGTGCGCCGAAAGACCTCTCCGTCGCCGACGAAAAGCGCTCCCGCCACGCCGCCCGCGTAACCCGCCAGGAATTCGAGTATGCTGTTGCCGAGCCGTTCGACAGGCTGGTCGCCCATCATGGCTGTTGCCAAGCCAACCTGGCCCGACTGCAGCCACTCCTCGCGACGACGCCCCAGCGTCGCCCGGCGCATCAGCAACGCGATAGCGCCCGTCAGCAGAATGCCGAGCAGCCCGGAAAGGAAACTGGTAGCGAGGGCGGTCTTCTGGGAGCTGTCCATGTCGGCAAGCCGCTGAGCCCGAAGCCGCTCGACCTCGTCCGCCATCGCGGAGAGCTGGCTGCGAATCGCGTCCATCTCCGCCTTGCCGCGATCCGAATTGACGATCGCCAACGCAGGCTCGAGCCCCTGACTGCGTCGAACGTCTATCGTTTCCTTGAGTTCGGCGAGCTTGGCTTCCACATGCATGCGTAGCTGGGCCACCCTTGCCTGCTGCGTCGGACTATCCAAGGTGAGCTGTTGAATTTCGTCGAGCTTTGGCGGAATGGCCCGAAGGGCGGCCTCGTAGGGGTCTAGATATCGTTCGTCGTTCGTGAGCAGAAAGCCGCGTTGTCCCGTTTCGGCGTCCTGCGCCATCGACAGCAGTTCATCGAGAGCGACGATCACGTCGTGCGAATAGGTGATGCTTTGGTTTCCCTCGCGCAGCGTCTGCAGATTGAAATAGGCGACCGCGCCGCTGATCAGGAAAAAAACCAGAGCAGCCGCCAGACCCAACGCGACTGGCGGGTCCAGGCCGAGGGTCCGTTTGGAGAAATCGGTCGAGCGGACGGACATCATAGGCTACTCGCTACAAACGAAGTTAAAGGCCGAAAAACTGACGGCAGGCGGTAGGGCGCTGTCGTTGTGACAGACTGGCACGAGGATGCCTAGGGCGTTGCGTCGGCTCGCTCATCCAGAGAACCTTCTGCACGCGCCGCAAAAGTTCCTCGGCCCCTGATGGCACATCTCGTCTCGCTCGGGTCCGTTTTGCTCGCGAAGGACTATTCGGATACGGGAGCGTGGACAATTTGCGGGCTAAGCTTTTGCCGGATCATGGCGGCTACCGTTTCGGGCAGATAGGGCTTGGTGAGGAACGGCACGTCGTCGGAAAGCTCGCCGCTCTCCGCCACCTGTTGGCCAGAGGTGACGATGACGAAAATCCCAGGCCAGGTTTTCTTGATTCGCCGCGCCAGGCCAATTCCGTCCAGGGTGCCGGGCATTTGAATGTCGGTGAAGACGGCGAAGATGTCGGGACGGGAGCCTAGCACTTCCAATGCCTCGTCGGCATTGCTGGCCTCGTAGACCATGAACCCGGCGTCGGTCAGGAAATCGACTGCGAATATCCGCAGCAGCGGCTCGTCGTCCACGACGAGGATTGCGATAGTTTGTTCGTTCAAAATAAAGTCCCCCTTAACCGCCATGAACGCCCGCACGGATTGTTGGTTCCAAACAATCTTAAGCCGCCGAGAGATTTTAGCTCGCCCGGAAACAAGAAAGACAAGACGCTCGAAATTCGCAAATTCGTTGTTATCCGAGGTCGACCCTACTTCCGATATTGCCATGCCGAAGTCGATGGTGGCGCGAACCTGCGCTGCAGGAGACGTATAGCGCGGGCTCGCCTGAGGACGGAACAAAGCGCACGTGTTTCCGTTTGCGCCTGATGGACGAGTTTGAACCGGCTGTTTCTCCCGATTTGCTGCCGTTTGTGCGAGCTTTGAGCAAAAGAGATCGATTGTCGGTGGCGGAAATCACGCTGCTGAACTCACTTCCATTCCGGAAAGTCGCCTTCGTTCCAGGTGCGGAAATCATCGCTGAGGATTCGCGGCCAGGGGAAAGCTGCATGGTCATGCGCGGGTTCGCGGCGCGTAGCCACTATTTGCGAAACGGAGGTCGCCAGATCACCGCGCTGCATGTGCCAGGGGACTTTGTCGATCTCCACGCCTATCTTCTCAAGGTCATGGATCACGGTGTCGCAGCGATCAATTCCTGTGAAGTCGGGTTCACTTCATACGATTCGATCCGCCGCGCCACCGAACAGAGTCCCCATCTCGGCCGTCTTTTTTGGCTCTCGACGGTGATCGACGGCGCGGTCCAAAGAGCTTGGATAACCTGTATGGGGCGCCTGTCGACTAAACAGCGGATCGCCCATTTCCTCTGCGAACTGTATCTCCGACTGGAGGCTGCGGGCATCGCGTCCGACAATCGATACGCGTTGCCGCTGACTCAGACGCAGCTTGGCGACCTCCTGGGCTTGTCCGTCGTGCACATCAACCGCAAACTGCAGGAACTTCGGTCGACCCGCCTTGTCGATTGGAAAGGCGGGATGGTCTTCATCAACGATTTCGACGCTCTCGCCGAGTTGGCCGAATTCGACCCGACCTATCTCAGCCTGCGCATCGAACCTCGCTGAGCTATCGGGCCGGGCCTCCCTCGAACCACTCGGACGTCAGGGTAAGCGTCGCCCGAAACACGACCCGGTCGCTTTCGTCGCGCACCTGAATACGGAAATCGTGGTTCGGGCCGTTCGGAAGCGCATCCCGCGCCATGTCCGGGAGAGCGTCGATCGCCCTTTCCTGTATCTCCGACCTCAAATCGCAATGAATCCCTTCTTCGTCGCGGGTCAAATCACTCTGATCGTAGGCATCGAAATAGTACCGGGGCATGAACACCTTCCGTCGATCATTTGCTCCGTAATGCCTCTCAAACAGGATTGTTCCAGTCTTCCCGACGTTGCAGTCCGTTGCCGGCGGGAGAGCTCGTATTCGGGCGGGGCGTCAATTCCGCTCTCGTCTTGCGCCGGCTGTACTCCGCCAAACTGTCCAAAAGTGCCGTTTCCTCGTCCACGCCGGCAGCGAATAGCGACATAACGGCCTTAGCGAGATCCTCGGCCTCCGCGCTGCCATTCACGAGTCCGTTTTCACGGCAGAACCTGTCGAACATTTCCCGCAGACGCTGCATGTCCTCAGGATAGGCTATCCCGCTCGGGGTATGACCCATTGCGGCTCCCTCCGTATCGGGGCGGAAGCGCGATAGTCGCTCACAGCCGACGGCGCCCTGACCCATTGCCGTCGATGTTCAAAGCATGACGCCTCCCGACGGACCTGTCCTTATCATTTGACAGGGCGTTTGAAATAGATTCAGCTCGATTGAGTTGACAGTCGCGGCTCGCTGACGTGGCTGGAAAACATCCTTCGGGCTCAGCCCCATCTTCATCTTCTGGCGAGTCGAGGGAGCGCGTGCCAACTTGCGCCGGGGCTCCGTTCCTGGGCATGGCGACGACGCACGCGGAACTCTTCCACTTCCGCCTCGGTCAGATGCGCGTTTCCGAGGAAATCCGCTTGTCAGCGTCGGACCTGATCAATTCATCGAGATTCGGCAAAGTCGTTCCGGTGATACCTGCCTCAGTAGCCGCCGATTACGGGAAGAATTTCGCCGGTGATATAGCTTGAGCACTGTGGCGAGGCGAGGAATACATATGCCGGAGCAATCTCCTCGGGTTGAGCCGGCCGCTTCATCGGCGTGTCGCCGCCGAATTTCGCGACATCCTGCGCTTCCTTGTCCGACGGGTTCAACGGTGTCCAGACTGGCCCCGGCGCCACGGCATTTACGCGGATGCCCTTGTCGATCAAGCTTCCCGACAGCGCGCGCGTGAAGGCATGGATACCGCCCTTCGTCATGGAATAGTCGACCAGGGCTTTGGAACCTTCGATGCCCGTAACGGAGCCAGTGTTGACGATGGCCGATCCAGGTTTCATGTGCGGCACGGCCTCCTGCGCCATGTGGAAATAGCCGTACAGATTGGTCTTCAGCGTCGTGTCGAAATGCTCTTCGGTGATGTCGCCGAAATCTTTGGCATGGTATTGGAAGGCGGAGTTGTTCACCAGCACGTCCAACCTGCCCAGTTTGTCGAGCGTCTCTTTCACAGCGCGGCGACAATGCGGGCGCTCGCTGACGTCCGCCTTGACGAGGATGCAGCGGCGGCCTTCCTTTTCGACCGCGGCCTTCGTGGTTTCGGCATCCTTGTCTTCCGCCAGGTAGACGACCGCGACATCGGCGCCTTCCCGGGCGAACAGCACAGCCACCGCACGCCCAATACCGGAATCGCCGCCGGTGACGATCGCTACCCTGCCGTCCAGCTTCTTGGAGCCGAGGTAGTACGGCGATTCGTAAAGCGGCGCGGGATCCACCTTGGTTTCGTGCCCCGGCTTCGCCTGGTGCTGCTCTGGAAACGGCGGCTCGGGATAACGGCGTGCACCCGCCTGCATCGCGCCTTTCGCCTTTCCCCGCGTCTTCGACTGGTCCTTGGCGTCTATTCCGCGCTGGATCGACTTCTGCTTGCGGGTTTCTTCTGCGGTTTCGGATTCGTGCTGCATGGCAGGCTAGCCTTCCGCTTTTCGTGTTCTTGCGATTTCGAGAAGCTTCTCCCGATCATGGCCGTGCTCGGCGATCAGTTCCCGCGCCTGCTTCGGCGACAAGTCGGTATTCTCCGTCAGAAACCGCACCTCGGGGTCATCGCCTCCGGGCGTTGGGAGCGTGTCCTTACCCATGCCGATCCTCCACGATTGTTTTGGGCTGCGACTGGCAACGGAGGAGCGAGGAATTCGTTCCGACCGGAACCTGGCGGCGGAGCATCGATCCCCGTAAGGATTGCGCCTATGCAGACACCTGCCTCGTCGGGATCGACGGCGAGTTTCGGCATCCGCGCACTCCCGAGATCGCGAGGTGACGGAGTGAGTTTCAACGCGATCTGAATAACCGAGTTTTCGGTTAGCCCGCGGAGCTCCTCTTCGCCTACCGATGGCTGACGGAAGCGTACGAGACCTAACCGAACTATCGGTTATGACTTTGGCCGCTTGCAGCCTGCACGGGGCGCAGCTGTCTTTTCCGCTGAAAGCCCATTCGGCAGCTCGCTTCGGGTACTTCGATTGCCCCGTGGCGGCGAAAAGAAGAAGTTCGAAGGCTATGGCGACGGTTCGTGGCATGAACCTTTCATCTCTCGCGGCGTTCTTCTGGTGCCGCGGGCCGTGTCAACCGGGCGTGACGGTACGGTGAACAGGAAGTCTTTTTCCCGGTTTCTCTTCCTGGCCAACGAAACGGCAGACGAGCGCCTTGTTCCGTCCGGCCCGCGGCACCCGCGAACCAGTTTGGTGCGGCAAGGTCCCTCAGCTGTAACGAACTCCATTATCGAGACCAGGCGCCTGCCGATAGGACTGCGGTCATGCGCGTTCGCTGTCGCCCTCGGTCAGCTTTTCGGCAGCGCATAGGCGATGACCTGGTCGCCGACCTTCGTTTCCATGAAATGGTGTCCGCCGGGCGCGATGACGATGTACTGCCTGCCGTTCACCTCATAAGTCATCGGCGTGGTCTGGCCGCCGGCTGGCAGGTCAGCCTGCCACACCACGTTGCCAGTCTTGATGTCGATGGCGCGCAGCTTGTCGTCCGTCGTTGCGGCAACGAAGATCAAACCACCGGCGGTCACGAGGGGGCCGCCATTGTTCGGGGTGCCGATGGTGAGCGGCAGCATGGACGGTATGCCCCAGGGTCCGTTGTTGACGGCGCTGCCGAGCGGCTTGTCCCACAATGTCTTGCCGGATTTCAGTTCGATGGCACGGATATGGCCATACGGAGGCTCCGAACAGAGCAGTCCGGTCGGCAGCCGCCAGCCCGCGTTGACGTGGATCGCGTAGGGTGAGCCGGCCTGTGGATCGCCCTTGTCGGCCACCGCCTCCGACATCTTGCCCTGGTCTATGGGCTTCAGCCCCATCTTGTCGGCCTCGGCCCGCGGGATGAGTTGGTTGTAGTTCGGCATGTCGTTGTAGTTGGCTATCAGGATACCGCTTTTCGGGTCGACGGCGACGCTGCCCCAGTCCGATCCGCCATTGTATCCAGGATACTCGATGAATGGCCTGTCCGCAGTCGGCGGCGTGTATTCTCCCTTGTAGGCGGCCTGGCGGAACTGGATGCGGCAATAGAGCTGGTCGAGCGGGCTCATGCCCCACATGTCCTTCTCGGTCAGCTCCGGCTGGTCGAGATGGGCATAACCCGAATAGGGCTGAGTCTTGGCCAGTTTGTCCGGCTCGACGCCGCCGATCGGCACGGAACGCTCTTCTACCGGGAACAGCGGCTTGCCCGTCTTGCGGTCCAGCACGTAAATCTGGCCTTGCTTGCTGGGCACCACAATCGCAGGCACCGTGCCTTTCTCGGTCGGCAGGTCGACAAGCGTGGGCTGTGAGCCGAGATCGTAGTCCCACAGGTCATAATGCACCGTCTGGAAGTGCCAGACCGGCTTGCCGGTGGTGACGTCGATCGCGACGATCGAGGAATTGAATTCGTTTTCGAAATCCTTCCGGTTGCCGCCATAGTAGTCCACCGCGGAATTGCCGAGCGGCAGGTAGACATAACCGAGTTCCGGATCGGCCGCTGCAACGGTCCACATGTTCGGCGTGCCGCGCGTATAGGTATCGCCCTCAGGCGGTGCGCCGACGCGGTCGGGATGGCCCATGTCCCACGCCCAGGCGAGCTTTCCGGTGACGGCGTCATAGCCACGTACCACGCCCGATGGCGCATCCTCGGCCTGGCCGTCCTTCACCTGCGCGCCCACGACCGCCACGCCGCGCACGATGGTGGGCGGCGCCGTTACCGAATACCAGCCCGGCACCGTCTTGCCGATGCCTTGATTGAGATCAACCACGCCACGGTCGCCGAAATCCTCGCAGAGCTTGCCCGTCCTGGCGTCGACGGCGATCAGCCTGGCATCGAGCGTTCCCCATTCAATGCGTCTCCCGCAGGGTTGCTCGGCGGAAGCATCGGGAACGGCGTAGTAGGCAACGCCCCGGCAGGTGGCGCCGTAAGGAATGGCGTCGTCGGATACCTTGGGGTCGTAGCGCCATTCTTCCTTGCCGGTCGCCGCGTCTACGGACATGACGATACCCTTGGCCGAACAGGCGAACAGATGGCCGCCGATCTCCAGCGGCGTGTTTTCGGGCGAGTATTCGTCCTTCGCCGCCGCATCGGGCATGTCGCCGGTGTGGAAGGTCCACACCTTTGTCAGCTTCGAGACATTGTCGGCGGTGATCTGTTCGAGCGGCGAATAGCGCCGCGCCAGTTCCGAACCGCCGTAGACCGGCCAGTCATCGCCGGGTTTGTGGATGGCGGTGTCGGCAGCTTTCATTGCGTCCGCCTGCGTCGGCTGGGTCGGAACCGCGGGTGCAACAGGCGCTGCCGAGGCAGCCGGCTGAGCTGGTGCGGCCTCCTGGGATTGCGCCTGCGTGGTGAAATGATCCAGGCCTGCCGCGCCGGCAAGAACCAGAACGGCGATCGAAGCCGCTGCATACGCGCCGTTGGCGTAACGCCGCTTACTGCCCTCTCCGAATAGGGGCAGCGTGAGGAGCACGAAGACCAGAATGACGGTCGGCGCCAGCGTGCGGGGCATGAGGCCCCAGCCGTCCATGCCGACTTCCCAATAGGCCCAGATCAGCGTTGCGACCCAGGTCAGCACGTAAAGCCACACGCCTGCGATGTTGCGGCGAAGCAGAAATATGCCGCACACCAGCAGTGCGACACCTGCGGGCAGATAGTACCACGAACCGCCGAGCGCGATCAGCCACGCGCCGCCTGCGCCGATCAGCACCCCAAGCAGGACCAGCAGCGCGCCGACGAACATGGTCCACCAGTAAGCGACGCCGCCGTTAGGTGAAGTCTCGGTGCGGGTCTGGTCTGCCATGATGTCCTGCCGGAATTAACTGCTGAAACGAAAGGTGATGGTTGCCGAACGCAGAACTTCCCGGATGGTTTCGGTGAATTTGCAGGCCAGCCGCTCTTGCCCGTCACCATTCCGTGATCGCAGGAATCGCCAGGGAACGTGAGTGCGCGGCGGGCGTTCAGGGTCTTATAGTTCGTCCGTGATTGCCGAGGGGATGGCGCAGGTCTTTTCCAGAAATGCCGACGGTATTGCGCGCTTCGCGCTAGGAGGTGTCCTTCTTATGACAGTCATCCTGTGCGTCGCGGGCACCGCATGGCTGCGGTCCGGGTTCGCGAACGGGGTCGGCGAAGCGATCGCGCAGCCCGTCCCGTTCAGCCACAAGCACCATGTCGGCGAACTCGGCATCGACTGCCGCTATTGCCATAACGGCGTGGAGACCTCGGCCTCGGCCGGTCTGCCGGCGACGGAAGTCTGCATGACTTGCCATTCGCAGCTCTACACGAATGCGGCGATGCTGGCGCCAGTGCGGAAGAGCCTTGTCAGCGGCAAACCTCTGCATTGGCAACGCGTCAATTCGGTTCCCGACTTCGTTTTCTTCAATCATTCCATCCACGTCGCCAAGGGCGTCGCCTGCGAAACCTGCCACGGCGAAGTGGACGAGATGCCGCTGATGGAAAAGGCGCATTCGCTGTCGATGGAATGGTGCCTCGGATGCCACCGCGATCTGGAACCCAATCTCAGGCCGCCGCAGGACGTTTTCCTGCTGCACTGGAAACCACCGGACGACATCGAGGATATCCGCAGAAAACTGGTCGGCGTCCTCGGCATCCATCCCGAAACCATGACGGATTGCTATGTCTGCCACCGCTGAGAAAAGCCATGCGGAGATCGACCGGCGCAGCCTTCTGAAACTTGTCGGCGCATCGCTCTCGATGGCGGGGCTCGCCGCTTGCAGCCCCGCGCAGGAGATCGTGCCTTACGTTCGCCAGCCGGAAATCGTCGTGCCCGGCAAGCCGCTGTACTATGCGACGACGCTGTCGAGCCGTGGCTACGGCCTCGGCGCGGTGGTGGAAAGCCATGAAGGCCGACCGACCAAGGTGGAAGGCAATCCCGACCATCCTGCCTCAATGGGCGCGACCGACGCCGTCATGCAGGCGGCAGTGCTTGAGCTTTTCGATCCCGAACGCTCGCGCACGCCAATGAAGAACGGCGTGCCGGCGAGCTACGATGATTTCCTGCGCGACATGGCCGTAGACGCCGCCGACCTCGCCACGACGGGCGGCGAGAGCGCGGCGATCCTCATCGAGGCAACCACCTCTCCGACCCTCAAGACGCAGCTCGAAGATCTGCGGCGCAAATACCCGATGCTGCGCATCTACCGCCACGATCCGCTCGAAACGCCGTCTCCGGAAGAAGCGGCGGCGAAACTGTTCGGCAATTCCTTGGTGCCTGTCTATCATCTCGAACGGGCCGATGTCGTCGTCTCGCTTGACGCCGATTTCCTGGCAGAGGGACCGGGGCGCCTGGCCTACGCCCGGAATTTTTCGGCGCGCCGCCATGTCCGCGCCGTCGCTGATAAGATGAACCGGCTCTATGCCGTCGAATCCACGCCGACGATTACCGGCGCCGCCGCGGACCACCGACAGGCGGTTAAGCCGGGCGCGGTCGAAACCGTCGCCGCGCTCCTGGGCAAGGCGGTTGGCCTCGCCCTGCCGCTCGGGAGCGACAATGTCGCCACCAACATCGACCCGTCATGGATCGAAGCCGCTGCAGCCGACCTGAAAGCGGCAGGGCGGAAGGCTGTCGTCGTCGCCGGCGAACACCAGACGGCTTATGTCCATGCGGTCGCGATCGCCATCAACCGGCAGCTAGGTGCGATAGGGTCCACCGTCACCTTCATCGAACCGCCTCACGCGATGCCAGTCGACGGCGATCTAGGGAACCTGTGCCAGGATATCGAGGGGGGGACAGTCGGCAGGCTTTTTGTCCTGGGCGCCAATCCCCTGGAGACCGCGCCGACCGGCCTCGACGTCGGCAAGGCATTCGGCCGCCTCGATACGCTCGTCCATTGCGGCCTTTATCAGGACGGCACTGCGCGATCGGCGCATTGGCATATCCCTGCCGCGCACGATCTCGAAAGCTGGAGCGACCTACGGGCCTTCGACGGCACGGCTTCCGTCGTCCAGCCATTGATCAAGCCACTCTTCGGCGGCAGGACTTTCCACGAGATCCTCGCCGCGCTCGACGGCGACTTCAACGCCGATTCGCTGTCGCTGGTGCGCGCTACGTGGCTGCCATCGCTCGGCGAGGACGGCTGGCGCACGGCATTGCGCGCCGGAATCATATTCAGCACGGACGCCGCTCCTGTTTCCGTCCATCCCACTGCCGATCTTGACGGACTGAAACTTCGCCAACCTGCAAGCGGCGTCGAATTACGTTTCGTCGCCGACCCGTTCTTGCTCGATGGCCGCCATGCCAACTGCGCCGCCCTGCAGGAACTGCCGCGCCCGTTGACCAAACTCGTCTGGGGCAACGCAGCGCTGATGTCGCCCGCAACCGGCAAGCGGCTGGAATTGGAGACTGGACAGGTCGTCAGCATCACCCGCGCGGGTCATTCGCTCGACGTGCCGGCATGGATCATGCCCGGCCATCCCGACGAGGTCGTAACACTCGCGCTCGGCCATGGCCGACGTGCGGCAGGATCGGTCGCGGCATTAGCCAAAGGGTATGACGCTTTCAGGCTCCGCACGGCCGACGCGCCCTGGTTCATGAGCGGCGCCACATTAAAGGCACGCAACGGCCGAAGCCCGCTGATCACGACCCAGCATCATCATGCGATGGAAGGCCGCGCCATCGTGCGACACGCGTCGCTCGGCGAATTCCACCAAACTCCGGATTTCGTCCAGAAGGGGGTGCCCCCTGCCCCGACCGAATCCCTTTTTCCGGACTGGCCAGCTGAGGACGAAGCCTGGGGCATGTCGATCGACCTTTCGGCGTGCATCGGCTGCATGGCCTGCGTCGCCGCCTGCCAAACAGAGAACAACATCCCGACCGTCGGTCCCGAACAATGCTCGATCGGCCACGAGATGCACTGGTTGCGCGTCGATCGCTACTACGCTGGACCGCCCGAAACGCCCGAGACGCTGTTTCAGCCCGTGCCATGCATGCATTGCGAGAAGGCGCCCTGCGAGGTGGTCTGTCCGGTCAATGCCACCACGCATACCCATGACGGGCTGAACGCGCAGGTCTACAACCGCTGCATCGGCACCCGCTACTGCTCGCAGAACTGCCCCTACAAGGTACGCCGCTTCAACTTTCTTGAATTCCAGGACTTCGACAAGGAGACCGCCGGGCCGGAACAGGCGGCACGCAATCCGAATGTGTCCGTGCGTTCGCGCGGCGTAATGGAGAAATGCACCTATTGCGTCCAGCGCATCAGCGCCAAGCGCATCGAGGCCCAGATCGACAACCGACCGATCGACGACGGGGCAGTCGTTACTGCCTGCCAGCAGG
Organism: Mesorhizobium sp. YL-MeA3-2017; assembly: GCF_030814575.1. Lineage (NCBI taxonomy): Bacteria > Pseudomonadati > Pseudomonadota > Alphaproteobacteria > Hyphomicrobiales > Phyllobacteriaceae > Mesorhizobium > Mesorhizobium sp. YL-MeA3-2017. Next base: position 196,480 of record NZ_JAUSVH010000003.1, on the reverse strand, counting down.
CCTGCCCGACACAGGCCATCAGTTTCGGCGACATCAAGCGAAAGGATTCGCAAGTGGCCAGGGACAAGGCCGCGCCGCACGCCTACGCGCTGCTGGAGGAACTGAACACAAGGCCGCGCACCACCTATCTCGGACGGATCAGGAACACGAAAGAAAATCTCGCCGGCGCAGCCAAGGATTCGGAGAACGGCGATGGCTGAAGCGGTCGCCGCAGCCCGCCGGACGCCGCCGCACCCGCCCGTTCTTCTCGGACGGCACGATCGGCCGGAGATTAGCGGCCGCATCGCCTCGGTCGTGCTGGCGGGGCGGCTGCCGCGCTTCTTCTGGACAGCCTTTTTCCTCTGCTTCCTGCTGGCGATGCTGTTCCTCTATTCGGTCACTTACCTGTTCGCGGTCGGCATCGGCAGCATCGGTGTGAACATCCCGGTCGCCTGGGGCACGATGATCTCGTCCTTCGTCTGGTGGATCGGCATCGGCCACGCCGGCACGCTGATCTCGGCGGTGCTGCTCCTGCTGCGCCAGCCCTGGCGCGCCTCGATCAACCGCTTCGCCGAGGCGATGACTCTGTTCGCGGTCGCCATGGCCGGGCTCTACCCGATCCTGCATCTCGGGCGGCCATGGTTCTTCTACTGGCTCCTGCCGTTGCCCAACACGCACATGCACTGGCCGCAATGGCGCAGCCCGCTGGTGTGGGATTTCGCCGCCATCTCGACCTATGCGACGGTCTCGCTGCTGTTCTGGTACATGGGCCTGATCCCCGATCTGGCCATTCTACGCGATCGGGCGAAGCGGCGCGGAACGCAGGTCTTCTACGGCCTGCTGGCGCTGGGCTGGCGCGGCTCGGCCTATCATTGGGCACGCTATAAGGTGGTCTATTACCTGATGGCGGCGCTGGCGACGCCGCTGGTCGTCTCGGTGCATTCCATCGTCGCGCTCGATTTCACCTTCGCCATCGTGCCCGGCTACCACTCGACGATCTTCCCGCCCTATTTCGTCGCCGGCGCGCTGCTGTCCGGCTTCGCCATGGTGCTGACCATCGCCATCCCTTTGCGTTGGGCTTTTTCGGTCGAGGACCTGATCACGCTCAAGCACATGGACAATGCGGGCAAGCTGATGATCGCCTCGGGCATGGTCGTCATCTACGGCTACGCGTCGGAAGCCTTCTTCGCCTGGTACTCCGGCGAGACCTACGAGCGCATGATGATGGTGCAGCGCGCGGTCGGCCCCTATTCCGTCCTGTTCTGGACGATGCTCGCCTGCAATTGCGTCGCGCTGCAGCTTTTGTGGCTGCGCTCCGTCCGCCGCAACATGCCGCTGCTCTTCGCGGTCGCGGTCATCATCAATATCGGCATGTGGATCGAGCGCTACGTCATCGTCGTCAGCGGCCCGAGCCGCGACTTCCTGCCATCCGCCTGGGGCGAGCAGTCGCTGACCTGGCTCGACTACGGCATCCTGTTCGGATCGCTCGGCACCTTCTTCGCGCTGGTCTTCCTGTTCGTCCGCATCCTGCCCGCGATCACCATCTTCGAGGTCGAGGAACTGGCTGAGGAGGGCAAGGGCTCATGACGCTGCACGGTGTCATCGCCGCCTTCACCGATGCCGAGCGCCTCACGGACGCAGCGCGAGCCATGCGTGAGCGAGGCTATCACCGGATGGACGCCTATTCGCCTTACCCGGTGGACGGGCTGGCCGAGATCCTTGCGATGCCCAGGACGCGCCTGCCCTGGATCGTGCTGGCCGGCGCTGTGCTGGGAGGCGCCTTCGCGTACGGTCTGATCCTCTATTCGGTCGAGATCGACTATCCGCTCGATGTCGGCGGCAGGCCGCTGCATTCCTGGCCGGCCTTCACGGTCATCGCCTTCGAAGCCGCGATCCTGGGTGCCGCGATCGCCGGCTTCATCGGCATGGTCGTCGCCAACGGCCTGCCGCGCTACTACCACCCCGTCTTCAACGCCGAGATTTTTACGTTCGCCAAAGGGGGCGGTTTCTACCTGCTGGTCGAAGCGACTGATCCCCAGTTCGGCAGGGACGCGACCAAGGCGCAGCTGCGGCGGCTCGGCGCGGCTTCCGTGGCGGAGGTGAAGGCATGAAGCAGGCCCTCTGTCTCATCGCTCTGATGGGCCCGCTGCTCACGGGTTGCGACCAGCAGATGGCCGACCAGCCGCGCTACGATCCGCTGGAGAAAAGCGATCAGTTCTCCGACGGCATGTCGGCGCGCACGCCGGTGCCCGGCACGGTCGCGCGCGACGCGGACCTCGCAGCGACGCCTCAGGAGATACCGACGCCGGTGACCCTCGCCATGCTGCAAAGAGGACGCGAGCGCTTCGAAATCTTCTGCGCGCCCTGTCATGGCCGCGCGGGCGATGGCCGCGGCGTCGTGGTGCGGCACGGTTTCCCAGCGCCGCCGAGTTATCATCAGGATGCTTTGCGGCAGGCATCGGACCGACACTTCTACGACGTCATCACGAACGGCTACGGAGCCATGTATTCCTACGCTGCGCGCGTCCCTCCGGCCGACCGTTGGGCTATCGTCGCCTATATCCGCACCCTGCAATATGCGCGTACCGTGCCGGCGGCGGCCTTGCCTGCCGAACTGCGCGGCAAGCTTCACGCGGAGGCTTCGCCATGACGCTTCCGCGCGACAAAGGAACCAGGATGCTGGTTCTCGTGAGCGGAGCCGGGCTACTGCTCTGCATCGCAGGCGCCTTGATCGACCTGCGCCTGGCGCTCACCGCTTGGCTGACGGCGGCACTAGTGTTGGTCAGCCTGCCGCTCGGCGCCATGACCTTGCTGATGATCCACGGCCTGACCGGCGGCCGCTGGGGCGAGGCCATGCGGCCGCCATTGCGCGCGACGGTCGCTACACTGCCACTCGCGCTCGTCTTCCTTCTACCGATCCTGTTGCGGCCGGATCTCGTCTTTCCGTGGGCCGTTGCAGATGTCTCCGCCCTGCCCGAGGCGGTGCGGGCGAAGCTCGCCTATCTCAACACGCCGTTCTTCCTCGTCCGGTTTGCCGGCTGCGCGGTTCTGTGGCTGGCGCTTGCCTTCTTCGTCCTGCAATGGACCGATCCCGACGCGCCCCAGTCCAACACGCGTGGCTTCGCGCTGGGCCTGGTCGTCCACGCCGCCGCCGTCACCGTCTTCTCGACCGACTGGATGTTGTCGCTCGACCCGGAGTTCACCTCCACCATCTATGCCATGCTGGAGGCGTCGGCCGAGGTGGTGGGCGCGGCCGCACTGGCACTGCTGGTCCTTGCCGCCACACGCTCCATCGAAGTCCTGCCGGGCGGCGAAGGCGATGCGGTGCTCGGCGAGGACGTCGCCAACATGCTGTTCGGTTTCATGCTAACCTGGGCCTATCTCGCCTTCATGCAATGGATCGTGGTCTGGGCCGGCGACCTACCCAACGATATCGGCTGGTACCTGCGGCGCGGAACGGGCGGATGGCGTGTGCTGCTCTGGCTGGTCGTCCTGTTGCAGTTGGCCCTGCCCTTTGCCGCCTTCCTGGCGCGAACCGTCAAGCGCAGCCATCGCGGGCTTGTCTGGTTGGCGATCGTCGTGCTGGCCGGTCACATGATGGAATCTGTCTGGCGCATCCGTCCCGCGCTGGCCACGCCGCGCCTGTCGCTCGCGTGGCTGGACCTGGCAGCGCCGGTGGCCGCCGGCTGCCTCTGGACGACGATGTTCGTCATCGTGCTGAGAGAGCCAAGCCGCATCTTCTTCTGGCGGGAGATAGCGCATGGCTGAAGTCCGCCATCCCGAGACACGCGACATCTGGCCGAGGGCGCTGCTGCTGTTCGCCGGCGGCCTCGTCGTCTTCCTGCTTGTGTCGCTCGGCGTGCTCTATCTCCTTTTCCGGCCGCAGGCGTTGTGGCCGCAGCCCGGCGCCGAGTGGTCGAGCAACGAGGCGACTCCTGCTCTCTCGACATCGCCGCACGAGGATCTCGCGGCTGTGCGACGGGCGGAGGAGGCCGAACTGGAGAAACTGGCCTGGGTCGATCGCGCCAAGGGCATTGCGCGCATCCCCATCGAGGAAGCAATGAAACTGGTCGCCCAGAACGGCCTGCCGCACTGGACGGCCGAAGCAGCCTCTCCCTCGAGCGACGAATGCAGCCTGCTGACGGGCGACGTGCCGCGCACACCGCAAGCCGCGTCCTGCCGCGATACCGCAAACGGAGCCAAACCATGAGGGGGGCCCTCGCGGCATTCCTGCTGGTGCTGGCAGCGACGACCGCCAGCGGCGCTGTGGAGCGCCCGTCCTTCGATCCCAAGATCGGCGCGCAGCTCGATCCGGATCGCCCTCTACGCGATTCGACCGGGGCGAAAACAAGCTTGGCTGATGTGCTTGCCGGAAAGCCGGCGCTGGTCGTCTTCGGCTACGACAAATGCCCGAACCTATGCGGCGTAACCCAGCAGGCCGTCGCCTCCGACCTAAACAAGACAGGTCTTGATCCTTCGGCCTATCGGGCTCTCTTCATCTCGATCGACCAAACCGAGACAAGCGAAGACGCCACTGCGGCGAAAGAAGCCGTAGCCCAGTCGGCCGGCGCGGACGGGCTGAGGGCATGGCGTTTCCTGACCGGGCCTGAGGGCGCTGCGCTCGCAAGCGAAGCGGGCATCAGCTTCGACACGCGACCGCGCATCGACCAGTTCGTGCATCCCATCGCCGTGCTCGCCGTCACGCCGGGCGGAAAGATCTCGCGCGTCCTGCCGGCGCTGTCCTTCGAGCCCCGCGATCTTCGGCTGGCGCTGGTAGAGGCCTCCGCAAACAAGCTCGGCTCGATCGCCGACCATGTCTTCCTGCTATGCGCCGGCTTCGACACATCGAAAGGCCAATATACGCCGGCCATATGGGCAGCGCTGAAGCTCGGCAGCCTCGCCACGCTGCTGGCGATGGGAGCGTCGGTTCTCCTCATGGTCCGGAGGCGGACATGAGCTTCGGCATTCCCTTCGTGCCGGATGAGGCCTCGTCGATCGCCGGCAGGGTGGACGCGTTGTTCTACGCGCTGCTGGCCTTCACCCTGCTGCTCGGCCTGTTCCTGACCGCATTGGTGGTCGGCTACGCCGTCAAATACCGCGCCGGCTCTAGCGCCGACCGCACAGGCCAGCGCGGCCGCAGCCTGCCGCTGGAGATCGGCTGGACGAGCGCCAGCCTGGTGATCGCCTTCATCTTCTTCGGCTGGGGCGCTGTCTTGTTCGTTCAGCGCGATCGCCCGCCGTCCGATGCTCTGGAGATAGCTGCCCTCGGCAAGCAATGGATGTGGACGTTCCGCCATCCCGGCGGCCAGCGCGAGATCAATGAATTGCACGTCCCGGCAGGCAGACCAGTAGTTGTCTCGCTCGCTTCCCAAGACGTGATCCATTCCTTTTACGTCCCGGCTTTCCGTCTCAAGCAGGACGCCGTGCCCGGCCGCACCACGCACCTCTGGTTCACCGCCGTCAAGCCCGGCCGCTACCACCTCTTCTGCGCCGAATATTGCGGCACGCAGCATTCCGAAATGGGCGGCTGGGTGACCGTGATGCCCCCGGAGGACTTTGCCAAATGGCTTTCGGCCCAGGGCGAAAGCGAATCGCTGGCGCAAAGCGGCGAAAAACTGTTCCGGGCATTGGGCTGTTCCGGCTGCCACGGCCCGTCCAGCAAGGTGCGCGCGCCCGACCTCGCCAACGTTTACGGCAGACCTGTCGCGCTTGCGGACAGGCAGACTGTTCTGGCGGACGAGCGCTATCTGAGGGATTCGATCCTGCAGCCCGCCAAGGAGATCGCCGCAGGCTATGAACCCGTCATGCCGAGCTTCGACGGCCTCATCGACGAGGGGGAACTCCAGATGTTGGTCGCCTACCTGAAATCGCTTTCCTCCGAACGATCGACTCCGAGCGAGGCAACCCCATGAGCAGCGAAACCTTGCGCGCCGGAAATTACCTGCAGGAAGGGGCCGGAATCGGCTCCTGGCTGCTCACCACCGACCACAAGCGCATCGCCTGGCTCTATCTCGCCTCGCTGACCGCCTTCTTCTTCCTCGGCGGCTTCTTTGCGTTGATGATCCGCGTGGAACTGGCCACGCCCGCAGGCGACCTCGTCTCCGACGTCGTCTACAACCGCTTCTTCTCGCTGCACGGCATCATCATGGTCTGGTTCTTCCTGGTGCCGTCGATCCCGGCGACGCTGGGCAATTTCCTGCTTCCCCTGATGATCGGGGCGCGCGACCTCGCCTTCCCGCGCCTGAACCTTGCGAGTTGGTACGTCTTCATCCTGGGAAGCCTGTTCACGCTGGCGGCCGTGCTGCTCGGCGGCGTCGACACGGGCTGGACCTTCTACACGCCGCTCTCCTCGATCTATTCCGATAGCTACGTCTCAACCGCGGCGTTAGGCGTCTTCATCGTCGGCTTCTCGTCGATCATGACCGGCATCAACTTCATCGTTACCGTGCACAAGCTGCGCGCGCCGGGACTGACCTGGTTCCGCCTGCCCATCTTCGTCTGGACCCTCTACGCAACCAGCCTGGTGATGGTGCTGGCGACGCCCGTGCTTGCCGCCTCGCTGATCCTGATCGTGCTCGAACGGGTGTTCGGCCTCGGCATCTTCGATCCGGGGCTCGGCGGCGACCCGCTGCTGTTCCAGCACCTGTTCTGGTTCTATTCGCACCCGGCGGTCTACATCATGATCCTGCCGGGCATGGGCGTGGTGTCGGAAATCCTACCCTGCTTCAGCCGACGCCCACTGTTCGGCTATGCGTCGGTCGCGCTGGCCTCGATGGCGATCGCCGTGTTCGGCTTCCTGGTCTGGGGCCATCACATGTTCGTCTCCGGCCAGTCGACCTATGCCGGCGTCGTCTTCTCGTTCCTCTCCTTCTGCGTCGCCATTCCCTCCGCCATCAAGGTGTTCAACTGGAGCCTGACGCTGCGCAAGGGCGAGATCACCTTCGAGGCGCCGATGCTCTACGCGCTGTTCTTCCTGGCGCTGTTCACCTTCGGCGGCCTGTCCGGTCTGTTCCTCGCCGCGCTCGCCGTGGATGTCCACGTCCACGACACCTATTTCGTCGTGGCGCATTTCCACTACATCATGGTCGGCGGCATGGTGATGGCCTACATGGGCGGGCTGCATTTCTGGTGGCCTAAAATGACCGGCCGCCTCTATCCCGAGGCCTGGGCCCGGGTCGCGGCGGTCACCACCTTCATCGGCTTCAACCTGACCTTCTTTCCGCAGTTCGTGCTCGGCTTCAACGGCATGCCGCGGCGCTACCACACCTATCCGCCGGAGTTCCAGTTCTGGCACGTGCTGTCGTCAGCAGGCGCGGTAGTGTTGGCGGCGGGCTACCTGATGCCGCTCTATTATCTGGGCCGTTCCCTGTGGACGGGAGCGAAGGCGTCCGACAACCCTTGGGGCGCGACGGGACTCGAATGGCAAACCGGGTCACCCCCGCCGCCGCAAAACTTCGCGGTGACCCCGGTGGTGACGCGGCCGGCCTACGACTATCCGATGAAGGGACTGGAGCACGAGCGCTTCAGCCCGCACCGGGAGACGGCGGCGTGAGGACGAGCGTCGAGAGCGTCGCCTTCGACACGGCCCGTCGCGAGCAGGCGGCCGACACGTTCGGCATGTGGGTGTTCATCGGCTCGGAGGCGATGCTGTTCGGTGCCGTCATGCTGGTCTTCTTTGTCGCCCGGGTCAGCTACGGCCCGGCCTTTGCGGCAGCGTCGAAGCACCTGTCGCTGGCGCTCGGCACGCTGAACACCGCCGTGCTCATCACTTCGAGCTTCGCCATGGCGCTGGCGCATCTTTATTCCGGCGCAGGCCGCTCGCGCGCGGCGACGCTCGCGCTTGGCGCGACGGCCCTGCTCGGCATCGCCTTCCTTGTCATCAAGGGCACCGAATACGCCATGGAATTCCACGAGGGCATCGCCCCGGTACTCGGCGCGCCGTTCACCTTCGACGGGCCGGATCCGGCGCAGGCGCAATTCTTCTTCAGTCTCTATTTCGCGATGACCGGGCTGCACGGACTGCACCTGCTCGGCGGCATTGCCGTCATCGGGTGGCTGCTCGCGCTCTGGCGGCACACCGAGCCGGACAGCCGCGCCCGGCGCGTGCAGGCGGTCGGGCTCTACTGGCATTTCGTCGACGTCGTCTGGGTTTTCCTGTTCCCAATCCTCTATCTGATCAACCGATGAGGCGTTCATGAGCGAAATCCGCCAACTTGCTCTTGCCTATCTCGGCCTCATGGCGCTGCTGGCACTGACCGTGGGATCATCGTTCCTCGATCTCGGCGGTTTCAATTCGGCGGTCAACCTCGCGATCGCGGCGGCCAAGGCCGGCGTGATCGCCGTCCTGTTTATGCATCTGGTCAAAACGGAACCGCTGCCGCGGCTGGCGGTCGCGGCAGCGGGCCTGTGGCTGGCCATCCTGTTCGGCCTGACGCTTGCCGGACAATGGATCAACGGGACCTGAGCCTCCGAGACGAGAATGCTCTACTGCTCTGCCGATATTTAATAGCCTCCTACGAGAGACCGGCTGACACCCGACGTCACGGGGCGGCTGACGACACGCGACAACGTGGAGCTCGATCGGAACTTTCCGTCCTGGGCGTGGACTCGGTCGCGCTTCTGCCCGTAGCCAGGGTCATTCGGACTCTTGCAGCTGGGAAGTTTTCAAATCCATAAGCCTCGCTTGCGCACTCTGCGGCGCGGAGGTGACACGCCACACCGTGTTGCCGACGTCGTCGGCAATCAGCAGCGCGCCGGTCTTGTCGATCGCGACGCCGACCGGCCTGCCATGCGTTTCGTCGTCGTTCTTCAGGAACCCGGTGACGAAATCCTCGGCCTTACCGCTCGGCTTGCCTTCCTTGAACGGCACGAAGACGACCTTGTAGCCGTTGAAATGGCCGCGGTCCCAACTGCCGTGCTCGCCGACAAAGGCTCCGCCCTTGTACTGGGTCGGGAAACTGTCGCCCGTGTAGAACGCCAGGCCGAGCGGAGCGACATGCGAACTCAGGGCATAGTCCGGCGGGATCGCCTTGGCGACGAGGTCCGGCCGCTGCGGCATCACCCGCGGGTCCACATGCTGGCCGTAGTAGCTGTAGGGCCAGCCGTAGAATGCGCCGTCCTTCACGGACGTCATGTAGTCGGGCACGAGGTTCGGCCCGAGTTCGTCCCGCTCGTTGACGACGGTCCAGAGCGCGCCGCTTTCCGGCTCCCAGCTCAACCCGTTCGGATTGCGCAGTCCGTCGGCGAAGATGCGCCAGCGGCCGGTCGTCCGGTCGACTTCCCATATGGCTGCGCGATTCTTCTCGGCTTGGATCCCGTTCTCGGTGATGTTGGAATTGGAGCCGACGCCGACATAGAGCAGCGTGCCGTCTTTCGAGGCGACGAGGCTCTTGGTCCAGTGATGGTCGATCGGACCCCCCGGAAGGGCCGTGAGCGGCGTGCCAGGCTCCGTGATCTTCGTTTCCCCTTCCTTGTACGGGTAGCGCATGATGGAATCGGTGTTGGCGACATACAGGTCGGAACCGACGAGCGCGACTCCGAAGGGCGAACTCAGATGATCGAGGAAGACGTTTTGGGTCTCCGGCTTGCCGTCGCCATTGGCGTCCCGTAACAACGTGATGCGGTTGCTTCCGCCGCTGCCCTCGCCGCCGGTCGACAACGATTCGATCCAGCCCATGACGAGATCTTTCGGGCGCTTGAGGCCTTCGACGCCTGGCCCCTTGGATTCGACCACGAGAACATCGCCGTTGGGCAGCACGTAGAGCGAACGCGGATGCTGCAGGCCTGTCGCCAGCGCTTCCACCTTGAAACCTTGTGGAACCTTCGGTGTCTCGCCATCCTTCCAGCCGACGATCGATGCCAGATGCATCGGCGGGAAAAGATACTGCTGCGGCTCGGGCAGGTTCGGATTGGGACCGACCTGGCTTGCGGTGTCGAACGTATCGTCGCTGCAAGCGCCAAGCGCCAGCAGGGAAGCGCCGAGCAGCGCCCGCGCCATTCCGCGGCGAACGGGAGAGGAGAAGACCGAACGTGTCATTCCGCTACTCCTACATGGTGACGGTAGACCATCGCCCATCCCAACCAACCCGTGACGAGCAGGATGAGAACGACGATCGCGGAAAGGACCAGCCCCCACGGCACGACGGAAGTCCAGGCATCGCGCGTGTGCACGAACATGTTGACGATCGCTAGGACGAGCGCGAGGAGATTTCCGAGGAAATGCGGCCAGGCGGGGGATTGCGCCCGCACCAGTCGGTTTCCGAGGAAGTCGGTCAGTCCGGCGATTGCGGCGAGGATGCCCATGATCACGCCGACCGTAACGAGCCAGGCGGAGAAATCAGCCCACATCATGTCGGCGGTACGCCAATAGGCAATGTCAGTCAGCAGCGTCCCGACGAAGCAAACGATCGGAAACGGCACCAGCATTGGATGTATGGGATGGCCGGCGATGCTCGCCGTGGAACGGGGATATTCTGGCATCGACGTGTCTTCCGGTTGCCGTGAACGATCATCAACCCGGATGCCCTGCGAAAGTTCCGCGAGCCATCGGACCAATCACTCGGTCTTGACCGTTCGAAGCCGGTAGCCGCTGGTGGACGGCCGGCTCCGCGAATCTTGCCTGCCGATCTTGGCTTTGCACGGATGCAATCGCGCATCGCCGGAACAAGGCCAGGTTGAGCGAGTTTCGCAACAATGACGCGCTTCCTCCTGCCTCTGTCCACTCCTCCCATGGAGGCAAAGACGGCCAACGAAATTCCCGTTGAAGGCGGACCATCGCAATATGAACCCAAATGGGATGGGTTCCGCTGCCTGATCTTCAAAGAGGGCGACGCGGTCGAGCTTCGGGCTAAGTCAGGCAAGTCGCTCAGTCGGTTCTTTCCCGAGGTGGTCGGAACTTTCCGGACCGCGAAGCCGGCCCGTTTTGTAGCGGACAGCGAGTTGGTCATCGAGGCCGACGGGCGCAGCTCCTTCGAGTTCCTTCAGATGCGATTGCATCCCGCGGAGAGCCGAATCCAGAAACTGGCGGTTGAGACCCCCGCGACTACGGTCCTTTTCGACGCCCTCGCTTCTGTCGACGACGGGCGGCTCTTCGAAAAGCCGCTGGGCGAGAGACGGCCCGCTCTGGAGGCCCTGGCGGAAATGCTGGACGCTGGCCGCACGCGGCTTTCGCCGCAGACCCGCGACCGGGACATCGCGGCCTTGTGGCTGGCGGAACGGTCCGGCAGGACGGACGGGATCGTTGCCAAACAACTCGACGAACCCTACCGCCCGGGCGAGAGAACCATGATCAAGGTGAAGCCACTCCGGAGCGCGGACTGCGTTGTCGGCGGTTTCCGATACCTGAGGCAAAAGCGCGGGGTCGGTTCGTTGCTGCTCGGTCTCTATGACAACCAAGGCCTGCTTCATCATGTCGGCTTCACCTCGGCTCTCGCCAATACCGACCGGAGCGAACTCACGCGGAAGCTGGAAGCGCTGAAGGCCGCGTCAAGCTTCAGCGGACGCTCCCCGGGGGGGCCGAGCCGCTGGAGCAATGAGCGCTCGGGCGACTGGCAGCCTGTTAAGCCCGAGCTGGTGGCCGAGGTGCGCTACGACCATGTCTCGGACGACCGTTTCAGGCATGGCACCAAGCTATTGCGCTGGCGCCCCGACAAATCCCCCAGACAATGCACCTTCGATCAACTCTCCCAAGATTGACGAGCGACTGCCCCATACGCTTCTAGCGTGCAACCGTACATTTCAAATCCGAAAGCAGCCCGTCCTTCAGTCCATACACCCAGCCGTGGATGGCCACGTCGGCACCTTCCTTCCACGCGTTCTGAATAACCGGCGTGCGAGCGAGACGCTTGACTTGTTCGGCCACTGATGCCTCGCAAAGGCGATCCAACCCTTCTTCGTTCCAGTCCCCGCATTCGCGGCAGGAGAACCCGGCGTCCGCGACGTCCCGAATGGGCTGAATCCAGTTGTCGATCAAACCGAAGCTTTGACCGCTCACCGCGGCGCGGATGCCGCCGCAGCCGTAGTGGCCGCATATGATGATGTGCTTGACGCGGAGTTGCCGGACCGCAAATTCGACGACGGACAACATGTTCAGGTCAGTCGGGTGAATGAGATTGGCGACGTTGCGGTGCACGAACACCTCGCCCGGCTCCAACCCGGCGATGACGTTTGCAGGTACACGGCTGTCGGAACAGCCGATCCAGAGGTATTCGGGCTGCTGGAGATTGGAAAGGCGTTCGAAATAATCTGGTCTTTCGGCGATCCGCTCCGCTGACCATGCCCTGTTGTTCTCGAATAATTGCTCGATCAACTGCCATTCTCCTTATCGTACCGAAATGTGGACCGTCGCGATGACGCGGCGGCATCGCGATGTCGTGAGCACCTCTCGGTCGCCCGTCGTTGCCGCGACGAGTCAGCCTCGCCGCTCCGACAGCCTCTTGAGCGCCTCGACCGTCGCCGCGTCAAGGTATTCAGGTCGCCCGTTTTGCTCCTAGCGGCATCTCGTGTCGGCATGGTGGACATCGATTCTTTGGATCGAGGCTGCCGTCACGAACGGCGCAGACTTGAGCGTCAAGGACACCAGCTCCGTTTCCACGCGGCGGCGCGAAGTTCGCCAGGACGAGCGTGGCGCCCCGATCGCCACGTACAAGCCAGGCATCCACCGTTTGATGGCTTCCCCCGGCTGGGACCATCTTCGTCCTGGACGAGCGACATGATTAAGATGCAAGTCGGCAACCGCACGACCCCCTCTCAATTTGCCCCGCCAGCTGATGACTCACCGGGAAGCGTCGACACGTCCGACGGCTTCGGTGGCAAGGGTCGAATTCTACGCGCAGCCAGCAGGAATGTTGGACGCGTTTCGGTTCTGCACCGACCGTTGGCTCCCCTAAGGACTGTCACCGTCGTCCCAACTCGCCAACCCTTTGAATTCAGATTCTTTTTGACTCCGGAACCATACTGGCGGCCAATGTCTTTATTGACTCGCATAGGTTGTGACGGAGTGCGAGTGCCATGGTAGCGGCGCGGGCGAACTGGAAGGGTTACATCAAGTTCGGAGAAGTCGCCTGCGCGGTTGCGCTTTTTACCGCGTCCTCCTCCTCCGAGCGCATCGCCTTCAACACGCTCAACCGCGCCACCGGCAACCATGTCCGCCGCGAGTTCGTCGACAGCGAGACGGGCGACCCCGTCGAGCGGGAGGATCAGGTCAAGGGCTACGAGATCGAGAACGGCGATTTTGTCGTGCTCGAACCGGAGGAAATCGCCGCGGCGGTTCCGGAAAGCGACAAGACGCTGAAGATCGAAGCTTTCGTGCCGTGCGACGAGATCGATGACGTCTATTTCGACAAGCCTTACTACCTTGCGCCCGACAGGATGGGCGCCGACGCCTTCGGGCTGCTGCGCGACGGCATGCGGCAGGCGAAGGTCGCCGCGCTGGCGCGCACGGTCCTGTTTCGCCGGCTGCGTACGGTGCTGATCCGTCCACACGGCAAAGGCCTGATCGGCACGACCCTGAACTTCGACTACGAGGTGCGGTCCGCCAAGGAAGCTTTCGAGGACATTCCCGCCATGAAGATCGAGGGCGAGATGCTGGATCTCGCCAAGCACATCATCAACACCAAGAAAGGATCGTTCGACGCCAAGAGCTTCGACGACCGTTACGACGCAGCGGTCGCCGAGCTGGTCAAGGCCAAGATCGAAGGCAAGCCGTTGCCGAAGAAGAAGGTGTCGCCGCCCTCGAAACCGAGCGATCTCTTGCAGGCTCTGCGCCAGAGCGCGGGCCTGAAATCGAGCGAGAAGACGAAACGCCCCGCTGCGAAATCCAAGCCCAGCGCCAAGGAGCCGAAGCGCGCCGCCAACTCCAAGCGCGCGGCTTGATCGGAGGACGCCATGGCGGTTCGCCCCTACTGGAAAGGCTATCTGAAGCTGTCGCTGGTGACGTGCCCCGTGCAGATGATGCCGGCAACCTCGGAAAGCGAGAAGGTTCGCTTTCATACGCTCAATCGTGAGACCCACAACCGGGTGGTGAGTCACTATGTCGATGCCGTCACCGGCAAGGAAGTCAGCGACGAGGACGAGGTCAAAGGCTACCAGCGCGGCGAGAACGACTATGTCCTCCTCGAAGACGAGGAGCTGGAAAACGTCGCGCTCGACAGCACCAAGACCATCGATATCGATGTCTTCTCGCCGCGCGATTCTATCGAATGGATCTGGCTCGACACGCCCTATTATCTCTCGCCCAACGATCCAGTCGGCGAGGAGGCGTTCTCGGTCATCCGCGACGCGATGGCCGCGGAAGACATGGTCGGCATTTCCCGGCTAGTTATCTCGCGCCGCGAGCGGGCGGTCATGCTGGAGCCGCGCGGCAAAGGCATCGTCTTGTGGACGCTGCGCTATGGCGACGAGGTGAGGAACGAGGAGGCTTATTTCGAGGGGATCAACGACAACAAGTCGGATTCCGAGATGATGCCGCTGATCCAGCAGTTCATCAAGAAACAGACCCGGCACTGGGACAGCAAGCTCGTCGCCGATCCGGTGCAGGACAAGCTGCTTGAAATCATCGAGGCCAAGCGCAAGAAGACGAAGCGTCCGGCGAAGGCGAAGGGCGCCGCGCCGAAGGCCACGCCGAACAATGTCATCAACATCATGGACGCGCTACGCAAGTCCGTCGAGGCCGAGAACCGCTCGGGCAAGCGCTAGGATGCGCCGTGCGTCGAAACCGACGGCCCCGCTGCTGACGCCATCTGAGCCAGTGATCCGGTCGCCACGCATGCGCCGACGTGATCCGAGGCAGCCGGATTTGCCCTTCGACCCGATGCCACAGCGGATCGAGCCCTGTCTCGCGCTTCTGAAGCCGAACGCGCCGGCAGGTCCGGACTGGCTGTTCGAGATCAAATGGGACGGCTACCGGCTCGCCGTTCATATCGACCGGCAGGACGTCCGCATCATCACGCGGGGCGGCCATGACTGGACGCACCGGTTTCCCTCGATCGCGGCCGCCGCCAGGCAGCTCGGCGTTCATGCGGCGATCCTCGACGGCGAAGCGGTCGTTCTCGACACTAGCGGGCGATCTGATTTCGGGGCGCTGCAGACGTCGCTCGGCGGGCGGGGCGGCAAGAGAACGTCGACCGAGTCAATTCTCATGGTGTTCGACCTGCTCTATCTCGACGGACATGATCTCACCGGCTCCGAGCTGTCGGTGCGCCGTCATCTGCTGGAGGATCTGGTCGTGCCCCGCAGCGACGGCGCAATCCGGCTTTCCGAGGAAGTGGAAGCCGACGGCGCGCAACTCCTCAAGCATGCCTGCCAGATCGGCCTGGAAGGCATCATCGCCAAGCGGCGCCACCAGCCCTATCGGACCGGCCGCACCGGCGACTGGCTCAAGATCAAATGCGTCCAGAGCGAGAGCTTCATGATCGTCGGCTACCAAGCCTCCGTGTCGGCGCGTGGCGGCATCGGCAGCCTGCTGCTCGCCGGGAAACGCGGCCATGACTGGGTCTATGTCGGAGAGGCCGGAACTGGCTTCAACGGCAAGGACGCCGCCTCGCTTCGAAGGGCTCTCGACACCTTGAAGACAAAGACGCCGGCCGTGCCTCTGAAAGGCAAGAACCTCATCTTCGCGCAGCCCACGCTGATCGCCGAGATCGAGTTCCGCGGCTGGACCAGGGACGGCAGTCTGAGACACGCTTCCTACAAGGGCTTGCGCGAAGTGCAGGACAATGCCGCCGTCTTCGATATGAACGATCGCGAGGTCTGACTACGCCGCCTGCTTCATCGACCGGGCTAGCCGTTTGATCGCCTCCCGCAATGGGCGACGACCGTCGCCATAGTCCTTCCAGGCCGCGGTCTTCGAAAGCAATCCGGGCACGGTACGCAGCGTATAGCGCTTCGGGTCGAGATCGGCTTTGACCTGGCTCCAGGTCAGCGGCATCGACACCGTCGCTCCGGGCCGGGCGCGCGGCGACAACGGCGCGACGGCCGTCGCCATGCGGTCGTTGCGCAGATAGTCGAGGAAGATGCGGCCGTGGCGCTGGTTCTTCGCCATCTTGATCAGATAGAGGTCCGGATTGTCGCGTGCCATTTGCAGACAGACGTCATGCGCAAAGCCCTTTGCCTCAGGCCAGGTCAGTTTGCTGCGCTTGGTTACAGCAAGCGGCGTGACGACGTGCAGTCCCTTGCCGCCGGTCGTCTTGCAGAAGCTGACGAGACCGAGAGCGTCGAGGCGTTCGCGCATTTCCTTTGCCGCTTCGACCACTTTCGAGAACGGGACGTCGGGACCGGGATCGAGATCAAATACCAGCCTGCCCGGCACTTCCGGCTGCTGCGGCGCGCAATTCCAAGGGTGCAGCTCGAGCGCGCCGATCTGGGCGACCGCAGCGAGCCCTTCGACGCGGTCGATCTGCAGGTAGGGTTTCTTGTCGCCAAACACCTTCACCAGCTCCAGCAGATTGGAGGTTCCGGGCATGGCATGACGCTGGAAGAACTGCTCGCCGCCGATCCCGTCCGGCGCGCGGATGATCGAGCACGGCCGCCCGCTGATATGCTCGATCAGCCAGGAGCCGACGGACTCGTAGTAGCGGGCCAGATCCTCCTTGGTGACCGGCTTGCCGTCATTGGCGTCGGGCCACAGCGGCTTGTCCGGATTCGAGATCAGCACGCCCATGACATTGACCTTGCCGCCGCGGCGGGCAGTCCTCACCGACGTCGGCGCCGCTGGCTCCGGCACCTCCGTCTTTGCTGGTTGGGCGGGTTTCTCGGCCTCGATCTCGGCCGCCGGTTTGTCCTCGCGCAGGCCTTTGAACGCGGCCTGCCGCACGAGGCCGTCCGACGTCCAGCCGGCGAACTCGATCTCAGCGACCAGTTCAGGCTTCAGCCATGTCACGCCAGCCTCCTTCTTCGGCGCGCCGATGCCGGTAAACGGCGACTTCGCGGCCGCGACCGCCTTCAGCTTCGGCACCAGGTCCTTCACGTTGGCGGCGCTATAGCCGGTGCCTACGCGCCCGACATAGACGAAGTGGTCGCCGCGATTGACGCCGACCAGGAGCGACCGGAACTTGCCGTTCGTGGTCGAATAGCCGCCGATGACGACCTCGTGACCGGCACGACATTTGGATTTCGCCCAGCTATCCGTGCGTCCGGAGACGTAGGGCGCGTCGGCGCGCTTCGAGACGATGCCTTCGAGCGACAGCCGGCAGGCCGAGCGCAGTACGGCTTCGCCACCGGTCTCGAAATGCTCGACGAAACGGATGCGGGCATCTTCGCCGGCGTCGGTCAGGAATTGCTGGAGCCGGGCCTTGCGCTTCGAGAGCGGCAAGGGACGAAGATCCTCGCCGCCGTCGAACAAGAGATCGAACGCGAAATAGACCAGATCGTCGGTCTTGCCTTCCGAAAGAGCGGCCTGCAGCGCGGCGAAGTCCGGCGCGCCGTTCTCGTCGAGCGCGCAGATCTCGCCGTCTATGATAGCGTCCGGGAGGTCGCCTGCGGCGTGCGCGATGGCGGGATATTTGGCCGTCCAGTCGAGACCCTTGCGGGTTTTCAGGGTCACCTTCCCGTCGAGCACCCGCATCTGGATGCGATAGCCATCGAACTTGATCTCGTGCAGCCAGCCGCTTTCGGAGGGCGGTCGGGCAAGCGACTCGCAAAGCTGCGGCGCGATGAAATCGGGCAGGTCGACGGCGCTGGCGGTCTCCGGTTTCTTCGTTCCGCGAGCCTTCCGCTTCCGCTCATCGGCCGCGAGTCCGGTGCGGCTGTCCCACACGGCGTCGGCTTCGACCTTACCGTCTACCAGCATGAACGGCTTCGGCTTGCGGCCTTTTCCGGAAGCGATCGCCTCCATGCTGCGCCCGGAGGCGACCGACGTCTCATTCTCGTCCAGAACCGCGCCTCCGTTTTCCTCCACCGCGTATTCATCGCGATGCTTGATCAGCAGCCAGTTGGTGCGTTTGCCGCGCTCGCGGCCGTTCGCCATCCGCACCAGGACGAAGCTGCCATGAAGCCGCTCGCCCTCGAGCGTGAACTTGAAATCGCCCTTGGCCAGCGCCTGTTCCGGGCTCTTCTTTCCTTCCGGCTCCCAGTAGCCGCGGTCCCAGAGCATGACCGTGCCGCCGCCATACTGGCCTTTAGGAATCGTCCCTTCGAAATCGCCGTAGTCTAGTGGATGGTCTTCCACCTCTACGGCGAGGCGCTTGTCGTGCGGATCGAGCGACGGACCGCGCGTCACGGCCCAGGATTTGAAGACGCCGTCCAGTTCGAGCCGAAGATCGTAGTGCAGCCGTGTCGCGTCGTGTTTCTGTATGATGAAGCGCCGGCGATTTGACGGTCTTGTCGCCTCCCGGCCACTTGGCTCCTTTGTGAGCGTGAAATCGCGCTTGGCTTTGTACTTCGAGAGCTTGTCGGTCGCCATCAGGTCCTCGGAGCGGGAATGGGAAATCCTTCGTCGAAGAATGTTCCGGCCGAGCAACAGGTTCCGTGAACCCCGTTTGTGCGATCACGAGAGCAATGCGCTTAAACCGCGCCACGCCCAATTCTGATGGGCGTGGCAATCTCCTGATTCCGAAAACGATCGCTAGTCTCGTCCCTCAGGCCAAAGCCGAATCCGCATAGGCTAAGGCACCGCCGCCTCCGGTTTTAGGCGGAATGGCTGCATAGGCGGTACAGGGCGGCGGATCGTCGTCGTCGTCGCGCCGCCTGCGGTGCAGGATGCGCGTCCAGTTCCGGAACGTCGGCCGGCTCCGACGGCTTGGCGGCTTTCGCCACAGGCCTGCGGGTTGCGTGACGAATGCATCCGCATCGTCGCTCGCGTCGAGCGCCTTCAGCGCGGCCAGAATCTCATCAACGTCAACGAGAGAGCCGTCCTCCAACTGACGCATCGACGGCAAGCCTGGAACCGCGTGCACATCCGACGCCCAGGAAGCCAATAGCGCCCGCTTCTCGTCGGTACTCATCCTTGGATCAGCGAGGACTTCATCGGGCCGCTGGAATATCGGACGTCGAGGAAAGTTAGCCGCGTCGTGGCGGCTTTCATTATGGCTGGTAAGATGTGTCATCTCCGTTTCTCCGCAATCGGCGCCTCCCGGCCACGACCGGGAGGCAAATCGCAGGTTTGAGGCGTTGCGAATTCAGGCGGCTTTGCGCTGTGGCTCCGCGTCCTGGCTGATCTGTTTCTTCTTGCCAGCGTCGTCAGTCGGCCCATCCGGCTCAGCCGAGCCTACAGCAATGCGGCGAGGTTTGAGCTCCTCAGGAATCTCACGCGCGAGATCGACCGACAGCAAGCCGTTCTCCAGCGTGGCGCTCGCCACCTTGACGTGGTCGGCCAACTTGAACACCTGCCGGAAATTCCCGATCGCGAGGCCCTGATGAAGGACCTGCCGGTCGCCCTGTTCGGGCTTCTTCTGGCCAGTCACGATAAGTTCGGGGCCATGCTGGGTCAGTTCGACCTCTTCCGGGCTGTAGCCGGCGATCGCCATGGTGATGCGGTAGTCGTTTTCGCCGATCTTTTCGATGTTATAGGGCGGCCAGTCCGAACGCACGCTGTTGTCGAGCATATCGAAGAGGCGGTCGAAGCCGACCGTCGAGCGGTAAAGGGGAGCAAAATCGAAGCTTCTCATAGCCATATCCTCCGTAAAGCAACATGGGTAACAAGCAGCGTCTCTGCGACGCCAAAACCGTCGGGCCGTAGCCCCGACGGCAATCGATTTGGGAACGCCCAAAAAGCGTTCAAGAGTGGCCCTAAAATTTTTTCGAGGGGTCCGAAACGCTCCGGGTCGTCCGTTTCGGAGCGTCGTTCCCCGCAAATTGAACCGGAAGAGTCTGGCTGCGTTCTTCGATCTGGAAGAACCATCACCGGAGACAAGACAATGGCGAATACCCAGACGACGCGAGGCCGCAATCAGGATCGGGCAAGAGTTGCCGGCGGGCAGGATCACGAGGTGCGCTATGAGGCGGGCAAGACCGGCGCCAGCGAGACGGACGTCAGGTCGGCGGTGAAATCGGTCGGCAACAGCCGCAGGAAGGTCGAGAACAAGCTGGACAAGCCCTGAGCCGAGCATTCGGAGGGGCGTCGAGACACCCGGCCTGTTCGCAGCTTTCGGAACCGGGCGGCATCGCTGTCGTTTTGCTGTTCACAACAGCAAAAGGAGGCAGCTATGCCACACGGAGACAAATCCAAATATACCGACAAGCAGGAACGCAAGGCCGATCACATCGCCGAAGGCTACGAAATGCGTGGCGTCTCGGAAAAGGAAGCCGAGCGCAGAGCCTGGGCGACCGTCAACAAGGACGATGGCGGCGGCAAGAAGGCAGGCGGCTCCGGCCAAGGCAAGCACACTGGCCACCCCGCCGCGCACAAGGGCGGAGAAAAAGGCGGCAAGGCCGCAGCCTCCCGCTCCGCCAGCGACCGCTCCGCTTCTGCGAAGAAGGCGGCCGCGACACGCAAGCGCAACGCCGAGCATCACGCTCATAGCTAACGGCAAAAGCGATGCGATCGAAACTGCTCAGCGAGAGCGACGGCGTCAGGACCTTCGCCGTCGTTCTCGATCCCGGCGATGAAGCGTTCCGGTCGATTTCGAATTTCGCCGAGGAGCAAAACGTCACGGCGGCTGCGGTGACGGCGATCGGCGCGTTCGAAGGCGCGACGGTCGGCTGGTTCGACTTCGCCTCCCAGACCTACCGCAAGATTCCCGTAGCCGAGCAGTGCGAGGTCCTAAGCGCCATAGGCGACATCGCCGCGGGCGACGACGGCAAGCCCAGCCTGCACATGCATGCGGTGCTCGGATTGTCGGACGGCTCGACCCGCGGCGGCCACCTGCTCGAAGGGCTCGTGCACCCGACGCTCGAGGTGATGGTGACGGAAACGCCCGCTCACCTGCACAGAAGGAAGCGTTCTGAGCTCGGCATCGCTCTGCTCGATCTCTAGCGGGGGCGATCGGCATGCCGTCCACGGTGATCGAGAAAAGCGCGTACAATCCGGCGACGAGGACAATGAGCGTTTGGTTCCGGGCCAGCGGCCGACGCTACGACTATGAGGACGTGCCTCCGGAGACCTACGCCGCGTACCGCGCCGCATTTTCCAAAGGCAGCTACTTCAACAGGGTCATCCGTGACCGCTTTCCGCATCGATGGATCGCGGAGGCGCGATGATCGCCCCGTGCTCTTTCTCCGCCGATCTGCACGCGCGATTCCCTCGCGGAACGGTTCGACCTCTCGCGGATTGAGTAAGTCTACCCTCAAGGAGAGTTTTCATGGACCACAGCAACCACGTTCGCCTCACCGAAGCGGAACTGAACTCCGCAAACCTGGAAGGCGCCACCATCTACGGACCGGACGACGAGAACCTGGGCTCGGTATCGCATGTTCACGGTGCCGGCACGAATGCTCAGGTGATCATCGACGTCGGCGGCTTTCTCGGCATCGGTGCCAAGCCTGTCGCGGTTCCTGCCAGCCAGCTTGACTTCATGCGCGACGAGGACGGCGACGTCCATGCCGTGACGTCCTGGACGGAGGATCAGCTGAAGGCGATGCCCGAACACAAGGATTGACGGCCGGAATTCGGCAAAGAGAGGTAGGTCATGCCCCACAATGACATCAAGAGGACGGCTGCCAATCGCGACACGCCGCTAGTCCGTTCGCCGGACGGAAACATCCGCCGAAGCCCGAACGCAGCGACGGCGGGCGACGACAGCGCTCAGGCACCGGCAGCCCCCAAGACCAGTGGCGCGTCTGCAAAGGATAAAGGCTTCTCGAAATCCCGCGTTGCCAACCGAAACCACGATGACAAACGCGTAGCGGGCGTGACGCCACGGCCCACCGGCGAGCGGGGCGGGCTGTGACATCCGAGCCAATCAGGCGCAGCGGCGGCTGCCTGTGCGGGGCGGTACGCTACACGCTTACGGGCCAGCCGCTTAGAGCCGGTATTTGTCATTGCCTGGACTGTCGCAAGGCGAGCGGCAGCCATTTTACCCCATTCGGCGTCTGGCCAGCGAGCGCATTCGAGTGCTCCGGTGCCATGAAAGTCTTCGCCGAGCGCAGCTTCTGTCCACTCTGTGGCGCCCGCATTGCCTGGTTCCGCGATAACGAGGCCGAGATCATGCTTGGCTCGCTCGACGGCGCGCCAACCGGCATCGTGCCAGAGTATGAGCTTTGGACCGGTCGTCGCGAGGAATGGATGCTCCCTTTGCCATGGACGGAACAGTTCGACCATGACCGACCTGAATCAGCGCCGGCCGAATGAGCGAGTGTCGTTCGAACCAGATCAAACGTCGGCGATTTCGATCCATACCGGAGCGTGATCGCTTGCCTTCTCCCAACTGCGTGCTTCTCGATCGACTTGGGCGCCGATCAGTCGATCAGCCAAGGTTGGGCTGAGCAGAAAATGATCGATGCGCAGCCCGGCATCGCGAGCGAACGCATTCCGGAAATACTTCCAGAAGGTGTAGATCCGCTCGCCCGGGTGCAGCGTTCTCAATGCGTCCGTCCAGCCCTGTTCGAGGAGACGCTGATAAGCCTCGCGCACTTCCGGGCGGAACAGCGCGTCGTCGCGCCATCGTTCTGGGGCATAGACGTCGAGATCGGTCGGCATGACATTGAAATCGCCTACAAGGACCGCTGGAACCTTGGCCTGTAGTAGCTCGGCGGCATAGCTGTGCAGACGCGCGAACCAGCGAAGCTTATAGTCGAACTTCGGACCGGGAGCCGGATTGCCGTTGGGTACATAGAGGGATCCGATCAGGACCCCACCGACGGCCGCTTCAATATAGCGACTATGGCTGTCGTCCGGGTCGCCGGGCAGACCGCGCCGGGTTTCGATCGGCGTTATGTCCCGGGCAAGGATTGCCACCCCATTCCAGCTTTTCTGACCGTGCCAGATCGCGCCGTAGCCCGCCTTCTCGATTTCTCGTACGGGAAACCGGTCGTCAGGAGATTTGAGTTCCTGCAGGCAGACGACATCGGGTTGAGTTTGAGCAAGCCAGCGTAGAAGCACTGACAACCGGCCGTTCACGCCATTGACGTTGAACGTCGCGATTTTCATCGCGGCCGTCTGTCGACGTTGATGACCCGACCCATCTCGGATGGTTCCTCAGGCAACGCCCTTGCCGCCGGTGACGCCATAGACCTCGCCGTTGATGAAACTCGCTTCCTTGGAAGCAAGCAGCACATAGACAGGGGCAAGCTCCGCCGGCTGGCCGGGTCGCCCGAAATCGCTGTCCTTGCCGAAGTTCTTGACCTTTTCGTCGGGCTGGCCGCCGCTAGGCTGCAGCACGGTCCAGACCGGGCCTGGCGCTACAGCGTTCACGCGAATCCCCTTCTCGATCAGCTGCTTGGCAAGCGCCTTGGTGTAGGCGACGATCCCCGCCTTCGTGGTCGCGTAGTCTAGGAGGATTGGTGACGGCTGATAAGCCTGGATCGAAGCGGTGGTGATGACTGCCGCCCCGGCCGTCATGTGCGGGACAGCCGCCTGCGCGATCCAGTGCAGGGCGTAGAGGTTGGTTTTCATGGTGCGGTCGAAGTCCTCGGTCGACAGATCGTCGATCTTTTCGCGGTATTGCTGCCTGCCCGCGTTGACGACGAGAATGTCCAGACCACCGAGCTCCGAAACGGCCTTCTCCACCATCTCGCGGCACCAAGCCTCTTCCTGGACGTCGCCAGGTAACGCGACGGCCTTGCGACCTTCCGCTTCAATCAGGTCGATCACCTGCCTGGCGTCAGGCTCCTCTTCCGGGAGGTACGAGATGGCGACGTCTGCGCCTTCCCGCGCGAAGGCGATCGCTGCTGCCCGGCCGATGCCGGAATCGCCGCCGGTTTTAAGTGCCTTGCGGCCTTCCAGCCTGCCGGAGCCCCGATAGCTTTCTTCGCCATGATCGGGAATCGGCTCCATCTTGTGTGCAAGACCCGGCATCCGCTGCGGCTGCTTCGGAAAGGGCGGGGAAGGATAGACTTCGCGCGGATCCCGCAATCGCGAACTGCTCAAGGCAATATCTCCTTCCGGTCTTCCAGGTTTGGCGGGCGAGGCAACGGCGACAGCGAAACTGCCCTCGAAGAGCCGAAACGTGAGCAACAAGTCTTTGTTCCGGCAGACGATGCGGTCGGAGCATCGCACGGACACGGAACCAAGGTCTCGCGGGCAACTTCTTCATCGGAACAGCGAGCGCATGGAGGGAGCGATGAAGATTGTGGTCGCAGACCTGTGGACCGTCTTCCGTGCGGCTGTGGAGGGATTTTTCGATGACAGCGCTCTCAGCCACGCGGCGGCCATGGCGTTCTACGCTGCAACGTCACTCGCTCCCATCTTGTTGATCGTGCTCGGCGTCGCCGGCTTCGCCACGGGAAGAGACGCGGCCGAAATCGCGATAGCCGCCCAGCTGACGGGCTTGCTCGGTCCTCAAGGAGCCGATCTTTTGAAGACGACGATCGAGAACGCGTCCGCGCACAAGGGAACCTTGGCTTCAGTGGTGGCCATCGCCACCTTGCTCGTCGGTGCATCCGGGGTGTTCGGCGAAATGCAGTCGACGCTCAATCTCATCTGGAAGGTCCGGCCCCAAAAGGTTTCCCTGTTCAGCCTGGCCCGGACCCGCGTGGCGAGCCTCGGGCTGGTCGCTTCGCTCGGCTTTCTGCTGCTGGTTTCGCTGGCTGCCAGCGCGGCGATTTCGGCAATGGGAAACGTGATCACGTCCAGGCTTCCCTTCGGGGAGCTCGTGCTGTCCGCATTGAACACGTTGGTTTCGCTGATCCTGGTCGCCCTGCTTTTCGGCGCGATCTTCAAGATCTTGCCCGATCGTGCGCTTTCCTGGCGCGACGTGCGGTTCGGCGCCGCCGTGACCGCGGTTCTTTTCACGGTCGGCAAATCGCTTATTGGCTGGTATCTCGGAACGAGCGCGATCGCTTCGTCTTATGGCGCCGCGGGAAGCCTTGTCGTCCTGCTGCTATGGGTTTTCTACTCCTCGGCGATATTCCTGTTCGGCGCTGAGCTCACTCGCGCTGTCGCCGTCCGGTTCGGCAGCCGTCGCGACTTGATGCTTTTGGAGAGCGACCCACGGCCTGCGGGCACCTCCAAGGTGGAAAATTTGCCTATGCGCCCGCTCTGGATCATCGGGTTGATCGCAGGAATCGCGTCGCTTGCCACCTTGGCATCAACACCTCGGCGCGGTCGATCGTGAAATGGACGATACCAGGCTTCGCCATGCCGGCCGTGCGCTCCGGGACGGAACGGCGGCGCTGGCCTGCGGTATGACGCTTCGTGATCCAGCGTGTTGCACCCCGGTGGAAAGGATACTTATTTAGGGGCATGCCCACGCGCGAGACGAATACGGCCGCCGAACGGGTCGAAGAATGGAAGCTCTCGTCGGCCGCCACGTTGGGATCGTCGGTCCGCACAAGAGGCATTTTTCTGGAAGTGCGTGCCCGCCTTCCGTCCACGGCGAAGAAGTTCCTGCATGTCGAGGCGCGGACGCTCGCTCTGCAAATGCCGGAAGGCTCCGAGGGCGATTTCCGGACGGCGTCGATGATCGTGGCAAAAGCCCTGCAGGATATCGAAGTCTTGCCTGTCATTCCTCGCGAGATCGAGGACATCCTCGCCATCTCTGCGACCGAGCGGCATCGATGGCTCAACGACGGCCGCCTACAGAGTGCGGGAACGCGCACCGTGAAACTTCGCGGGCGCGCCAGGAAGATTACGTTTCACGTTTTTGACCCTCGTCACGTCGAGGACGTCCTGGACCGCGACCTCGTTACACTGTGGCGCGAACAAGACACGCTGACCGCAGCGGAAAACCGACGCAGAGCCGCCGGAAAGGCGGCCCTGACACGGTTGCAGAAGAAAGGCCGGAAGGCAGCGCTGGCAATTGGCGACACCGATGATGACTCGCGCCGGAAATTGCAGGGTTGGGAAGACTTCGAAGCCGACGGGTTTCTGCGCTGATTTGGCGATCGCGTCAGATCGGCCAAATGCGGGCTGTCGCCGGCGACGCTTCAAGCATCAGGATTCGTTGTTCCGAGGACCAATCTCATAGGTGATTCCTTCAGCCGCGAAGGTGATTTGGGCCTTCCCTCCAAAAGCCTCCGCAACATGACGTTGGATAAGACGCGAACCGAATCCGGCCTTGTGAGGAGCAGTGACGCGAGGACCCCCGCGTTCCCGCCAAAACAGGCGGAAGTCTTGATCTTCCGTTCCAGCGAGCTCCCAAGAGATATCCACCGTCCCCGATCGGTTGGAAAGCGCTCCGTATTTGATTGCGTTCGTCACAAGTTCGTTCAGTGCAAGAGTCAGAGCCAGCGCCTTCTCCTCTGGCAGGCGGACGTTCGGTCCTTCCGCAGTCACCCGCCCATCCTCGAGGCCGTGCGGCGCAAGCGCGGTCGCGACAATGCCGTGGACCTCGGCCTCGGTCACACCTCCGGTGCGCAGGGCGTCTTGCACACCCGCCAGCGCTCTCAGACGATGCCCCAAGCTGCTCTCCGCCTCGGCCAGATCGGCACTCGACCGGAGCGTCTGCGAGGCGATCGAGCCGACCATCGCGAGGATGTTTCGGATGCGATGGCCGAGTTCGGCATTGAGTACGTCCGCCTGCCGTTGCGCCAACACCGTCTGGGTCGTTTCGATGACCGTGTCCATGAAACCGACGATCGTCCCGTCGGCGTCGAGCACCGGACTGTAGCAGAAGGTGAAGTAAGCCTGTTCTCCCGCGCCGTCACGATCCACGACCAGCGGAAAATTCTCGATGAAAGTCGACTTGCCCCCCAGCGCGTCAAGCGCGATCGGGCCGATCTCATCCCACGCTTCCACCCAAATTTCGTTGAAAGGCCTGCCGATCGCAGGCGGTTTTTCTCCCAGGATCGGCCGGAAGGCGTCATTGTGAAAAGTGATGAACTCCGCACCCCATACCAACGCCTTCGGGAACGTTGAACGCAGCATCAATGCGAGGGTGGTCTTCAGGATCGGCGGCCACTCCTCGATCGGGCCAAGCGACGTCGACGCCCAGTTGAAATCCATGATTTCATGGGAAGCCTCGCCTCCGGCATTGAGAAAACGAAAATGCGATACGGCCACCCCAGAATCCTTGCACGTCGAAAGTCGCGCCTGCGGCGCCAAGACGGGTTCATTAGATACGACGGAATTGATCGCTGTGATGAGAAAAATTGGCTCCCAAAACTACATAGGGATGACAGCAGCGTGAAACGAAGCGAACAATCTTCTCTGGCAGCGTGACTTCAACCCTGTGACTGCGAAAATGTAGTCCGGTCGCTTGCCCGGATACGCCTCCCGGAAAGCTCCAACGCGCTTCTCTGCGCTTCGGTCGAGATCGACGAACGCAGGTCTTTCGCGTCATCCTGTGCTATGTCGAAGGTCCTGGGCGCCGGCGCGCCACGGCAAGGCGCCGCTTGGGCGACGACGGTTCAGCGGCTCGTGTCGCTTCCTTTTCCAGGCGGGCCTCTCGCAACCTCGCCGTCTTGGCTTCCCGACGCTCGGCCTCGGCGCCGATGATAGCTCGCGCCGTATGGTTCGTAATGTCGGCCTTGCTTTCGGCTTTGGAGGGCCTGGGCTTGAAAAGGTTATGCTCGGTGATGGTGCCGCTCATGCTGTCATTCCCTCGGGTATGAAAAACAAAAAGGCCGGGCGAACCCGGCCTCTCCTATGCGCCTCGATGATCAGTGCCAGTACATCCGTGGTCAAAGACCAGAAGCGCAATCCCGTTTACGCCGCCAGGAGGTTTTCGGCCGAGTTCTTGCCGTTCCGGTTGTCCTTGACGATGTCGAAGCTCAGCTTCTGACCCTCGACGATGGTGCGCATGCCGGCGCGCTCGACGGCAGAGATGTGGACGAAGACGTCCGGCTGGCCGTTGCCCTGCTCGATGAAGCCGAAGCCCTTGGTGGAATTGAAGAACTTCACAGTTCCAGTATTCATGACGATTTCCTTTCAATCGCGCATAGAGGATTGCCTGCCGGGCGGAATGCGCGACAAACGGTTAGATCGATGCTGAGAGGAGAAGATCGCCGACGGCGCGGTTCGCGCCAGAAACAAAGTTCGACAAGCAAGATCGATGTTTAGAACGTAGACGCAAACGGTGTTCAAAACAAGACGTTTAGGAGAATAAACGCGTGAGCGGTCACCAACCAGTCGAAACGTAGTCGCTCCCGGCTGCATTCAAAGAGAATCCCGCGCCGCGACGTCCACCATGAGCTGGGAAGCGGACAGTCGGCTTTTGGAAAACTTCCCCCGAAGGGTGACGTGGCAATGCCGTCGGGGCGGTCGATTTCTGCGCTTTGCCCGGGTTTTGCTAGTGCATCAATGTCGGCGTCGACAACATTGGCTTTGCCACCCAGACCGTCCCGTAGCTGCGCGAGAGCATGAACGTGCTTCTTGAAATCTACCTTGTGGGCGTCGAAGCCGATGCTCCCCGCGAGTCACTCAAAATCTGAGCTATTTCCCCGGACGCTCTAGTTCTTTCAAAATGGACCGCACTGCTTCTATGTCGCGGCGATCCATCTTCTTTTCATAGGTCTTCTCAACCCACTCGACACTGGTTTCTAGGTATCGAAGCGTGGCGCGGTACTGCGGGATCGTTTCGGGCTTGAAAAACCATTTGAAGCTCTCCCACGCTGCCACAGACACTTTGACCAATTCCTGGATGGTCGCCGTCAAAAGCTCGGGCACATAGAAAGGCCCCATGTGTGCGTCAGCTCCAGGTGTCGGTCGGAGCATCGTGAAACCGGCAAATGTTGGGTGCGCAGCGATCGATGAGAGGAGCTTGTAGTGCTCCATGCGCTTTTTTTCGGTGAAGCCGTCACGATCGTCCAGCGCTTGCCGGATTTTGGCTTGGCCAAACTCTTTCGTCCGCTCCTGCTCTGACACTAACTTCCAGCGCTGGATCAAAGCGTCATCAGTGCTGAAGTAATCCAGGAGAAATGCGGTCTCCAAGATGTCCCGGATTTGGAGACCGGCGGCCTGATAGTAGCCGCCGAGGATGAGCTTGAGGGCAGCTCCCTGGGCATTGAAAATCCGGGCACCCAGAAGCTTTATGATGAGTTGGTTCTCATCCTTCTCGGCATAGTCCATGCGGTAGAACTGCAGGAGGTCCATGATCATCTCGATCATGCCGACATGCTGCAGAAGGTCTTCGTGTCCCTCGATGAAATCGATGGACTTACCTCGCGCGACTTCCTCGCCAGAGTGCAGGAAGCCAAGATTTTCAGGAATCTTATTGCCTGCCATCGGCGGCCACCACGTCCGTGACCTCGCCACGGCTGCCGACCAGCGCGATCTCAATGCCTGCCAGCGCACACCGCGGTGCCATCCTGGTCGCAAGTCTTAAAGTGCTTTCCGTATAGGGGATAACCGCGACCTGCCGACCGGGACTTTCGCTCGCCATCAGTAGACCAACAGTCTCGCATAGGCCTTTGTAAAGCCGAGACACCTGGCCGGCGTGCCGAGTATTTATGATGCCGCCCGTGCACTCGGCCGTGACGATGTGGTTGCCGACCTCGGCTACAACATCGCCTTTTCCAGAACTGGGATGGATGGTGATCCTCCATCCGTTCTTGTGCCAATACTCGCCGCCGTACGTCGTCGTACCGGTAGACGTTGCCTTATCGAAGCCGCGCCGGGCCAACCAGCCGGTGAAATCAAACCTCTTGCCGTGCTCCCCATCAGGATGAATGCGGACGTGTTTGGCTTCCGTTGTGCGCAGGAGGTGCATGGCATAGGCCACCATCACGGCACCCTCGTGCATCTTGTGCTCGATGCCGTCGGCGACCTTGCCGGCTCTCTTTTCGGGAGCGGCAACTTGTTCGACCAGGTCGTCAAAATCCATCAGATCCCGAGAGCATGCTGCTCGAACCTGTCGGCGAACTGTTCGGCATAGTTCCGGAAGGTCTTGATTTTTACCAGCGTCAACGCGTAGTCGGCATCGTTCACCCTGAGGACGGTGGCACCATGGGCTATACTATTGCGGACATGGTTGAGCTGGTTTAGTCGACTGCGAACGGTGGTGTTGGGGCAGTTCCGCCAACTGAGACCGTCGAATACGTCGCTTACGCCGATCTTCAGAAAGAGAGTCTTGATATTATCGGCACTAGGGTTTCCCCATCCCTTCATCTGCTTCCAGTACGCAGCCCAGACGGCGTCGGTGTTCAACGTCGGTAGCGCCTGTATGGCGCATATCTTAAAGACGTCTTGAACGTAAGCCTGCAGCAGAGCGCTCATCATAACGACGCAACTCCGGTTTATCGAAGCTCCCTCACGCGATCCGTCCTCGACCTTCTTGGGGGCGCCGCGAGCACCACCGTGTAAAACATGGCGAACGTTGATTAGCTCGTCGACGTAAGTAAGGTTTAGATCGACCATATTCCCCCTCGCCCAGCGCGGTTCAGTTGTATCGAGCTAAACGGTGCTGTCCAAGAGTGTCTTCACCGAGGCCTTTGACACATAGTTCAACGACAAGCCGCTACGCATACATTCAAAAGAAGGAGCGCCGCCACTTCACCAACGAAGTCGAGCTGGAGCAGCCCCTCCCCTGATTATGCCGGAATTTGATCGCGCCACGAGCGGCAGCTTCCTGGAAGCTGTTATAGATTGTGGAATGTCCGCAATGAGGGTCGGAAGCGGTCGCTCCATCTCATACCAGCGCTATCGTTTCATCTGAAATTCCTGCCCTTCACGGCTATCTGACGGATGTGGCCGTATCCGTCCGTCAAATTGCGGCTTTGGAACGATCTTGGCGGCAGGCCGCGCGGATCGGGCGACGGCGATCCATGATGGAATTCGTCGCCGCGACCATGCGGCAACGGAAAGGCGGCGTCGCGACTGCCGACGCTCGCGAGCTCGGCCGACAGGTCGGTGATCTTCTGCGCGACCAGATGCACGACGGCACCCTCGCGCTGGATACGGCCGCGCACGCCGAGCATACCTGCCGACAGCAGCGTGCGGCGATTGGCATCGAACACCTTCGGCCAGACGACAAGGTTGGCGATGCCCGTCTCATCCTCGAGCGTCACAAACAGGACGCCTTTCGCACTACCCGGCCGCTGGCGGACAAGCACGATGCCGGCGGCTTCCAGCCAGCGGCCGTCACGGGCGTCCATGGCCTCGGCGCAAGAGACGATGCGACGGCGGCGCAGGTCCTCGCGCAGGAACGAAACCGGATGCGATCGAAGCGACAGCCCGACATGGCCGTAATCCTCCACCACCTCGCTACCGGCCGTCATCGGGCGCAGCGAGACGGCCGGCTCGGCGATCTCCGGCACGATTGCTTCCTCGCGCGCCGTCGCGGCCGCGAACAGTGGCAGCGGGGCGTCACGCAGGCCGCGTATGGCCCAGAGCGCTTCGCGCCGTGCCAGGCCGAAAGCCGGCCGGAAGGCGTCGGCCTCGGCGAGCTGGACGAGCGCTGCCT
Organism: Mesorhizobium sp. YL-MeA3-2017; assembly: GCF_030814575.1. Taxonomy (NCBI): domain Bacteria; kingdom Pseudomonadati; phylum Pseudomonadota; class Alphaproteobacteria; order Hyphomicrobiales; family Phyllobacteriaceae; genus Mesorhizobium; species Mesorhizobium sp. YL-MeA3-2017. The sequence continues at coordinate 165,131 of NZ_JAUSVH010000003.1, read as the reverse complement.
GCGGTACGCCGGCGCGGCGCCAGAGATCGTCGACCGACGCGAAGGGCAGATCGGCGCGCGCGCCGACGATCGATGCAGCATGCTGATTGGCAAGGCCCTTGACCATGCGAAAGCCCAGGCGAACGGCGAAGCGGTCTTCGTCGTCGGGGGGTTCGAGCGTACAATCCCATCGGGAGGCGTTGGCGCAGACGGGCCGTATCTCGACGCCGTGATCGCGGGCGTCGCGGACGATCTGGGCGGGCGCGTAGAAACCCATCGGCTGGGAGTTGAGAAGTGCTGCGGCGAATGCGTCGGGGTGCCAACATTTGAGCCAGGCGGAAGCGTAGGCGATCAAGGCAAAGGAGGCTGCGTGGCTTTCCGGAAATCCGTAGCTGCCGAACCCCTCCAACTGCCGGAAGGTGGCTTCCGCGAAATCGCGCTCGTAGCCGTTGGCGACCATGCCGTCGATAAGCTTGGCCTTGAAGGCGCTGACGCCGCCGCTGTGTTTAAACGTGGCCATCGACTTGCGCAGCATGTCCGCTTCTCCGGGCGTGAAGCCCGCGCAGCTGATCGCGACCTGCATGGCCTGCTCCTGGAATAAGGGCACCCCCAGCGTTTTGCCCAACACCCTTTCGAGTTCCGGCTTGGGATAGTGGACCGGTTCCAACCCTTCGCGGCGGCGCAGATACGGGTGCACCATGTCTCCCTGGATAGGGCCGGGCCGCACGATCGCGACCTGTACGACGAGGTCGTAGTAGGTTCGAGGTTTGAGGCGCGGCAGCATCGACATCTGCGCTCGACTTTCGATCTGGAATGTGCCGAGCGTGTCCGCCTTTCGGATCATCGCGTAGGTGCGCGGGTCCTCCGGCGGGATCGTCGCAAGGTCGAGATTGGCGCCCTTGTGCTCGGCCAGAAGGTCGAGGCCCTTCTTCATGCAGGTCAACATCCCCAATGCCAAAATGTCGACCTTCATGAAGCGCAGCGCGTCGATATCGTCCTTGTCCCATTCCACCACCTGGCGGTTTTCCATCGCCGCCGGCTCGATCGGCACGAGGTCATCCAGCCGGTCGTGGGTGAGGACGAAGCCGCCCGGATGCTGGCTGAGATGCCGGGGCGCGCCCATGAGCTGCCGGGCAAGGTCGAGGGTCAGGCGCAAGCGCCGGTCGGCCGTGTTGAGATTGAGCTGCTCGACCTGGCCTTTCGACACGCCCTCTTCCGACCAGCCCCAGACCTGGCCGGAGAGTGTCGAGATCAAATCCTCTGGCAACCCAAGCGCTTTGCCGACATCCCGTAGCGCCCCCTTGGTGCGGTAACGGATGACGGTCGAACAGAGTGCTGCGCGGTCGCGGCCGTAAGTGTCGAACACCCACTGCATGACGATCTCGCGCCGCTCATGCTCGAAATCCACGTCGATGTCCGGCGGCTCGCGCCGTTCTTCCGAAATGAACCGCTCGAACAAGAGATCGTTTCGTCCGGGGTCGATGCTGGTGATGCCGAGCACGTAGCAGACCGCCGAATTGGCGGCCGAGCCGCGCCCCTGGCAGAGAATGTCGCGCGAGCGGGCGAAGCGCACGATGGAATTGACCGTCAGGAAGTATGGCGCGTAGTCGAGCTTGGCGATCAGCGCCAGCTCGTGCTTGAGCGAGGCGACGACATTGTCCGGCACACCCTCCGGGTAACGCCGCTCAGCACCTTCCCAGGTCAGTTTTTCAAGCGTCTGCTGCGGGGTGAGCGAGGGATCGTCGCGCTCCTCCGGATATTGGTAGCGTAGCTCGTCCATGGAGAAGGCGCAGCGCCGCACGATCTCCAGCGCGCGGGCGAGCGCTTCGGGATAGCGCGCGAACAGGCGGTGCATCTCGGCCGGCGGTTTCAGATAGCGATCGGCATGGCGCTCGCGCCGCTCGCCGAGGTCGTCGATGGTGACGCCATGGTGGATACAGGTCACCACGTCCTGCAGGACGCGCTGGCTGGGCTCGTGGAAAAGGATGTCGTTGGTGATGACGGTCGCCACGCGCATGTGCGCCGCGAGGTTGGACAATTCGTGGAGTCGGAGCTGGTCGTTCGGCCGACGCCGCAACGTCAGCGCCATGTAGGCACGGTCACCGAAGGCGTCGCGCAGCCGGCGCAGATGGAATCCGCAATCCTCGTCCGCCATGTCGGGTACGAGCACGGCGATCAGGCCTTCGCCATAGGCGACGAGATCGGCCCAGCGCAGATCGCACTTTGCCTTTCCGGCGCGCTGCTTTCCGAGTGATAGTAGACGGCAAAGCCGAGAATAGGCCGGGCGATCGGTGGGATAGACGAGGATCGGCGGCGCATCGGCGAGATCGAGCCGGCATCCGACGACAAGCCGTACGCCGGTCGCCTTCGCGGCTTCATGGGCACGCACGATGCCGGCGAGCGAATTGCGGTCGACCACGGCCAGCGCCTCGATGCCGAGTTCGGCTGCGCGCGCGAACAGCTCCTCGCAGGAGGACGCGCCACGCAGGAAGCTGAAATGCGTGGTGACCTGAAGCTCGGCGTAGCGGGGCTCGCTCATCCGAACACCCCATGCAGAAACCAGAGATGCGAACCGGTCTCAGGGTCCTCGCCATTGCCGGCGCGGTAAATCCAGTAGCGTTCGCCGGCCTGGTCCTCGACCCGGAAATAATCGCGGATGGCGGCAAGCTCGGCATCGCGCTTCCACCACTCCGCATGGACGCGCTCGGGACCGTCCGCCCGCTTCACGCGGCGGCGCACGCCCCGCCAGGTGAAGCTCGCCGGCGGATGATCCGGCAAGAGGGCGATCGCCTCGATGCGCTCCGGATGGGCAAATAGACGCGCCGGCCGCGGCCAATGGCTTGGCCAGGCCGTGCCGGTGTCGGGCGACAGCGCCGGGATACGGCAGACCGATCGCTCGGGCACGTCGCTGGCGACAGGGGCCACCCGGTAGATCGCCCGCTCGCCGACGCGGTTGGCCAGCGTGTCCACGAGGTCGGAGATATCCGGTATTGCGATCTCTATGAGGTCGCTCGCCATCTGCCGGCGTTGCAACGGCTCGGCTGTGGTGGCGGCCAGCGCCATGAGCTCGATGCCGAAGCCCGGATCGATCTTCTCAATCTGGTCGCACAGAAGACGGGACAGGCGCCGGGCATCGCGCACCGGCTGCGCCATACCGACGCGGACGGCTTCGACGCGTGCGTCGACGCGATGGCAGAGAAGATCGAGACGGCGCGCGCCGAGACCCTTTGCCTCCAGCGCGGCGCAGAGCTGGTCGGTGAGCTTGCCGATGTAACGGGCGATCGTCTCGGCAGCGCCGATGGGTTCCGCGAAAGCCCGCCGCACCTCGATCAGGTCGGGCGGTCGGATCGGCTCGATCGGTTCGGCCACGTCGCCAAGCGCCTGATTGAGCCGGCGCGCGAACTCGGGGCCGAAGCGCAGCGTCAATGGCGCGCGCGGCTGGGCCAGAAGATCACGCACGCGTTCGAAGCCGAGAACCCGGAGATCGGCCGCCATTCCAGGCGGCAGGCGCAGAGCCGCGAGCGGCAGGGGATCGAGCACGACAGCACCATGTCCCGGCGGCGCGATGATAGAGGGCTCGGCGGCGAACCGGGCGAGCGCATGGGCCGCGCCCCAGGTGTCCGCCACCGCGGCGCGTGCGGTGACGCCCGACATGGCGAGCCGGCCGATCAGGGTTTCGATCATGGTCGCTTCGCCGTCATGGAGATGGTCGGCGCCGGTCGAGTCGATCACGATGCCATCCGGCGGATCGGCCGCGACGATCGGCGAGATGCGCTGGAGCACCCACAATGCCAGCCGTTCCAGCGCCTCGGCATCCGCGACCGGATCGGCATCCACTGTGATCAGGCCGGGGATCAGGATCTGGGCCTCGGTCGCGGGCATGCCGGGGCGCAGCCCGACCGCTCGGGCGACGGCGTCCGCTGCCGTGACCACCCGCCTGTTGCCGTCCCGGCCGATCATCACGAGCGGCGCCTCAGCCGGAGGCGCCGCGTCGCCAGCCATCCGCCGCAGCCGATCCGTGGACCAGTCCGGCAGGAAGAGCGAGACGACCCGTCTCATCGCAAGCCTCCAACTCGATATCAGCACTATCCACGCCGCCCTTGGCGTGGATCAACTCAACAAGCCATCTGTGGCGGCCGACGCCCGGAACCGGCAGCACCTCGGACGGAAGGACGGAGACGCGCCAACGCGTCATGGCGGCGGTCGGCGCGCCGAAGTCGGACGCATCGCTGTGCCGGCGCCAGCGGCGCAGCGCGATGCCGATCGATCCGGTGCCTTCGGCCGCAAGCTGAAGCCGGCGCGAGGCGGTCATCGGCAATCGGGCGACCTCGCCGACGACAGCGCCGAGCCCGCCATGGCGAAGGCCTTCCTCCATGCAGGCCAGAATGGCCTTGTCGTCGCCGGCCTCGACATAGACGACGCGATCCGGCGCAAGGCCGGCATGCGCCAGCGCCGGAGCGAACAGGTCCGGCTTGGCGATGCACCAGAGGGTCTTTCCGGTCGTGCGCCCGGCGATCCCGGCCGCGAACAGCGCTGCCGCCGCGCCGTCGATCGCGCCGTTGCCGCCGCCGGCGACTTCATGCAGCGCCCCGCGTGCCAGTCCGCCCCCCGGAAGCCGCGAATCGATTTCGCGAATTCCGAACGGAAGCACCGATTTGGCGCGCCTGGACCGTCCTTCGAGGCGGGCAATCCGCTCTCGAAGTTCGACAATCGCTGAAGAATGGGGCGCCGAGGCACGCATCTATCCCTTGAAAGCTGTTCTGTCCGTGATATGTTCTATGTTTGTTCTCATCCTGACAAAGAGTCAACGGACTCGTTGGATCGGGATGGATGCCGCAGCGGAACCGCGGCGTCGTGCGCGTCGAGAGAAACGGCCGGAACCGTCCGGTCTTGTAATTTTGCGTCCGATTCCAATCTCAATAAGAGACAGAAAACGAGAACGGGTATGGCGGCTTTTCAGGTCAGGATCGCGTATCTCACGCCGCTGAAGCGATCGCGGCACTATTTCCATCAGCTCGTACTGGCAGACGACCGGCAGGCTGCGCTAGCGGAAGGCCGCGCGCTGCTCAGGAAAAGGTCGCCAGAGGCGCGCATCGTTCACGCGGCCGCCAATCTGCGTCCCGACAGCAAGGACGCTGAAGCTGTGATCCGGGCGGGATGGCGATATCGCGACGGCTGGTGGTCCCGGCCGATCCGCGCCGGCGACGATCTGGCGGCGATCGCCCTTCATGGTTTCGCCGACAGCAAGGCGATCAATGCGCGCAGCACCGCCGGCTGCGTCGAGATCGACTGTCACGCCGGGCGCATGGCCGCATGACGGCCGAATACCGGGACAGCGCTATCGCCACATCCCGCGCATCTTCGTCTTGAGATCTATCCGGACCTCGGGCTGCGGTGCCCTGCCGGGCGCGGCCGATGGCGGCGGCCAGGAAATCTGTTCGAAGCGGTCGAGGATGTGGTCTGGAATAAACCGCGTGCGCGATGCGTAGACATGCCGGTCTCCCCATGCCGACTGCCCGCTGACATAGAAGCGCTGCGGGGTGACCAGATGCAGCGAATCCTTTGCCCGCGTCATGGCGACATAGAGCAGCCGGCGTTCCTCTTCGAGATCGTCGCGCTCGCCGACCGCCAGGTCGATCGGAATACAGCCGTCGACGGTGTTGAGCAGGAACACCTTCGTCCACTCCTGGCCCTTGGCAGAATGGATCGTGGACAGGATGAGATAGTCCTCGTCGAGGTGCGGCGGGCCTGCATCTCCGCTCGTGGCGTCAGGCGGGTCCAGCGTCAGGTCGGTCAAAAAGCGCTCGCGCGAGGGATAGCCGGCCGCAATCTGTTCGAGTTGGAGAAGGTCTGCGCGGCGCGCGGCGGCGTCCTCGTGGACACGCTCGAGGTGCGGCTCGTACCACAGCCGCACACGTTCGAGATCCGCCGGCCAGGTCGACCGTGTGCGCAGCGCCGAGAACAGGTCGACGAAGGGGGGCCAATCCTCGTCCGCCCTTGCCGGCACCTTGAAGAACTGAAGCCCGAGGACCGGATCGAGCGCGCGCTCCATCGCCTCGATCGCAGCACCCGCGGCGGATGGGCCGATGCCGGGCAAGAGCTGAAGCACGCGAAAGCCGGCCACGCGATCACGCGGGTTTTCCGCGAAGCGCAGAAGCGCCAGCACGTCTTTCACATGCGCGGAATCGAGAAATTTCAACCCGCCGAATTTGACGAACGGGATGTTGCGGCGCGTCAGCTCGACTTCCAGAGGGCCGGAATGATGCGAGGCGCGGAAGAGAACCGCCTGCGCCCGGAGCCTCGTCCCGCTCTCCCGCTCCTCCAGCACCTTGTCGCACACATAGTTCGCCTGTTCCGCGTCGTCGCGCACGGTCACCAGCAACGGCTTTTCCGCGGAACGCCGCTCGGTCCAGAGGTTCTTGATGAAGCGGTCGGCCGCCTCGCCGATGACCGCGTTCGCCGCGTCCAGCACGGTGTTCGTGGACCGGTAGTTGCGGTCAAGCGTGACGATACGGGCAGGCTCCGGAAACAGCCCTGGAAAATCCAGGATATTGCGAACCTCGGCGGCGCGGAAGGAATAGATCGACTGCGCGTCGTCGCCGACGACAGTCAGCCCCCGGCCGTCAGGCTTGAGCGCCGTCAGGATGGTCGCCTGCAGCCGGTTGGTGTCCTGGTATTCGTCGACAAGGATGTGGTCGAAGCGCGAGCGGAGCTGTTCCACGATTGCCGGCTCCGCGCACATCTGCGCCCACCACAACAGAAGGTCATCGTAGTCGAGGACGTTCTGCGCCTGCTTGGCTTCGACATAGGCGCCGAACAGGGTTTTCAGCTCCTCGGCCCAGCCTATGCACCAAGGGAAGGATTTGGCGAGCACGGCTTCCAGTTCGGCCTGCGCGTTGACCGCCCGCGAGTAGATCGCAAGGCAGGTGCCTTTGGCGGGAAATCTGCTCTCGGTCTTGGACAGGCCGAGTTCGTGCCGTACCAGGTTCATCAGGTCGGCCGAATCTTCCCGGTCGTGGATCGTAAAGGCCGGGTCGAGACCGATTTCGAGCGCATGATCGCGCAGCAGCCGGGCTCCGATCGCATGGAACGTGCCTGCCCAGGTGAGTCCCTCGGTCATGATCGACGCCTTGTCGCCGAGCACCATGGCTGCGATGCGCTCGACACGGCGCGTCATCTCCGCCGCGGCCCGGCGCGAAAAAGTCATGAGAAGGATTCGTCGAGGATCGGCACCGTTCACGATCAGGTGCGCGACCCTGTGCGCCAAGGTATTGGTCTTGCCCGACCCGGCTCCTGCGATAATCAGCAGGGGCTCCGCGGCCGAGCCTTCGCCGTGGACCACCGCCGATCGTTGCTCGGTGTTGAGGCCGGCAAGGTAGTCGTCTGGCGCCGCGGCGGCCACGGTCGAATCAAGGACAGCGAGGTTCATTGCGCGAATGAATCGTGTTTCCGTTTCGTTCGCAACAAGGATCGGCCCGGTCATCCTGCCGCGATGTCCCGCCCAAGGGAAAGCCTCCTGACATTTGCGGTAGGGGACAGCTGCAATAATATTCCCCAGCCCCGGCGGGGCCGGTGATTTGGAATACCACCGGCTCCCGCCCATCTTCTCGAGAAGGTCAATGCAGCGACGATGAAGACGCCATGATAGAAGACACGGACCACCGCATCGGCGTCAGCGGAGCCCTGGGACAGGACGGCCCGTCTCCCCTGCATCGCCGCGTCTTGCACGTGGACATGGACGCCTTCTACGCGTCGGTCGAACAGCGGGACAATCCGGAGCTGCGCGGAAAGCCGGTCGCGGTCGGTGGCTCGGCCGCCCGCGGCGTCGTTGCGGCCGCAAGCTATGAGGCACGCGCCTTCGGAGTGCGATCGGCACTGCCCTCAGCAACCGCGAAGCGCCTCTGTCCGGAACTGATCTTCGTCAAGCCGAGGTTCGACGTCTACCGGGCGGTGTCGGCGCAGATCCGCGAGATCTTTGCCGAGCATACCGATTTGATCGAGCCGCTATCGCTGGACGAGGCGTATCTCGACGTTACGATCAACAAGCAGAACATCGCCGTCGCGACGGAGATCGCTACCATCATTCGCGCGCGCATCAAGGAAGTGACCGGCCTCAACGCATCGGCTGGCATTTCGTACTGCAAGTTCCTGGCGAAACTGGCCAGCGATCTCAATAAGCCCAACGGCCAGGCCGTGATAACGCCGAAGATGGGGCCGGACTTCGTGGCGAGCCTGCCCGTCAAGAAGTTCCATGGCGTAGGTCCGGCGACGGCGGCCAAGATGGAGCGTCTGGGGATCGCGACCGGCGTGGATCTCCGTGACAAGCCGCTGTCATTCCTTCAGGAGCATTTTGGGAAGTCGGGCACGTGGTACTACAGGATTGCCCGCGGCATCGATGATCGTCCGGTCGAACCGAACCGGCCGCGCAAGTCGGTCGGGGCGGAAGACACGTTCCCGACCGACATATTCGACATTGGGACGGCGCGAACCGAACTCTCGACGCTTGCCTCAAAGGTCTGGGGCTATTGCGAAGCCAAGGGGATTCGCGGCCGGACGGTGACGCTGAAGGTCAAGTACGCTGATTTCCACCAGATCACACGCAGCCGGACTGCGAGTGGTCTCATCGCGAGCGTCATCGACCTGGAGGGAGTGGCGGCCGCCCTGATGGCGCCGCTCTTCCCCACCGAAAAAGGCATCAGATTGATCGGTGTGACGCTGTCGTCGCTTGATGGGAACGGCAGCGACGACGATCGGCAGCTTCTGCTATTTGCAGATTAACGCTCTAGGCGAGACGGGCGACGCAGGTAACCCGGCTATCCAAAGCTCTCAAAATTTGATCTGGAGCAGCCCGGCTATTTGATCCCAAGCTTACGCTTCAGTTCGGCATTCTGCTTAAGGAGCCGCTCTTCCAGCTGCTTCATCAAGTCTTTGTTTTCTTTCTCAAGGGCGGCCAAACGCTCCAGATCGAAGTCGCCACCCTTCGTCGCGGGCTGTGAAGCCCTGAGCCACTGATAATACGTCTGTTCCGATATTTCCGCCTTGCCCACGGCGACTTTCACGCTGTCGCCGCTGCCGATCGCCTTCTTGATCTGTCCAACTTTTTGTGCGCGCTCTTTCTCGGAATAGGTCTTGCGCTTGGCGCGGGCCGGAGCAGGCGGAGCCTCCGCCGCCTTGAGTGCAGGCTTTGTGGCTTCCTTTGTAACCCGCGGTTTGGAGGTCGCCTTCGCCTTTTTTGGCCGTGGAGCCTTTTTCTTCGGTTCCGGGGCCTCTACCGCTGCAGGAGCCTCAGTAACGGCCTCGACGGTTTCAGCTTCCGGCAGATCGGGCATAGTGTGCTCCACTTCCTGGTCATCGTTGCCCGCAACATCAATCGGCGCAGCGCTGGAGTCAATCAGGGGCGCGGAAGTCGGGGTATCCCCTTCTAGACCGCGCATTGTTTCAGTATCGACCGCAGCAATACTCAGATTGCCCTAGATCGATTGCTTCTTCGTTGGAGCGCGCCTGTGCTTCATCTCCACAATGAAGGGACGCGTTTGTCGTCTCATGACTTCTTCCTGAATCGATACGATTTGCGCGGTCTGCGTATAGGCCCAATGTGCGTCTTGCCGCCAGAGCCGAGCCGGGCCCGTCCCCAGATCTCAACCAAAGGAGCGTCAGCGGACTATGTTGCAATGCACAATGCGCATCGCTGCCATGCGAAATCAGCGCTGGAGCGACGGCTTCGACCGGCTAGATTTACATCTATCGATTTCGTCGGGATCTACCTCCTCCCAGAGACTGACGGATACGGTCGACTTTCACCTCCTCCCGATCGTCGACCATCTATATGACGCCCGCCGCACCTCCTCCCGCGGCGGGCGTTGTGCTTCTAGCCCGGACGTTATGCGCAGCTTGCCGAAGGGGCCCCTGGCTTCTTTACTGCTGAGATCGGCGCCAGCCCGCTGCTCTGGCTTCCTGTTCGGAACAGAACCATCGCTCGCCTTTGCCGGGCGAGATTCGCGTCTGCGTGTAATATTTCTGGCCGGGGACGTGGTAGATGCGCTCCCCCTTCCGAGTGATGTTGCCCTTGATGCTGCACGCGCCCGACTGCTCGGATGCGGCGGCAGAAGACGCGGCCGACGGCACGAGAGAAATGGTCGACGAGCTGTCGGACCGTTCGCGCTGCGTGGCACGCCACTCCCATGGCGGCTGGAAAGGTCCCTGCCAGATACCGATTTTGTCCGCTTTGGCGGTGGATTGCTCCCTGGAAAACATGCCGTTCGAGTAGCGCGGCCAGTCCATTGCGTGCCCGTTGCGCACGAGCCATCGCTGAACGCTTGCACCATCCGCCCGGGTGCAGTCGCCAACGAAACGGCCGTACTGGTCGCGCTCGACGAATTTGCAGGCCGTTGGCGACGACGACGCCAGCCATTCGGCAAGGGCCTCCGCCGATCTGGCGCCGCAGCGATATGTCCGGCCGCCGGCGTCCGTGCAGAGCTGCGCCGATTCCGGGGCATCTATCCCATTGAACCTGATCCGCTCGCCGTGGATTTCGATGGTGTCACCGTCGATCACCGACGCCCGGCCGGCGATGGTATCCATGCTGCTCGAGGCCACAAGGTGCATGCTGGTAGGAGGCTGCAATTTCTCAACCAGGCCCGGACCGAAATACCCAGCCGCGCTGGCGACGCCCATGGCCGCGAGGATCGTGGGAATGCCCCCTGCCCTGTCTGGCTTCTGCCGTTGGAAACTGACGACGTTGCCCATCGGCCGATCGATACCCCTGATTCCCCCGACGGGTAACCTAGTAGAAATAGCTGAACATGCCCTTTCCGCGTCGATTCAAATGACCGTCAAACCATGGGTCAGGAGCATGATATCCACACAGTTGAGGGTAAACCCGTTGCCATCGAAGGATTCGCCGATCATTTCTGGCGGAGATCATGCCACCTTCAGTCTGTGCCGTTGGCCTCGGGTCTTCTTGATGATGATTTTGCGTTCAAGGAATCTGGCTCTTATCCCGCTTCTCCTCGCTGCATCCCTCGCAGCCGCGCAACCTGGTCCCGCACGTCCGTGCGAGGAGCAAACGTTCGAAGACGCAAAATTCATTATCTGCACCGCGACACCGGGGCATGATGACCTTCGGCTGTTTTGGAAAGACGCCCATGGCGAGCCCTATCGCCGCTTCCCGGCCATCGCCAAGGCGGTCGCCGACGAGGGCCGCATGCTGCTATTCGCCATGAACGCCGGCATGTATCGGACCGACTTCTCGCCGATCGGACTCTACGTCGAAAACGGCAAGGAACTGCGACCCGCCAGCACGAAGACGATGGATGGCCCTCCTGGAAAGGTGCCCAACTTCTTCAAGGAGCCGAACGGGGTGTTCTTTCTGAATGACGACGGTGCCGGCATCCTGCCGACGGCCGACTATCTGAAGCGTCGACTGAAGGCGCGGTTCGCCACCCAGTCTGGCCCGATGCTCGTCATCGAAAACAAGCTGAACCCCATCTTCATTGCCGGATCGACGGATCGGACCCACCGAAGCGGCGTCGGAGTCTGCAAAGACGGATCAGTCCGTTTCGCGATAAGCGAGGATGCTGTCAATTTCCATGATTTCGCGCGCCTGTTCCGCGACCACCTCAATTGTCCCAATGCGCTGTTCCTGGATGGCGGGAACGGCGTGGGGCTCTACGATCCCAACCTGGGCCGCAGTGACATCTCATGGCACGGCGGATTCGGACCCGTCATCGGCCTCCTGGAATAAAGGCGGTGGGAGCTACACCGTCCGCCCGGCGGAGCAATTCACGAAACTGAGGAAGGAAGCGCGAGTTTATGTCAGCGAGTGCGGCGTGTTTTCCCAATCCTTCTTCCATGGAACCACGGCCGATCTGAAACCCGGAGGTCTGATCGTCGTCGGCTGCCAGTCCAATTTCCTCGAAGGTAAGTCGCTGTCGTGGGTCTATTTCGCCGCCACGCTGGATGCTGCGATCTGAGGCGCCGAGCTGGCTACCGGCAGTGGGCGAGGACGGATTTATGTCGTGGAACCAACCGGGCCGGTCGAGGACGATCCCAACCTGACGGACAACAAATTCCCCGGCAACCCGACGCTGCCCTATCGCTCCCTTGACCCTCTGCGCGTCATCGCCGAGGTGACGAACTGGCAAGGGCACCCGCCGGAGCGGCTACGCGAGATGGCCTTGCCCGCCTGAAGGCCGAGGGGCGCGCCGTCATCATCGACTAGCGTGAACGCGAAGCAAGTAGCTCAACGGCCAGCCTTGAAAACCGACCCAATCCACACCATAATACCGTCGTGAGCAACGCTCCGGGGTTGGCGCTCGGCGCCAGCCGACACTTTTTCAAAGGCTCGGTTCGTCCGGGCCTTTGTCATTTATACGCTCGAAGCAGCTATACTTGATCCCCAAGCTCGCGCGCTGGCCGGGTTCGAGCAAGGCGTCGATCAGCCGCTTGTTCTCCATCAGGGCCACGTAAGGCCGATAAGTTGGTTCGTACCCGCCCTTCGCCATGGGATAGAGAACAAGATCGGCGATCTGAATCATTGGCGTGGCCTTGGTCCGGCCGCGCGGCTCGCCCATGACAATCTCCCTGAACTCGGCGCCGGTCAGGGACTGGTAGGCAGCGGAGTTGTTCTCGTCGAATGGCATCCCGTCCCTTTTCAGCGAGCGGGCAAAGCCGATCAGTTCGTTGTCCTCGACCTTGCCGGCGCGCTCGAAGAATACGCGCAGCTTACGGCCACGGCTTCGCGCGAACTTGGCCGCGCGCTCGATCAGGATGCTGTAGGCCGTCTTGCTCATCAACCAGAGCCTGTCCTGGAATTTTTCCTTGTACCGGGCGACATAGCCGGGCCGGTCGATGACGGCGGCAATGCCGACGATCGGCAAGTTCACCAGGAACTGCTCGAGATCGGAGAGAAATGCGAATGCGGCTTCGGGGTGTTTCAACCACCCGAAATCTCCTCGCCCGCCCCGGATTGCCCAGGAATGCAGCGGATAGCTGATATTGTGGCTGTCGCAGAACGCCTTGTGGCTCGCGAAAAGCTCGTCGATATCTTCCTCACTGATGAGGATTCCACCGAACGCGAAGCAATCCATCTCGTCACGACGCCTCACCGGTGGCTCCCTGTCCGGGTCGCGGCTACCAGTGTCATCGATGTAGAGGTGGATTTCGGCTGCGGCCATTTTGGATATTCGCTGGTGAGAATCGGAATGCACAGATAGGCGGCACCTTTGTATAGCCTAAGGCGGGCCGCCTGCCTAAGCGATCCCCCACGCGCGGTAAGTTATTCGTCCTGCGAGTGCCGATAGATCCGCGCTATTCGAGACGAACTCACGAGTTGTGTGCTGAAGGCAGCAGCGCCAGTAAAATCACGTAGGATATCGGTTCGAACACCACATTGACGAGAACGACGACAAGACGTTCGTGCTCGTTAAAGGAAGGTCAGTTCTGCTGACTTCGCTGGTACAGCTCGAAGACCCATGGTGAGTGGTGGTGCTCCTGAAAAACCAGGCTGAGGTGTTTTTTCGGACGCGTCACCCCAACATAGAACAAGCGCCTGGCCTCACGAAGGCTCGCGGGAGTCTGTTGATCACGCGCGCTCGGAAAGTCGGAAGCGTTTACGCCGTACATGATGACTGCGTCGAACTCCCTGCCTTTGGCACTATGCAGGGTGCTAAGGTTGACGCGACCCGATCCCTCGACCCGCCCGGCGAAGTGCGCCAAGGGAAGATCGAGGTCTCGGGCCGGATCGGTATTGGCGATCATTTCCGCACAGACGTCCCATTCCTGTTCGGAGTTGCGCGCAATCTTGCGCCACGGCGTAACAAGTTCACGAGAAAAGCGCTGGAGCCAGACGTGGGTCGTCTCGACGGTTGCGAGCGAGGCGTTGAGGAACCCCATGAGTTGCGCGGACAGCTCCTGCTCTTCGCGTTCGCTGGCGTGGCGCCCGTAGACCAGCGTCAGCGCTTGCGAGAGCATCCGCGCGTATGGCGGTTCGGCATTGCGCCAGCCGCCGGTGATCCAGCGAGCGCATTCCTCGACGAAGCGCGCCAGCCGGGAGCTTCTCTTGACCAGCGCATTCGTGTCGGTCCGGACAAAAGGGATCCCCGCCTCTTTCAGGGCGGCCGCCACCTTGTCGCCGAGCCAGGCGGCCCGATAAAGAACCGCGATTGTTCCAAGCTCGAATCCTTGTTCCACAAGCTTGGGAATGATTGTGCCGGCAATCGTGTCAGCCTGGTTGTCGTGTCCATAGGGAACCGGCCAGAAGCTCAGATCGCCGTCGGGCGCGCCGTCGATGCCGCGATAGTCGCGTTCCTCACCAAGCGCGCCGAGCGAAGCCCGAATGATCTTCGCGCCCGACCGGTAATTGAAGCGAAGCCTGATAATCCGCACATCGGGCCGGCGTGTCAGGCTTTCCAGCAGTTCGGGATTGGCGCCGGCGAAGGCATAGATCGATTGGTCGGTGTCGCCGACCGCGAAGAGCCGTATCCCTCCTCCGAAGCAGAGCAGCAGGACGAGCTCATGCAGCGCGTGACCGAGATCCTGGTATTCGTCGACAAACAACACAGGAAAGCGAGCGCAAAGCGCGTTGCGGATCCAGCCATTCGCCTTGATCATGCGATAGGCGATCAGGGGCATGTCGTCGAAGTCGATCAAGCCTTGCCGGCGCAGCTCAACCTCGTAGGCTTCGATGAAATCCGCCAGCTCCGGATTGTGTCCCCGCCATTCGGGCCGCGTGCGGTCGACATCGCGAAGGCGCTTTTCCGAAGCGAACTTCCATCGGTCGTGCGGGTTGCCGTAACTGCCGATCGAGTTCTGGTAGGCCGTTTCGACCGCAGCTTTCATCTGAGATTTGCTTGCGACCTTGAAGTCTGGCGGAAGCCCAATGGGCACGCAACGCGCGTAGGGACCGATAACCTGGCTCAGCGCGAAACTGTGCACGGTGCCGATGAAGGCGCGGTCGCCCGGGGTGATCCCCAAGCGCGCGAGCCTGGTTTCCAGTTCAATCGCGCAGTCGTTGTTGTAGGTAATGCAGGCGACCCCGCGCGGATCAGGAATATCCTCGATCAGCGCGCGCGCCATCGCCGTCGTCAGCGTCTTGGTCTTGCCGCTTCCCGGGCCGGCGAGCACCACGCAATGACCCTTCTCCACGACCGCGGCCGCCTGCTCCGGGTTGCCCTTGAGTTCAGCCAAGGCTTGAAGTAGGGCCCGGTCGCTAAGCATGAGCAACCAAGCCGACGACGTTGTTGATGGCGCTCTCAATGTAGGTTGGGGGCTTGAGCCCAGCCGATTTCTTCGCCAACCGAGCGCCCAAGCGTCCCTTGCCGACGCTCGCGACCATGGCCAGCAGCTGCTCAGGAACGACCGGCGTACCCGCACGCCAGGCAGCAATGCGCCTAGTCCTGACAGAACCGAAATCCTGCTCGCTCAGAATATCGAGAAGCGGGCTCAATAAGGTAGGCGTATTGGCGACGGAAACTTCGAATGTCTGCTCGTTGAGGAATATCCCCGACTTGGCCGCATCGGCGCTGAACGCCGCATAATCTGCTGCTTCCCATTTCGCCAGCTCAGCCGCGGTGAGAAGGGGCTTGCCACGAACGGTGAGCATGTCCTGCCACAGGTCAAAGGTACGCTTCTTGCCCAGAGGTGGCTTGCTCCCGTCGAGCGGATCCCAGTCGGTGATGACGCAATAGGGCAGCGCCAGCGCCTCGGCGAGCTTGACGTAAGGACGGAAGTTCGTGCCGGCCACGTTGCAGACGGTGATACCGAGATCGTCGAGCGGGTGACCGAGCGACGTGGCGAAGACGGGCATGAGCGCTTCCTCCGCATCGCCTTCGACGAAGATGGCGCCGCGCGCGAACAACAGTTCGGCACGCGTCGCATCAAGATAGTTTTCCAGATCGTCGAGCTCGTCAGGCGTCACCGGAAGATGCGCCAATGAGAACGCCTGCGTCGCGCCCCCTCTCCTCTTCAGCTGAACGATCGATCGCAACGGCGCGACCGCAGCCACGGTTGGCGAATGGCTTGTGACGATCACGGCCTGGGAAGCTTCGGCCTTGCCAAGCAGCTTGGAAAAAACCGATCGCTGGAGGTGCGGGTGAAGATGCGCCTCCGGTTCCTCGATGCAGAGGAGCGAGAAATTGCGCTCGTTTTTCTTGCGGCGCCACGCGAATTCGGCGAGCTTCAGCGCCAGTAGCGCAACGTTCGCCGATCCGAGGCTGGCCTCTGCGATGCCACGTTTGCCGCCGTCGATGAACATCGCAATCGCCCGGAAGAGACGCAGCGGGTCGGCGGGCGCAAATCGCAAACGGGCGTCGATGTCGTGCGCCTTTCCGGACAGGTGGGCGATTCCGGCGCGCAGTTCATCTTCAAGTGTCTTGATGGTCGGAAAAGCTTCGAGGGCCTTGCTCGCCTTGTCGAGTTCGGCCGCTACAGCATCGAGATCCGGACGGCTGACGCCCGAGACGGCTTCTTCGAGAAGATGGCGCAGCGGGGAGGCCCGCCAGCTGCCGAGCTGACCTTCGGCGTCCCGCAAGGCGTCGAGCAGATCGATCGCAATACGGCGCCGCACCTTGCTCGGCAGCGAACGCGTTTCGTCGCCACCACCGAAGACCAGGAATTCGCAATCAGCGCCCGATTGGGGCGGGCCGGCAACGTCCGACTTCTTGCGGAAGACATAGCTAAGCTGTGCGATGTTTGGATCATGCGGTGCCCGAAAATCGGTCAGGAGCGCCGTCAAGGCCATGTCGGAAGCGAAATCGGAAATTTCCAGATGCACCTCGATCGCCGCGCTATGGTCGGCCGGCCCGCCATCCCAGAAATCGGTGAGCTTCAGCTGTCGTACCGAATCGGGCAGGGTCGGATCGAGGATGAGCTGGATAGCGAAGAGGAGATTGCTCTTGCCAACCCGGTTCTCGCCGAGCAGCACGACATTGCCGGCCAGCGTGACGTCGATCGACTGAAAGTTCCTGAAATTCCTGATGCTCAGCTTGGTTAGCTGCATTTCCATCCCCAAAGCCCAAGTTTTTCTTTGCCCTGATCTTCAATAGCCGGTGATTTTAGGCGATCAAGTGCCCGCTGAAAGAACACACGGAAGCCCGATGCCCATTCGCTCTACCCACGTCGTCGACGGCATGCTGGCGTTGCGTAGCGCCCGCGCCGCTGCGGCGCGGGAAGGAGCGATCGGTCGAGAGATCGTCACCCTGCCCCTGCTGGCGGCACGCTTGGTCGGAGGTTTCGCCACGCCGGCTGGCACCGACGTGCTCTACCCGGCGATCCAGGCCGCGCTCGCGTCCCAGAGTTTTGGCGACATTGGACCCGTAGCCGGCTTGCCGGGGATGCCACGCGCCGTTCTCCATGCATTGGATTGCGCCTGGCGGGCAGATCTCGATCTATCCTCATTGGCGGACGAGGCGCCGCGGTTCGGTGATCTTCATCGCATCGAGAACTACATCCGTGATCACATTCCACCCGCGCACATGTTGCCACGCGATCTACGGGACTCCGCCGGCAAGCGCATTGATCTCGCGCACCGACTGCTGGGTTCAGTGACGCTGTCGGGTCTGGGGGACGTCGATCCTCTTTGGCAACCGCTTGTCAACGAGCTCGCACGCGTCACCGATTTCACCTGGGAGTTGCCGACCCCGGTCGAGCAAACATGGTTCAGAGGGTCGATCCGGAAGAAGCCCGCGACTACTCCGGCCCGAACAACCGTCGAAGCGAGCGCGGACCCCAAGTCGGAGGTCATCGAGGCGTTGCGCTGGACACGCCAGTTGCTCGCCTCAGGCGAGGTACATGCAAAGGACATCGCCATTGCCGCGACGTCGACGCAGGACTGGGACGATCATTTCCTGGCCTATGCGCGAAGCGCCGGATTGCCGTTACATTTCTCTCACGGCGTGCCCGCCTTGAGCACGCCGGAGGGCCAGGCCTGTGCCGCACTGGCCGACATTCTCGCAAACGGGCTCAACCAGGAGCGGGTGTGGCGCTTGGTTCGGCGCTTGCCCGTGCACCCGTTCGCGGGCCAGATTCCCTCGGACTGGTTCGTTGCGATCCCCCGCGGTGCCGGCTTGCGCAGCCTCGACCAGTGGCGCGAAGTGCTGGCTGCGGCGAGGCCGCAGCGTAGGGGCGGCGAGCTTGGCGAGCAGATCCTGCTTCCCGTTCTCGAACTTCTCGCGCGCGGAGCCGACATAGCGGGAGAGGCCGGCAAGCGATTGCTGAGCGGGGCCAGCCTGGCAATGTGGGAAGAGGCACTGCGAAGCGCGCCGGCACAAGCCATCGGCCTGTCCTTGCAGGCGTTGCGCGTCGCCGATCAGCGTGACCCGGCCAATAGCGTCGTCTGGTGCCCCGCCTTGCAACTGGCTGCATGTCCGCGACCGTATACCCGCCTGCTCGGCCTCACCAGCCGGTCCTGGCCGCGTTCGGAAAACGACGATCCGCTGCTGCCGCACCATCTGCTCGACCGCCGAAGACTGCATCCCGTAGGGGTCGCCGACCGCGACCGACAGCATTTCAAGATCATCAAGGCGCACACTCGTCAACAACTCGTTCTGTCGCGCTCGCTTCGCAACGCCAAGGGCGGCGTCCTGTCGCCAAGTTCGCTCTGGCCATCGGACGAGATCGTGCATAAGCGCGATCGCATCCCGGGACATGCTTTCAGCGAAGCGGACAGGCTCTTGGCGCGGCCGCGCGATGCCGGCCAGCTCGCGCATGTTCGCCAGAGCCAGCTTTGCTGGCGCAACTGGCAAAGGCCTTCGACATTGACGCCGCACGACGGTCTCTCCGGCGCCGATCATCCGGCGATCGAGAGGGCTTTGGCGCGAGTCCAGTCGACGACGTCGCTGCAGCGCCTCCTGCGCGATCCGCTTGGATTTGTCTGGCGTTACGCCTTGGGCTGGCGCTCTATCCGGTTCCAATCCGACCCGCTGCAGCTTGGTGCAGCCTCATTCGGCGAGCTGGTGCATGAGCTGATCGGCGGCGCCATCGCCGCGCTCGAGCCGACGCCGGGGTTCGCGCGCGCCAGCGCCGACGAGATCGAAGCTGCGATCATGGACGCCTCGAGGGCGATCCTGCACGCCTGGCCACTGCAGCGTTCCGTTCCGCCACCAATCCTGTGGCGCCATACGGTGAGAGAGGCCGCGCGTCGCACCGCCCGCGGCCTTGCCGCCGACGATCAGGTCAGACCTGATACGCGCAGCTGGACGGAGGTGCCGTTCGGCCAGCTGCATGCCACGGAGGAAGAGGCACCGTGGGACACGGCGGTTGTTGTGCCGATCGGACAAACCGGGCTGGTGTTCGGCGGCCGCATGGACCGGCTCGATATTCGCGCCACGGGCGACGGCGCGCGCATCACCGATTACAAGAGCGCCAAGCCGCCGCCAAAGCATCAGCGCATCGCATTGGGCCAGGGACGGGAACTGCAGCGCGTGCTGTACGCGATCGCGGCACGTGCGCTGCTGCCGGAAGTCAGGACGGTCATGGCGCGCCTCGTCTATCTCGCCGACGATCCCATAACTTTCGAACTGAAGGGTGACGAGCTCGATGGCGCGGTGGGCGAGGCGGTGGGCTATCTGTCGGCGGCTATGACGATCCTGCGCAGCGGCCGGATCGCACCGCGTTGGGAGCAGGACATCGAATATGACGATATGCGCCTTGCCCTTCCCACCGATCGTGAAAGTTATCTGCGCCGCAAGGCCTCCGAGTTCCGGGTGGCGAACCAACCCCTCAACCGGCTGTGGAGCGCCTCGACATGATGCTTGTCGACCAGCAGGCCCGTTGCAGGGCCATGACCGATTTCTTGTCGATCCTGCTGGTGGAGGCGGCCGCCGGAACCGGCAAGACCTCGCTGATGGCCGGTCGCGTGGCAATGATGCTCGCTGCCGGCCATCAACCGGATGACATCGCGGCAATCACCTTCACCGAACTCGCGGCGAGCGAGCTCGCGCGCCGGATCAGGGAGACGATCGACACGCTGCTGGCGGGCAATGTTCCTGCTTTTCTGAAGTCCGTTCTGCCGCAGGGCCTTTCGGAGCAGCAGCGCGATGCGCTTGTCGCTGCCTCTCCTCGCCTGGATGAGCTAACGGCGACGACGATTCATGGATTTTGCCAGGCGATCATCCGCAGCCATGGCGTGCAGGCAGGCCTCGACCCCGGCGCCCGTGTGGTCGATGCGACGGTCGCCGACAATCTGTTCACGGCCGAGCTGTCGGCCTGGTTCTCGCGACGGCTCGCGATAGACGCAGTAGAAGGCGACCCGATCGTGGTGCTGGCCGAGGAAATCCCCCTTCAGGTCGTCGATCTCATTCGGGAACTCGCGAGCCTTCGGCGCAAGCACCCCGATGCCCAACCAATCCCGCCGTCGCTCGAGGCGAGGCCTGACATCGATTTCGTCCAGGCGGTGGATGATTTCGACCGGTGGCAGGCGAGCATCGAGCCAGACAAATGGCTTTCCGACATCGCGCACGAATTGCGCCGACTCGCCGAGCGCTATCAGAATTGCCTCGCAAGCAAGGCGGAGTTCGGAACCCTGTGGCGGCTTTGCGATCCGGGAACCAGTCGACTCTTCGAGCGCAAAGGCCTCCAACTCAAAGCCTACGAAAATGCGGTCCGAGGCTTCGGCGCTCACCGCAACGACGTCGGCTCAGGAGACGGCCAAACGATATACGAGACAGTCGTCATCGCCTGGAACGAACTCATAGGTCATATCGCCAGCACGCTCGTCTGCTCCTTGTCAACGTCGCTCGACCAGTTGCTCGAAAGCTACAAGGCACGCAAGCGCGCGGCCGCCGTCCTGGATTTCGACGACCTGCTGATACACGTCCGTTCGCTGGTACGGGACCACGAGGAGGTGCGCCAGGCCATCGGTCAGCGCTATCGCTACATCCTGGTTGACGAATTCCAGGACACGGACGGCATCCAGAACGAGATCTTGTTTTCGATCGCCGCAATCGAAGCTCAGCACGCAAAATGGGAGGAGTCAGAGGTGCGGCCCGGAGCGCTCTTCCTTGTCGGCGATCCGAAACAGGCGATCTACCGTTTCCGCGGCGCCGACATCGAAGCTTACGAACTCTGTCGCCGCCTGATAGATGGCCAGGATCATGGCGCGGTACTCGAGATCACCGCCAACTTCCGATCGCTGAGCCCGATCATCGAGCATGTGAACGCCTGCTTCGAGCCAGTCTTTGCCAAGCCCTCGCAGCCCCGATATGTCGCGCTAGCACCCACGCTGTTCGAAGCGTCACACCCGCTTCCCTGCGTGGCCCGCTTCACGGTCGAAGTGGCGACCGAGGGGCGCATCTACGCGGAGATGTTTCGGGAGGCCGAAGCGGAGCGCGTTGCCGACATCTGCGTCGCCTTGATCGGCAACGTGTCGATAAAACGCGCGGACAAGACATGCACGCCGCTTCGGGCCGGCGACATCGCGCTGCTTTCGCCAGGTCATACCGAACTGTGGCGCTACGAGCGGGCGCTCGAGCAGCGCGGCCTCGCGGTATCCTCGCAGGCCGGCCAGACGCTGATGCGGCGGCAGGAAACGCAGGATATCCTGGCGCTCTTGCGGGTCCTGGCGGATTCCTCCGACACGCTGGCCTTTGGCGCGCTGATGCGAGGACCGCTGGTGGGCCTCAGCGAACAAGAGCTGCTCGACATCACTGCGGCTGTTGCCGCTAAGGACGATGGCGAGAGTTTTTTCACCGTCCGGACGGACCCGGAAC
The DNA here is from genome assembly GCF_030814575.1 of Mesorhizobium sp. YL-MeA3-2017. Classification (NCBI taxonomy): domain Bacteria; kingdom Pseudomonadati; phylum Pseudomonadota; class Alphaproteobacteria; order Hyphomicrobiales; family Phyllobacteriaceae; genus Mesorhizobium; species Mesorhizobium sp. YL-MeA3-2017. Next base: position 143,448 of record NZ_JAUSVH010000003.1, on the reverse strand, counting down.
TGATTCAGCATCAAGTGGCAAGACAAATTCTCGTCGAGCTGCAACAACTTCGTCGACGGGCCTCGATCGTGACGCCGAGTCAGATCCTGGCGGAGGCCATCGAACGTCTGAACATCCGCGTGATCATGGCCGCGCGACATGGCAATCGTAATGCCCGCGCTCTCGCCAACCTGGACGCTCTGATCGAACGAGCACGCAGCTATTCGGTCACTGGCCTACGCGCATTCATTCGCGATCTCCAGTCGGATTGGGAGCGTAAGGCCCGGGCGCAGGAAGGACGCATCGACGCCGCGGCGGACGCTATCGACATCGTCACCATCCACAGCGCCAAGGGTCTGGAGTGGCCGGTCGTCATTCCGGTCAATTCCACGACCGAACTCTACCGGCCGGACCAGTTCGTGCACCGGCAATCCGACAACAGCCTGCACTGGATGCTCGGTGGCGTCGCGCCGCCGGAATTGGCTGCAGCGCGCGCCGTTGAAAACCTGGAAGACGGCAATCAACGCGAGCGGATCTGGTACGTCGCCTGCACACGGGCACGGGACCTCCTGGTCCTCCCTCATATTCCCCAGGCGTCCAAAGATTCCTGGTTCAGCTCCATAGACCTGCGTCAGCACGACATTCCCGAGTTGGATCTTACGTCCTTTGCTCCGCGCGAAATGGCGGGACCGGCGTCTCAGCCAAACGGACAGTCTTCGGACATTTTTGCCGCCGAGCAACGATCCGTCGTGGAGAGCGCGCCGCCGATTGCCTGGCGCCGGCCCAGCGAGCATGACGCCGACCGGCTTGGCGATCCTATCGAGGGCGCCGTGGCCTTGGAGAGTCACATCGAACATCTCGAGGTGGTCGGCGCCGGAGCACGCCGCGGCGTCATCCTTCACAAGTTGATGGAAGAGTTTCTGACCGGCGAGCTTGCAGCAGCACTCGACGCGAGCGTTTCCCGCGCTGGTGAACTACTCGATCAACTGATTTCAGGTGGCGACGACAACGAACCGCGCCCGGATCCCCGTGAGATGGGCGCAACCGCGCTTCGCGGGCTTGCCTTGCCACAGATTGCCGATCTCCGGTCCTACCTCGTGCCCGAGATCGCAATCTGGGGACACGACGAGAGCGGTCTCATCGCCGGGCGCGCCGACGCGTTGGCGATCATAGAAAACCAAGTCGATGCTGCGATCGATTGGAAATCCGACGTGAATCCCACGCCTGCGGATCGCGAGGCACACGTGCAGCAGTTGCACGATTATCTCTCTGCGACGGGCGCCAAACGCGGAGCAATTGTCTATCTGACGAACGATGAGATCGTCTGGGTCCGGCCCGCGGACGCAGCGAACGCCAGCGGTTAAATCGAGGGTCGATTGCGGCGCTGATCCGGCGTCGAAGCGGATATAGACGTTCAGAGCCAGCCCTTGTCGCTGGAAGCATGGGCTAATTGGAGCCGCTAGCGCAAGAAAGCTTGGCGAGTTCAAACGAACACCTCCAACTGCACGTCGAGCTACGCCTTCGGCACCACAATTGGGGACCGAGTGGAATCTGGCGGCGCATGCAGGAAGTTTCATGAAGCCACGTGCGCCGAAGGGCACGCCGGAATCGACACGGCCAAAGGGCCTTCCCAGCTAAACGATCCCCCATGCGCGGTAACTTCCCCTGCCCGTCAACTCGCGCAAACCGAGCACGCTGATCAGATCGAGTGCGCCCTGTCTCGATACTTTCAACGCCGCCTGGACCATGTTGGTGGAAACAATCGGTCGGGACAGCACAAGATCCATCAGCGCGGGTAGCTTCGAGTTGGCGCGACGACCGCGAAGGTGACGCTCCATCCGCTCGCTGGCGAGCACCAGGCGATCGTGCTCCTTCAGTCCGGCGACGGCCGTCTCGCGGATGGTGTCGATATGGGCGACAACCCGCTCCATGCGGGCGCGGGACCGCCGGCGCTCGCGCGGAATCTTCTGGGCGCCCAGATGCAGGCAGGCGAGATGGTTGGCGGTGACGCCCTCCTGCCGCAGAAGGGCTGCGACCAGCAATCCGCCGATCCAGTCGCCGCGCTGCAACACCTCGATGTCGGCCCAGGCGTCGAGCGCAATAGCCGCGCGCAGCACTGTGGGAAACGCCAACGTGCGATCGAGGGTCTGTCGCCATTCTGAGAGGCGGGCATCCTCGTCCCAGTCAAGATCGTAGAGGACGGCAAGGCGCGCGTCTCCTTGCGGCGCCGCCTTCGGTGAAATGGCTTCGCCGGCGAGCAGCCGGGTCGATCGCGCCAAGACCGCGTCAATCTCAGCGAACTCCTCGGCCAATCGATCCGCCTCAGGCTCATCCCATGGATCCGCAGGATCGGTCGTCGCCTCCCCCTCCCCTTCCCACTCGCCTTCCGGAGCCGTCGCCGACGCGCCGTTTCGGCCGGACAGCTCGCGCAGCCCCTCGCTGCCCAGAGCCCAGTCGCGGCCCCGAGACAATATCCGTCGCCGGTTGCGCACGATGGCGTGGGCGCGGGTCAGTTCGTGGGTGGGCGTCCGCTGATCCATCTCGGCGTCGCGAAAGACGAGGTCCTCGAGGTGGACGAGCTTGCCCTCGTGTCGCTTTCACTTCCCGATTTCAATCGGAAGAAAGCCTGCTTTCGCAAGTGTTTGCGCGCCAACAAGGGCGTGATTTTCATCTAACGATTTCAATTTTCGTTCACTGTGCGGCCCGCTCACAAGTTGGAGGTATGCGAAGCCGGCGTCCGCAATGGGGTGGAGAGCAAACTAGCAGTTTTCAAGGCGGCGGAGGGACACCGGCCGTTCGGTTTGGCGTCTCAGTATATTCGCAACTTCATGAGCCTTGACGCTGGAAGTCGGCCTTCACATATTTCTCATGGCCGCTGCCGATTGCGGGGCGGCCATCCTCAAACAGCTGAAATCGTTCAACCATTGGAGGTTTCAATGAGCGAGAGAACATTCGAAAGTCCCGTATTCGTGAGAGCCGCGGAAGGTCTCGTCCAGGAGATCGCCTGTCTCGAGGATGCCTGCGACTTTCTCCACGAATGGCCCAGGCACCGCCGTGGCGTGATCTACGAGACGGCGACGCGGGCGTGCCACCGCGCGTTCGACGGCCTTGTGCCGCTGAGGGCGGCGCGCGACGCGTTCGCCGGCTTCGCCCGTTCGGCGAAAATCCTCGAGGATGTATCCGTGGCGATGCCCTGGATGACCGGGCCGAAAGCCGGCGAGACCGGCGGCGTTGCCGCCTGACGCGACGAAGGGAGGATACGATGCTTTCTCAACCCTTCGAAAAGCCTGTCCGCGTGTGGGTCGGGCTCGGCTTTCCGCGCCAACTGAACTCGGTCGTGGACGCTTACCAGTTCGTCGTGGACTGGTGTGGAAACAGTCCGGAGCAAAGGGCGGCGATCCGCGCCTGCAAAGCCGCATTGGCTGGCGAAATCGACGCCGAGACAGCGCGCGGGATCCTGGTCCGGTTCGCCAGGAAGAAGGACATCCTGGCCGAGGACGGGACGATGCCGCCGGTGATGGACTCCGGACAATGGTTGCACGCCTGATCCGCAGCGCAATTTCGGGGCGGCGACCATGGTGTCGCCGCTCTCCGTTTCTCGGAACGAGCATGCGTAAAGATGCGCAGCGTGATATTGGAACGCGCGGCCTTTTCACTCGATCCGTTTGATCCTGCCTCTCGACAGCCGGAAAACGCCGTCGTGGCCGCCTTGCTTTACAAAATCGTCCTGCAACTCGCCCCAGGTGCCCAGAGGTTTGCCACAGTCATCACATCTGATTTCGGTGGACTCGGTGGCGTCGGCGGGAATGCGCAGCCGGATCGTCCCGCAATAGGGGCATTCGAGTTTATGATCCAGGTATTCCTGCATCGGTCCGGCCCTCGATTGGCCCCCACTCGCCGGGACTATATCGCGTCAATGCCCTGTTGAAAACCAAAAGGGTGTTTACGCCCGCCCGCCGGGGACTGCGGTTCCACCGGTAGTCGGCGAGAACTGGCCTTCAGCTTCACCCGATCATGGACGTTTCCGATGCCGCCGACACCTGCTGCGCCGCCAGATACATCAGCGCCGACGCGGCGGTGCGCCGGTTCCAGCCGGCGGACACGGCCATGTCCAGCAGGCCCGTCAGCAGCGGCTTCAATGCGCTGCGGCACTCCGTTTCATAGGCGAGGAACTCGCTCGGCGAACGGGTCGGCGTTGGAACGGATCCGATGTCGGTCATCTTGTTCATAGCATCCCCCGGAGTTATCTGCGAAATGCCCGCCCCCGGTGACGGGAGCGGGCCATGTGATCAGTGCCTCAGAAGTCCATGCCGGCGCCGGCGGGCATGGCGGGGGCGGCTTCCTTCTTCGGCTTCTCGGCCACCATCGCCTCGGTGGTCACCAGAAGGCCGGCGACCGAAGCGGCGTCCTGCAGCGCGGTGCGCACGACCTTGGCCGGATCGATCACGCCCTGCCTGTAGAGATCGCCATATTCGCCCGTCTGGGCATTCCAACCCCAGGCGAAGTCGGTCTTCTCCCGCAGCTTGCCGACGATGATCGAGCCTTCCGCGCCGGCGTTCTCGGCGATCTGGCGGGCAGGCGCCTCTATGGCGCGGCGCACGATGTCGATGCCGTATTTCTGGTCGGCGTTGTCGGCCGCCAACGTGTCGAGTGCCTTGACCGCCCTGAGCAGCGCGACACCGCCGCCGGGCAGGATGCCTTCCTCGATCGCCGCACGGGTGGCATGCAGCGCGTCGTCCACGCGGTCCTTCTTCTCCTTGACCTCGACTTCCGTGGCTCCGCCGACGCGGATCACCGCGACGCCGCCGGCCAGCTTGGCAAGACGCTCCTGGAGCTTCTCGCGGTCGTAGTCGGAAGTGGTCTCCTCGATCTGGGCTTTGATCTGCGTGACGCGGCCCTGGATCTCTTCCTTGCGGCCGGCGCCGTCGACGATGGTGGTGTTCTCTTTCTCGATCACCACCTTCTTGGCGCGGCCGAGCATCTGCAGCGTGACGTTCTCCAGCTTGATGCCGAGATCCTCGCTGATCGCCGTGCCGCCGGTGAGGATGGCGATGTCCTCCAGCATGGCCTTGCGGCGATCGCCGAAGCCCGGCGCCTTGACGGCCGCGACCTTGAGGCCGCCGCGCAGCTTGTTAACGACGAGCGTCGCCAGCGCCTCGCCCTCGACGTCCTCGGCAATGATCAGCAGCGGCTTGCCGGATTGCACCACGGCTTCGAGCACAGGAAGCATGGCCTGCAGATTGCCGAGCTTCTTTTCATGGATGAGCACATAGGGCTCCTCCAGTTCGACCCGCATCTTGTCCTGGTTGGTGATGAAGTACGGGCTGAGATAGCCGCGGTCGAACTGCATGCCTTCGACGACTTCCAGCTCGGTCTCGGCGGTCTTGGCTTCCTCGACGGTGATGACGCCCTCATTACCGACCTTCTGCATGGCTTCCGCAAGGAAGCGGCCGATCTCGGCGTCGCCGTTGGCGGAAATGGTGCCGACCTGGGCGATCTCGTCGTTCTTCGTGATCTTGCGGGCATTGGCCTTGAGTTCGGCCACTACGGCGTCCACTGCCTTGTCGATACCGCGCTTCAGGTCCATCGGGTTCATGCCCGAAGCCACGGCCTTGGCGCCTTCCCGGACGATGGCCTGCGCCAGAACCGTCGCGGTGGTGGTGCCGTCGCCGGCCAGATCGTTGGTCTTCGAGGCGACCTCACGAACCATCTGCGCGCCCATGTTCTCGAACTTGTCCTCGAGCTCGATTTCCTTCGCCACCGTCACGCCATCCTTGGTGATGCGCGGGGCGCCGAACGACTTATCTATGACGACGTTGCGGCCCTTGGGGCCGAGCGTTACCTTCACGGCATTGGCGAGAATGTCGACGCCGCGCAGCATGCGCTCGCGCGCGTCGGAATGGAACTTCACTTCCTTGGCAGCCATTGGATCACTCCTTCGATAGGCAGCTTTCGTTGACTGGTTGATATCGGGTTCGCGCCAATCAGGCGGCTTTCTTCAGCGTGGCCGCCTGTTCGATCACGCCCATCACGTCGCTTTCCTTCATGATGAGCAGGTCCTCACCATTCAGCTTGATCTCGGTGCCGGACCATTTGCCGAACAGAATGCGGTCGCCGGCCCTGACGTCGAGTTCGACGAGCTTGCCGCTATCGTCGCGTGCACCGGGGCCAACGGCGATGACCTCGCCCTCCTGCGGCTTCTCCTTGGCGGTGTCGGGGATGATGATGCCGCCGGCGGTTTTTTCATCGGCTTCGATGCGGCGGACCAGGATACGGTCGTGCAATGGACGGAACGTCATATCGTTCTCCTTCAGGACAAACAGATTGTTGAAGTTCCTCCACACCGGACCAGCAATATTGGACCGGTGCGGGGCTCGCGCGACCCTTTCGGCATCGCGCGCATATCGAGCTAGTTTTACGAATTTCCGGTTTCAAGAGGCTTCGCAAAAATTTTTGTCACTCGCACCGATCAAGTGCTAGTGCCATGAAAACACGCGGCTAATCGGAGTGCGGCAGCGCGTTTCCCGCTTGAATTTTCCGGCCGGTCGAACAAAATTATCGCAAGCTTCGCCATAGGTGAGGCTGTGAAGTCGAAACCTGTGCAAAGGAGCTTTTTGGAAAGACGGAGGATCAAGATGGACCGACAGAATCCCACACCGATTATTCCCTCTCTCGTTCCCGAAACATCCGACCTTGCGCTTGACCGGCTGCTGTCGCCGGCCAGGCATTTCAGGCATCCCGACGACGTCCTGAACGACGATGCGCTCGACATTCAGGAGAAGCGGGCGATCCTGTCGTCCTGGGCCTCCGATGCCTGCGCCGTCGAATCCGTCCCGGCGCTGCGTCGGCCGCCGGGGGCCGAGCAGCCGGTCTCCTTCGACCAGATCATGGACGCGCTATGCCGGCTCGACAGGGCGGCTGCGCCACCACGTTCGACAGGTGATCGACGGCACACTTCCGATCATCTGGATGCATGAAGGCCTGAGGCAGAGGAGACGCAAATGGTCACTGCGGTCAGCAGGGGATTCCGCCTGCAGATGGAAGGCTACGGCCTCACCACGGCCGAGATCCACTACCATCTTCCCGACCATCCGAGCCTGCTTCAGCTCTATGTCTGGCAGGAATACGATCTGGCGCCCCACTTTCCGGAACTGAAAGGCTTCCTCGGCTACTGGGAGCGTGAACTGGAGGGCGCGCTGCACTCCGTGCGCGTCGCCCACCATCGCCTCATTGAGCCGTCGGAGTGGCGGGCCGTCGACGGCGTCATCGCCATCCACTGAAGCTCATCTCGGGTCGCAGGCCGTCGATCATCGGTGCCGGACGCGATTTACGGGAAGCGCGCACTGCCGGGACCAATCCAGCCCGTTTGGCCGCCTTGAGGAAGGCTTTGTGGGCGTCGCGTGCGCTGCGCCATCCGTCTAGCGCATCCCGGCAGGCGCGTTCCGCCACGCGCCAGCTCCGCCCGCGCGCCCATTCGGGCCACTGCTGGTCCAGACACTCCAGCGCCTCAAAGCTGCTGGCGACATTGCGTGAAGCGTTGGGAAACTTGAGGGTAACAGGTTCGGGAAACCGAACGTCGTTCATCACTTCCTCCTTTTTTGGACGTCTTTTGCGAGCAAGCAATCGGATGGCGTCGTCTACGCGCATCTATGGTTGAGATGGGGACGCAGCGCGGAACATCAAGACCGTCTACGCTGGCACCGGAACGCTCAATCGTCCTCGTCGGCATCCAGCAGATCGATCAGTTCTGCGACGCGCGTTCCAGGCAGCGGCCGCCCCTCGCCCATCAGCGCCTCGTCGCCGTTGAGCCAGGCCCAGGCTTCCCGCAGCTCCTCGAAGGAAGCGCCGGTGGACAGGATGTCGGCGACGAGCGTTTCGTCCGTCGGCCCAAGGACCGATACGATCTCTTCCCGCGTCATGGACATGGTCGCTCTCCTGCGCATTGATGTGGAAGGTGCTGACCGGAAGATTCACGCCGGCGACGGCAAGACAATGCGCGTCGGCGAAGGACGTTCCGCGATCGACCTCTTGACGCGCGGAAAGCGAATTCCCAGATCGAATCCGCCGGCGCCCTTTTAGGGTCGGCAAGGTCAAGGAGCGCTCATCCTTGGCGCTCCTCGTACCCATGTTGCTCAGCAATGGAGGATATGGCTATGAGAACCGCATTCGATTTTTCCCCGCTTTATCGGTCGAGCATCGGCTTCGATCGTGTTTTCGACCTGCTGGAGAACGCGAGCCGGACGCCGAGCGTCGACAACTGGCCGCCCTACGACATCGCCAGGACAGGCGAAGACGCCTACCGCATCACCATGGCGGTGGCTGGCTTCGGCCAGGAAGAGCTAAGCATCGTACACGAGCCCAACATGCTTGTCGTCTCCGGCGAGAGAACGACGGAAGACAACGGCGACTATCTGCATCGCGGCATTGCCGGGCGGCCGTTCGAGCGCCGCTTCGAGCTTGCCGATCATGTGAAGGTGACCGGAGCTGGTCTCGTCAACGGCCTGCTGACGATCAATCTCCAGCGCCAGATTCCCGAGGAGATGAAGCCGCGCAAGATCGAGATCGGCAGCAGCAGCGGCAAAGCCGGGTCCCGTATCGAGGCTGGGACTGCCAAGGCCGTGGGCAAGCAGATCGCTGACAAGCAAGCCGCCTGAGGCAATGCGGATGAAGTCTGGCGCCGGACGTCCGGCGGCGGACGGATTTGTCAAAGATGATAGCGAGACTGACGAAAGGAGAATGACGATGAGCGTACGCGATCTTATTCCTTGGGGACGCGAGGAGAGTCGCGTCCCGAGCCTGTTCCGCGACAGCGAGCGTGATCCGTTCCTGTCGCTGCACCGCGAAGTGAACCGGCTGTTCGACGACGTTTTCCGCGGCTTCGACGGCGCCCTGCCGTCCGTCGGCAGGGCATCCGCCTTCGGCGGGAACTGGCCGAGCGTCGAGATCTCCGACAATGACAAAGAGATCAAGGTGACGGCTGAAGTGCCCGGCATGGACGAGAAGGACATCGAGATCATGCTCGATAACGGTGTGCTGACGCTGCGGGGCGAGAAGCGCTCGGAGACTGAGGACAAGGACCGGCAGTTCTCGGAACGCACCTACGGCCGCTTCGAGCGTCGTATCCCCCTCGGCTACGAGATCGAGGAAGACAGTGTCGACGCCCGCTTCAAGAACGGCGTCCTGTCCGTGACCTTGCCGAAAACGGCGAAAGCCCAGTCGCAGGCGAAACGTATTGCAATCAAAAGCTGACGCCTAGATAGCCTGGGAAGCGGCCGCCGTCGCTTCCCAGGCTATCAACTTCTCAAAATCTCAGAGAATTGGTGGCCGGCTCCTCCACCGTGACGGGGATCCAGACGATCGTATCGCGCAACTCGCGCCGGCGAACCGCGCCGTGGTTACCATTGGCGCGTTCCTTGCCGGCAATGCGATCCTGCGCTTTTCGATGGGCTTCCACCACGCAAGAAGACCGCGATCCTCGGCAATATCTGCCGAATCGTCGATCACCAGTCGCAACACTTCGGCTGCACCTCGCATATCCGCGAGGGCTTTCCCGGCGCGGTCCTGGTCAACGATCCGACGGAGACCGCCAAGGCGGCGAAGATCGCGCAGGCCGCCCGTCACCGCAGCGGATTTCGCCTGTCAAACGGCTTCCAAAACTGACCCTCGATCGGCGCCCAATTTTGACCCCCTTATGTAGTGCGCGGCGGTCAGGGTTCGCCCGGGCGGAGCTGGTCAGGGTTGCGCAGCCCGGGCGAACGCGGATGGCGCCTGGCAGCTTGATGAGGTGATCAGGCGCGGTTCTTGAAGCGCCAGGATTCGTTTCCGGTCTCGATGATCTCGCAATGATGGGCCTGTTGCGCAGTTAAGGAGAACATGCTGGTTGAGCGGTTTGGCCGTGAGGTCTGGCTCATTTTGGCTTTTGGGGTGGAGTTTGATGGTGGCGGTGTGCCTTTGGCCAGATTCTGGGCGCACCTATCGCGTGATGGTGGCCCACCGGCGCATGTTGAAGGCGATCGCCGCCATCGTCACTTGCGCTGCGGCCTTGGCCAGCCCGACGTAACGGATCGTGGTCAGCTTCATGCGGTTCTTAAGCGTGGCGAAGGTGGTCTCCACCGCCGAGCGCCGTCTCGCGATCAGGCGATTATAACGCTTGAGCCGTTCGGACAAGGGATGGTGCTTGTTGGGGCGGCGTGCAATGCGCACCGTCTTGCCCTCAGCCTTGAGCCGGGCACGGCGTGTGTGCGTATCATAGGCGGCATCCGCCCAAACCGTCTTCTCGTCGCCGCGCACCAGGCGATCGGCCACGACCGTATCGTTGACGTTGGCCGGTGTGGTGATCACCGTGCGGATCAGGCCGGAGCCCTCATCCACCCCGACATGAGCCTTGTAGCCGAAGGTGAGGCCGCTCTTGCCCTTGCGTGCGGTGACGCGGGCGTCCGCATCCCGCGACGGCCGCTCGGCTGTCGGCGGCGTCGAGACTGCATCGATCAGCGTGGCATCCAGCATCGTGCCGCGCTTCAGGATCACTCCGGCCTTCTCCAGTTGCCGGTCCAGTTCGCCAAACAGCGTCTCCAGCAGCCCTGCGCCCACAAGCAGGGTGCGAAAACGCGACAGAACCGTGTGGTCGGGAACAGTCTCCTCAAGGCCAAGTCCGACAAAGCGCCGAAATGACAACCGGTCGCCGAGCGCCTCCTCCAACTCGCGATCCGACAGCCCATAGAGCGATTGCAGCAGCAACGCTTTGAACAGAACCAGCGGCGGCCAGGCCGCACGTCCCGGCCCGCTATCGCGCAGCCGGGCAAGCAGCTTCTCGAAGCGGTACCACTTCACCAGACCCGTCAGCCGGTCGAGCGGCGAGGTGCCATCAGAAAGCTTCCGACCCAGAAACGCTTCCGCCAAGCTCAACTGGCCCGTCTGCTTCAACGCCATTGCGATCCCTCTCCGTGCTTCCACTGCAGAGAATCACAACCAGACAATTACGCAACAGGCCCAATGATGGGTGAGACGGTCGAGCAGCGCTGTCGTCATCTTGGCGTCGCCGAAGACGGCGGGCCATTCTCCGAACGCCAGGTTGGTGGTGACGATGATCGAGGTCCGTTCATAGAGCCTGCTGATCAGGTGGAAGAGCAATTGCCCGCCGGCCTGGGCAAAGGGCAGATAGCCGAGTTCATCGAGCACGACGAAGTCGAGCCGGGTGAGGTAGTCGGCGATACGGCCCTGCTTGCCGCCGCGGTGCTCGGTCTCGAGCCGGTTGACGAGATCGACGACGTTGAAGAAGCGGCCACGTGAACCGTTGCGGATCAGGGCGCGGGCAATGGCGATTGCCAGATGCGACTTGCCGGTTCCGGTGCCGCCGATAAGCACGGCGTTGCGCTGGTCGGCGACGAAGGTGCCGTTGGCAAGGTCCCGGACCAGCACCTCGTTGACAGGCGTACCGTCGAAGTCGAACTCATCGATATCCTTTGCGATCGGCAGCTTGGCGACGGTGAGCTGGTATTTGATGGAGCGCGCCTGCTTCTCGGCGATCTCGGCCGACAGCAGATCGCCGACGATCCTCGGCGGCTCGTGCTGGCGCTTGATGCCTGTCGCCATGACCTCGTCATAGGCGCCGCGCATGCCATAGAGCTTCAGCGTTCCCATCAGTTCCAGAACCTGGGTGCGTTCCATCAGCTTGCCCTCCTGAGGCTGTCGTAGCGGGCGCAGTCGGCCTGCGGCTCATGCTGCAGGCGAAGTGCGTCCGGGGTGAGGATGGTCACGGCCGGCGCCGGATCACGCCGCCGCGCCAGGATGTTGATGATGACGGCGGATGAGCAGACATTCTGATCGAGCGCTTCCTGGCAGGCAGCCTCCACGGCATCGATGCCGTCGGTCAACACCGTGGCCAGGATCGACACCATCTGCCGATCGCCGTCATGCGCCGCTTTTAATCGGCGTCGGATACGCTCCATCGCTGGTGGCAGAGCCCAGTCCCGGAATGGCGCGCCGTTGCGCAGTGCACCGGGCTTGCGGGCAAGCACAGGGACGTAATGCCAGGGATCGTAGATCGTCTCGCTGCGCCCGAAGGAGCGGGCATGCTCGGCGACGACTACGCCGTCCTGGCGAATGACGATCCTGTCGGCATAGGCATGGATCTCGACCGGGCGGCCGACCGCCGTCGACAGCACCGAGTATTTGTTGGTGTCGAAGCGAACCGTGCAGGTCTTCGACACCGAGGCCGGCACCGTGTGGAATCCGTCGAAGGGGCCGCGATACTCGACCAGCTTGCCGCGCTCTTCCTCGAACACGTTCCAGATCGTTCGTTCCGATTGCTCGACGTGACGGTGCGCCTTGGCATAGGCGACGCACTTGTCCTGCAGCCAGGCGTTCAGCTCCTCATAGGTCTTGAAGCGCAGCCTGGGCGTGAAGAAGCGCTCGCGCACCAGCCCGACCTGGTTCTCGACCTGACCCTTCTCCCAGCCGGACGCTGGCGTGCAGGCGACCGGCTGCACCAGATAATGACTGCACATCTGCAGAAGGCGGCGATTGTATTGGCGGTCCTTGCCAACAAAGATCGTTTCCACCGCCGTCTTCATGTTGTCGTAGATGCCGCGCGTGCAGGCGCCGCCGAAGAAGGCAAAGGCCCTGTCATGGGCGTCGAACACCATCTCCTGCGTCTCGCGCGGATAGGCCCTGACGAACATCATGCGGCTGTGGCAGAGCCGGACATGGGCGACCTTCACGGTCACCGTCACGCCGTTGATCAGGACGATCTCGTGGCTCCAGTCGAACTGGTAGGCCTCGCCCGGCGCGAAGAACAGCGGCACATAGGCGTCCGCCGTCGCCGACCCCTGCGCCTTTGCCCAGCTCTTCGCGTAGCGGCGGACGGCGTCATAGCCACCCTCGTAACCGAGACTGCAAAGCTCTTCGTAAATCCGGATCAGTGTCAATTGCTCGCGCGCCGCCTTGCCACGGTTGCCATTCAAAAACCCGTCAAGCTGATCCTGCCACGGACCGATCTTCGGCTTGGGCTGCCGCTCGCGTTCGTAGGAGAACGATGTCTCATTGGATCTGAGAATCTTGCGGACGGTGTTCCGCGACACATGCAACTCGCGGCAAATCCGCTTGAGCGACCATCCCTGCACATGGAAGGCGCGCCGAACCCGGGCAATCGTATCCACCGACTTCATCCCCACACCATCCGCTCGCCACGACGAGCTGATGGTCTCAAATCAAAGCATCAGGGGGGGTCAAAATTGGACGCCGATTCCCCGGCTTAGGGGGTCAATTTTGCATGCCGATTCACAGTTTGCTCATCGCCGTTCGCAGAATCTGTAACCAGGCTCCCTGAAATACGCGCAAAACCGACAAATGCGAGGCGAGCCTCTTCTATCGACACTTGCTCAGCGATCGCAGCCGAGCAGCAATTCATTGCGGTTCGATAATCGTCCCCCCGTCGACTGACCGGCCACTCGTACAGGAAGAGCATCGCGTCCTCGACAGAGGCGACCTCATAAACGATCTGAGTAGGTGGCGACAACACCCGCACGCAATCGAAGGAATGCAAACTGCTCATCGCGCTCCTCCAACTCCGTCAGGCTTTACTTGTTCCGCTGAAGCTTCGTTTTTGGGCAAACCGTTAAGCGTTTACTTCACCGTGATGCTCATGCCGAATCTCGCAACTCCGTGGAATCATGTGAACCTCGGCTCTTCAACCCCCTACGAAACGGCCTCTGGTGATCCGATCGGATCAGTGTAAGGCTGGAGTCGGCTTTGCGAATTTCAGATCAGGCATAGTGATGCGGTGGCTACATGGTTGAAGCGGTTTCCGAGCGCTGCGAGTGCGGCTTGAGGCCGGGCTGAATGGCATGGGATTTCGAAGGGGCGATACTTTTCTTCACCGCGTTCACAAATCAACGGCAAGCTTTTCTGATCCAAGCCTGCCTTTAACACGTAAATATCTTCGTGAAGTAGGCGTGCCCGGACTAAATGCAGATTGCACTTGGTTTGGGTAAAAACACTTTGGTCGGGCACGTTCATGGACACTCAACAAAACGTAAATCGATCAGTGGCATGGCTCAGAGCGTCGATAGCCGTCCTGCCGGTAATCGCCGCATCGCTTTTGGGTCAGTTGGCGACATACCCCAATCTTGCCTCATGGTATGCGGGGCTCGTTAAGCCGTCATTCAACCCGCCGAACTGGATTTTTGCCCCCGTCTGGACCACCCTCTACGGATTGATGGCGTATGCGGTCTGGCGCATTCTGAAAGTTGCTGACAGGGCCACCGAGCGCCGTATCGCGCTGGCTTTTTTCTTCGTTCAGCTCGCACTCAACGCCTTGTGGTCGTGGCTTTTTTTCGGCCTGAACAATCCGCTGGCAGGCCTGCTGAACATTGTACCGCAGCTCCTGATCATTTTGGTAACGATAGAGCGGTTCCGCAGGCTCGATCCCGTTGCCGCTGCGTGCCTGGTGCCGCTCGCGGCGTGGGTCGCGTTCGCATCGCTGCTGAATTTTGAAATCTGGCGCCTGAACGGCTAGCGGCAGCAGACAATGGCCGCCGAAACGCCTTTTCCCGGGTCCGAACGTCCTGTTATCGTCTGGTTACGCGACGATCTCCGATTGTCCGACAACCCGGCTCTCACCGCTGCCGCGAATTGTGGCCGCAGGATCATCTGTGTCTTCGTGCATGACGAGGAATCCGAGGGGCTACGCCCGCTCGGTGGCGCGGCGCGATGGTGGCTCCATGGCGCCTTACAGGAGGTGGACAATGCCTTGCGCGCCCGTGGCGGTCGTCTTTGCGTCTACAGAGGGGTTGCATCGGCGGTCATGCCTCAGCTTGCGGCTGACAGCAAGGCGGCGGCGGTCTACTGGAACCGCCGCTATGGAGCGGGGGAGCGCCGCGTCGACGAGGCCGTGAAAACCGCCCTTAAAACACAGGGGATCGAGGCAAAAAGCTTCAACGGCCACCTGCTTTACGAGCCGTGGTCGATCAAGACAAAGTCCGGCACCCCGTTCCGTGTTTTCTCCGCTTTCTGGCGCGCCGCACATGAGGCCGGCGAGGCCAGCCAGCCGCTTGACGTACCTTCGCGGCTGAACCTGTTCCATGGCCCGTGCAGGCAGGCGTCAACACCGCGCGTCGAACTTGCCGATCTGGCGCTGGAGCCCTCATCGCCTGATTGGGCGGGCGGACTGCGCTCGAACTGGCGACCCGGAGAAGCCGGCGCCCTGGCCCAGCTCGAATTCTTCCTCGAAGAGCATTTGAACGAGTATGCCGACCTCAGGGATTTTCCCGGCCGTTTGGCCACATCCCGGCTTTCGCCCTATCTCCGCTTTGGCAACATCTCGCCCCGGCAGCTGTGGCACGCCGCAGAGGCCGCCGCCAATGCGGCCACCAATCCAGGGGTGCATCGAAACCTCGAAAAATTCCGATCCGAATTGGGGTGGCGCGAGTTTTCGTACCACCTTCTTTATTACAATCCCGAGATATCGAGCCAAAACCTGCAAACTAGGTTCGACGGCATGCCTTGGCGGACAGATGCCGACGCAATTCGAGCGTGGCAGCTCGGCAAGACGGGCTATCCCATTGTCGATGCCGGCATGCGCGAACTTTGGACGACGGGGTGGATGCACAACCGGGTGCGCATGGTGGTCGCCTCGTTCCTGGTCAAGCATTTGCTGATCGACTGGCGACAGGGCGAGGCTTGGTTCTGGGATACGCTTGTGGACGCCGATCCGGCCAACAACGCGGCGAGCTGGCAATGGGTCGCCGGTTCCGGCGCGGACGCCGCACCCTACTTCCGCGTTTTCAATCCGGTTCTGCAAGGTGAGAAATTCGATCCCGACGGCCGTTATGTCAAACGATGGCTGCCGGAACTTGACGGTGTTTCCTCATCCGTCGTCCATCGACCTTGGCAACGTGGCAGCAAGGTCGAAGTCTATCCCGAAAGAATCGTCGAGCACGACTTCGCCCGTCAACGCGCTCTCGACGCGTTCAAGGGCCTGGGTTGACTACAACCACCATGCCGCTCATCCGCGTGACAGGATGTTTATTGGCCGCACGCTTGAAGTCAGGCCGTCTCAAGACGAACCGGACGAATCCGATATCAGCTGCATTCGCTCATTTCCGAGAGAAAAGCGGCAGCGGCTTCGTAGAGGTCGCCGTGAGCCCAGTCGTTCCTGCTCCCGATATCGTTTGAAAAAAATACGGCTAAAGCTTCATTGTCTCTCTCAGATTCAACGCTGACGGGACGTTGCGAACGGGCGATGACCAAGTTGTTTTGATACTCGTCGGTTCTAATCGAAACAAACTCTAAAAATGACGGTTGGAGATAACAGCCCGTCTCCTCCAGCAACTCTCTCGCGCCAGCTTCCTGCCAAGTCTCGCCACGCATCTGATAGCCGCCTGGCAGTCCCAGCAATCCGTAGCCAGGTTGCTTGGCGCGGCGGATTACGAGCAATTCCCTTGTGGCATTGTGGGCGAGCACAAAGACGGTTGTCGGCGTGTTGTCGTAAACTCGCAGCTTCGGTGTGACCGGCAAATTGGACATCATATACTTTCTCTACGCGTCGTTCTCTTCGTCTCACCCTTTCTTCTTGCCGTAATAAGTCACGGCGTGGATCCAGTCCAGACCGGCTAATCTCTCGCGGCGGTGATCCGCTTGGCCCTCCCGCCCGTAAACGTAGTTGGGAATCTAGGAGGTCAGATTGAACGACATTCAGAAGGAAATCGAGAAAATCCGCAAGTCGCTTCACGATCATCCTAAGCGTGAGCTTCTATTCGAGCTCGATACACTGCTTTCGGTGGCGATAGAGGAAGTGAAGCGCCTGAAGGCAAACGGAATTATTTAGAGAAAAACGTAAGCGTAAGGCACTCTCGCTTGCCCATGCGCATGCAAGCTAATTCTCGTAATGGATCATCTAACCTTGGCTGAGAACTTACCCTCCAACCATCCGACGGTGAAATTCGGAAAAATCGGTGTCCTACTGATAAATTTGGGCACGCCGGATGCTACCGATCCCGCTTCGATACGCCGGTATCTCGCAGAATTCCTGACGGATCATCGTGTCATCGAACGGTCTCGCTGGCTCTGGTATCCCATACTCTACGGCATTGTGCTGAATACGCGACCGAGAAAAGTCGGGAAAGCATACGAGACGATTTGGAACAAGGAAAAGGACGAAAGCTACCTGAGGACTTTTACGCATAGCCAGGCTTTGCAACTTACCAAGAGACTCTCGGATCTTCCGACGGTACAGGTTGAATGGGCGATGCGCTACGGCCAACCGTCTATCCGGAGCAAGATCGAAGAGCTTCAGAAATCCGGCTGCGAAAGGATACTTCTCTACCCACTTTATCCTCAATATGCGGCCGCGACGACCGCGACGGTGAATGACGAAAGTTTCAGGGCGCTGATAGACCTTAGATGGCAGCCGGCAATCCGCACGGTGCCGCGATATCATGACGATCTCGTCTATATCGATGCTGTCGCCCATTCGATCGAAAGCCATTTCGCCACTCTCGATTGGGAGCCGGAGATATTGCTGACCTCCTACCACGGCATCCCGGCGTCTTATTTTGCGAAGGGTGATCCCTATCACTGCCAGTGCCACAAAACGACGAGACTGCTCAGGGAGCGTCTCGGCTGGAGCAAAGACCGGATAATGGTGACGTTTCAATCGAGGTTCGGTCCGGAAGAATGGCTCCAGCCATACACCGACAAAACCGTTGAGAAACTGGCACAAGAAGGAACAAAAAGAATTGCGGTAATCAATCCGGGCTTTGTTTCCGACTGCCTGGAAACGCTCGAAGAGATTGCAGTGGAGGCGAAGGAAACGTTTCTTCACAGTGGCGGTGAGCGGTTCACCCACGTGCCGTGCCTCAATGACGGTGCGGACGGTATGAAAGTCATAGAGCATATTGTCCGAAATGAATTGGCAGGCTGGGTTTAATGCGTTTTAAAACACAACGAAATCGTGACGGTCGACGCGCCAGATCAATCACAGGGCCTTTTCGTCATAAGCCTTCGATAAATGTATGCGCATCTTGCGTGATGGCCTTCACGCGATCTTTTGGCATCCGGTCAAGCGTTCGATACGGCATGCCCATGCGGGGATTTTGCTCGAGATAAGAGCGGTTCTCGATTAAAAAACTCCAGTAGAGAAAATTGAACGGGCATGCGCCAGGGCCGTTCTTAATCTTGGGACTATATGCGCAGGTCCCACAATAATCGGACATTCGGTCGATATAAGCGCCGGATGCAGCGTAGGGTTTTGATGCCATCAAGCCGCCATCGGCGAACAGAACCATCCCATGTGTGTTGGGCAATTCAACCCAGTCGAAAGCGTCCGCGTACACCGCCAGATACCACTCCTCAAGCTCGGCCGGACTAACCCCTACGAGCAGCGCAAAGTTGCCGGTGATCATCAGACGCTGGATATGATGAGCATAGGCGTTTCGCCTGGTATCGGCTATCGCTGTGGCGAGACAGTTCATGTCCGTTTCGCCGGACCAGTAGAACCACGGCAGCGATCGGACTGCGCCAAGAGCGTTCGTTTCGGCATAATGTGGCATCTTTAGCCAGTAGATTCCGCGAACATATTCGCGCCAGCCGAGAATTTGTCGGATGAACCCTTCGACTGAATTGATCGGCGCCTCACCACGGCGAAAGGCGTTCTCAGCCGCTTCACAGACTTCGCGAGGGCTCAACAAGCCGATGTTCAAGTAGGGCGAAAGCAATGAATGAAAAAGAAATGGCTCATGTACCGCCATTGCGTCCTGGTAGTCGCCGAAAAAGGGAAGCGCTTCAGAGATAAAAAAATCTAGCGTCGCGAGAGCTTGTTTTCTGGTGACCGCCCATGCGAAGCCCTCGAGATCGCCAAAATGGTCCGCGAAACGCACCGCAACCATCGACATAATCTCGCGAGTGATCGCGTCCGGCTCTGAGCCGAAGCGTTCGGGCACTTTAAGAGTGTGCGGCAATTTTTTGCGGTTATCAGCATCAAAATTCCAGTGACCGCCGCAAGGGCTCTCACCGTCCATCAGTATGCCGTTTCGCCGGCGCATTTCTCGATAAAAATGCTCCATCCGATAGGTTTTACGCCCGTCCGCCCATGCTTGAAACTGACCCACCGAGCAAAAAAAGCGATCATCTTCTCGAACATTGACATGCAGTCGGAGCTGTTCGGGCCACCCGTCCACCATTTTTCTGACCCGCCATTCGCCGGGTTCAGTAATGACGACGCAATCTGGTTTGAGACGGGCAATCGCCCGTATCAGTTCACCGGTGAAAGAGCCCGTGTTCGCCTCATCGTCTAGGCGGACATAGTCGACCCTGAAGCCGTGTTCACGCAATTCGTCTGCAAAATGCCGCATAGCGGACAAGATGAAAGCGATCTTCTGTTTGTGATGTCGAACGTATGTCGCCTCGTCCGCGACCTCGACCATGAGCACCACATCTTCCCGAGGGTCAAAACCCTGCAGCGAAGAAATGTCATGGCTAAGTTGATCGCCGAGGATAAGAGCGATCGTCCTGGCCTTTGCTGCTTTCATCGCGATCGATCAGTCTGCTGTGCCCGTTGTCTCGCCAGCGACAATACGGGCACAACGGCTGAGCAGATAGAGAGATCTCCGCGACGGCATTTCCAGGTCGACCGAGCGGCTACATAGACGCATTGATTGCCTTTCGGTTTGGCGGCCCTTATCACTTACAGGCCGCCTTGGTGGCTCTCTTGTGATTATACTGTTATTCGTCGGCTGGTCCCTTGCCACTATCAAATGGCCGATCTCAAAACCGCTTCTGTTCCATTGCTATCTTCTCCGTGATTGCGGCCCGGAGGATCGTCGCGAATATATCTCAGACCACCGATCGCCAGATCGCAATGAAATGCCCGGCCTATTGCGACTAACCCGACACGTTTCAACCGATGCGTATCAAGTGGAATAGCGGTGCGATAGGGTACAAAGTCGCTAAACCACAGAACTACCGTCCGCCAATCTGGATATGCCGTAAAATCGTGGCGGTACGACTGCCAGGATCTTTCCAGATAATCTGTTCTCAGATGAACGTTGTAGACCTCGCCGTTGCCAAACACGTCTATCGCGATCCCGTCCCAGCCACTTGCATCCACAACATGGGCCGTCGGCGAGAGATCGAGGGAGGCTTGAAGAAATCCTCCGTTGTTTTCCAGGTTGACGTCTCCGCGCATACGGATGGCGGACCGGCCTGCAACTTCCTCGCGAGTCATCACTCCTTGGGAAACTCCACCCATTACTGTGTCTGTAACAAATTTCCATTCGCTACCAATCGCAGCGACTGGTGGTTCCCTGCTGAGGTCATCTATCATAGCAGTGGCAGGCAACATATTTCCGTCCCTATCGCGTGATGGCCAACTTAACCTTTGGTTCGCAGACGAGAGCGTCCACCATCCACTCCAATCACTTGCCCCGTTATCCAGCCGGCTTCGGGTGACAGAAGGAAATCGACAAATGCGGCGATATCGTCGGGCTCACCAAGACGGCGCATCGCATGCAATTGTGCAATGGCGTCTGCCACCTGAGGCGAATTGGTCAGCGACTGCGAAAGCGGCGTCCTGGTTAACGAGGGGGCTACGCAGTTGACGCGAATTGCTGGCGCGAGTTCCGCCGCCATCGCGAACGTCAAGCCTTCCAGGGCTGCTTTCGCCATAGAGACGGACGCATGAGCGGCGAATCCCTGCGAGGCTGCGACCGAGGAGATCAGAACCACTGAAGCCGCGCGGCTCTGTTTGAGGCTTGGAAGATGAGCCTTCATCGCGAGCGCCGCACCTACGGCATTGAGCCGGAAGTCGCGCACGAAGTCATCTTCGGTCAGGCGGCCGATCGGCTTCAGGTTGATCGACCCTACCGCGTAAACGAGACCATTGATGGGCCCGTGAACTTCCGAAGCGACTCGCTCGAAACTGCCTGGGGTCAGCACGTCAACAGCCGTAAAGGTTGCTCCAGTTTCCACCGCGAGTTTTTGAAGCCGGTCGGTATCGCGCCCAACGAGATGGACACTCTCACCCCGTTCGGTAATGCGGCCGAGAATGGCCGTACCGATGCCGCCCGAACCGCCGTAGATAACTGTTGTTGCCATTTGACTTTTCTTTCTTGTGCCTGGAGTGATTTCACGACCAGACGAACCCTTCGCCCTCCCTCAGTCCTTGGCTATACGTTCCTGCATTGGCAGACGTCTCGCGAACTGCACGATCTCGGAATGCGCACGATCGCGTCGGTCCATAAAGCGTCGATCCGGTCGATGCAGGATTCACTGAATTCAGTGATTTTTCTCCAGTACCGGCCGTCTTCGACGAAATAGCCTAGCTTGGCCTCAAGTGACTTTGCTGCGGCTTCGGCCTCCCGAACGACCAGTCCTGAAAATATCTGCTTCAAGGCACTGACCCGGCGCGTGGTCAAACGCGAAAGAGTTGCCAGTGTCGTGCGCGGAAGAGTAAGCCTGCTCTGTGGACGGCTGGAAAGGTTGAGGCAGAGTGTCCCTGCTCGCAGGGCCGTCACGAACAGGCGACTTGATTTCGCTTCAAGAGAACGCAGCGTGACGTCTTGCCGAAGCGGATCAGCCGTTCCATTGCCGTAAAAATGCGTGCCTCCAACCCCGGAGTAAATCATGTCACAGCCAAGAAAGACGAGAACGTCTGGCTTCAACGCATGAAGCGCCCAATACGCAGAAGTAAATGCCATGGTTCCGCCTGCATAAACGAAACCGCCGAATTCGTTCTGTGCAGGAACAAATTCGTCTGACGTGACCCTCGAAGCAGATGTTGACTGCATGGCGGGTAACCGATCACTTGGGAAGTCGTCAGGATATATCAAATAATCCCAATCGTCGCGGATAGCCCACGCATTGTTTATGGCTACTATCGACGCAATCGCGGAACGATCCCAGGCACGAACTTCCAAAGCATCAGGTGCGCTGCCGAGTACAAGAACGACATTCGGCTTTTGCTCTATCGTTTCCATTGAACCGGGCGCTGCTTGAACAATTTTTTCCTAACTGCTGCCTTTTACGTCAAATCGAGCACTTTGGATCTCATGCTCCGTACGCCACGGGGCTGGACGCTTCTCTGTTGCCGCAAGATCGCAGGCGTAGAGATAAATGCCTCCGTACCATCGGCAGGAGTGGGGCGATCGTGGCCAATTTAGTTTACAGCAGCCGAAGGAACGTGTTGCCTCTGCTTTCTTATGCCCGACTTTTTTCTGCGTTTCAGAGTGGGCCGGGCAATGCGGTATACCAGCAGCAGCGAAAGTAATGTCAAATAGATATACTGCTGCGGTGATAAAACTTTCGTCGCAAGATAAAAATGTAACCCTCCGCATAGAGCGACAAGGTAGATGAGCCGGTGAAGTCGGAGCCAGTTCTTCCCCAGCCTGCGAATGGATAGGCTGTTGGATGTGACCGCGAGGGGCACCAGAAGAGCGAATCCTGCCATTCCGAGCATAATGAAGGGTCGCTTCATGACATCCGCTATTACGGCGTGCAGTGCCATTTCCTGGTCTAATACAAGATAGACCGTGAAATGAAATAGCACATAGTAGAAGCACAATAAGCCAAGCGCTCTCCGATAACGTATGAGATTCAATCCGAAAATCTCGCGCAACGGCGAGATAGCAAGGGTAAGAACCAGAAACCGCACCGCCCAAAAACCGAGGAACAGCTCGAACGTCTTTACTGGATCGGCTCCAAGATTCCCCGTGGCGCCAAGATAGAATTGCCATGCGGCTGGCAGGAGCCCGGCCAGATAGAGCAGCCAGATGGCCTCGTCGTGCCAGCCACGCCTCAAGGTGGAAGTTGGACTCATCAGAAATTCGCCTTGAGGTCCATGCCGTTGTAAAGGCTGGCCACCTCGTCGCCATAGCCGTTGAAAATCTCTGTCGGAATTCGATTTGAACTGAAAAAACCGCTACTCCCGATGCGCCTTTCAGTCGCCTGGCTCCATCGCGGATGGGGTACGTTCGGGTTTACGTTCGCATAGAATCCATATTCATTGGGCGCCGTCGTGTTCCAGGTATTCGACGGCTGCTTTTCGGTCAGGCTGATGCGGACGATCGACTTGATGCCTTTGAAGCCGTACTTCCAAGGCACGACGAGACGGATGGGAGCTCCATTCTGATTGGGCAGTGTTTCGCCATAAATGCCCACTGCCAGAATTGTGAGTAGGTGACGCGCCTCGTCGAGCCTCAACCCTTCAATATACGGCCACGCCAACGATTGGAACAGCCCTTTTTGGCCTGGCATTTCGTCTGGCCGGACTACTGTCTCGAATGCAACGTATTTGGCGCTGCCCAGCGGCTCAACCTTGTCGAGAAGCGCCGCCAGCGGAAAGCCATCCCATGGGATCACCATCGACCAAGCCTCAACGCAGCGCATTCGATAGACCCGTTCCTGCGGTGGAAACATCTTCATAATGTCGTCAAAACCGAAGGTCGTCGGTCGGGCAACCATGCCATCGACCTTGATGGTCCACGGCAGCGGCTTGAAGGACGCGGAGTTACGTGAAGGGTCTGATTTATCCAAACCGAACTCGTAGAAATTATTGTAGGTGGTCACGTCGTTTCTGGGCGTCAGCTTTTCGGCAACGGTGTAATCCGTTTTCGCGGCCGATATAGGAGCTGAGGCCGCCACCGAGGGTACAATCGAAGCAACAGCGGCTCCAGCGCCATAGGAAATAAACGACCTTCGAGAGAGCCATGCATCCTTGGCGGTGATACATGATGCCGGAATTTTGGGCGGGCGATAGATCATCGACATCTCCGGGAAATTTTAGGCTACGGGCATGGGGGCGAACATCGTCACAGAAGCGAATAAGTATCGCGGGCGACGTTCCAAATGGGCAATCATGAGCATCGAGCTCAATGTTCTTGCCACGCCACAATCATACGCCGATATCGAGTCAAAATGGGCGGTACGCCGTCAATCAGAGCACCGCCCATGTCTGATGCCGCTTATTTTGGCAAAAGAACGGCGTTGACGACGTGGATCACGCCATTTGATTGCATCACATCCGGAATGGTCACCTCTGCGGCGCCACCAGATTCATCGATGATGTAGACATGTTTGCCTTTCAGTTCGGCTGTCAGCGAATCTCCGCTGACTGTCGTCATGTTATACTTGCCGCCGTTCTTCTTGATGTCGCGAATAAGATCCTCGGCAGTGACCTTTCCGGCCACAACATGAGCGGTGAGGATTTTTACCAGCTTGTCCTTGTTTTCCGGTTTGAGAAGCGTATCGACAGTCCCCTTAGGAAGCTTTGCGAACGCCTTGTTGGTCGGTGCGAACACGGTAAATGGTCCCGGTCCTTCGAGCGTCTTCACGAGGCCTGCTGCTTTGACGGCAGCTACAAGGGTCGTGTGATCCTTCGAGTTGACGGCGTTCTCGACAATGTTCTTGCTGGCGTACATCGGCGCGCCGCCTACCGTTGGATTGGCCGCATAAGCGGTTCCGGACATCGCAAGTGCCACGGAAAACATAGCGGCTTTCAACAACTTCATAGTCATAGAGTCCTCCTTGTTTCACTGTCATCTGACAAAGCTTTGTACGAAGGCCCCTGCGTTATGGATTTCCCGGTAAAGTAGATTTGAGTTACCGCGTGCCGATCATCGGCATCGAGACTCGCTATCGTTGCTCTTGTCAGCGGCAGGAACGCGTCGCGCGAAACCGGTAGGCGCCCGATGCTGATGGAAAGTTTGTTGCTGGTGACCGCCCAGGTAATCCGATGTAGCCCTTTGCGGCGGCGTGAGAGTAGACTGTCAGGTCCCTAAGAAATTGTCATTCTCCAGCTGAAACGTCAGCTTTTGGCGAAGACAAAAAAGCCAACATCGATGGTTGCGGTTCTGAATCCAGCCTCGCAGTAGCAGAGATAATAGTTCCAGAGCCTGCGGAAGCGCTCCGGGAACCCCAGTGCCGCGATGTCGGGCCAGGACGCCAGGAAGCGTTTGCGCCAGTCGGAAAGTGTGGCCGCATAGCTCGGCCCGAAACTTTGCGTCGAAACCAGCTCCAGGCCGGCCTGTGCGCCTTGGTCGGCAATGATTGCTTTGGTCGGAAGCATCCCGCCTGGGAAGATGTGACGCTGAATAAAATCGGGAGAGCCACGGTAAGCCTCGAAGCGCGCCTCATCGATCGTGATCACCTGCAGAACGGCTATGCCGCCGACGTTCAGGCGATCATGCAGAGTTTCAAAGTAAGCCGGCCAGTAGGCTTCGCCGACCGCCTCCAGCATTTCTATCGATACGATCCTGTCATAGGAACCCTCGACGTCGCGGTAGTCCGTCAATTCCAAAGCAGCACTGTCGACCAGCTTTTCCTGCTCCAGGCGCTTTCGAGCGAAAGCCAGTTGCTCGGTCGATAGGGTAATGCCGGTAACGTGAGCACCTGCGCGAGCCAACCTCATGGCCAGGGCTCCCCAGCCGCAGCCGATTTCGAGGACATTCTCGCCGCCCTGAAGATCCAGGAGTTCTTCGATTTGTGACAGCTTGGCTTCCTGGGCCTCTTCAAGCGTCAGGTTTGGATGTGTATAAAGCGCCGATGAATAGGTCATCGTCGGGTCGAGCCAGCGCTCGTAAAATGCGTTGCCGAGATCATAGTGGAAGGAAATGTTTCTACGGCTTCCAGTTTTGCTGTTAGCGCGCAGAAAATGACGTATGCGATTATAGATGCGAGCAGGCCAGAAACCGGAAATGCTGCGATCGAGGACAGCGATGTTTCGTGCCGCCAACTCCAGTAGTGCGGCAAGATCCGGGCTTGACCAATCACCGTCGATGTAGGCTTCCGCAAAGCCCAAATCCCCGTGGCTGAGGAGCCGCCGGATTGCTCGCCAGTCATGGATGATAAGCGTCGCGGACGGTCCGGACCGCGCGGCAGAATGCTCGACCCGATCACCGGATGGCAGCACGACGGTGATGTGGCCGCAATCGATCCGCGCGATCATTCGGCCAAGCAAATGCGCGATCACGCTTTCTCTGTGCCTTTTAAAGCCGCTCAAGGTTCTCGTCTTGATGTCAAACGTCATGCACGCTGCTCTTCTCTTGACCGCTTTCAGGGTTTGCTCCGCGCCCGATGGTGACGGGCCGATCCGGTGGGGAAGGCCGCGGATAGAGACGGATTCCCTTCAGCCAAATAAGCAGTGCTTCCCAGTAAATGCCTGCGATGACTTTGAATGTCAGCAGCGGATAGACGAAGAACACGCGGGCTAGAGAGGCGTCTGACAAATCCTGCCTGACAGCGGTCAGCTTGGCGATAATGAGCGGTCCTTCGTCATCACGGCCGATAACCGAAACTGATAAATCGTTTCCGGGAGGCACGATAGAAAAGGAATAGATCATGCCGGTGGTCATGAATGGCGATACATAAAAGGATTTTGGGCTTTCCTGGCGGATTGGCGCCTCAGTCCCGGAGGGCACGGGAATGAGATAATTATGGCGCTGTCCAAAGGTATTGTTGACCTCGTAGAGAATCGCGGAAAGCGACTGATCCCGCCTGTGACAGAAATAAATACTCAGCGGATTGAACGCGTATCCCAGGATGCGTGGCATGGTGAGCAGCCGGATCGGACCACCGGATTCGATGCCGGCTTCCTCTAATTGCTGCTCGATCCTGTCGCGCGGCGATGATGTCGATCCCTCGCCATGGTCGCGATCATGGAAGCTGAAGAGGTTGAAGCGGTTATGCGAGAAAAAGCGAAGTTTCTTCGCCAGCACGTCTATTTCGTCGAGATCGAGCAGCAGGTAGAAAATACTGTAGCGCAGGCGATGCTGTGTCGGCCGCAGCCTGTGATGCATCACGGAACCAGCATACAGCCCTAATCGGAGTTCCGGCATCAGGCTGCCTCCGTCTCCGGCAGATCGGGCACGCTGTGATGAATATGGATGCGGCCGGATTCGCCCGGAACTGTCCACGGCCGCCGCACGCCGCCGATCGCCTCGGCGACCGCAAGCCCGGCTTGCAGCCCATCCTCGTGAAACCCTGCGCCGAAATAGGCGCCGCAGAACCAGGTGTTGCCGCGCCCTTGCAGCGACCAAAGCTCCTTTTGCGCCTGCATCGCCCGGGCATCGAAACGAGGATGGCTATAACTCATTCGCTTGAGGACCGTCTCGGGTGCGATCTCGCGGTGAGGGTTGAGCGTTACGAACAGCGGCCGCTTGCTTTCGATCCCCTGCAGACGGTTCATCCAGTAGGTCACGGCGAGCTTGCGGCCATCATTGTCATCTCTCGTCATGTAGTTCCAGCTCGACCATACACGGCGCCGCTCCGGCATCAGGCGCGTATCGGTGTGAAGGACCGCGTCATTGACGATATAGTCGAACGCGCCAAGCAGACGTCGCTCTTCGATACTCGCATCGGCCAGCATTTTCAGAGCTTGGTCCGCGTGTGCTGCGATGACAACGCGATCGAAACGGCGACCGTGGCCATCGTGTCCAACGATCTCGACGCCATCTTTTGCGCGAACAATCGCGTTGACGGGATAGTTCGAGACGACTTCGGGTATGGTTTTGGAGAGTACCTGCACATAGGACCGACTGCCGCCGGCGACGGTTCGCCAGATCGGTCGGCCAGCAAGCTTCAGAAGACCGTGCGTCTGGCAAAATCGGATGAACGAAGCCGCGGGATAGGCGCCGATTTTTGCTGCCGGCGTCGACCAGACCGCAGCCGCCATGGGATAGAGATGGTCATTGCGGAAGCCGTCGCCGTAGCCGGCCGCATCGAGATATTCGTCGAGGGTTATCATTCCTAACGCTGCAACATTCCGCGGCGCTTCGCGGTAGAAACGGACGAGGTCGCGCAACATCATCCAGAATCGTGGACTGATGGCGTTCCGGCCCTGCGCGAAAAGGCCCAGCAATCCGGTGCCGGAGTATTCAAGGCGGCCGTCGTCGAGTGAAACGGCAAACGACATATCGGAACGCTTCGTGGCAACGCCAATATGGTCGAAAAGCGCGATGAGATTCGGGTAAGTGTTCTCATTGAACACGATGAAACCGGTATCGACTGACAAGCCTGCGGCATCGACCGTATGGCTGTGACCCCCAAGCCGGTTATCAGCTTCGAAAAGAGAGACGCGATGCCTTTTCGAGAGCAACCATGCGGCAGACAGCCCGGAAATGCCGCTGCCAACGACAGCGATGTCGAGGCCTTGATCGGCGGCCGGGCTAGGTTCCCACCCGTTACGTCCGTCGGTTGCTGCAATCTTTCCGGTCAAAGGATTTCCCTCCGCGCGCCAAACTGCCAATATTTACGGAAGCCGGCGCGCGATAGATCACTTGAAGCGTGATCCACTCGCAGGGCGCGGGCGTATGAAGGGCAAATGGATGCAGCGAGCTTATATATTGGAACCAGGAATACGCGGCAGGTCCGGCCGGCAGCGAGGCTGGTTGTTTTGAACGAGGCAAGGCAAAAAGAGGTGCTGCCGTCTCCCGAGGAATTGATCCGTCTCATCGACGCGGTTGCGCGGACGCAGGACCGGAATGCCTTCGCGCGACTTTTCGGGTATTTCGCACCTCGCGTCAAAAGCTTCCTCATGCGATCGGGCCTTGAAGATGCCGCTGCGGAGGAAGTGGCCCAGGAGGTCATGATAGCGGTATGGCGAAAAGCGTCCTATTTCGATCCCGGTAAAGCCGGCGCCTCAACTTGGGTGTTTACGATTGCCCGCAATCAAAGGATCGACCGTCTGCGCCGCACGCGATCTCGGACTGCCGATCATCTTCTGGATCCGACTGATGAACCCGATATGCCGCCTTCGGGTGAAGATATCGCCATCGTTGCCGAACGGGAGGAAGGGGTGCGCAAGGCGTTGGAAAGCCTGCCGATCGATCAGTCAACCATTGTGCGGCTGTCGTTCTTTGCCGAGAAACCGCATGCGGAGATTGCAAGAGAGCTGGGCATTCCTCTCGGCACCGTAAAATCCCGTGTTCGGCTCGCATTGAATCGGCTTCGGACCCTTTTGGACAGCGATATATGACGATTAACCATCACCCCAGCGACGAGACGCTGATGCGTATGGCGGCCGGCGCATTGGGCGCAGGTCCTGCGCTTGTCGTCTCCGTCCATCTCGAAGGATGTGCGGTCTGCCGCAACCGTATAGCGCACTTCGAGGCCGTTGGCGGCGCGATCCTGGATGAAATGTCACCCGCTCCGCTCGCTGCGGATTTTTTCGGACGCACTATGGAGCGGCTCGAGGTTGCTCAATCCTTGCAGACCGAAGGCCGAGCCACGATCAAACATCCGGAACTGGGAATAGAACTTCCGCGGGCGATGCAGCACTGCGAGATCGGTCCGTGGAAGTGGCTTGGGCCGGGGTTCAAATGGAGCAAGGTCAAGATTCCCGGTAGCCCTGACGAAAAAGTCATGCTGCTGAAAGGCAGAGCAGGGCTCCATCTTCCGGCTCATGGACATACCGGCCTCGAATTCATGCAGATTCTGTCTGGATCGCTGGCTGACGAGCGCGGCCAGTATTTTCCAGGGGACCTCGATGAGGCCGGCGACGATGTGGATCATCGGCCTGTGGTTGGGCAGGAATCGGATTGCGTGTGTCTTGCCGCGCTTGAAGGCGATACGCGACTTCACGGATTGCTCGGTCGCCTTCTGCGTCCGATCGTGGGTTTCTGATCGATGACTGCGGGGAACGCGTTCAGCACAGCGCCGCCAGAAGTGGCCGGTACATGAAAGCATTTCCGTCTCCGGTCGATTTGCTGAACGTGATTGCCAGGATCGGTGCGACGCGACCCCTTAGCGTTGTCCGCTACGGACGCCACCCGCGCCATGTCCTTGACATCTATCCGGCCGCGAAGGACGGGCCGTCGCCAGTCATCGTCTTCTTCTATGGCGGCGGCTGGGAGGATGGCGAGCGAAGCGACTACCTCTTCGTTGGACATGCCCTGGCCGAGCGCGGCATCACCACCGTGATTCCCGATTACCGTGTCTTTCCCGAGGTTCGCTTCCCCGGCTTCCTCCAGGATGCGGCTGAGGCAATGCGCTGGACGGTCGATCATATTGCGGAGTTCGGTGGTGATCCTCGTCGCGTCATCGCCATGGGCCATTCCGCCGGAGCCCATATCGCCGCCATGCTGGCCTTCGATCGCCAATGGCTTCTTGAGCTTGATCTCGATGCAAGCGTCGACCTTCGCGCCATTATCGGCCTTGCCGGTCCCTATGACTTTCTCCCCCTTCATAGCCGGACGCTGAAACAGATCTTTGGGCCGGAAAACGGCCTCGCCGACACACAGCCGATCAACTTCGTGGATGCTTTTGCTCCGCCGGCATTCTTGGCGACAGGAAACAATGATCCGTCCGTCGATCCCGGGAACACAATTCGGCTCGCCGAACGAATGAGAAGCGTCGGCGGCGAAGCGGAAACGAAGCTCTACGACCGTGTAAACCACCGCACGCTGATCGGCGCGTTTGCTCCTCCGTTGCGGTTCCTGGCGCCGGTTCTCGACGATGTCGCGGGTTTTGCGCTGAAGCATACCGATCAACAACTGCCTCCCGGCAGGCCGGCGGCGCAGGAAAGGAGCGCATGACCGCAGCGATCTTCGTTCTCGCATTGGCAGCTTGCGTCTCGGCGACGATGATCGGCGCCTGGCTTATTGCGCTTCGTACTGGCCGGTCGGGCTGGATCGATGCGATCTGGTCTTTCGCCACCGGCGCGTTTGGCGCGGCAGCGGCCCTTGTCCCGTTTG
The DNA here is from genome assembly GCF_030814575.1 of Mesorhizobium sp. YL-MeA3-2017. Classification (NCBI taxonomy): domain Bacteria; kingdom Pseudomonadati; phylum Pseudomonadota; class Alphaproteobacteria; order Hyphomicrobiales; family Phyllobacteriaceae; genus Mesorhizobium; species Mesorhizobium sp. YL-MeA3-2017. Next base: position 112,789 of record NZ_JAUSVH010000003.1, on the reverse strand, counting down.
CTGATGCCGAGATCACAGTCCGTCAGGTGCTTGTTGCATTGCTGGCGCTCCTCTGGTCACTGCGACTTGGCATTCACATCGCGGCACGCACCGCTCGTGGCGGCGATGACCCCCGTTACAGCCAATTGCGTGAAGAGTGGGGGAAAGCCTTCAACACACGCCTGTTCTGGTTTCTGCAGATACAGGCGCTGGCCGCCCTGGTGCTCGCGCTGTCGATCATGCTCGCAGCCCATAATTCGGCGCCCGGTCTCAGATTTTTCGATTGGCTCGGCGTCGCCGTCCTGATCGTGGCAGTCGCCGGCGAGGCGCTTGCCGACCGACAGCTCTCGGATTTTCGCTCGGATCCTGCGAACAAGGGCAAGGTCTGCGACGTCGGGCTCTGGGGGGTCTCGCGACATCCGAACTATTTTTTCGAATGGTTGGGCTGGTCCGCCTACGCAATCATCGCAATCGATCTTTCAGGTGCCTACCCCTGGGGCTGGCTGGCGCTCGCCGGGCCATTATTGATGTACTGGCTCCTCGTTCACGCGTCCGGCATTCCCCCGCTCGAAGCTCATATGCTGCGCTCGCGAGGCGAGGCATTTCGCGACTATCAGCACCGCGTCAACGCGTTCTGGCCGGGCCCGCAACGCGCCGCAGACGCGAAACCCGATGGAGACATTCGATGAGCTTGATTGCCTCAGTGATCCGCGCCGCTGAACGCTCCCCGCTTCCCGACCCGTTGGCGCGAATCGGCATTGAGTTCCTGGTCGGGCGTACGAGACGAAAGCTCACCTTAGCATCGCAACGGGAGGAATGCGATTTCGCGCGCGCCATGAGCGAACACCAAATCGCCGAACATGCGGACGCTGCCAACGAGCAGCACTACGAATTGCCGCCCGAATTCTTCGCGCTCACGCTCGGCCCGCATCGCAAATATTCTTGCTGCCTTTATCCGACGGGTCAGGAAACGCTTGCGGAGGCTGAACGTCTGGCGCTGGAGGAGACGGTCGCGCACGCCGGTTTAGCCGATGGGCAGTCGATCCTTGAACTCGGCTGCGGCTGGGGCTCGCTCACGCTTTTCATGGCGGAGCGGTTTCCGCATTCGACCATTACCGCCGTCTCCAACTCCAGCCCGCAGCGGCTTCATATCGAAAGGCAGGCGGCGGCGCGCGGCCTTACCAACCTCCGTGTCCTCACCGCAGACATGAACGCCTTCGAAGCCAATGGCGGCTATGATAGAATCGTTTCCGTCGAAATGTTCGAGCACATGTCGAACTGGCGGGTTCTGCTCGAACGTATCAAGACGTGGCTTGCGCCCAATACGGGGCGGCTTTTCATTCACGTTTTCAGCCACAAGCACAGCCCGTATCGGTTCGATCATAAGAACGAGTCGGACTGGATCGCCCAGCATTTCTTTACCGGCGGTATCATGCCGAGCCACGGCCTTATCAGGCATTTTCCGGACTGCTTCATGGTTGAACGGGATTGGCGCTGGAGCGGGATTCACTATCAGAAGACGGCGATAGACTGGCTGGAGTGCTTCGATGCGAACCGTCAGCAGATAGATCGCATCCTCGGCGATGTTTACGGTGCCGACGCCGCGCTCTGGCGCCAGCGCTGGCGTCTCTTTTATCTGGCGACGGCAGGCCTGTTCGGGCACGCCAGCGGTGAGGAATGGGGCGTGAGCCACTACCTCCTGCGTCCAGCATGACGGGCGTGTTCATGAGATTTGTTCGCCACATTTGGGATCGCGTTGCCGCCTATGCCGCGCACGACGATCCTATGGTCGCGGCCTGCAATCTGGTTGCTTTGGTGGTGGCGTCCAACCAACCATTTTATCCTCTCTATGTTTATTGGGCTGTCAGCGACCATGTCTGGCCGACCTTCTTGACCTTCCTATCGACACCGTTTTTCCTGGCAGTGCCAGCCGTTGCCCGACGATATTCCAAGACAGGCCGAGCGCTTCTTCCCCTTGCCGGCATAGGCAACACGATCTTGAGCGCACAGGTATTTGGCCCCGCGTCGGGCGTGGAGATTTTTCTGATCCCGTGCGCCTTGATTGCGGCGACGTTTTTCAAAGCCTCGGAGAGGGTTATCGCATTTGTTTTGATCGGCGCGGCCTTGCTTGCCTACCTCGGGCTGGAAGGGAGGTACGGCGTACCAATGCACACCTATACCACTTCCGAATATCAGGCGTTTTTTCGGTTGAATTCCATGAGCGCTGGCACGCTTACTGTTTTCGTTGGGCTTATTGCGTCAGGCTTGATAAGCGAAATCAAAACGCGGACCTGATGGCGCGCGTGATGAGGAAGCCGGCCGTTGCGGCAACCGCGGTCACAAATGTTCCCCAGCAGAGATCAGCGATCGTCACGATGATAGGCCAATTCTTCAGTGTGGCCTGGTTGGTCAGGTCATAGGTCGCGTAGGCGAAAAGGCCAAGAAACGCGCCATATGATGAGGCTGTCATCCATCGATCGCTGGTAAGTGCTGGAGCGATCGCGAAAACGACGATGCCGGCAATATAGATGAGATAAAACAGCGCCGCTGGCGCCAGCCTGAAACCGTCGACCAACATGTCACCCATTAGCGGACGGTAGAGCCGTTGCGCAGCTAAGCTCAGCCAGATTGCATCAATGGCCAGAAACACCAAGCCGGTCGCGATGTAGGCAATTCCATATGTTTTCAAGGGTTGGCCTTTCTTTGACCGAGATTACTCCTGTTACGCCCTTGAGTGATCGTCGGATCACAAAGTGCTGCTCGTTATGGCGGCCAGGCTCCGAAAGCCGGCTCCATGCATGGGATGTGATCCAAACACGAGACTCCTGCGTAACCATCGTAATTGAAGTTAGAATTTTTGGGAGCCTGTGCCGTGATATTGCGTGTCGCAGCATTGTCGGTTGTGTCATTTATAGGTTGCACCGCGCTCGCCGCCCAGGAGCGTAATCCTGATGGGGTTTGGTTGCGCGATGACGGCAATGCCCGGGTCAGGATAGCGCCGTGTGGCTCGAAAATTTGCGCAACTAATCTCTGGATCAGGGACACGAGTAAGGGCGAGGAGGTCGGCGACCGACTGGTGATGACACTCAATCGTAAGTCGGATACGAAGCTTGCAGGAACCGCCTATGACCCGAAACGAGACAGGAGCTATGCTATAACGGTGATTGTCGGTCGCGACAGCTTAACCACACGCGGATGCATCCTAGGTGGACTGCTTTGTCGGGATGTGAATTGGGCACCGGCAGGCGGAGGTTGAAGGTTGTTGATTGCCTTTCCCCATCGTGAAATCCGAAATATAAAACGGTGCCCCTCTGTGCAGTTCATCCCTTGGCCCCAGTACCGGCAGCAGGCCACACTCTCGGTGAGACCAACACGGCATCGATGAACGAAATTCACTCTCGCCAAATTGGCCTAGCGCTGAACAATCCAAAAGGTATATCGCAGCGTATTGCCTATATTGAGAGCTATAGAACCAGAGGCTACGATGAAAATGCGTTTGGCGATGTTCCTGATTTCGATATTCGGCATGCTCGTAACCGTATCGCTCGCCGCCGAGCCAAATGTCGCAAAGGTCCCGTTAGGCCACTATAGCGGCACATGGCTGGAGATTGCTCGAAGACCGATGTGGATTACCGACGGCTGCGTTGCCGGATTTACAACCTATCGCACAGGCAATAGCCCCAAAGAGGTCGAGGTCCTCGACGGATGCCACGAAGGTACGCCTTCCGGCAGACTCAAGACGGTGAACGGCAAAGGTCATCTCCTGGACGCCGACACCAATCGCGCCAAGCTTCGCGTGCGATACCCGCTCTTCATTACTTACAATTATTGGGTTTTATACACATCGCCAGACAAGAGCTGGTTCATCAGCGCAGATTCCCGGCTCAAAAATCTTTGGATTTACGCGCGACGCCCTCCGACTAGCCATCAGCTATCAATCATGGTTCGCAAGGCTCGGTCGCTTGGCTATGACGTGAGCAAGTTGGAATTTCCTCCAGCCAAGTGAGAAGCGCGCTTAGAAGCCATCGCGCTGCTTCTACTGACCATGTCAATGGTGGAGCAAAACCAGGCCATTGGGCGGCGTAAAAGTAGGTCACTTGGCGCCTCAATCGGAGAACGTCGGAGCGCGTAACCCCAATAGAGTGTCACGCTTGAGCCGTTGGCGATTTTCGTAAGCGTTTTCAGGCCGCTTTTTGGGCGCCGTTTTGAGCGCAATAATAGCTTTCGCCCTTCATCTCAAGGATGTTTACATGATGAGTGACGCGATCGAGCAGTACGAGTTCAGTCGTTCCGATCTCAGTGTTTCGGCCCATTCGTCAAAGCGGAGATTGGTGGTGGTGAGGGTCGCGGCGTGCTCGCAACGTTGCGAGATCAGCTCAAACAGCAGTTCAGCCACGTTCCTGGACAGCGGCACGACGCCCAGAAAGTCGATAATGAGGAGCCTGTAGGCGGCCATCTTTTTCTGGAACCGAAGCAGACGTCGTTCGTCGAGGGCCCACATTATCTCGCTGAGGAGAGCGGCGGCGATTGTGAAGCCGACTGCCGGTCCCTTCTGGCACGCGGCCAACCTGAGATCGAGGGCGACATAGCTCTTGCATGTGCCGCTGGAACCGAATGCAGCAACATTCTCGTGCCGCTCGGTCCATTCGCAGCGTGCCAGTTCCAGGGCCTGCATCTTGTTGAGCCTCGGAGTGGCTGCGAAGTCGAAGCATTCGGGTTTTGACGACCGGGAACGTCGCCGCCTTGATCCGGCGATCAACTTTGCTGCGATCTCGCTCTATCATCTCTCGATCGGCGATGCGTGCAACTAACAGAGGTGGGTTCAATCCCGGCTCACTTCTCGGCGAAAATGAACCCCTGACCATTCTCTCAGTCTTTCAAATCGGCACAGTGGACCTTTACGGCCACTTCGTTGCGACGCAAGAAAGGTAATGTCCAAGGTGGGTCGTAGAACCACGCGACTGGCTCACCCGCCGACTGCCACTCGCTGCCGGCAAGCGCGGCCTTGAGCCTGGCGATCTGCGATTGCACGGCTGCGTCGTCCCGGCGGCCGGTAAAGCGCAGTACCGCGTAATCCTGTTCTGGAACGATGACGAGCTTGACCCTGCGATCTCGGGGCTCCGGCGCAGTGTCCACGGTCAAATCGCTAGGCAGAAAAAACTTCATAGTCCAGCCTTCGGCGGTCCGCTGCTGGCCGACGGGCGCGGTCATCTCGACCTGTTGCGATGACTGAGCTACTGGAGCCGTCATCGCGATTTTCGTTTTGGCCTTGTTGTTGCCGAAAATGTAATCTGCCAGAATTTGGAATGCGGCACGGCGGGTGTCTTCCATCGTCTTGCCTGATAAAGTCGTCTCGGCCGCAAGCCTTTGGTCGTATCGGCGAATTTCCAATTCGCCGCTATGCGCTACGATGGAATAAGGCGGCTCTTCGACGCCGGCGCGATAGCCGATCACCGCTAAGCCGGCTGCAAATAAGCCGGAAATCTTACCTGCCATGATGACGAATCTCCGGCAGTTATCGCTCTCGTTTCTTACGCGCCATGTTTGTCGCTGGATCAGTTCGCGAAGCAGATGATAGGGACGGACCACACACGGCGTAGCGTGGGAGCGCGCATTGGAGTGCCGAGAAATGTTGATGCAAAGCGCATTCCGTCCTCACACGCCAAGCTCATCGACGATTGTTCATGATGTCGAGTTTTGGTCGAAACCGGCCACCTGCGAATTCTTCGTCAGGAAATCGATCACCACCTGCAGTCTGCCGATTTAGTGACAGGTGAGCGACTCCTGCTCTCTACGAGATCGCGTACACTACGTTAGGCCGTACCAGTCTGCCGAGGACGTCAGCTCAATCCTCTCGTGCAAGGTCACCTCCTTCTGCACCAAGTGCTGCGTGAATCAGGGCATCGGATCGGGCGCGCAGCAGGTAGATGAGGATTTCGAGATCATTTAGAATATCGACCGGATCGCGCTCAAGTGCAGCCCGAAGCGCTTCTTTCAGCCACACGCTCATGCCCGGATGGGCCAGAATCCAAGCAATTCGAGCATCGGTTTCTTTCAAGCTAGCGTCATACCAAGACATCGAATTTACTCCTAGCGCGAGCAAGCATCTTCCACGGCTCCAACAGCCGGTTTGCGATCGGTTCCTGGTCGGTCACGCCGATCACGGATTGCATTCCGGGCAATGGCCAGGATCAGCATGGGTGCGCCCGTCGGGGCGGGGACGCATCTCGCGAAACTCGCAAGCGACACAACCGAAGATCTGATAACGAACCATGATGCTGGGGGCGCCGCACCATTCGCAGGGAAGCCCCGTCTCTACGTCGATTTGCCCGTAACCGGGGGCGCCGCAGGCCGGACACGGGGTCGCCAGCCGATCGCAAAGGGCACGCGCCAGGCGGCCAATGCTCGCCATACGCGTGGGATTCATGTGGGCGCGCATATCTGTCTGAATGAGCGCGCGGTTGTCGCGCGATCGCAAGGTTGAAGTTTCGAGTGCGCTTTCAAGCGCTTCAGCTGTGCGCAGCCCTTTGTGAATGAGAACGCTACCATCGTCGGGTTCATGAGGTCGTACGATCACGGCATGATCGGGGAAACGGATATGGTCGAGAAACGTCCTGAGATCGCCGATCTCGGCCGCGACGACGTGCTCGTAGACCGGGGCATCATCGATCAGATACTCGCTGACGACGATGCCGCGGCCGTCGTCCACGAGAACCATCAACTCGACCCCGCCGGGGATGAACGGCACATGCGGATGCGGACCGTAGCTGCCTTCGCTGGCGATGCCGATCGACAACCCCGTCGCCGCCATCCCAAGCCGCGCCTTGGCTATGGCCGCCTCGCGAATCGTGCCTGCGCGCGGGATCTCGCCTGTGAAGGTGCCCAGCGCGTCGGTGTCGATCGCGGACGGGGTCTCGACAGTAAGCTCGAGTCGCTCCTGGAAAGCCGGCACGATTGCCGCCTCTTTGCCATGCATGGTGGCCAGCACGGCGCGCTGGCGAGCATAAGGACCGGACAGCGGACACCCAATCGTGGCTTGCGAATGACCGTCGTTGCTCAAAAATAGCCCTCCCGTTTCTGACGCTCGAGCGAGCCATCGTCGCCGAGACGGCCGCGGCGCTCGGAGGTTTCGGCGCGCAGGGTTTCGAGCACGACAGCGGCGATGGTTTCTGCTTCGGAAGGCTGCGCCGCCGTCACCGGCCAGCATCCGAGCGTACGAAAGCGCACCTTCTCCGGCAGTGCGGTTTCGCCAGGCTGCCAGCGCATGCGGACCGGATCGTCGACGACGATCCGCATTCCCATTCGGGTGACGACCTTGCGCTCATGAGCGATGTAGAGAGGCGCGACTTCGAGCTCACGCATCAGGATATAGGTCCACAGGTCGTGCTCGGTCCAATTCGACAGCGGGAAAGCGCGGATAGTCTCGCCGGGCTTCATCCGCCAATTGAAACAGCGCCAGAGTTCGGGACGCTGCAGGCGAGGCTCCCAGGCATGGTTGGTGCTCCGTACCGAAACGATGCGCTCCTTGGCGCGGGTTGCTTCCTCGTCACGTCGGGCGCCGCCGAAGATGATGTCATAACCACCGACAGTCAGTGCCTGCCTGAGCGCATCAGTGCGCATGATGGTGGTGTAGAGATCGCCATGGTCGAACGGATTGATAGACTGTGTCCGTCCGTGCTCGTTGACTTGAACGATCAGCCGAAAGCCATGGCGGTCCGCGAAGGCGTCGCGGAAGGCGAGAACTTCAGCGAACTCCCATGTCGAGTCGATATGCAAGAGCGGGATCGGCGGCCTCGAAGGGAAGAAGGCGCGCAGCACGAGATGGGCAAGGACGGTCGAGTCCTTGCCGCCCGAAAACAGCACCACGGGGTTGCGCGCCTCCGACAATCCATTGCGCAAGACATGGATCGCCTCTGACTCCAAGGCCGCCAGATGGGCGGGCAACCCGTTCATGCGACCACCATCGTCCGTTCCGGTTCAACGTGCCCTTGGTCAAAGGCTTCCCAGCCAAGTTTGCCGGCGTACCGCCAAGCCGGGCGGCCCTGGTCATCGAGGGCAACAAGATGGAGCCATTTGTTGTCGACCAGCGCCCGCAGTTGATCGTGACGTTTGAGGATCGTGCTAATTGCCTCGCGGGGCGCCTCGACGAACACGGTCAGGCGCAGTGGTTCATGAGCTAGCCGTTCTCCGTCGTGAACCGATTGCCAGGGTAGCCCGGCACGTAAGAGCCCGCCATTGCCTTCGACCACGCCGATGCCGGCGGTAACGTTGTGCAGGAGCTTGTTGCCGGCTCCGAACACCGTTGGCGCGACAGTCGATCCGTAATACTGCAGGCTGATCCAGCTCGCGACCACGACCGGCGCTGTCAAGATCAGCTCCAGAACGCTAAACTGATCGTCCCGGCGCCAGTCATAGCCGTGCAGAAATGCACGTCCTTTGAGGTCGCGACCCGCAGTCCGATGGCGCGGCGCGGCGATGAAGGCCTGGCAACCGGCAAGCGCCCATTCCGGACGGACTTCGGCCCAGTCGCGGGCGCGGTGGAGGATGTCGCGCCCTCCCGACGCCCGGGGCAAGCGCAATGCGCGTTCGCTCCGTGCCAGAGCGCCGGCCGTCGCAAGCCAGGTTTTTACCTGTTTGACGCTCTCCTTGTGTAGCGCTGATGGAGAGTCTTCGCCGTAGATCGTCACACGATCAGTGGTTGTGTCGTGCAGCGCTCCGATAAACAGCGTGTCGTCCGGGATGGTGATCCCGCGCTCCGCGACGCCGGCGCGCACCTCGCGGTCATTGAGGAGCGTAGCGAGTAGCCGCGCGTTCACCTCGCCGGAATAGCCGCCGCAGGCGCCACAATGGAGCGCGCTGGCATGAGGATTGTTTATGACGTTGGCGCCATGGCCAGCGATAAGGACAAGCGGTGCAAAACGTTCGGTCAGCGACATCGCCTTCAGCACGCTTTCGGCTATGCCGATGCGAGCCTCGGGATCGAGCGCTGGTTCGAACCTTGGTGCCGGGTCATCCGGCATCCGGTTGCTGGCGCGTCCCAGACCATCGCGCACCAACTTGCCGACATAGATCGGCCCGGCCGCCTCGACGAAAGCGAATGAGGAGACAGCGGCGAGCTTGAAGCGCCCCCAGGCGCGCTTGGCACGCGCCAGGAGCCGAGCTGCTTGGTCCCGAGCCTCGACATCATGTGAATGCCCGCCCGAGCATGTTCGTACTTGCGGTGCAATAAGCACAGGCAAGCGTGCCTCCGCGACATCCGACGCGAAGCGACGATGCAAAATGCCGATGCCGAAAAACCCAGCGAAACCCAATGTCTCGATGCAGGGGTCGAGGCTTTCCAATGCCCGGCGGAACACCTCTGCGCGAACGTCGATGCAGAAGGCCATCTGCAATGCTGGACGCGCTTGCAATCTAGAGGGAGCCGGCGATCCGAGGAGCTTGCCCAGCTGCCGCTGCGCCGCGCGCTCGGTCGCCTCCTGCAAGATTGCATCGATTGCATCGTCCGGTGTCGGCTCGACCGGCGCGGCATAGGCGCAAAGCGCCTCTTTCCATTGGCAAGCGATGCGAAGCTTGTGTTGCTCAAACAGTGCTTGTTCCCAGACGAGACGAATTGTCAGAAGATCGGTGATCGTCTTGTCCGACCCGCCCGAGAGCTCGGCTTGCCAGAGCTTGTACCGGGCAAACTGCGCCCAGCCGCCAAGGCTCATCAGCAGCCGGTGCAAATAGCTTTCGAGCGCCGCCCCATAGAGTCCGAGCTTCTCGATCGACTGGATCAGGGCATCCTCAGCGCGCTCTGGGGCTTGAGCCACATGCATGGCAAAGCCCGTCAGCCCGAGAATCTCTGGGGTGAGATCGTGGGCGGCGGCCGAGCGCCACGCAGCATAGGCGCAGCCGCCCTGAGGCGCCGTCCACAAGGCTTGGCCCGCATCGAAATAGCCGGCCGCCCATTGACCGAAGCGCTCGGCGATCACGCCGGTCCAATCTATACCCGAGGCTTCGGCCGCGAGCTCCGCCATCGTCGGAAGCATAACGGGGGTCGGTGCGCTCGCTTCAATGGCTGACTTCAATGAAGCAAGGCTATCTGGCCGCCAGATCTCCGGTGCAGCCTCAAAGGCTGCCGTGAGATCCGCTTCGGCGATTTCGCCCGCGTGAATACGCTCGGCGTACCAGGCGCGGGGCATTGTGAGTGCGGCTCCCGCGACCCGTCTTAGGCGGGCGGCCACTGTCGATAGAGGCTCATGGATTTGTCCCAGGAATGGGTTGACCGCAACGCTTGAAGCCAGCGGCCAAAGCGGCGGGATGGCGAGCGCCGCCCTTTCGGCCGCGGCAATAATTGCCGCGACGTCGAGGGGTGGAGTGTTAGTCTTGATCATCAGCATTTGCGTGTTCCTTAGTGTCCGGCCGTCACGACGCCTTGCGGACGGACCAGCCGCCGAGCATTCGATCGAGTGTTGCGTTGATGTAGAGGCCGTTCGAGAGGTGAACGCGAAGACCGGCCGCGGCTGGGTGATGGGCCCAGAGCGGGAACAGAGCTTGCGCTACAGCCACCGTTCCGAAGGAGAGGATCGCCAGCACCATGAGCGTCCATTCAAGACGCCCCGGCGCAAGCGGTGCGGGAAGCACGCTTGCGGTTAGCCACTCGGCCAAGGTCTGCAGTGCGAAGTAGCCAGCCGCCGCCGCGACTGAGTACAGGGCCGTCTTACGTGTTAGAACCCGCGGCGCGGCGTCTGCCAGCCCCTGCGCCAGCAGATAGGCGACGCCAAAAATCAGGATTGCACCCAGCGCCAGAGATTGCGGCGACTTATGGTGGAACCCAAACATCATGCCGAAGGCCGCGCCGATCGCGGCATAGATCGCGATCGCCGCGAGGAAGGCCCACCCGACTGCCGCACCGTCGGGGATCGCCACCGGCCCTGGCCGCCGGATCGCGGCGACCTGGTCGACCGCGCCGCCCGAGGCGAGGAACGCGTGAGCTTTGTAAAACGAATGAGCCACGATATGCAGCAATGCCAGCGAAAACAGTCCCAATCCGCATTGCAAAGTCATGAAGCCCATCTGTGCCACCGTCGACCAGGCGAGTGACGTTTTGACCGCCGGCTGCGTCAGCATCACAAGCGCCCCGAAGAGCGCCGTGAAACCACCAAGCATAGCCAACGCGGCCAGCGTTCCGGGCGACAGCAACATCACGTCTGCGAAGCGAATGAGCAGGAAACCGCCGCCATTGATGACACCGGCATGCAGCAGGGCCGACACTGGCGTCGGCGCCTCCATCACCTCGGTAAGCCAGCCATGGGTCGGAAACTGCGCCGACTTCAGCAAGGCCGCCAGCGCGATCAAAACTGTTGCAAAAACAGCCAGCGACGAACCATCGCCTTCTCTCGCGGCGGCATTGATCGCCGCTATATCGGTTGTGCCATAGACGAATGTTAGGAGAACGGCGGCGATGATAAGGCTTGCCGCCCCTAGCCGGGTAAAAATGAGCTTCTTGCGCGCGGCGCGGCGCGCGGCGACCCGATCGGGATAGAAGAGCAACAGCCTGTGCAGGCAGAGACTGGTCGCGATCCACCCCGACACAAGCTGGGCGAGATTGCCCGCCTGAACGAGCAGCAGCACGGCGGCAAGGGTGGCGCACAGCCAGCCTGTGAACGCGCTCGCGCGCGCCTCGCCATCGAGATAGGTCCGAGCATAGCGCACAACGATCCAGCCGACGAACGCGACGAGCAGCAGCATCGAGGCGCTGACGGCGTCAAGGCGCACTGACAAGCCGATCCCGGCCATCCCGATGAGCGGGCTTTCGCCCGGACCGCTAAGGATAAGAATACCGAGCGAGCCAAACGCGGACGCTAACGCCAGAAGCGCAGCGATCTCGGCGAAGCCGGGGGCTAGTCGAGAGCGGCGTCCTGGCGAAACGAAGGATGCGATCGTGGAAACCACAAGAGCCAGCGGCGCAATGAGCGGAAGCAGATAATATGGCAAGGCAATCCCCAATGAAGGTTGTCATCACGAATGGGGTATCAGCCGCAATGCGGCGAATAAAATGCATTGTTTGTGCTATATCGTTCGCTATAATCGAACGTTATGAGCACGTTCAATTACAACCATCTGCGGTATTTTTGGGCGGTCGCCCACGACGGGAATCTGACACGCACGGCAGAGCGACTGAACCTCACGCAATCAGCATTGTCGGTGCAAATTCGCAAACTCGAAGCGCGATTTGGCCATGCTTTGTTCGAACGGCGCGGTCGACAGCTTCATCTGACAGAAGCTGGACGGATCGCGCTGGACCACGCCGATGCGATTTTCGCTGCGGGCGAAGAATTGATCGGCACTTTGCGTAACACGGGCGAGGTGCGGCGCGTTCTCAGGGTTGGCGCGCTGGCTACGCTTTCTCGCAATTTCCAAATGGCGTTTTTGAAACCCTTAATAGGGCGAAACGATATTGAGTTTGTTTTGCGGTCAGGCAGCAGCAGCGAGCTTCTTCAATCGCTCGAAGCGCTCAGTCTTGATGTTGTGCTTGTTAACCAGGCGCCTGCACGCGATGAACTAACACGCTTTGTCGCTCATCGCCTCGCTGAACAGCCTGTGAGCTTGATAGGAACAAGAGCTCGGCTTGGCAAAATTAGGAAAGACGACTTAGCCGAGAGGCTAAACTCACATCCGATCATCCTGCCGACGATGGATAGCAGCGTAAAGATCGGCTTTGATGCGCTTGTAGCTCGCCTGGGCATCCGTCCGCAAATCGTGGCAGAGGTAGAAGATATGGCGATGATGCGGCTTTTGGCGCGCGAAGATGTCGGCCTTGCCGTGCTTCCGCCGATCGTGGTGAAGGACGAGCTGGAATCTGGTGTTCTGGTCGAGGCCGACAGGTTGCCGGGCATAGCCGAAACCTTTTATGCCGTGACGATTGCGAGAAAATTTCCAAATCCGGTCCTAGGGTTATTGTTGGAAGGAAATTTGCTGACGCGTTAGGCCATACGGTCTCTCCAATGGCCCCAACTCGAGCATACACTACGATTGTTCTTTCGATACTGCTTTAGCATTGCAATCAGGCTGAAACTCCAGCGCAACAGGCGGTGTTGGCGATGTGCATGGCGACGGCCTCGGCGGCGCGCCCGGCATCGCCGTCGCGGAGCGCCGTGACGATCAGGCGGTGCTCGGCGATCGAACTGCGCATGCGCGCCGGGTCGGTGACCGCGATCGGCTGCATCTGCGTGGAATGGATGCGGTCGCGATTGGCGTCGTAGAGATCGACCAGCATCCGGTTGGGGCAGGCAGACACAATGATGCCGTGGAATTCGAAATCGGCCTCGGCGTTGCCGAGCAGGTCGCCGGCGGCCCAGCTCCGCTCCATCTGGTCGGTCAGGCGCGTCAGTTCATCGATCTGGCCAGCCGTGAGGACCGCTGCGCTGAGCCGGACGATCTGGCTTTCCAGCATGATGCGCGTCTCGAAGACGTCTTTCACCGAATAGTCTCTGTGGCGCCATGAGATCATGGTGCGCCCGCTGGACGACATTTCGGCCACGAACGTTCCGCGCCCCGGCTGGGTGACGATGAGGCCGATCGCCTCGAGCGTCAGCAGCGCCTCACGCAACGAAGCGCGGCTGAGCTTCAGCCTCACTGCCAGCTCGCGCTGAGACGGGATCTTCTGGCCCGGCCCCAGGCTCCCGTCGAGGATCATGGTTTGAATCTGCTTAGCCGCGGCATGGGTCACGGGGGTTCGATTGAGCACGGCCTGCACCTTCCTATTCCCTGACGGGGGCATCGTGACTTGACGCAGTCCGATCGGATCGCGCCGCATCGTTTTCCCTTCTTAGCATCCGGTGTGCGTTATGCGATCCGTTCCGCTGTCGATCGCTCCGCTTGCACCGCCCATCGATTTGTGATTGCATGGTAACTGGTCAGACCGGTCTAACCAGTTTTCTTACGGGAGGAAATCAAATGCAAGTCACAACTTTGCTGCGTCGGTTGCGCTGGGCGGGAGCGGCGGCGCTGGTGGTTTTCGCCGCATCGGCGCAAGGCGCGGAACTCAACGTCGGCGCCAATGTCGGCAACGTGCCGTGGGAATTCCAGGACGCCAGCGGCAAGATCGTCGGCTTCGAGGTCGACCTCATGACCGAGGTCGGCAAGCGCCTCGGCTCGGAGGTCAAGTTCACGAACATTCCGTTCGCGGGGCTTTTCGCGGCCGTGCAGTCCGGCCAGATCGACGCGGCCGTGTCGTCAATCACGATTACGCCGAAGCGCTTGCAATCGGTCAGCTTCGCCCAGCCCTACTACGACAGCGACCAGTCGCTGACGGTGAAGGCCGACAGCGGTATCACCGGCCTGGCGGGAATGGCGGGCAAGACGGTCGGTGTCGACACCGGCTCCACCGGCGACATCTGGGTCACAGCCCACATGGCGGAAACCAAGATCGCCAGCGTCAGCAAATACGAGGGCTTGCAGCCGGCCATGCTCGACCTCTCCGCCGGCCGCATTGACGGCTACATTTCCGACATTCCGGCGCTGCTCTACTACGTGAAGGACAAGCCGCAGTTCAAGGTGGTGGAGCGCATCAAGACGGGCGAGCAGTATTCGGTCATGTTCGCCAAGGACGCGCCGCTGGCCGCAAAGGTGAACGACGCCATCAGCGCCATGAAGAAGGACGGCACGATGGCCTCGATCTACAAGGCCTGGTTCGGCGCCGACCCGGAGAGCGGGCTGGCGACCGTCACCGTCATGGACATGCCGAAGCCCTGACCAACGCGGCCGCGCCGGTGCGCCCCGCGCGTCGGCACGGGACGCCGGAGCGCGCGCCCGCATGTCCGTCTTCGACACCTTCCTGAACCCCCGCGTCTTCGTGGAAACGCTGCCGCTCATCCTGAGCGGCCTGGCCACCACGCTTACGCTCGGCTTCACCTGCATCGTCATCGGCTTCCTCGCCGGCATCGCCGTCGCCATCTGCCGGCTCTATGCCGCGAGCCCGGTGCAGTGGGTGACCATCGCCTTCATCGACGTCTTTCGCTCGCTGCCGGTGCTGGTGCTGCTGTTCGTCATCTACTACGCGCTGCCCTTCGCCGGCGTCCGGCTGTCGTCGTTCGTGGCGGCGGCCAGCGCGATCTCGCTGGTGTCTGCCGCCTATTCGGCCGAGATCATCCGCGCCGGCATCGAGGCGGTGCCGCGCGGCCAGTTCGAGGCGGCGCGGGCGCTCGGTCTGCATTTCGTCCTGACGCTGCGCAAGGTGGTGTTGCCGCAGGCGATCCGCACCGTGCTGCCGCCGCTGACCTCCAACGCCATCAACGTCATGAAGGACACCGCGCTGGCCTCGGTCGTGGCGATGCCGGACCTGCTCAAACAGGCCAACCAGGCGCAGGCACTCGCCGCCAATCCAACCCCGCTGATCGCCGCCGCGGCGATCTATCTTCTCATACTGCTGCCGCTCGTCCGTGTCGTCGGCGTGCTGGAGCACAAGCTTTCGAGGACCCGCCATGCCGCTTGATCTCGACCATGTCCGCAACCAGTTCCCCGCGCTCGGCAGCGGCTGGGCCTATTTCGACAACGCCGGCGGCTCGCAGGCCCTGAAGTCGGTGGCGGACCGGATATCAGACTACCTGCTGACTACCAACGTGCAGACCGGCGCCAGCTACGAGACGTCCAGACACGCCACCGAACGGCTGGCCGAGGCGCGGGCGCGCATCGCGCTCTTGTTCAACGCACGACGCGCCGAAGAAGTGGTGTTCGGCGCCTCGACGACGATGCTGCTCAGGCTTCTCGCCACCGCCATGGCCGGCAGCCTCGCCCCCGGCGATGAGATCGTGGTGACGGAGTTCGACCACGAATCAAACATTGGCCCCTGGGTCGGCCTGCGGGAGCGCGGCGTCGTCGTAAAATTCTGGCCGCTGAACAAGCAAACGCTGAAGCCAGACCTCGCCGACCTGGAGGCGCTGATGGGGCCGCGCACCAAACTGGTTTGCGTGACCCACGCTTCCAACATCCTGGGCACGATCAACCCGATCCGCGAGATCGCCGATCTGGTCCATCGGTACGGCGCGCGCATCTGCGTCGACGGCGTGGCGCTCGCCCCTCACCGGGCTATCGACGTGCAGGCGCTTGATTGCGACTATTACGTCTTCTCGCTCTACAAGACCTACGGGCCGCACCTGGCGGTGCTGTATGGAAAGTACGACCACCTGCTCGAACTCGACGGCCTCTATCACTATTTCTACGGCCGCGACAAAGTGCCGATGAAGCTAGAGCCGGGCAACCCGGCTTATGAGCTTGCCTGGGGCAGCGCGGCCATCGTCGACTATCTGGAAGAGTTGGGTGGAACATCGGGACGGGCGTCGGTGGAGGCGGCTTTCGAGGCCGTCACCCAACAGGAGATGGCGCTGGCCGAGCACTTGCTCGCCTATTTGCGCGGCCGCAACACTGTCCGCGTCCTCGGCGACAGCCGTTCCGATGGCACGGTGCGCGTGCCGACCATCTCCTTCCTCCTCGAAGGCGCAGACCCGCTTGCCCTGATCGCCGCGACCGACGCACGCCACATCGGCATCCGCCACGGCGACTTCCATTCGCGACGGCTGGTGGAGTCGCTCGGCCTGCCGGCGCAGAACATCGTGCGCGCTTCGCTCGTCCACTATAACACGCTTGGAGAGGTGGACCGTTTCATCGACGTACTGGACCGGGCTACTTAGGCCACCTGCTATGACCGATGCGCCCACACGTTCTTCTCGGCAATCTGCATCGCAGCAGCCGTTGTCTTTTCGCTTCGGTCAATGAAGTCCTGACCCCCGGATGAACCCTTACACACTTGGCTCGAAGGCTTATAATGCGTTCTGGAGCTATTCGCGCCATTTATGCCAGCAACAATCTTTCGCGACGGACTGGCAATCACGCCGGAAACCTGCGCAAAAGCCAACAAAGATAGGCCAGACGAAAAACCACCGGACAACTGCGACTCTAATCTTAATGTGGAGCTGGACTACGCCAAATCGCCAATTGCTGGCTGCATAAAACACGGTCTCCGACCAGAATCTCGACCCCGTCGGGACAGATCCATTCGACCCCGCCGTAGTTGAACGCGAATGTCAGTCCGTCTCTGCGTCTCAGCCGCACGTGATCCGGCAGGGAACAGGTATCTAAGGCAGCGGACGTCGCGACCGCAGACAGGACGGACTGCGTCAACTCCCCATCCGGCCAACAAGCCAGCAGAAAGGACCGGCCGTTTGAGACGAGCGCCGGCAAGCCGTCATCAAATCGAGCGATGATCTCACCTTTTGCTTCCAGATGATCGCGCCAACGAATAGCGTGGCCGCTGACCGCGCCGGAGACGCGATGGCGCACGTTCGGGCGCAGGGACGAAGCCTCGATTGTCCGGGTGCCGGTGAGGTCTGCCAGCGGTCCCGGAGGAAGGTTGTCGGGGATGGCAAAGCTTGAAGTTCGCGATCCCGTGCGCGGGCCGAAAAGCAGAATTCCCGAAGCTTTGGCGAAGGCTTCGGTTGCGGCATCCGACACGATCGGCATCGATGGCACTAGCACGAGCCCGTAGCCTTGCAGCGATGCGCCCGGCGCCACGAAGTCGATGTCAAGGCCAAGTCTGCGCGCGGCTTCGTACCACCGAAAAACCAGTTCGTGGTAGCAGAAGTCCCGGCCCTGCGGCTGGATGCGCGTCACCCAGGAGGCCTGATAGTCGTAGACGATCGCCACCTGTGCGCGCGAGGCCGCACCAAGCGGCCCCACGACTTGCAACTCCGTTGAAACCGCTTCGGCTTCCCGGCCACCCTGGGACAGTTCGTGCAATCCGGGCAGGTTAAGGCCGGCATGGTTCTGCTCCTGCCCGAATGGCGCCTGTCGCCAGCGGAAGTAACTGACCACTTCCGCGCCGTGCGCAAACGCTTCCCAGGTCCAGAGGCGGACCATTCCAGGCTTCGGCACCGGGTTCCAGGATGCCCAGTTCACGGGACCAGGCTGCTGCTCCATGACCCAGAAGCGATCCTGGCCCACGCCCCGATAGAGGTCGTGATGGAACGGCGCAATGTCCGGGTGCGACGTCTCGGCCCAACGCCCGCGCTCTTGTTCAGAAAAGGGAAAACGCTCAACGAAGCCTATAGGGTAGGAATCCCAAGACGCCAGGTCTAGGTGGCGGCCCAGCTGCCAGTGGTCGAATTCGTTGAAGAAACCCATGAAGTTGTGCGTGACCCAACGTCCTGGAGAAAAGCGGCGGATGATATCGCACTGCATCCGGTCGTATGCGTTGACCTCCTCGGACTTGAACCGCCAGAAGTCCAGTCGCGCCGCCGGATTTGTCTCGGTGACGGCAAGTATGGGTAGCGATACCTCGTCGAAACTTTGGACCTCCATCGACCAGAATACGTTGCCCCAGGCCTCGTTGAGCTGGTCGGTCGTCTGGTAGTGCCGTCGCAACCACTTGCGAAAGGCTTTCAGGTCCTCGGGGCCCCACGAAAGCACGGTATCGTGGCATCCGTATTCGTTGTCCGTCTGCCAGCCGACGAGACCGGGATGCTCGCCGAAATGAGTGGCGATCGCTTCAACAATCGAACGGCTTTCACGCCACCAGCTCTCGGACGAAAACGTGTAGTGCCGGCGCGAACCGAAGCCGCGGACGCGGCCCTGCTCGTCGACAGGCGCAATGTCCGGATATTCGTCCATCAGCCATTTGGGCGGAGTCGCCGTCGGCGTGCCCAGCACGATCTTCAGACCCGCCCCGGCCAGCGTGTCCATGGCGCGCTCCAGCCAGGCAAAATCATAAGCGCCTCGCTTTGGTTCGAGCCTGGACCAGGCGAACTCGCCGATGCGTACGTAGGATATGCCAAGAGCGCGCATGCGGCGCGCGTCTTCGGCCCACCAGGCCTCCGGCCAGTGCTCTGGATAATAGCAGACGCCAAGCATTATCGCGTCAGGTCTCCATTGAGGATCGCCTCGCCCGCGTCATCGAAAAGATGGCAGGCAGCTGCGGGAATTCCGACCTTGAGCGACGATCCGATCTTGCTGCTCATCAACCCGTCGGCCTTGATCGTAAGCTCGGTTCCGTCGGCAAGCGTCAGGTAGAACATGGTTTCCGAGCCGAGATATTCGGCAAGGCGCACCTTGCCTTCCAGGCTCACCGAGCTCGATCCACCGATGGTCAGGTGTTCGGGACGCACTCCGAGCACCGCCGGCGGGCGCGTCGCCGCCGCCGAGCCGGCCACGTCGAGCGTCAATGCCACGCCGCCGGGGAGGTCGACGGCCAGCCGCGGCCCCACCCGCTCCGCCGATACCTTTATGAAATTCATCTTGGGCGAGCCGATGAAGCCGGCCACGAACATGTTTCGCGGCCGGTGGTAGAGCTCCAGGGGCGAGCCTGCCTGCTCGATGCGCCCAGCGCTCAGAACCACGATCTGGTCAGCCATGGTCATCGCCTCGACCTGGTCGTGCGTGACGTAGATCATGGTGACGCCGAGGTCCTGATGCAGCTTGGTGATCTCGGTTCGCATCTGCACGCGTAACGCGGCGTCGAGATTGGACAGTGGCTCGTCGAAGAGAAACACTTTCGGATCGCGCACGATGGCGCGACCGATGGCGACACGCTGCCGCTGCCCGCCCGACAATTGCGACGGCTTGCGCTGCAGCAGCGGCTCAAGTTGCAGCATGGCCGCCGCCCTGGCGGTGCGCCGCTCGATCTCGGCCTTCGGATGGCCCGTCATCCGCAGGCCAAACCCGACATTCTCGGCGACCGTCATATGCGGGTATAGTGCATAGGACTGGAACACCATGGCCACGCCCCGGTCGGACGGTCCGACATTGGTCATGTCGGCGCCTCCGATCCGCATAGTCCCGGACGAAATCTCCTCGAGCCCCGCGATCGAGCGCAGGAGCGTCGACTTTCCGCATCCCGAGGGGCCGACGAACACGCAGAATTCCCCGTCGGCAATCTCCAGATCGACGCCCTTGATGACGGCGACGTTGCCGAACTGCTTCTTCACCTCGCTCAGTATGACACCGGCCATGGTTCAGGCTCCTAAACGGGTTCGATTTCGAGGATGACGCCACTCTCGGGTCGTAGCATCGGTAGCGCCAGGCCGGCATGGCGCAACGTGTCCAGGCTGAAATCGCTTTCTCCGGCCAGAAGCGCCTGCTGCCCGGCGGATAAACGAACGAAGGCGGGCGCCGCGGGATGAACTGCTGCGATGCGCCAGCGTCGGGCTGTTGCCTGAGGCACGGCAACCTGCAGCGGCGGTGGCTGCTCCGCCAGCATCGTCGGCCCCTGCGCGACGAAAAGCGCGATTCGGTCCGGCAGTGCCGCGCCCCAGACATAGCGTCCGTCGACCGGATTGCCGGCGAAGGACGCCCTCGACGCGTGCAGCAGCGGCCGCAGACGCTTGTGCAGCGCGATCCACTGAGCCAACTCGCGGCGCTTGTCGGGCGCGAGCGTCAGTGGATCGAGTTCGACGCCGAGATGATAGGCCAGCGCCACGACGGCGCGGAAGGCGAGCGAATGGCGGCGCCCCGTCTGATGGTTCGGCGAGCCGGATATGTGGGCGCCCAGGATCGAGGGCGGAAAGAAATGCGTGGCGCCGCGCTGAATCTCCAGCCGTTCCAGGGCATCGGTGCAATCCGACGTCCAGATGCGGTGTGTATGTCGCAGCACGCCATAGTTGGCGCGGCCGCCACCCGAGGCGCAGCTCTCGATCTCGACCGCGGGATGGCGCTTGCGCACGCGGTCCATCAGCGCGTGCACTGCGCGCGTCTGGCTTGCCGTCACGGCTCGTCCGTCGAAGCCGCCTGCATTGGTCAAGTCACGGTTCATATCCCATTTGACGTAGGAGATGCGGTGCGCCCCAAGCATCGCGTCGATCCGGTCGAACAGGTAGTCGCTGACCTCCTGGCGCGTCAGGTCGAGCACCAGCTGTTGACGCGAGAGAGGGCGCGGCCTGCCGGCGATCCCCAGCGCCCAATCCGGATGCGCCCGATAGAGGTCGGAATCGGGACTGACCATCTCGGGCTCGAACCACAGGCCGAATTCCATGCCGAGTCCGATGACGTGGTCGATCAGTGGCTCGAGTCCCGAGGGATACTTCCTGTGGTCGACGCTCCAGTCTCCGAGCGAGGACGTGTCGTCGTCGCGTCGGCCGAACCAGCCGTCGTCGAGGACGAAGCGCTCGACGCCAAGCTCGGCCGCAACCTCGGCCTGCGCCTTGAGGGCGTCCAGCCGATGATCGAAATAGGAGCCTTCCCAGGTGTTGAGCGTGACGGGGCGAGGCGGCGCCTTGGCGTCGGGCCAATCCAGTATCGCTTCGTCTACGACAGCGCGCAATCTCGAGGCTGCGCAGGCGACCCCGTCGAAAGATGCGGTGAGATATGCCTGCGGGCTATGGTAGCTTTGCCCGGCCTCCAGCAATACCTCGCCCGGCTCGAACAGCTCTCCGCCATGCACGAGGCGGCGGCCGTCATCGATGAGATCGACGGCGAGCTGGTGGTTGCCGCTGGCGCCGACATGGATGGCGTATGTGGTTCGTCCGGTCGTCAGAAAAAGACCCGGGAACCGGTCGTGCGAGGTACGGCCGCGCCTGCTCTCCTGCATCCACAGGCTGCGGCCGAGAGGCTCGGACGAAAGGCGGAACTCCCGCCCCCACATACCGGACAAGCTCGTCAGCACTGCCGGGCCGTCGCCCACCGCCATGGTCGCGGCCATGCACCGGTCTAGTGTGTATGTTTCGGTTCCGTGGTTGGTAACGGTGACCGCGGTGGCGACGACGCCGCAGTCGTGGATAGCAAGCTCGAAGGCAACGGCGATCGCGGCAACCCGGTCGAGACCGCGAAGCACCACGCCCATTGTCGTGTGCTCGACCTGCCAGTCCTGGAAATTCAGCAGGAAGTCACGGCCGTTGCGATGCCCGGCCAGCGCCGGCCAGCCGAAGAAGCCAAGGCCGCCGACAGGCAACAGCACCGCGCTCGGCACCGACACGTCCATGCCGTTGATACGGCTCGCGCGCTCGGCGGAAAGAGAGATTTCTTCACCGGGGCACCCGGGGCCAAAATACACCATCTCGGGCATGCCCTCGTCCTGCAGTGCAAGGACAAGCGATAGCCGTTCGTTTCCGATCGAGACGAGGCGTCTCATCCCTTGGTGGCTCCGAGAGTAAGGCCGGCGATGAAATGTCGCTGCATCAGGAAGAACATGATCACGGGCGGCAGGGCGGCGACGATGGCGCCCGCCGACACCAGATGCCAGGCGGCGACCCATTGACCGTTGAGAGAATAAAGGCCGGCCGTCACGGGCATGGCGTTCTGGCTCTGCACCAAGACGGTTGCCCAAAAATAATCGTTCCACACGAAGGTGAAGATCAGGACCGCGAGCGCGGCGATGGCTGGTCGCATCAATGGCAGCACCACATGCCGAAAGATCTTCCATTCCGATACGCCCTCGACGCGCGCCGATTCGATCAGGGCGAAGGGAAGGCCCTTGATGAAGTTGCGCATGAACAGCGTACAGAAGCCGATCTGGAAGGCGACATGGAACAGGACCAGCCCCAGCGTGGTGTCGTAAAGGCCGATCTTGAGCGTCATGTCGCGGACGGGCACCATCAATATCTGAAAAGGAATGAAATTACCCGCCACGAAGAGAAAGAAGATCAGAAGGTTGGCCCGGAACTTGTAGACCGCGAGCGCGAAGCCGGTCAGGCAGGAAAGAGCGACCGCGCCGACAACCGTGGGGATGGTGACCTTGAAGGAATTGAGAATGTACCAGCCGATAGGCGAGTCCCTGAAGACGGCGGTGTAGTTCTCCACCCCTGCAAAGCCGGATGGGATGCCAAAATAGTTGCCCGCGGCCAGATCGCCGGCGGGACGAACGGAGGTGACCGCCACTCCGATCAGTGGTAGCAGCCAGACCGCCAGGGCCACCGGAAGACCGACCTGGTAGCCGACCCTTACCCACGGCCGAGCCTTTTGAACGGGTGTCGGAAACATTACGTGTTCCTCTCCTGCCTCAGCATCCGGAAGATGAAAAACGTGATGAAGATCATCATGATGGCAAATAAGACGACCGCTATCGCCGCGCCGTAGCCCATCCGGTAGCCGTATTCCGACAAAGCCTCCTCGTACATGTAGAAGGACAGGACGCGGCTCGAGCCATAGGGACCGCCGTCCGTCATGATCGACACCAGGTCGAACGAACGCAGCGCGCCGATGACCGTCACCACGACCGCGATGAAAGTGGCTGGCCTGAGTTGCGGGATGACGATGTTCCACAGCATCGACCACCCCTTGGCGCCGTCCATGCGCGCCGCCTCGACCTGTTCGGGATTGATGTTGTTCAAGCCGGTCAGGTAGAGGATCATGCAGTACGCGATCTGCGGCCAGAGACCGGCGGCAATGATGCCAAAGGTGACGAAGCGCTCGTCGCCGAGAATTGCGATCTGCTGGCCGGTGATGTCTTCGATCAGCTTGGAAAAGAGACCGAAGT
Source organism: Mesorhizobium sp. YL-MeA3-2017 (assembly GCF_030814575.1). Classification (NCBI taxonomy): domain Bacteria; kingdom Pseudomonadati; phylum Pseudomonadota; class Alphaproteobacteria; order Hyphomicrobiales; family Phyllobacteriaceae; genus Mesorhizobium; species Mesorhizobium sp. YL-MeA3-2017. The sequence goes on along the minus strand of NZ_JAUSVH010000003.1, from coordinate 89,370 downwards.
TTGGCGCGTAAAACCACGTGAAGATCAGGCCGACGACCACCTGGCTGATCACGAACGGAAAGAAGAAGAGCGACTTGTAGAGGCGGATACCGGTGACGGTCTGGTTCAGGAAAAGGGCAACGCCGAGACCGGCCGGCACGGCAAGAAGATACAAGACCAGCCAAAGAATGTTGTTGTAGAGCGACGTGTAGAAGGCGTCGTCACTCAGAAGCTCCCGATAGTTGGCGACACCGATCCAGGTGGCAGCCGACAATCCGTCCCACTCGTAGAAGCTTATCCAGATCGACCGGAAGATCGGAACTACGACGTATACCGCAAAGAACAGGAGCCCGGGGGCCAGAAAAAGCCAAGGGGCCAGACGTTTGCGCCAGCCCTTTGCGGCCCTGGCGAATGAATGTTGATATACGCTCATGGCGCCTACCGTTGCGATACCGGTTGAAAAAGGAGCCGGGCAAGGGAGAGAGATGCCCGGCTCCCGCCGATCAGGCGCTATTTGTAGATTTTTTGTCGCGCCTTCTCGAGACGATCCAGGATGGCGTCAATCTTGTCGGGCTTGACCATGAACTCCTGGAAGCCTTCCATTCCGGCCTTTGCCATTTCGGCCGGCGCGTCGCGGTCATAGAACTGCGCCAGACCGTGCGCGTTTGACAGCATGATAAAACCGGCTTCAAGGAACGGATCGCTCGGTTTCGCCGACGTGTTGTTGACCGGAAGCTGGCCAAGAATGTCGTTCATTTTGGTCTGAGCGCCCGGCGAGGCCAGGAAGGCCAGGAATTTCCGGGCGTCGTCCTTGTTCTTGGCACCTGAGGGAATATGAAAGGTATCGGTCGGCGCGTCTTCCGCCATCGGCAGTCCGGCCGTTATCTCGGGGAACTGCAGGAAGCCGATCTGGTCTTCTTTCAAGCCGCCGTCCTTCATCGGCGCAACCGCGAAATTGCCCATGAGATACATTGCCGCCTTGCCCTGTACGAATTGCGGGATTGCGTCCTGCCAGTCGAGCGCGGCGTGATTCTCCAGGAAATAACCCGGCTTCACCAACTCAGCCCACTTCGCGAAGACTGCCTTCACCTTGGGATCGGTGTAGGGCACCTTGCCGGCGGTCAGGTCCATGTGGAACTCATAGCCGTTGACGCGCAGGTCCAGATAGTCGAACCACCCGCCGGTCGGCCACAGGGCCTTGGTGCCGATGGCGAAAGGCGTGATGCCGTCCGCCTTCAGCTTGGCGCATGCCGCCATCAGCTCTTCCCAGTTCTTTGGAGGCGTTATGCCTTCTTTGGCAAAGACATCCTTCCGGTAGTAGATGCCCCACTGATAGTAAGTGTAGGGGACGCCCCACTTCTTGCCGTCGATGGTCAAGGCCGAGGCGGCGGACTTCAACTGGTCGTCCAGCCCATTGGCGGTCCAGACGTCGGTGACGTCCTCGAACAGCCCGGCCTTGACGAAGGGCGCCATTCGGTTGCCGGCGTACCAGGCCGCGACGTCGGGCGGATCGGCGGTCAGGAAGTTACGGATTGCCGCCTTGTAGCCTTCGTGGTCGAAATTGTTCCATTTCACTGTAACGCCGGGATTGGCTTTTTCGAAATCTGCAATCAACTGCTCCATTGCCTTCTTCGGCGCTGGATCTGACTGGTCCGAATTCAGCACGATCTCGCCGGCGACCGCCGGCGCGCAAGTCATGGCGACGCCGAGCACCAGCCCAGCCAAGCTTTTCAAGCTGTTCATGTTGTTCCTCCCTTGAAGCGGCGACTGTTTCAGACGCCGCCAGCCTCACGCGTCATTTTGGCGACGTAGCGTGAGCGGCTTGAATCTGACCGTGAATGCCGTAAGCTTCTACCGAGTTTTTTGAGCATTCTTCCGGTTTTCTAAGGTAGGCCCGGCGTCGAGATGCGGTCTCCTCAAGACGAAAGCGTTCCGGCGCATCCGGAACTGAATCCGGCACATCCGCTGGTGGTGTTCGGCGATCACAGATTTTGCGCTGGGTCGAGCGATCGTGTGATGCGCATGCCTGGCCCCCACATGCACAGCCAGATCGAATTCAACTTCGTGCTCGACGGCCGTATGACCTACTGGTTCGACGGACGTGAACTGACGGTGTCTGCCGGCCGTCTGGTGCTGTTTTGGGGCATGATCCCGCATCAGGTCATCGAACTCGACGAGCCGACGCATTTTGTCTGCCTCTATGTTCCGATGTCGGTTTTTTTGGGCTTGCCGAGCCTCAGCAGCTTTCGCGAGGCGGTGTTTCGTGGAGCCATGATCGAGGCGCTCGATATCAAAAGCTACGACCATGATATTTTCAGGCGCTGGCGAGACGAGCTCCTTTCGAGGGACACCGCGCTGGAGCAGATCGTGCGCGACGAATTGACAGCCCGTGTTCGCCGCCTTGATCGGGAAGGGTGGCGCGATCTGAGACAGGTGGGCGAGGCCATGAATGTGGCTCACCACGGCGACGGCGAAAGGATAGTCCACGTCGAACGTATGGCCCGCTTCATTAGCGAGAACGCGTTGGAGGCCATCACAGTCGAGCATGTTGCGCGCTCAGTTAATCTACATACCAACTACGCGATGACTATCTACAAGCGCGCAGTCGGCCTGACGATCAACCAGTCGATCGTGCGCCAGCGGCTCGATACGGCGCAGTCCTTGCTGATCGCAACCGACATGCCGATCGCAAATGTTGCATTTGAGTCGGGTTTCGGGTCCCTTTCACGCTTCTACGAAGCTTTTGCGCAGCGTTTTGGCAGCCAGCCGGGAGCTTTCCGGCGGCGTCTGGCGCAAGCCTCAAGGCAAATCGATACTGGCCGGTCGAATTTCTCCCGCAAATAGATTGTCGAACGCACTGGCGAGCGATTGGAATCGTAGCACTCCTCAGACTACGCCGTTCCGCAAACCGTAGATCATCACACGTCATATCAGATTGACGCCACACCCTCATTAATCAACATTCGCGGCGCTTAGATTGAAGCTCTTGAGGGAAAAAACTTTGTGAGCCGGATGTCGGCCGTCCTTGCATGACCCTCCATGCCTTCCAGCCGCGAAATTCGCGCCGTGGCCTCCGCCAAGGGGCGTGCTGCGGCACGGGTTGCCCGTTGCCACGTCACGGTTTTCATGAACTTGTGCACCGACAGCCCACCAGTGTAGCGCGCGGCCCCGGAGGTGGGCAGGACATGGTTGGGGCCCGATGTTTTGTCCCCGAAGGCCACCGTGGTCTCCTCGCCGAGAAAGAGCGACCCATATGCGCGCAGGCGATTGAGCCACCAGTCGAGATCGTCGGCCTGGACATGCAAATGCTCGGGCGCGTAGTCATCTGCGACTGTAGCCATCTCCTCAGCGTCCGCGCATAGGATGATTTCAGCGAAATCGGCCCATGCCGCCCGGGCGCTGTCTCGGTTCGGTTGGGGTAGCGCCTCGATCAGCTCGGGCACGAGGGTCATCACGCGCGCGGCAAGCGCCGCATCTGAAGAAACGAGCCAGACCGGCGAATTCCAGCCGTGCTCGGCCTGCCCAATCAGATCCGCGGCGACCAGTTCGGCGTCGGCTGTCGTGTCGGCGATCACCATGCTGTCCGTCGGACCGGCGACCATGTCGATACCGATCTGGCCAAATAGGATGCGCTTAGCCTCCGCGACATATTGGTTGCCCGGGCCGACGAGAATATCAGCCTTCCTGACGCCGAACAGGCCGTTCGCGATTGCGGCGACGCCCTGCACGCCGCCCATATTCAGGATGATATCGGCGCCGCACAGATCCATCGTGTAGACAATCGCAGCCGGGATCCCAACACCCGGGCGCGGCGGTGAACAAGCGGCAATATGGGACACGCCCGCAACCTTCGCCGTGGTGATCGTCATGATCGCGCTCGCCACGTGACTATAGCGGCCGCCTGGGACATAGCAGCCCGCTGAAGAAACCGGGATTTGCTTCTGCCCCGCCGTCAAACCCGGCAGGATTTCCACCGCGAAATCCGTGGCGGTTGCTAGCTGCGCCTCGGCGAAGCGGCGGACATTGTCATGGGCGAAGTGGATATCGGCCTTTAGCTGATCTGGCAGGAAGGCCGCTGCCGCCTTACGCTGTTCTTGCGAAATAACGATTTCGCCGTCCCATTTATCGAACTCCTTGGCGTAGCAGCGTGCGGCTGCTTCGCCATTGATCTTGATCTCCGACAATATTTTCTGGACAGCGGCGCTAACGTCAGATTGATCCGCTTCCGCCGTTCGCGCGGCTCTTTTAAGATATTTCATAGGGGTTTGGCTTTCCGGTTACATCCTGCCCTTCCAGGGCACGAGACGTCGTTCAAGGAACCGCATCAAAAGGTCGAAGGCAAAAGCGATGATGGCGATAATGAAGATGCCCAGGATAACGACCGGCGTCTGCAGGAACTGGCTCGCGGACAGCACCATGTAGCCGAGGCCCTTGGTGGCAGCGACCATCTCTGCGGCGACGAGTGTGGTCCAACCGAAACCGATACCGATCCTCATAGCGGTCAGTATCTCTGGCAATGCAGACGGCAGAATGACGTAGCGCATCACCTGCCAGCGCGTCGCTCCGAAGGAATAGGCTGCGTGGATCTGCTCGATCGCCGCGGAACGCACGCCAGAGCGGGCGCCGAGCACGACCGGTGCGAACACTGATAGAAAAATCAGCAGCACCTTCGACATTTCGCCAATGCCGAACCAGATGATCATCAGTGGGAGGTAGGCCAGCGGCGGGATCGGCCGGTAAAACTCGATAGGAGGGTCGAAGATGCCACGCACCACCGGGCTCATTCCCATCGCAAGCCCGAGCGGTAGGCCGATCGCGCAGGCCAGCAAGAACGCGCCGAACACGCGCGCGGTCGATATAAGCACATGCTCAACGAACGGCGTGCCGGTGAAGCCGCTGTTCCAGATCTCGAAGAATTTCCTGACAATCGAGACTGGCGAGGGTACGAACAGCGGTCTGACCCAGCCCATTTCCGTGACCAGCCACCAGACGGCGAAGAAAAAAGCGATCGACAAGGCCGAGAGCCAAAGTGTATTACCTTGCCCGGGCACCCCGTAAATTTCTCCGGGCTTTGTGGGGCGCGCTCGCGAAATCCTTCCAAACATCCCTTTGGCGATCGGCGATTCCAGATCGGCTTGTTCGCTCATGTCGCCACCGCCTCCTCGTCTGCGAAAATGATCTTCAGAACCTGTTCACGCAAATTGATGAACTCCGGCGAAGCTTTGACACCCCTTGCAGGAGAGCCGGCAAGAAATTGCCGGGAAAAGGGCAGGTCGAATGCATGGGTTATGCGCCCTGGCCGTGGCGACATCACGATCAGTTTGGTCCCCATAAAAAGGGCCTCCTCGACGCTGTGGGTGATGAAGAAGACTGATTTGTTGGACTCATTCCAGATGCTGAGGATTAACTCCTGCGCCTTCTCGCGCGTGAGAGCGTCGAGCGCGCCCAAAGGCTCGTCCATGAGAAGGATTTTCGGATCGCAAGTCAGCGCGCGCGCGATTCCCACGCGTTGCTGCATGCCGCCAGATAGCTTGTAGACTGGCGATTTCTGAAAGCCATCCAGTCCGAGGAGTTCGATAAAGCGGTTGGCCGTCTCATAGCGGGCGGCCAAGGCTACACCCTGGACCTGAAGGCCGAAGGCAACGTTGTCCAGGACGTCAAACCAAGGCAATAAGGCATGCTTTTGGAAAACGACCGCGCGGTCCGCGCCTGGTCCTCTCACGGGCGCGTCATCAAGCGTCAATCGTCCCGATGTGGGGGCGAGAAAGCCCGCAATCAGGTTAAGCAAGGTCGATTTGCCACAGCCCGATGCGCCGAGCGCGACAACAAATTCGCTGTCACCGATCTCCAGCATGATCTTGCTGAGCGCAGCGACCGGTGGTCGTCCGTCGGACGCGGGATAGACTACAGAGACGTCGTCGATGTTCAGGCGCAATGGCTCCTCCCAGGTCAGCGCGCCGTCCCGCCCGGTGTGGCCGGGCGGGACAGTCGGACTATTTAGCTGCTTCTTGCGCTATCGTGCTGGTGACAAACTTTGAATAGTCGTCTGCGGTAGCGTCGATCCGACCTGCGGATTTGAGGAAATCGGCCGTCGCCTTGAGTGCCATCGGCGCATTACCCAGCCATTTGGCAGTCACCTGCTCCTGCAACGGGATGAAGGTGTAGCCTTTCAGTATATCGGGAATCTGTTCGGCAGTGGCTCCGGTCACGCTGGCAATCTGCTTGACTTTCTCGTTTTCCGGCGTCCAAGCAGCGGGGTCTTTGAGATAGGCCATGTTTGCCGCGTTCATCGCCTTCGCGAACGCGACAACCTCCTTCTCGTGCGAGGCGAGGAAGTCCGAGTTGACCGTCCAGGCGTTGAACGTCGGATATCCCCACTCAGCCGTATCCTTGGCCGAGACGATGCGCTTTCCCGTCTTGAGGATCTCGGTCTGCGCCGGTGGCCAAATAAAGGCTGCGTCGATCGTGCCCTGGCCCCAGGCTGCCGCGATCTGATCGGGCTTCATCGTCATCACGGTCACATCGCCGGGCTGCAAACCAGCATGAGCTATCGCGCCCATCAGCGAGAAGTGAGCGGTCGAGCCGACCGGAACCGCCAGGCGCTTGCCCTTGATGTCGGCCAGCGTCTCGATCCCCGAACCATTGCGCGCGATCAGGCTCTCGGAATCGCCGATCGCGTAGGAGAACATGAACATCTTCAAATCGACGCCCTGTGTGGCCGCGATCGCGAGAGGCGAGGAGCCGAGCTCGGCCACCTTCACATCGCCCGACGCCATCGCCGCGATGACATCGGTTCCCGAATCGAAGACGCGCCAGTCGATCGTCCAGCCGGTGGCCTTCTCAAAATCGTGCTGAGCGCGGGCGGCGTTCATGGGCGTCGGATCGCTGAAAGTAGCGATCGTCAGGGTTTCCGCCTGAACCAAACTCGAAGATACCATGATCGCGGTCGTTGCCAGCAGGATCGTCTTCCCGAAAATCGATGTCATTGTCATTCCTCCATTGTTGGTATCGGTTGGCGTTTCGCTCTTGTTATTGTTTTTGAAGGCAGTTAAAGCGCGTTAGCGCGTTTATTGGGCCCGATGCGGCAAAGGCGACAATTGCCTGCACCAGACAGTCAAGCGTGTCCAAGGCCGTGACACGATCGGCCACTGCATTGCCGATCAGAGAGAATTCGGTGCAAGCGATCATTTGCACGCACGCCCCGCGCGCTGCCAGACCGGTCGAGGCGTTGCGGAGCGCCTGGCGTGCCGCGTGGCAAGGCCCCTCGGCCTTGATGCGGCGGATTGCGGCCAGCAGGGCCTCATCGTCATCGGCATAAAGTGGCGTCAGTCGTCGTGCGGTCAGCGGCGTATCGAACAGGGCCACTTTGCGCACCGCGGGTGAAGCAAGGATGCCCACGCGACCTCCAGAGCCGGCCAATTCCGCCGCACGATCGGCCGCCAGCGCAACCATATCCAGGAACGGCACGTCGACGGCGGCAAGGATCGCAGGCGCATAATGGTGCGCGGTGTTGCAAGGCATGGCAAGTGCCTCGGCCCCGCCTGCGACCAGACGGCGGGCCATGTCTGCCAAAACTGGCGCGGGGTCAACGCCGACGCCTTCGATCAGATGGCGGATGCGCGAAGGCACTTGGGGGTTCTGGTCGACGATCAGCGGTATATGGCCTGCATCGTCGTCGGCGTGGACGGCGGCCAGAACCTTTTGCATGACAAGGACCGTCGCCTCCGGACCCATGCCTCCGAGAATGCCGACGCGGCGCATCATGCCTCGACTTTCGGCGCGACGGCCGTCACGGCATCGAGGATGTGGTCGGCAATCAGCTCGCAATCGTCGAGGCTGAAGGTGAGCGGTAGTCGCATGTCGAAGAGACTTGCCAGGATTGCATCGGTGCGCGGCAGATCCTGCGCGCCTGCGTAGCGCCAACTATGGTGGTCCGATGTGAAACCTGCGGGCGCTTTTGCCCCAAACCATTTTACCTCGACCCCCATATCGGCAAGAAGTCTCAGCAGGACGCGCGCGGACTTCGCCGAAATCACCGGGATCATAAACTGAATAGAGGATCCGACATATCGTTCGGCAGCGGGCCGGTGCGGTATGCGGATCTCAGGGTTAGCGGCCAGCCTTGCGGCCAACAGATCGTGCCGCGCGTTCCAGGCGCAGATGGCCTGTTCGATGCCTTGCAGTTGTGGGCGCAGTAGGGCCGCGCGCAAATTGTCCATGCGAGCCGACATGTTTGGCGTGTCCAGCCGGATATTGGTATACGTGTCTGGATTCGGTCCCGCGCCATGTCGCTCGTAGAGCATATAAGAGCCCGACAGGATTGTGGCGCGAGCAATGAATTCGGCGTCGTCCGAGGTCAGCAATCCGCCCTCACCCGAATTCAAATGCTTGTAGGTCTGGGTGCTGAAACAGCCAGCAAGCCCAAAGGAACCTGAGCGGCGCCCATTCCAAGTCGCACCCATGGTGTGGGCGCAATCCTCGATTACCGTCAGATCGATCTCTGTGGCGACTGCCAGAAGCGCCTCCATGTCACACATATGGCCGCGCATGTGCGACAGAAGCAGGTAGCGTGCGCCGGTGCGCTTTGCCTTGCTCGACAGATCGTCGAGATCGATAACGAGATCCTCGGTTGTTTCGACAAATACCGGCTTGGCGCCGACCGCTGCGATAGCCCCGGGCACGGGAGCAAGAGTAAAGGCATTGGTCAGAACCGTTTCGCCGGCACGGACGCCGGCCGCACGCAACGCGATCTGCATCGCTTGTCCGCCCGACGCGACTGCAAGGCAGAAACGCGCGCCCTGCCAGGCCGCATATTCGCGTTCCAAGGCCATCGCCTCGCTCTCGTCGCCGCCGGCGATATTGTAGCGATGCAGTCGGCCCGAACGCATTACGGCGGCAGCTGCGGTGATGCCCTCGTCAGGGATTGGAAGCTGCTGCGTGAAGCTGCCGGTGAACCGCTGTCGCGCCATGGCTATTCCGCCGCGAGCTTGGTCTGGTCTTCCGCGAAGGCAGCGTTGTAGCCGAAGAGAGCCGCCGAACCGCCGGTATGCAGGAAGACCACTCGCTCTCCCTTATTGAACTTGCTCTTGCGGCAATAGTCGATCAGGCCCGCCGCGCCCTTGCCCGAGTATACGGGATCGAGAAGAATACCCTCAAGCTGAGCGAACATGCGGATCGCCTCCAACGTGTCCTCACGCGGAATGCCATAGCCTTGCCCAACATAGTTGCTGTCGGCGACCACGTCCGACCGCGCAACGACATTGAAGCAGCCGAGCTTTTCGGCTGTCTGAAGAGCTAACTTGTAAACGCTCTCTTCCTGTTTTTCCTTCGGCGCGCGCACGCCGATGCCGGTCAGCGGAATATTGGCGTTGATAGCCTTCAGCCCTGTGACGAGGCCGGCCTGCGTGCCAGCGCTGCCGGTTGCGGTAACAATATGATCGATCACAAGGCTCCTGTCGTTAGCTTGCGACAACAGTTCGAATGCGCAGTTGACATAGCCTAGCGCGCCTGTGGCATTCGAGCCGCCACCGGGAATAACATAGACTTTACGACCCTCTCCGCGTAGTTTCTCGGCCACGCTTTCCATCTCGGTCTGCATGTCGGCCCCGCCCGCACGTTTCGATGTGGTCGCTCCGTGCAGATGGTCGAGCAGCACATTGCCATTGCTGTTGTAATTCAAGTCATTCGAACCGGTACGATCCTCAAGCAGGATATGACAGCCCATCCCAAGCTTTGCCGCGAAAGCCGCCGTCTGGCGCGCGTGGTTAGATTGCGTCGCGCCCTGTGTCATCACCGTGTCGGCGCCCATGGCTTGAGCTTCGGCCATCAGGAATTCCAGCTTGCGGGTCTTGTTGCCGCCAGTCGACAGCCCGGTGCAGTCGTCGCGCTTTATCCAGATCTCCGGTCCGCCAAGCTCCCGGCTGAGCCGGTCGAGCTTTTCGAGAGGCGTCGGCAGATGGGCCAGGAAGACGCGTGGAAAGCGAGCGAGATGCATATGATAAACCTTCCGAAACTTGAGCAAAGTGACACTCGCACGTCAAAATGACTCGTGCAAATTCGAAATTATCCACCTAAGATGCACATATTGCATCTTATGGAGCCGTCATGCGCCTCGAATGGCTTGAGGATCTCCTTGCTGTCGCCGAGACCGGATCGTTCCATGAAGCGGCGGAGCGGCGGTTTCTCACGCAATCAGCCTTTTCCAGGCGAATACAGAACATCGAAGATCATGTCGGAACCGAACTGTTCGACCGGACCCGAAAGCCGGTGCAGGTACGCCCGACAATGGCCGACAAGCGCGATCAAATCCAAAAGCTTGCCGTAGATCTGCGTCAGCTTGTCGTGGATCTCAAACTCGACGCTCGCGTCGCCTCGAATCGCGTCGTCCTTGCAAGCCAGCATTCACTGACGACGGCGTTGACGCCGCACCTTCTCAAGAAGTTGCGGCAGCAAAACGAGACGATCCATGTCCGCCTTCGCTCGGCCAATCTCGATGAATGCGTCGGCCTTCTGCTCTCACGCCAAGCCGATATCGCCGTTATCTACCGTGTGCCGGGAGAGGATCATCCCGTTAATGCCGGGTATGTCGAATCGGCTACTATCGGCTTCGACCGGCTCATCCCGGTCTTCGATGCCGGTGCGCTTGACGATTTGGCTCTGAGAATTGCGGGGGACGAGGTTCCCTATATCGCTTATCCAGGTAACGTGTTTTTTGGCAGCATGATGGGAAGACTGATCCTGCCGCGCCTGAGCGGTGCAACAAGGCTCATGCCGATCGCAGAAACGGCGCTCACACTTGCCGCGCTCGAGATGGCGGCAGTCGGCATAGCGGTGGCCTGGGTGCCCGAATCGCTTGCCAAGCAACGCATCAGAGACGGCGTTGTCGTGGACATCTCTGAGATGCTGCTTTCCTGCCCGCTGGAAATTACGGCTGTCAGGTTGTTGGGAACGTCAGGACCGGTCGCCAGTGAAGTCTGGTCGCAAATTGCGCAGCCACCGCCTCAACGTGAGCCTCCGACGATCGGGAGCACCGATACCGTCAGCGCGCCTCGTCGATGAGGTTCAGCAACGCTTCGGCCGCGCGGGTGCGGTGGCGCGCGGGATGGGTCAGGACAGCAAAGCTGCGTTCGGGCCTTGGTGCCCATGTGACGGAGCGTATCCGCACGACTCCCTGCGACACCGCTCCCTCGACCGCGCGGCGTGACAGCATGCTGATACAACGTCCGCCAGCAACAGCGGCCAGAATTGCCTCGTTCGAGGGCAGTTCGAGCGCGATATCGAGATCATCGATCGACAGCCTCATGGCGCTCAGATGCGCCTCAAATTCCGACCGCGTACCGGACCCGAGTTCGCGCAGGACCCAGCTTGTCCGTCCGTAATCCAGCGCACCGAGCGAGCGAGATTTTGCCAAAAGATGGTCGGGCGACATCACGAATACAAGTTCATCGCGAGCAACGACGCGACGCCTGAGATCGTTCTGGGTCACGTCACCTTCCACAAAGCCTAGGTCTGCCGCACCATTTGTCACAGCCTGCGCCACCTGAGCAGTATTGCCGACCATAAGTGCCATATCCAGGCCGGCATGGCGTTCATGTAGCGTTATCAGAAATGGCGGCAGCCAATAGCTTGCCACTGTTTGACTCGCATGGATGCGCAACCGCCCCCGGACGTCCTGCGCCAGATCCGCAAGCACAAGTCGCGCTGTCTCTGCCTCAGCCATGACGGCCTGCGCCGCACCCATGAAAGTGCGACCGGCTTCCGTGATCTCGATGCCGCGACCGATCCGGTCGAAAAGCCGCACCCCATGCTGCGCCTTAAGCGTAGAGATCGCGGCGGAGACCGCTGATTGCGTGAGGTTTAGCACGCGCGCCGCCCTGGTGACGTGCCCGCGCTCTGCCACGGCGAGGAAGATACGAAGCTGTTCGAGTGTCATGCAAAATTGATAAGCGTTGTCGAATAGAATAATAGAAATAATCTAATATTAAGATCATTGGTAATGCATCATGGTGCGGGCAAATTTCTCCCGGAGGTCGATGCGCGCTTCAAGAACGGCGTGCTGACCGTGACCTTACCCAAGACCGAGAAGGCGCAGTCGCAGGTCAAGCGTATTGTCACCAAGAACTGACGCATGGTAGGCGCCGGCGGCGGTCTTGTCGCCGCCGGCAGGATCCTTCGCCAAAGAGGGAGGGATGAGCGGGTCAGACGGGGTCCTAACAGGGGCGCGAGCACATCGAAGGCGAACGCTTCAGCTAAGCCAAAGCAAACCGCCCGCCTTCAGCTTGAATGGAGTGAGCGCGACGGTTCTCCTGTCGTTCCGCCTAAGGACGCGGCCTCGGATCGCGGCTCTTGGCAAAGGGCAATCCGCAGTGCCACGCATGACTACTTTATCAAAACGCCGCGGCCAACCAAGATCGCGGCCGGCTCGTGCAAGGTTGCAGTTCATTCATTCGTCGAAGGCGGTGTCTGCGAGCCCTGGCATGATATCGCCGGCCAGCAGCTTTTCCTTGCTGAGCAAGCCGGCGTCCTCCAGCGCCTCGAAGTCGGGCAGGTCGCGCAGGGTATCGAGGCCGAACTCAAGCAGGAACTCTTTCGTCGTGACATAGGTGTAAGGCGCTCCGGACGTCGGGCTGCGCGGTCCCGAGGCGATCAGGCCAGCGCCGCGCAGACGGCCGATCAGATCGCGCGAAATCTCCTTGCCGAAGAAGCTGGACAGCTCGGTGCGGGTGATCGGCTGGAAGTAAGCAATACACATCAGCACCAGGATTTCGGACTGGGTGAGGTCGACCGATCGTTCGTTGCCTCCGACAGCCGTACGGATGGCGTCGGCATAGGCCGGCCGGGTCAGGTGCTTCCAGCCGCCGGCGACGGAAACCAGGTCGTACGGCCGCCCGCGCAACTCATCCCGGATGTCGTCGATCAACAGGTCGATGCTGCAGTCCTTGCCGACGATGCGCGCCAGTACCTCGCGGCCGACCGGCTCGCTGGCGGCGAAGATCGTTGCCTCGACACGCATCATCCATTCGCGCCAGCGCATCTGCGGCGGCAGATGATCCAGCTCCCGATCAAACAGCTGGTCAGCTGATCGACCGTCATTTGGCCGACCGTCGCCTGATCGCTGGTCAGCTGATCGACCTGCGCCGCCCTGCCCTCCCCGTCGCCGCGTGGTTGCGCTCTCCGTCATGGTCACAGCCCGTAGATGCGGAAGGCCGGGCGGCCGGACAGCTCACGCACGGCGCCGAGTGTTTGCAGCCGATCGAACAGGCGCCGGCTGGCCCAGCGCGACAGGTTTTTGGTGGTCAACGTTCCCGATACCGCATCGTCGCCGCGCAGCTGGTCGACGACCTCGCCGGCCGCCTTCGACCGCAGTTTTGGCACGGCCGCCCGCAGCCGTTCGGCCTGCGCCGCCATATCCGCCGCGAGGCGGCAGGCATCGGCGGCGCCGAGGGCCGCGGCAATGAAGGCGGCCCGCTCGAACCCGTCGCCGCCCGGTCGCGCGCGCCGGCCTTCAAAGCCTGAACGCAGCTGCGGCGCATGAATCTGAAGACCGAGGATCGGCACGGCATGCGTCCAGCCCATGCGCCACGACAGCGCGCAATCGGCCAGCCACCAGGAAAAAATTTCGGCTTGTCGGTCCTCCCGCATGACGGCGGCGGCGGTGCGCGCGGCGACGACCGGGGCTGGCGCGCCGCTGCGCACCTCTTCCCTTGTGACGTCGATCAGGTTGCAAAAACCGTCCGACCAGCCGACGCCGAGCAGGGCGACGACCGTCCGCAATTCCTCAACGCTCGGCGGCAGCGAGCGCCCGGCGAGACGCCGCCATGCGGCGAGCACGTTGCCGGCAGGGCCTGGCTCGTCGCCGGTGTGGCGCAGCAACCAGGCGTCCCGCAAGGCCGCTTCATCCTCGCTACGGCCGATCAGCGTCACGCATGCGGCTGCGGCTTTCAGCGCCAGTCGATGCCGCCACGCGGCGCTCCATTCGGGCTCTGCCCTTACGAGATTGTCGAGCGAGTTCAAGGCACTGCCGGCCATGAAGGCGGCCTCGACCGGATTCTCGCTACGGCCGCGCGGCGTCGCCCACGCCGGCGCGCGGGGAACCGGGCAGGAGGTTTGCAAGGCGGGTGTAGGCTGCCGACTCATCGCGGACAGCGTAAACGCGATGTGCGGTTTATGCGAGCGAAAACGCCTCTATCCGCACGGCATGTCGATGTGATAAAATGATCGATAAAATTGCATTATCCGTCGTTATCTGCTCTACTGACGAAATGGCCTCTCTCGTCGAGCAAAACCCCGAAAATCGCACTCGGCACGGCTCCGCTCGATCACAGGAAACGCCCGCTGGTGTCGACCAAACTACGCCGGCGGCTTCGGCCGAGGACGACGTGCCGGTCGCCGACGATCTGCCCGACATCGTCGACGTCGTCCTGGAGATGGGTCGCGCGCCGGATGTGCCGCCGGCCCAAGCCCCCTCCCCTGCCCTTCCGGTCGTCTCGGCCCCGCGCCTGCCGGCGCATCTCGACGCGCTGGCCGATCGGGCTCGCGACTATGTCGAGGCGGCGAGCTCAGGCAACACACGCCGCGCCTACGCCTCCGACTGGAAGCATTTTTCCTCCTGGTGCCGGCGCCAGGGGTTTGCGACGCTGCCGCCCGATCCTCAGGCGGTGGGACTCTACATCACCGCGCTTGCCTCCGGCAGCGCAACAGACACTGTCTCAGGGGACAAGAAATCCGTGGCGACGATCGAGCGCCGGCTCTCGGCGCTAACCTGGAATTTTTCGCAGCGCGGCCAGCCGCTCGACAGGAAAGACCGCGCCATCGCCACCGTCATGGCCGGTATCCGCAACAAGCACGCCGCCCCGCCCCGCCAGAAGGAAGCGGTGCTGCCCGAGGATCTGATCGCCATGCTCGAAACACTCGACCGCGGCACCCTGCGTGGCCTGCGCGATCGCGCGATGCTGCTGCTCGGCTTTGCCGGCGGCCTGCGCCGCTCCGAGGTCGTCGGGCTCGATGTCGGCCGCGACCAGACCGAGGATGCTTCGGGCTGGGTGGAAATCCTCGACAAGGGCATGCTGTTGCGCCTGCGCGGTAAGACCGGATGGCGCGAGGTCGAGGTCGGGCGCGGCTCGTCCGACGCCACCTGCCCTGTCGTGGCGCTGGAGACCTGGCTCAAGCTCGCCCGTATCGCGCATGGCCCGCTGTTTCGGCGCGTCACTGGCCAGGGAAAAGCGGTCGGCGCCGACCGGCTCAACGACCAGGAGGTCGCCCGGCTCGTCAAACGCACAGTGCTGGCGGCCGGCGTGCGCGGCGATCTGCCCGAAGGCGAACGCGGCGTGGTGTTTGCCGGCCATTCGCTGCGCGCCGGCCTTGCCTCCTCGGCCGAGGTCGACGAGCGTTACGTCCAGAAGCAGCTCGGCCACGCGAGCGCGGAGATGACGCGAAAATATCAGCGGCGTCGCGATCGTTTCCGCGTCAATCTCACCAAGGCGTCGGGGCTCTAAGAAAAGCCCCCTCCCCTGCCCGTTTGGATTGCTGGGCGAAGTGCGAGGCGGTTAGCGCGTTGCGGGCGATACCAGCACCTCGTCGAGCACAGCCAGTGCCGTGTCCAGACTATCGGCGGCCGATGCCTCGTAGTCCGGCATGATCATTAGCTGTGCAATG
This sequence comes from Mesorhizobium sp. YL-MeA3-2017, assembly GCF_030814575.1. Taxonomy (NCBI): domain Bacteria; kingdom Pseudomonadati; phylum Pseudomonadota; class Alphaproteobacteria; order Hyphomicrobiales; family Phyllobacteriaceae; genus Mesorhizobium; species Mesorhizobium sp. YL-MeA3-2017. Next base: position 73,737 of record NZ_JAUSVH010000003.1, on the reverse strand, counting down.
GTGAGGCGGACAAATTCCGGATTCAACTTTTCCAGCTGCGCCTTCGTCCGGGAAACCTGCACCGGGAACGCGTGCAGGGCATTGACCATGTCTCCGAGATGCGAACGAGCAGCGGCGGCGATGTCGAAAATGTCCCGTGGCTTGGCTTCAGATCCCCGATAGTAGACCTTCTTGGCGATGATCTCGGGGATCGTCTCGAGCCGCACCGCCCTACCCTCCACTTCCCGTGTCACGAAAGGGGCTTCTGTCAGCGGCCCGGCAACGATGAAATCGATCTCGCCGATGTCCTCGAAAGCGAATTTCTGAAAGTGAAGCCCATCGCCCAGATAGTCAGTCGGCGCTATGTTGAAGTGCAAGCCGCTTCTGGACGGGTCGATAAACCCGAGCAATTGAGGGTCATCGAGAAAAATATCGATATCATGGCTTTCGCGATGGGCGATCTGGATCATCATGGCTGTGCCGCCGCCAAACGACCATTCGAAGTCGTAACCACCCACCTTTGCGCGGAGCTAGTCGATGAGGTCGACTGCGATGCGGAAAAGCTGTCGCCATTCGGACGGGCACCGGGTTTTGCTTTTGGCCATTACGCAGCGAGCGGGTAGCTCTCGCCGGACCAGGCAGAGAACTCGACGGCAAAGGCCTTCAGGGCGGGGACCGCAAGGTCGTGGGCAGCGGCGAACTCGACCTGCTGTGCGAGGGGAACCTCGCTGAAAAACGCACTGACATGGCCCGGATGTTGTTTGGCCAAGTCGAGGTCCGCAAGGCAATGCGCCAGTGCCGCCCCGTCCAGCTGATCACTGTAGGGTGCGTTCACGGTCGTCAGAACTGAAGCCAAATGCGTATTCATAGTGCTTTTAAGTTAGTCTCTTCGGCCCAACGACACAAGTTGCCTTCGCTTACGGTCGAGCGACGGCGGGTCAGCCTTCGAGAGACCTTCGCTCTTCTCCCTTGTATTTGTAGTTTGGGCAAGCCGCGGCCCGGAAGAGACTCGCATGGCGTCGGACACGCAAAGTCGAACTTCCAGTGGATGGCAGGGGCGCCTAATCGGCTATAGCCGCGTCCCAACCGGCGAGCAGGCAACCGAAGCGCAAGAGATAGAACTATGCGCAGCGGGTTGGGCGGTGGTCATCCCAGGAGCAATACTCTGACGTCGCCGCCGTGCGGTACGCATCAGGCCGCGCTTTTTGATCCGGTCGGCCAGCCAATACTCGAATTCCTCGTAGGGCAGGTGATCCATCACCTACGGCGGCGGCGGTTTTCACGACATCGAACGCGCTGCGCATTCGGGTTCGTATTCGTTTTGAAAGGCCTTCCGGTCAGCCAGATGCTGCCTGAAGTGCTCGATGCCGGGTTCGATCCGCGGTGCTCCGCTAGGTAAATGATGTCGGCGGCCATGCTTGACATGCGTGAATTCCTTCTCTGGTGTCGAAGGCTGCCGGGCTCTTTGCTGGTGTCTGTGATTCCAAGTTGCTTCGCTTGAACCGCCCTTTGTGGGGCTCCGATATAAGTTGGCCGCGGCCAACTCTGTCCTTATTGTTGTCATCTCGTTGGGTGAGTCGTCCGTTCCGCAAGTTGGCCGCGGCCAACTTTGCTCAGATGCCTGACGGATCCCCTTGATTTCAAAGGGTTCTTGGCATGGTTACCGAATCATGTCATTTTCGATACGCTTTTTTAGCATCTGCGGCCTAAAAAGCGCATCGAAAGGGAAAATCGATGTTGCAGAATTCAAACGTATCAACGGCCGTTTCGTCGGACGCCCGCATCGCTCAGCATGCGCGACAGTTGTCTAAACAGCTGCAGTTGCTCGGAGAGCGTCTTTTCCCGCCGTCGTCTCAGAAGTCCATGAAGACTTTCACGTCTGGGGAAGCCGCGCAGCTCCTGGGAGTGTCCGACGGGTATCTCCGCCAGCTATCGCTCGATGGCAAAGGCCCCTCGCCTGACGTGTCGGCCACCGGACGGCGCTCCTACACACTCGAGCAGATTAACGAACTCCGTCATCACATCGCTGCCGTTAAGCCGAAGGACGCGGTCTCTCACCTTCCGTGGCGTCGGCGGGGAGAAAAGTTGCAGACGATTGCCGTTGCCAACTTTAAGGGTGGATCGGCAAAGACGACGACGACAGTTTACCTTGCTCAGTTTCTGGCTCTGCAAGGATATCGTGTTCTGGCCATCGACCTCGACCCTCAGGCCTCGCTGTCCTCTATGCTCGGCGTTCAGCCAGAATTTGACCTGCAGGAAGGTGACACGCTGTATGGTGCGATCCGCTACGACGACAAGCGGCGACCGCTGAAGGAGATCGTCCGCAAGACATACTTCGCAGGGCTCGACCTCGTTCCAGGTAATCTAGAACTGATGGAGTTCGAGCACGAGACGCCTACCGCGCTAATTGAGCGGAAGACCAGCAATCAGGATATATTCTTCAAGCGTGTCGGCAACGCCATCGCCGAGGTTGAGGCTAACTATGATGTTGTCGTCATCGATTGCCCGCCGCAACTCGGCTACCTGACTTTGGGCGCAGTTTGCGCTGCCACTAGTCTTCTGATCACCATCCACCCGCAGATGGTCGACGTCGCATCGATGTCGCAGTTTCTATTGATGACGTCAGACTTGCTGTCGGTTGTCCGTAGAGCCGGCGGTGATCTCAACCACGATTTCATCCGCTACGTGGTCACTCGTCACGAACCGCATGACGGTCCGCAGGCTCAGATTGTTGGGCTTCTCCGTAGTCTTTTCGGCGACGAAGTCCTCGCCGCCACTGTCCTGAAGTCCACGGCGATCGCAGATGCAGGTCTTACTAAGCAGACCCTTTACGAGATCGAGCGTGGCCAGGTCCGCCGCTCGACCTATGATCGCGTAATTGAATCCCTCGACGCTGTGAATGGGGAAATCCTGAACGGCATGATGCGCGTGTGGGGGCGCTCATGAGCAGACGAGATAAATTGACGGGCATTTTTGCCGACACAAGCCGGGAGTTGGCCGCGGCCAACTTTGAGGAAGGCGAGGGCGGTAGAGTTCTTGCTGGCCCTGTTCGGACCATGGGCTTGGCCCTCGATCGCATGGATCAGGAGACGAAGGCCCTGCAAGAAGCCCTTGCTTCGGGAGAGAGGGTCGTCGAACTCGATCCGGCTCTGATCGATGGTTCGTTCATTCGAGACCGATTTGACGTCGAAGCAAGCAAAGACGATGAACTCGTTCAATCCATCCAGAACAACGGGCAGGAGGTTCCGATCCTTGTCCGGCAGCATCCCGATCTTGAAGGCCGTTACCAAGTAGCCTACGGCCATAGAAGGCTGAATGCCGCTCGATATCTCAAGCTGAAGGTGAGGGCGGTTGTCCGCCCTATGACGGATGATCAACTCATCGTTGCGCAGGGTGTCGAGAACACGGCGCGTAGGGATTTGAGCTACATCGAGAGAGCGGCCTTTGCTGCGTCACTTGAGAACCACGGCTTCAAGCGAGACGTCATTATGGAAGCGTTGTCGACGGACAAAACAGAGCTGTCGAAACTGTTGTCTGTTGCCAAGGCTATCCCCGTCTCCATCGTCAGGGCCGTTGGCTCCGCACCGTCTGCAGGTCGGCGCCGCTGGATGGAGGTCGCTGACAAGCTTGCAGACGGGAAGGCGCTGTTGGCCGTCAAGGAAGCGATTCAGAAGGCCAATTTCGAAACCCTGAGCTCGGACGAGCGCTTCATGGCAGTTTTGGCAGCGGCGAACAAGAAGCCGAAGGCAGAGACCGCCGCCCCACAATGGAAACCAACGGGCACCAAGGTCGCCGCTCAGGTCAAAGACAACGGCAAGGCGCTCGTGCTTTCGCTGAAGGCGTCAGGTTCCGACGCTGACTTTGGCAGATATCTAGCAGATCGGCTGGACGATCTCTACGCCGATTGGAAGTCGAAACAGGAGAACTGAAACCGCAAAAGAAAAAGGCCCCCGAACGTCACCGTCGCGGAAGCCCTTCTCATCTCTGGACAAGCTGAGAATCTCATTTCCGCGAATCACTGTCAAGAGTCTTAGGCGTCGATTCGGCGAGCAGAGTTCTTTTGCCCAATGAGAGGGTGAAGGAAAGACATGGGAACGGGCATTGCAACGACGCCTTTTGGGCGGCGGCCAATGTCGCTTGCCTTACTGGCGGCGCAAAACGAGGCAAATGAGATCCCTCACGGCAAGGCCGTCGACAAGTGGCAGGCTTACCGAGATCTCTGCGAAGGCAAATCTGTCGTCGGTATAGGCGATCGCGCTCTCGCGGTCCTGGCGGCCTTGCTGTCGTTCTATCCCGACGACGAGCTGTCGGAGGAAAACGGCCTGGTCGTATTCCCGTCGAACCGGCAGTTGATCCTGCGGGCGCACGGAATGTCGGAACCGACCTTGCGGCGGCACCTAGCGGCCTTGGTCGACAACCGCCTGATCATCCGGCGGGACAGCCCCAACGGCAAACGATACGCCCGTAAGGGCAGGGGAGGGGCCTTCGAGGAAGCCTTTGGTTTCTCACTAGCACCTATGCTCGTGCGCGCTGTCGAATTCTCAGAGGCCGCAGAGCGAGTCCGTGCGGGTAATCGGGCGCTGAAGCTCATGCGGGAACGCATCACGCTGCACCGCAGGGACATCAGCAAGCTGATCGAGGCGGCCGTCGAGGAAGACGTTCCAGGCGACTGGGGCGGTCTCTGGAGGCGTTTTCGGGCCATTGTGGATGCGATTCCGCGCCGCGCGGCCACCTCTGATCTGGAGCCGATTGTGAGTGATCTGGCCGCTATCCGCGACGAGGTCGATATCCTGCTGAATTCTCACATGAATGTCGAAGATTCAATCGGCAATGACGATCGAACTGAGCGGCAGCAGTCTGATTCAAATACCGACTCTCTTCTTGAATTTGAACCTGCTTTCGAAAAAAGCGGGGCGACGGTCGAGCCTAGACGAGAACCGCAGAAGCCGCCGAAAGGCTATCCGCTTGGATTTGTGCTGAAGGCTTGCCCAGAAATCATCGACTACGCCGCCGACGGGATCGGGAGTTGGCGAGATTTAATGGCCGTCGCCGCCCAGGTGAGGGGGTATCTGGGGGTCTCGCCATCGGCGTATGAGGATGCCTGCCATGTCATGGGGCCGGAAACCGCGGCGATCGTCGTTGCCTGTATCCTGCAGCGCGCTCAGCACATCAATTCGGCTGGCGGCTACCTGCGGGCGCTTACCGAAAAGGCAAGGGCAGGGGAGTTCACCGTCGGGCCGATGCTGATGGCGGCGTTCAAATCGAACGGTTCCACTGCGAGGATGGCAGGATGACTGGGTTCGGAGAGTTGGGCTGCTCGCGCGATGAGGCAATGGTTTCCTGGACAAAAAAGTCACCCCTGCCGTTGCCGGGCCGCTAGTTCAAATGAGATGATCTCCGCCGGCGGACGAGGGCTCGCATATTCCTCGGTCATAATGGCGCCGATGAGGAGATCGATCGCGCGGCGCGATTTCCAGCTCGTTTCGTCATCGCCAGACAGCTCCAGTTTGGCCTTGGCGAGGAGTTCGCGCGCGTGTGCAAAGTTCGATGCCATCGTTGATCCTCATGTCGGCCGCAGCTCACCCTAGATCTCGTGCCAGCGGCTTGGAAAGGACCCGTTAACCGTAACGAAGGCTTTTGCATTAAATGGTAGCTATCACGCCACAGGCTGGTTGGGGGCTGTTCGGTTGGAATAGAGGCGGGTGCTGCGCGTGCGGGGCCGACACAATTTCCGATCTCCCGGCTCGAATTGTCGAGTCCACGAGACTCCGAGAGCGTCATCGAACACAAGATTATCGTTCGTTTTGAGTTGTCGACAAGCTGTGCGTTTTTGGTCGAAATTGATGGCGCAAAGCACACCAGCATCTTACGCTCGAAACCATGATTCTTCTCGATCGCGCAACCACCACTCCGTCCGTGCCGCCGACCGTCTCCTCCTGGGTGCTGGCCGCCGGCGGTGGGCCGAGCGACGCCGCTTTCCAGGCCGGAGCCGCATTGGCTTCGCTTGACACGCTGGCCCGGGCGCAAGTCATCCGCAGAAGGTGGAGCCACGTCACCAACACCTTGAAACTTCTGAAGCTACCGGACGTGGTTCACGATATGTTGGTCAGCGGGGCCTTGTCCGCAGGGCGCGCCCGCACGCTGGTTACCTCCTATGACCCCGCTGAGGTTGCGCGTCACATCGTCGAGAACGGTCTGTCCGTGTGACAGGCAGAAGCCCTCGCGCGGACGCCTGCGGTCGAGAGGCCATCGGTATCGCGTCCAGCTGCTTCGGAGAACGATGCCGACTTGCTCTTGCTGGAATAGCGGCTTGCCGATGCAATTGGTATGAATGTGACGATTGCACTTAAAGGCAAGGTCAAAGGGGGGACGATTGTCTGTCGTCCACTCGAATCCCTTGAAGAACTCACCAGGCGTCTCGGGCCGGGATAGTAGTCGACCGCGGTACCGGAATGAGCAAGCCAGATCACGCAAGCCTGCCCTTTCTCGGAGGGGCAGGGACATACTGGACGTGGACCAAATTATACGAGAGTATCATTTTAGAGATCAAGAACGTTACGTTGGCGTGGTCAGCGGAAAGCGAATTTTCGTTCCCGTAGGCCAGCCCAGGCATCGCTCGGGAGAACCGCTTGCGGCAAGAAAGACAGTTCAAAGCGCGACCGTCTGTAAGCCCGCAGGGTAACTTGTGCGCTATACAGGCGTTCTTGGCGCACGGGCGTAACCCGTGGGGCACATCGCCTCAGCCGACACGTGCAGCGGTTGCTCAGCTCAGCTATGTTGATCCGCCATGAGGATCGTCCTCAGAGGTAGGCCTGACTACCCCGTCGACGTGATTTCCACGGAGGAAGCCGAGGCCTTGCGGTCATGGTACGCGCATTCGTCATCCAGCGAGCAGGACGCAATCGCCCTCGCAGTCATTCGCCAGGCGAAGCTCCGCGACGGCTGGATTGAATGCGATTGCATCGGCGGTGCGCATAAGCCACTGCTCGCCCCCCAGCAACAGGAACGGACGTTTACCTTGCGCCGGCTCTCCCCGGCCGACGGAGATCCCCATACTCGCATAGATCGGCCGAACCATGCTGACGATTGCCCGTTCCATGTCGATCGAGCCTTCGACCCGCCTGCTCACGATCGCGCCTTCAATCTGCGGCCGGTGCCGCGCCGCGAGACCACCTATGTCGATGCGCTCCCGGCTATTCCGACTCAACTCGCGGATCCAGATCCTAATCCGCCCGATCCTGACCGCGAACGAAACGACCGCCCTTCCAGGCTTTCTATTGTGCTTTGGAGGCTTATGGACAGCGCCGGCATCAATGTTCTCAGGCCGCTTCAGGATTGGCCCCCGCAATACCAACTGAAAAGTCAGCTCGAGGCCCTGCGCAACGCCGGCGCTAAAATGCGCGTCACACGTACCTGGCGCTTCGGGGCCTTGTCGACGATCTGGGCTGGTGACTACGGCGACAAGAACTCGCGGTTTCAGCGTTTGCTGCGCAAGTCACGGCCGGATTGGGCGCCGAACCAGCGTCGGACCGGTTTCATGATCCTGTTTTCGACGAGCGTCACCCAAACGTCTATCTATCCCGCCGCGACGTCGACGCCGATCGAGGTCCTATCTCGGGTGCGGCAGCCGCTGCGCGGGGATCCCCGACACCGCGGGCCGTATCTCGTGATCGCAAACGCTGACTTCGGCGATGATGACGATGGCGATCTACGTGCCGTGCAGGCCTATGCGCAGCCCGTGTTCAATGGCGAGACGCTTTACCCTGTCGAATCGGGATTCGAACGCGACGTAACGAATTTGCTGATCTGGCTGCAGACATCGCTTTTTGAAGCTGCGCCGCGACTGCGGATCACAATTAGAAGGCCGCTGTTCGCCATCGCGACCCCGAAAGGCTTATGCCGACCGGATTTCGTGCTTGAAACAGTGTTTGCGGACCACCGGCCGATGCACCTTGTCATCGAAGCCATGGGCATGGACACCGAACAATATCGCGCCGCCAAGGCAAGGACATTGCCGCGGATGAAGGAAATCGGCCCGACTTATGAGATCCATCCCGTTGACATCCGGCCGGCCAACGCACAAGCCCTCGGCGAGGACCTGCAGCGATGGGTGCTGGCCCACGCGGCGCATAGGCGACTTCGTTTCGTCAACGGCTGAACTGGCCCGAGAGACGTTGCCATGTTCACGCCAACGACAGCAATGCGGCCACAAGATCATCGGGCCTCATGCACTCAGGATCAGCGTCGATCAGTTCGGCCAGATACACCGCCTTTGCCCGACGATCGTCGGCTGACGCGACGGCCATCTCTGCGACTGCGCTCAAAGCCAGTTGCTCGTCTCGCGACAAACGTTCCATTTGTCTCGCGGAGAATTGGTCGGTGTGGAAATTGTTGTCGCAGTCGCGAGTAAAATTCACCAGGTCACGCATTTTGCGGCGATGGACGGATATTGCTGCGAAAACGCCTCCATCTGCATTCTCTGATGAATTCGGGCAAGTAGTTTCGAGTCGCATGATTGGCGTCCTTCGGTCACAGCGTGTTTGGCCCCCGACGCCCTGCTCTCTCCTGCCGATCGCCCTGGTCCGCTCCTATGCAGGGCAAAATCGAACTGATAGAAACTTTGATTGGGGACGAGGGCACGATACGATACGAAGACAAGCGAAGCGATACGAACCCATCGCCTGTAAGAGTTTGATAAAAAACGGAAAATATTTTCTCCCATCGCCACCTGAGGGGAGTGATTTCAAAGAGCTGTTCAGGCGATTTGCTGCGGCGGGCGCTGGACGGCCAATGGGCGCAGATGGTTTTCCCGCCGGACCATGGACGCCCGAACTTCTTGCCGAGGCGATCTCACAGATTGATTCCAACCGGATTGGAGTCGACCTGCGGACAGTACAGCTTTGGTTTCAGGAGAACGACAAAGGGATTAGCGCCGCTAACATTCGTTGGTTGGCAAGGGTTTTCGGGTGCGATGATCCAATCGCAACTGGGGAATGGCAGGTGGCGCTCAGTGCCGCGCAATCGCGACTGACGGCCAAGCGGCGCGAATCGAAGAGAACGGGAATCGATGATGCGCTCCCGGGTCCAAATCCAGCGCCTTTCAGCACTTCCGCAGCCGCGACAGAGCCCCGGGCGGAACTGGCACGGGATACGGACGCAGCGGAAGCGACCAGACGTCTTAGTCTAGCGAGGAGATCGGAAGCGCTTTTTAGCCACGGCTCCCCCTTGAATCTGCCAGCCTCGGTGTTCGCAGGCATCTCCGCACTTGGATTTTTGTCGTTTATGCTCGGCATTCACAACGTGAAATATGCGCGTGCGGACGGCATCGTTAAGCAAGTTGGATTCCTGTGGGCCGCGAACTGGACGTTCGTGTTCATGGTGTTCCTGCCTCTCTTCCTGGCCTTCGTGTCTGAACTCGTGACCTCGTGGAAATACGAAGAGCGACCAAAGCTTGTAGGATCCGGCAATCTGGGTGAAAGCTTCCATACTTGGGAAGCCGTCATAGACGCGTCATCTTATTCTTTCTGGGCGGTTTTTCTGATCTGTGTGTTGTTCGCCGGACTTTTCCAGTGGATCGGCGTGTGTCTGATCCCGTTGATCAAAGGCGGCGGCAACTATGCTATAGACTGGGGAAAGTTGGCGATCATACGCCCGGAGGCCATATCGGTGCCGACGGAGATCGCGTTCACAGGGGTCGCCTACGTATATATGTGCCTGTGCTTCTATCTGTTCTTCGCTGGTCTCATTTTGCTCTATTCGGTCATCGACGACCTGCGGAAAATTCGCGAGGCATCGAAATTTCGATCGGACATCCAACGTGATCCAGATCTAGATGAAGCCGGCTTCAGAGTGATGCGGTGGGTGTTCCGGTGCACAATTTTGGGCGTCCTGATCGCCACGGTCATGAAGCTTCAAAGCTCGTACCTCGCATCCGACGGAACGAATATCGTAACCTGGTTGGTCGGCGATCTATCGTCGGCCGTGTATGAGCGCGCTCATGCGGGCAACAGATTCAGCTATAGATTGCCGACGCATTTCAGCAGTCTTCTCATCGCAATTTCGGCCTGTGTCGTTTTTCTGCATGGCGCGATCCGTTTGGGCGTCGGACGTCAATCCCAAGTCCCTTTGTGGAAGATGTCGGCGGTCGTGACACTGCTCGTTGCCAGCTACTTGTTGCTCGATACATTTTCAGGCTTCTCGATCCTCCTCGGCGTTGGAGTGCTGCTCGCAACATACGGCCTGGTCGACCCGGGGTTCGGCCAAGGGAGCGCGAGTAAGTTGGGAAACGATCAAAGTGTATCATAGATGGCTTGATCGCTGGGACGAACGGCGGGCACGTCGCGGTGAGGAAGGGAAGAAGGCAACCGCTTTCATCCTCGACGCCGATCGCGCCTTCCCAGGCGAAAAGCAGGCAGGAACTATCGAGGAGTTTTGTGTCCTGGCCGACCAAGCCGTGGCCGACCCAGCCTTTTTCAATGAGACGGGCGGCAACGGCCAGGGTTTTGAAAGACAGGGCGAATGGCTCAAATTTCCATCGGACATTTCGACTGACGTCGAAGAAAACGATGTGGTCTGGGCAAAAATCACCGACAGCGGATCGTGCGATCAGGCGTTGGTGATTTTTCATCATTGGAATGCGAGCTCCTGGAATCGCCAGATTGCCAGCTTTTTCTCCAAACGCGGCATCACGGTTGTCGAGCTCGCAATGCCCTATCATTTCCAGCGCAGCCGTCTCGATTCCTCGCATGCGGACTATATGCTCAGCGCCAACCTTGGTCGAACGATCCAATCCATGAGGCAGGCCGTATTGGACGGCCGAAAGCTCATTCGCTGGTTGAAGCGCGAAGGCTATAGGGACATTTCAGTTCTCGGTATGAGCCTGGGTTCCTGGGTCGCTGGATTGGTCGCGGCGCATGACCTGGCCGTGTCGAGAGCTTCGTTGTTTCTGACGGCGGGAAGCCTGGCCGATATGGTTTGGACAGGTCGCGCAACGCGAGCGATACGCCATAGCCTTGAACCTGAGATCGATCTGACTGATCTCAGGCGGGCATGGGGTCCGCTTAATCTGGAGAACTATGTTCATCGTCTGGCACGGACGGATCTTGCCCTGCACGTCGTATTGGCCAAGAGAGACAAGGTGGTTTTGCCGGAACTGTCGGCAAGCTTCATGCGGAAGCTGAAGGACACCGGCGCCAGACCCAACGTTCTTGAGTTGAACTGCGGCCACTATTCGCTGGCAATGCCGCCCTACGTTTTGTTGGCGGGTTTAAGCCTGAAGCGGTTTCTTTCGAGAACTGATCGGCCGACCCCGCTAAGATGACCGGCGTAAGCTGCTCGGATCATCAGCAAGGTCTCGGGTCTCCGTGCTGTTCACATGCGGCGACATACAAAGACTGTGCCCCTATTCGGTAGCGGCTGTGCGTGGCCGGGTCGTTTTCCTTCGCCGCCGCCGCAACTTCGCCTCGCCCCATTTATCTTCCAGCAGTTCGAATGCTTCAATGTCGAACGCCTTCGAAATCCGGTTCAGCATCGACAGACGAACGTCACGGCGTCCATTGAATACCTGGGACATATAGCTTTCGGTCACATCAAGACGTTCTGCCATTTCCTTGCTGGTCAGGCCGTATACATCGCGAATCCGGATAAGCGCATTGCTCAAACGCTTGTGCAGACGCTCGGCATCGTCCCAATCCGGCGCCAATCCGGCCGCGTGCTTTCCAGCTTTTGGATGCTGCGGCATCAAAACTCACCTTCTAGTATCCCTGGGCGTTATGCCTCGAACCGCTATTCGATGTAAGTCCTTTGGAGACAAATCCCCAAAGTGGAAACGCGTCTTCTGGTCGTTCGAAGTCGGTGAAAATAGAGGTTTTGCCAACCAAGACGTGACACGCGCTCGCGATGGCGCTCGCAAGAGTTCGGGCCGAATAGTGCCAGTTTCACGGACGCCCTCGGGTTACATTTGGACTGCCCCTATCGCGGTGGGCAAGCCCCGCCTACGCTGGCGCACCGTGTTGCGCACCTGATCGTGAAGGGTGCCGATCCCCGACGCAGCCTGCTCATGACCCTCTCACGCCGGGCCGCCTCGAGATGACGCGCCGTGTCGAGCGTATCGCTGCCAAGGTGCTTGGCGACCAGACGGACACCGAGTTCGGCATCCTGCCGAGCGCGGAGATCGATGTCGACGAGGTCAAGACCCTCGCGGAGGGAATCGCTTCGACGGCGGGCCGGCTCATTGAGGCGGCCCTTTTCCTTCCGGCGGTGCCGCTTGCGAGCTGCGGCGGCAAGGGAAGCTGCGCCGCGGCTGGCACGGATCGGCCGGTGCGCGCTCATACTCTCCTCAGCTGGTGCCAGCCGCGCCCTTGCCCCCTTTGCTCTTCGCGGCGTCCGGAAGGGGCTCCGCGAGGTGCGGGGAAAGGAAAAGAAGGAAAGGCGGCCGCAAGTGCGGGCCGGCAAAGCTATGGAAAAGAATGAACTGATAGAATTGCGTGACCAGGTGCCGTGCGCGGCCGTGCTGGAAAAGGCTGGTTTCGCCATCGACTTGAAGGAAAGCACGCGCAGAGCCGTCAAATACCGCCGCGACCGCGAGATCGTCATAGTGATCCACGGGGGCCGGGGATGGTTCGATCCGCTGTCGGACGCCAAGGGCGATGTTTTCAGCCTGGTCGAACATCTCGACCGCGTTCCCTTCGTTGAAGTTCTAGAACGCGTCGCTTCGCTTATCGGCTTTGTCCCCCAGGATCCGGATTGGTCGCGACCACTGCGCAAGATAGAGCCGGCCGCCCCGATTCCCGACCGATGGACGAGGCGCCGCAAGCCGTGGCCCGGATCGATGACCTGGTGCTATCTTCACGGCGAACGGGTCCTGCCCGATGCCATCATCCGCACCGCAATCCGAAATGACGTGCTCCGCGAGGGTCCGCGCGGCAGCATGTGGGCGGCACACCGGGATTGCTGTGGACGCATCACAGGCTGGGAGGAGCGCGGCCCCGAGTGGCGCGGCTTCTCGACAGGAGGCGCGAAGGTCCTCTTCCAGTTCGGCCCGGTCCACGCCCTTCGTCTTTGCGTTACCGAAGCGGCCATCGACGCCATGAGCCTCGCCGCGCTCGAATACGAGCGCGCAGACAGCCTGTATCTCAGCACCGGCGGCGGCTGGTCGCCGGCAACCGACGAAGCAATCCGCAGGCTCGCGGCGCGTGACAACACGCTCTTGGTCGCCGCCACCGACGACAACGCCCAAGGGGACCGATATGCAGACCGCCTGGAAGATGCGTCGATGAAGATGGGATGCGGCTTCGTCCGTCTTCGGCCACGCATTGTCGACTGGAACGCCGACCTGAAGGCGAGGGTGGAGGGTGAAGAAGAAAGGAGGAGAGGAAACTCGGCTGCCGCATGCCCGCCGGCCGCGTCAAGGGTAAAGCTTCGCCCGGCTGCGCCGGCCCTTCACCCGGCCGGGCGGAGAGGCGGCCGCGGGGGAGGGGTCTGAAGGGCCGAAGAGGATGGACATCCAGAGAGGATGAGCCGCGCTCCGGCCCGACGAGGCCAAAGGAGCCCGCACATGACCTCTTCTCCGATCCGCAAGATCTATCAGGGCATCGCCGATCGCCGGCAGATGTTCCGCATGTTCGATCGCCATGCACAGCGACCGAGCCGCTTCGAGGATGACGCAGCCCCCCTTTACCGGGGCGAGTGGTTCGAGGTTTCGCAGGCCGATCACAACTACATGTTCGAGCTCCTGCCGCCGCTCTGGATGCGCTACGGCATGTTCGCGATGCGGGAGTTCCTGACCGGCAATGTGACGAGCGTCTTCTTCACGTTGAGGGTCGATGACCGCATCCGGTATTTCCACGGCTATTGCGACCTGAACGACAGGCGCTCGCCCGACCTGATGCGCGATATCATCGTCGAGCGCGAGTCGCGGCCGGTTCGGGCGATGACGCGCGAGGAGCGCATCGAGCACATCTGGTCGAGCACTCACGACGACTATCGCGGCTACGCAGACTGGCGCTTTCCGATCACCCTGCGAGGGAAGCGCGTCGTCATCGTCTATCTCTCTGGTCAAGCCCATCCCTTCAAACTGCTAGACCAACTCACGGATGACGAGGTCGCGTCCAAGCTGCCGGTGCATCTGCGCCACCTCCCTCACGCGATTGCAGCGTGATGGAGGGGACGATGTTCACATTCCCCATCCTTGCGGTTCGCAAGGTCATCGAACGCGGCATTGCCGACGCCAAGGCCAACGGCGGTTTTCGCAATCCATACTACGGAACCAGGCCCGGCGAAGGCGAGAAACCCGGTCTCTGGCTGGTAGGCGACGAGGGCGTCTACATCATGTCCAATGGCAAGCTCGCCGAGGGCGAGCGTGCCCTCGTCCTCTATTCCGAGCAATGCCACCCGGTCGGCAACCGCGACTGGTGGCACTACAAGCGTCGCCATTTCGGCGGCGATGACGGCGTCGAATTCATCGCAGCCGAACAGCTGATCCCGCTCTTCGACCGCAATCGTCGCGCCACGCATATCAACATGGATCTCACCGAGGACGAAATCGTGTTCTCGCTGATTACTCGCTGATTCCCCTTCAACCGCGGCAACCATCGAGCGGCCAGCCTGCCTGGCCGGTCGATCGCGTGCGCCTTCATCACAGGAGAAATCCCGATGTCTAATGACGATCCTTTCACCATCGACCTCTTCGGCAACACCGCGCTATCGTCCGGCCTCGGGCTTGGCGTCACCGCCTTCGCGGGCGACTTCGATCCCGACGACGATCCCGATCCCTCGACACCGGCGCCGGCTGTGCCGGAACCGAAAGCCGCGAAGCCGGAGCCGTCAGTCTCCCGGTCCCGTGGATCGAACTTCTATCTTGGCGGAGATCGCGGGCTGGCGCGTGGCTGGAAGGAGCGGGCTCGAGACAATATCGCCGCTATCCGCCTTGCCGCCGAGATCGAGGCGGCCGAGCGGCCTGCCACGCGTGAGGAGCAGGAGACGCTGATCCGCTTTATCGGCTTCGGCGCATCCGACCTTGCGAACCACGTCTTCCGGCGACCCGGCGAGATCGAGTTCCGCAAGGGCTGGGACGAGATCGGCTCGGCGCTTGAGGACGCCGTCGGCGAGACCGACTACGCTTCGCTCGCGCGCTGCACGCAATATGCCCATTTCACGCCCGCGTTCATCGTGCGGGCGATCTGGTCCGGCCTCCAGCGTATGGGATGGCGGGGCGGTCGCGTGCTGGAGCCGGGAATCGGCACGGGACTGTTCGCGGCGCTGATGCCCGAAGGCCTGCGCGATGTCTCCCACGTCACCGGCATCGAACTCGATCCCGTCACAGCGCGCATCGCCCGTCTGTTACAGCCGTGGGCAAGGGTCCTCACTGGTGATTTCGCTCGTACCGAGCTGCCGACGAGCTTCGACCTCGCCATCGGCAATCCACCCTTCTCCGACCGCACCGTGCGGTCGGACCGGGCATACCGCTCACTCGGTCTTCGTCTGCACGACTATTTCATCGCGCGAGCGATAGACCTGTTGAAGCCGGGAGCGTTTGCCGCCTTCGTCACCAGCTCCGGAACCATGGACAAGGCAGATTGTGCGGCGCGCGAGCATATCGCGAAGTCGGCCGACCTGATCGCCGCCATTCGCCTGCCCGAGGGTAGTTTCCGCGCCGACGCCGGCACGGACGTGGTCGTCGACATCCTCTTCTTCCGCAAGCGCAAGATCGGCGAGCCGGAAGGCAACCAGTCCTGGCTCGACGTCGAGGAGGTCCGGCCGGCGACAGAGGACGAGGGCGCGATCCGGACCAACCGTTGGTTCGCCCGCCATCCGGATTTCGTGCTTGGCACGCACGCACTGACCTCGGGTCCGTTCGGCGAGACCTACACATGCCTGCCGCGGAAGGGCGAGGACCTGGCGGCCGCGCTCGACGTGGCCATCTCCCTGCTCCCGGAACACCGCTATGACGGCGAGCCCACCGAGATCGATTTCGGTCTGGAGGATGCGGTCGACAACGCGCCGATCGATCTTCCTACCGAACGCCATGTCCGTGAGGGCAGCTTCTTCGTCGACAATGCCAAGGGCCTGATGCAGTTCATCGACGGCGAACCTGCTGCTGTGAAGGTTCGCAAGGGTCGCAGCGCCGAGGGCATGCCGGAGAAGCATGTCCGCATCGTCCAGAAGCTGATCCCCGTTCGCAATGCCGTGCGCGAGGTGCTGAAGGCCCAGGAGCTCGACCAGCCCTGGAAAGAGCTTCAGGTCAAGTTGCGCATCGCCTGGTCGAGCTTCGTGCGCGATTTCGGCCCGATCAACCACACCACCGTCTCGATCGCTGAAGATGACGAGACCGGCGAGGTGCGCGAGACGCACCGCCGCCCCAACCTCGCGCCGTTCCTCGACGATCCCGATTGCTGGCTCGTAGCTGCAATAGAAGACTACGATCTAGAGAACGATACGGCGAGGCCCGGACCGATCTTCTCCGAGCGCGTGATCTCGCCGCCGGCCCCGCCGGTGATCGCAAGTGCGGCCGATGCGCTGGTTGTCGTGCTGAACGAACGCGGCCGCGTCGACCTCGACCATATCGCGGAGCTTCTGCACCGCGATCCGGACGACGTCGTGGCAGAACTGGGCAGCGCCATTTTCCGCGACCCCGCCGAGGGCTCGTGGCAGATGGCCGATGCCTATCTGTCCGGGCCTGTCCGTGACAAGCTGCAGGCGGCGGAGGCGGCCGCCGCGCTCGATCCCGCCTACGAACGCAACGTTGCGGCCCTTCAGGCCGTGCAGCCGGTCGATCTTCGGCCCTCCGACATCACCGCCCGTCTTGGCGCACCGTGGATTCCTGCCGCCGACGTCGTCGCCTTTGTCAAGGAGACGATGGGCGCCGACATCAAGATCCACCACATGCCGGAACTGGCGTCGTGGACGGTACGGGCCGGTCAGCTCGCCTATCTCGCGGCCGGCACGTCCGAGTGGGGTACCAATCGCCGGCACGCCGGCGAGTTGCTGACCGATGCGCTCAACAGCCGCGTGCCGCAGATCTTCGACACGGTCCAGGAGAACGGCAAGGAGCGCCGCGTCCTCAACGTGGTCGACACCGAGGGGGCGAAGGAAAAACTCCAGAAGATCAAGGACGCCTTCCAGCGCTGGATATGGTCCGACGCGGATCGGACCGACCGGCTGGCGCGCGTCTACAACGACCGCTTCAACAATATCGCGCCACGCAAGTTTGACGGTTCGCACCTTCAACTGCCGGGCGCCAGCGGAGCGTTCACGCTCTATCCGCACCAGAAGCGCGGCATCTGGAGGATCATCGCTTCGGGCTCGACATATCTCGCCCACGCCGTCGGCGCCGGCAAGACGATGACCTATTCCGCCGCCATCATGGAGCAGCGACGGCTCGGCCTCATCAACAAGGCGATGGTGACCGTGCCCGGCCATTGCCTCGCTCAGGTCGCACGCGAATTCCTGGCGCTCTATCCGATGGCGCGGATCCTCGTTGCCGACGAGACCAATTTCACCAAGGAGAAGCGCGCCCGGTTCCTGTCGCGTGCGGCCACGGCGAACTGGGACGCGATCATCATCACGCATTCGGCGTTCCGGTTCATCGGCGTGCCGGCCGTCTTCGAGCAGCAGATGATTCAGGACGAGCTGGAGCTTTACGAGAAGCTTCTTCTCGACGTCGATGACGAGGACCGGGTCTCGCGCAAGCGTCTTGAGCGCTTGAAGGAGGGCCTGCAGGAGCGTCTGGAGTCGCTTGCCACGCCCAAGGACGATCTCCTGACCATCGCGGAGATCGGCGTAGATCAGATCATCGTCGACGAGGCGCAGGAGTTCAGAAAGCTCTCCTTCGCCACCAACATGAGCACGTTGAAGGGTGTCGACCCGAACGGCTCGCAGCGCGCCTGGGACCTCTATGTGAAGTCCCGTTTCATCGAAACAAAGAACCCCGGCCGGGCGCTCGTGCTCGCCTCCGGCACGCCCATCACAAATACGCTCGGCGAGATGTTCACGGTGCAGCGGCTTATGGACTTTGCCGCGCTGATGGTGCGTGGCTTGCACGAGTTCGACGCCTGGGCGTCGACCTTCGGCGAAACGGTGACGGAACTGGAGCTACAGCCGTCGGGCAAATACAAGCCCGTCTCGCGCTTCGCCAGCTTCGTCAACGTGCCCGAGCTGATCGCCATGTTCCGGTCCTTCGCGGACGTGGTGATGCCGGAGGACTTGCGCCAATACGTGAAGGTCCCTGCAATCTCGACCGGTAAGCGCCAGATCGTGACGTCGAAGCCGACGCAAGATTTCAAGAACTACCAGTTGGTTTTGGCGGCGCGCATCAAGGCGATCGAGGATCGCAATCGTCCGCCGCAGCCCGGCGACGACATCCTGCTCTCCGTCATCACCGACGGCCGGCACGCCGCGATCGACCTGCGCCTTGTCGATCCCGACAACGACAACGAGCCCGAAAACAAGCTGAACAGGCTGGTCGCCAACGCCTTCCGCATTTGGCGGGAGACAGCGGAGGACACCTACGTTCGTGCCGACGGCAAGCCCTACGAGCTTCCGGGCGCTGCGCAGATGATCTTCTCCGATCTCGGCACGATCAGCGTGGAGAAGACGCGAGGTTTCTCGGCCTATCGCTGGATCCGCGACGAGCTGATTCGCCTCGGCGTGCCGGCCTCCGAGATCGCCTTCATGCAGGACTACAAGAAGTCGGAGGCGAAGCAGCGGCTGTTCGGCGACACGCGCGCCGGCAAGGTGCGGTTCCTGATTGGATCCTCCGAAACCATGGGCACTGGAGTCAACGCACAGCTTCGGCTGAAGGCACTGCACCATCTCGACGTCCCCTGGCTGCCGTCGCAGATCGAGCAGCGGGAAGGCCGCATTGCCCGACAGGGCAATCAGAACCAGGAGGTCGATATCTTCGCCTATGCCACGGAAGGGAGCCTCGATGCCACCATGTGGCAAAACAACGAGCGCAAGGCCCGGTTTATCGCTGCGGCACTCTCCGGCGACATGTCGATCCGTAAGCTGGAGGATTTGGGCGAAGGACAGGCGAACCAGTTCGCCATGGCCAAGGCCGTCGCCAGCGGCGACCAGCGCCTGATGCAGAAGGCCGGGCTCGAGACCGACATCGCCCGGCTGGAGCGTCTGCGCGCCGCCCATATCGACGACCAGCACGCCGTTCGCCGGCAGCTGCGCGATGCCGAGCGCGAAATCGAACGCTGCACGCGCCGCGTTGCCGAGGTCGGGCAGGACATCGGGCGTCTTGTCCCGACTGGTGGCGACGCTTTCGCTATGAGCGTCCGCGGCAAGTCCTATCCCGAGCGCAAGGACGCGGGCCGGGCGCTTATGAAGGAGATCCTGACTCTGGTGCAGCGCCAGCAGGAAGGCGAGAGGGTGATAGCCTCGATCGGCGGGTTCGATCTCGAATATGCCGGCGAGCGGACCGGCAGGGATGGATATCGCTACGCGACCTTGCTGCTGCGCACAGGGGTCCAGGATGAGATCGAGTTGCCGATCACGGTGACGCCGCTCGGAGCGGTTTCGCGCCTCGAGCACGCGATCGGCGGTTTCGAGAACGAGCAGGAGCGCTATCGCCAGCACCTGGCCGATGCGCGGCGCCGACTCGCCTCCTACGAGGCCCATGGCAACGGCGGTGAGTTTGCGTTCGCCGGCGAGCTGGCGGAAAAGCGCCGGCAGCTTGCCGAAGTCGAGGCGGCGCTGGCGAAGGACATAGATGGTATCCATCAGTCTGCCGCAGTTGCTGCATGATCGCTCATGATGGCCGGTCGCGTCTCGCGCGACCGGCCATTTCCATGTCTACGTTAATGCGCGACTATCGCAACGCTGCTTGACCGCCGGGCAGTATTCGATAGGTTCGCTCTGTCCGAGCAAAGGATGGCGCCGGACACCTATTTCGAGCCATCCCGATAACCGGCGACGGTTCTCCGTAACGTCGAAGATAAGAAGAAACCGCACCAGCCTGCGCTGGCCGCGCTGCCTAAGATTTCCATCAATAACCAAAATCAGGCTGCCGCCGATCTGGCGGTTGCCGCAACGCATATGGAGAATCCATGCGGTACGCACTCATCGACAATCACAGGCGCGAGGCAGCGCCAGGCCTTTCAGGAATATATTGCGGCTGCGGTCAGACAATGATCGCGAAATGCGGAAGCCAAAGGATTCACCACTGGGCACACAAGGGCGTTCGCTCCTGCGATCCCTGGTGGGAGCCCGAGACAGCGTGGCATCGCAGCTGGAAGCAGCAGTACCACACGTCATGGCAGGAGGTTATCGTCATCGAAGGAGGCCAGAAGCACATCGCCGACGTGCGGACCAACGCTGGTCTCGTGCTCGAATTCCAGCATTCGCACATCTCGCCAGTCGAGCGGCAATCGCGCGAAGCCTTCTATGGCAACATGATTTGGATCGTCGATGGAACACGCCTGAAGCGCGATCTGCCGAGATTCGCGGACCACCGGCGCGCATTCGGGACCACTCCGTGGCGGGGACTGTTCACGACGCCGTTTCCCGATGAGTACTTTCCTCGGGACTGGCTCGATAGCACCGTGCCGGTATTCTTCGACTTCGCCGGCATAGCTCAACTTCACCCGAACTCTGACGTCGAGCATCGCTTTTTGTGGGGGCTCCTGCCCGGACGGGCTGCAGGTCGCGCCGTGGTCGTCGCCATGGACCGGCAACGCCTTGTGCTTGCAACCCGCACCCGTTCCGAAATCCTGCCCGCCAGGAAGATCGTCGCTGCCCTCGATGCACGGTTTCGCGCCGAGCGCGCCCGAGCGATGATCCGGGCCAGTCGGCATCGCCTGCGGCCAGTCTGGCGGCGTCGCCGCCGCACACCGCGTTTCTAGCACCGTCGCAAAGGAGAAAAGGCGAGGAAGGGGAGGGGAAAAGCCGCTCGCAGATCGGGCGGGCCGCCGACGCTGGCGCTCAACCGCGCCGCTCGCGATCCCGGCTCGGCGCCCTGCGCTGGGCTGTAAGCCCCGCTTGGCCGGCCGGGCAGGGATGCTCGGCCGCAGTTGCACCGGCCCGTCCGCTCCGCGGGCCGGAAGGGGTCTTCGGCAAGAAGACGGAGAAGGACCGGCAAGCCGCTGCGTCCAAAACCCCTGAAAAGGAGCATTCCATGTATCTCATGAAGATGAATCCGCGCGCATTGGTGGAGAACCCAAACCATTCGCGCCAGACCAAGCCGTCGCCACAGGCCGACGCTCTGCTGCTGGCGTCGATCAAGGCGATCGGCATCGTGCATCCGCCTGTCGTCACGCCGCAGGGCGATGGCGGCAACGGCTTCGTCATCGAGGCCGGCCGTCGCCGTGTCAGGCTCGCGCTCAAGGCCGGAATCGAAGAGATCGACATCCTCGTCAACGATGCCGACAACGACAACGCCGGCGCCAACGGCGCGATGCGCTCCTTCGCGGAGAACATCGTCAGGGAGCCGCTCAACCCTGTCGACCAGTGGCGGGCGATCGAGCGCCTGGTCGCTCTCGGTTGGACCGAGGACGCGATCGCCGTCGCGCTGGCGCTGACGCCGCGGCGGATCAAGCAGCTCAGGCTGTTTGCCAACGTGCTGCCGGCGATGCTCGACCAGATGGCCAAGGGCGATATGCCTAACGAGCAGCAGCTGCGCACCATCGCGTCCGCTTCGCTCGATGAGCAGAAGGAAGTCTGGAAGGCGCACAAGCCGTCCAAGGCCGATCCGAGGGTCGGCTGGTGGAACGTGGCGAACGCGCTGGCCAAGACCCGCATGTACGCCAAGGACGCCAGTTTCGACGACGAGCTGGCGCGCGCCTATGGGATCGAATGGGAGGAAGACCTGTTCGGGCCGGCCGACGAGGACGGCCGCTACACCACCAATGTCGAGGCGTTCCTCGGCGCGCAGCAGGAGTGGATGGCGAATCACCTGCCGAAGCGCGGCCTCATCACCGAGGCCAACAGCTGGGGTCAGCCGTTGCTGCCGCCGAAGGCCGAGCGTGTCCACGGCAAGGCGGCCAAGAGCGACTGCGTGGCCATGTATCTCGATCGCGACGGCAAGGTCCAAAGCGTGACCTACCGCATGCCGGAGGCGAAGAAAAATGGCAAGGACGCCGACGATATCGGCACTGTCGCGAAGCCCCGCCCGCCGGTCACCAACAAGGGCATGAACATGATCGGCGACTTCCGCACCGATGCGCTGCGCGAGGCGCTCGACCGGGCGCCGATCGAGGACGACACGCTGATGGCGCTGCTGATCCTCGCCCTCGCGGGACAGAACGTCTCGGTCAGGACCGACGGCGGCGAGTCGCTCTATGGCAGCAGTCGGCTGGCCAGGTGCGCGGCGAGCCTGTTCAACGCCGAGGGCCAGCTCCAGTGCAGCGAGGAGACGTTGCGCGTCGCCGCACGCCTGTCGCTTAAGGAGATCCTGTCGTGCCGGCGAAACGCCTCCAACAGCGGGATCGTCGCGCGCGTGGCCGGCGATGCGATCGGCGCGAACATCTTCCTGCCCAACATGGGCACCGCGGATTTCCTGTCGTGCCTGTCGCGTCAGGCGCTCGAAGCGTCCTGCAACGGCACGCCCGTGCTGCCGCGTGCGCGGGTGAAGGACACGCGCGCAGCCCTTGTCGAGCACTTCAAGGAGGACCGTTTCGTTCACCCGAGCGCGCTGTTCGCGCCGGACGAAAAGGAACTCGCGAATTGGCTCGCCACCAATGCGCCCGAGCCGGACGAGGACGAGGAGTCCGCCTCCGGCGACGACCTGACCGCTGCCTCGGAAGAGCTCGACGAGGGTGAGGACGAGTTCCGCGAAGCGGCCGAATAGCCGCTTTCCAAGCATCATCGAACGAGATCCCGCCGCCGGCTCGTCCGGCGGCGGTTCTGTTTTCATCGTCAACAACAGGAGGACAAGAATGTCCGCTTCATTAATTTTCGACCTGGTGCCGCTTGGCGCCATCGTAAAATATTCCGACGGAACGCCGCGTCCGCCGGAACGCCATCGCAAGAAGCTCGCGGCTTGGGAAAATCGCAACAATGGCGGCCGGCTGATCGCCAAGCGGCCACGGCACGTTGTCGGCAGCACGACGATCCTGGAGTCCTTCACGCTTCATGAGGGGGATTTCGGCAGCGGTGGCGTCGTCGTGCTTCGCGTCCACCGCAGCTTCTCGATCGACAGCGACCTGAAGTTCACCGTCGTCGAACGGCCCGCCATCGGCTCGGTCGTCGTTCTCGACCGGCCTGACGGCGAGCTGGTGCATCTGGCCGAACACCATGCCGCCGCCGAGAACTGGCTGAAGAGCCACGGCTATCCCCATGCGATCCTGAAGCCGGTCACGGCGGACCAGGTGGCAGGGGATGTCGTCGAGGGGAGGGCCGCAGCATGAGCGCGCACGCTTCCCCGATCCCCAACGATGAAGCCCCCGGTTTTCCGGCGGTTTCCTTCGGTGTCAGCGCCGACGGCATGAACGTTGCCCAGGTCGGAGACCGTGCCTACGCGATGGTTCCCGCCCGCGGCGGCAGGCACTATCTCGCCAGCGGCTGGCGGATTCGGCGTCCCATGCCGGAATGGAGGCGCGACGATTTCTACAGCCACGACGGTGAGCTCGCCGACGCGGCCGCGTTCCGCGCCGCCGTGCTCGAACGCGCCGAGCACGCCCGAGAGCTGCGCGCGCTGGGCCGACGCGAGGCGCATGTCCCAGCCAGCACGCCGTGGGGACCGTCCCAGGGCGCGACCTTCTATGCCGAGGACGTCGTGTTGCACAGCACGGCCGGTCATGGCGGGTTTCATCTGTCGGGCGCTCGCAACGCAAAAGTCCATGCGACGCTGCGCCTCGCCGGCGGCTGGTACGAGGAAGACGAGGCCTGGGCCATCGTCGCGATCAGCGTCCCTCATCTCTTCACCGCCTTCGAGCGACGCTGCGCGGAGCGCACGGTCAAGGACAGCTGGCCGGATGCGTGGGAAGCAATCTTCGGCACGATCCTCCAACCAGGCGAATCCCGGTCGAAGGACCGCCGCGCTTTCGAAAGAGAGCATGCGAACGACTGGATCGTCGTCTCGGCGATCACGTCGGACCGCGAGAAGGGCTTCGTGGAGGTCGTCGCCACCCCTGGCGGCAGGCGCGGAGAGGGGACCGAGGAGCGCCGCTTTCTCGTGCCCGCTGAGGAGTACGAGGTCGGCCGCTTCGGCTTCGTCATCGATGTGCACCGCCATCCTGTCTATTGCGGCCCATCGAGTTTCATCGGCTGGCAGCGGAGGACCACGTTACGACCCGCTGCTCTGAACGCGAGGCGCAGCTCTCCCGCATGGAGGAAGCGCGTCGGCAGATACAGCGGCAGCTTGACATGATCGAGCGCCAGATCACGCGGCGCATGACGGCGCTGATCCCGCAATTGCAGCCGCGCCGCAGGGCCTACAGGCGCGGCAAACCGCCCGATCCGAGTGCGTTTCTCGAACGCTACCGATCGAACTTGGCGGCGATCAGGGCGGAGCGACAGCCCGAGATCGACGCCTTGTCACGCAAGCTCGCCCGGAAGGATCGCGCGATCGCGGCCTTCCGCCAGCGTCACCCCGTGCCCGACCGACAGGAGGCCGCATCATGATCGTCTACAACGTCAAGCGCCGGTGGTTCGCCATGAAGGGCGACGCCGAGCAATACCGCATCCGCGAAAAGCTCCCTCCGGACGCCACGATCAAGATCGGCATCGCGGACCGCACCCAGCTCGCAGCCTTTCTCGACGCGCTGTGCGAGCCGCCGGCCTCCCCCGCCGAAGGCGGCACGCAGGTCGCGGCCGTGCCGGAGGGGATCGACAACGCCTTTGTCGATCCCGACCTCGATATCCCGAAATTCCTCCGGGACAGCTGGGCGCGGCTCATGGCCGGGAAAGGAGACTAGCGATGGCTGCCCCCTGGTCCTTCATCGCGTCCTATGTCGGAACCGCGCTGTGGTCATCCTGCGGCGGCGACGGTGTTCCTCTCGACCGCCGCCATGACATGAGCGATCTCGCGGCCGAGACGCGCGCGCGGATGGAAGCGGATTGCCACCGCCTTCTATGACGCGAACCACCGGCTTATCCATTGCCTCGACGCGCCGCTCGCGCGGGATTTCGAGGGGCCGATCCATGACCGCGAGGCGGCGATGGCGGCTCATGATTTCTGGCTGACGCGCTGCGGTCACGGCGCCGGATTCTGGGACGAGGACTGGCCCGAGCCCCACGCCAGCAGGCTGGACTTCGCGGCGCGCGCGTTCGGCGTCTATGTCGGCGACAACGGCATGATCTACCTTTGATAGCCGGTGCGACCGCATTTCACCATCTTGGCGAACCGTGCCGGCAGACCCGTGCCAGAGCGGTCCTGGCGTGATATAGCACGTCTGGCAGGGAGCATTCGCCATGGACGAACCGACACGTGAGGCATTCGAGCGCCTTCTTCGCATCGCTCGCAGCGACACCGGCCAATCGCGCCGTGTCGCCGACTTCATCCTCGCATGGTGGAATGCGGACAGTCTCGGCGGCTTCGACCTAGCCGACCTCTTCGCAGTGGACAAGGCGATCGCCCGCGACATGACGAGCGTTTTCGCCTGGCTCGCCAGCCGAGCGGAAGCCGAGTATCCCATCGACCACCGGGCTCAGATCGAGGAGATCATCCGACTTTGGCGACCCGAGGTTCTGGAGCGGATGTCGAAGACGGCCTGAGGCGTCTCGGATAGGCCGCCGCACCGCGCGGCATCGCGGCTTCTTCTTCGCAGACCGCGGGACCGGATTCGTCATGCGGGTCCTTTCCTACTGGCGGTCTATCGAAACGCCGGCCCTTGCCGGCCTCCCTTCGGATCAAGGTGCGCTCGTAAACCGGCGGCCGTGCGCTTCAAGGCCGCTTCGCGCCGCCTTGCGGCCGGGCCGTCCGATCTCGCCAAGGCAGGCCCGCGGGCTGCGCGGGGCTGGAAAGCCCCGCTGGCCCGCAAGCCGGACTCGCTCGATTCCGCCCGGCCCGGACCCTGAAGCGCCCGTCTTTCCGCCGGTTTTTCCCGAGCACGCCCGAAGGGAGGGCCGGCAAGGGCCGGCCCGAGCCATCGGCCCATCTGAAGGAAAGGACATCCCATGGCAAAGAAATCCGCTCCCGTGCCGCGCCCGGCCGCTCGTGTCGTCCCGTTGCGCAAGGGCACGACCCTCGAAATGGTTCGCCTCGCCTGCCCAGACGCCACACAGGCCACCCTGATCGCCGAGAGTTTTGGATCTCCGGTGATCGACAGCGAAGGCATCCGCGAGCTTCACGAGCGCATGATCGTCGAGACTGCCGATGCGCTCGGAGAGGGTCTGGGCGAGCGCGCCATGCAGATCCACCTGCAACGCATTGTCGGCTCCTATGTCGGTTCCGCCCACGGCGCAGGCCAGTTCTACAGCCGGGCGGTGACGGAAGCGCGCGACCTGACGGCAAAAGCCGCCAACGACCTGCGCGACGAGGACCTCGACGGTCCGGGCGGCTTCGAGAGTGCCGCCCAGCGCAAGCGCGAGTTCGCCGCCGACATGGGCATTCAGGCCCATGCGCTACGCATGGCCGCCGAGGGCGCCGTCGCGGCCTACGAGCACGTCGTCGGCGAGCGTTGGAAGCCCTTCGAGCGCCCCGTCGAAAACCCCGGCCATATGCTGGATCGAAAAGCGGCCGAGATGCAGATGGCGGCTCTCGGTTGAGCCTCAATCGGGCGAGGCTCCGGCCTCGCCCCTTCTTCGAGCCAAACAGCCCGGTCCCGGACGGGGCCGGCCTGTTGTCTTGTCGATGCACGCCGGAAAGCAGGGAAAGGAAGGGAAGGACGGCCGCGCCCGCGGCCCGTCCCGGACGGCGGTCCTGCCGGGGCCGGCGGTCCGCGCAACGGCTTTGCCGTCCTCCACTTCGTTTCGGCCCTTCCCCGCCCGTCGCAGTGCGACGGGCCTGGTCGGGTGCGCTGGCCCTCCTGATTGCCCCGGCACTGGACCTCCGCGACGGGCCGCGATGGGCGCGGCCCCGAAACGGAGGATAGGAAAATGACGACCAAGAAATCCGGCCCGCGCGCCGACGTCTACACGCGCATCACCGAACGCATCGTCGTCGATCTCGAAAAGGGCGTCCGGCCATGGGTCCAGCCATGGGGCGCCCGCAACGCCAACGGCCGCGTGACGCGACCGTTGCGTCACAACGGCCAGCCCTATACCGGGCTCAACGTGTTGCTTCTCTGGTCGGAGGCGATGGCGCGGGGCTTCACCTCGCCGATGTGGATGACCTTCAGGCAGGCGTCCGAGCTTGATGCGCATGTCCGCAAGGGCGAGAGCGGTACGACCGTCGTCTATGCCAGCCGCTTCACCAAGACCGAGGTCGACAGCCATGGCGGCGAGGTTGAAAGGGACATCCCCTTCCTCAAGGCTTACACCGTCTTTAACTGCGACCAGATAGACGGTCTTCCCGATCATTACTACAATCGGACCGAGCCGGTCATCGATCAAGTCGAGCGCATCGCCGAGGCGGACAGCTTCTTCGCCAACACCGGCGCGGTGATCCGGCACGGCGGCCCCAAAGCATTCTTCTCGCCGTCCAGCGATATGGTGCAGATGCCGCCGTTCGAGACGTTTCGCGACGCGGCGAGCTACTACGCGGTGCTCGGACACGAATGTGTCCACTGGGCCGGCGGGAGCCATCGTCTCAACCGCGACCTCAGCCGCTACCACAAGGAGCGGAGCGAACGCGCCCGCGAGGAGCTGGTCGCGGACATCGGCGCCAGCTTCCTCTGCGCCGACCTGGGCATCGTTCCCGAAATGGAGCCGCGCCCCGACCATGCCAGCTACGTCCAGTCGTGGCTTACCGTGCTGGAGGGCGACAGGAAGGCGATCTTCCAGGCCGCGGCCCACGCGCAGCGTGCCGTCGCATATCTGCACGATCTCCAGCCGCAACCGGCGACGGAGCGGGAAGCAGCCTGATGATCCTTTCCGCTCCCCGGCGGCGGCCGCTGTCCGGCAGGCAAATGCCTGCTCCGGCTTGACCCACTCTGCGGGGCGCGCCGAAATCCATGATTCGGAGGAGCGGCGGGCGCAGATCGCTCGGACTCCCGACAGACCTGGATATTCCGGCATCGCCATCGACGACAGGAAAAGCATCGGCATTCCTTTATCGATCGGAGACCGCCTGAGGCCCCACGCACAATAAAGCTGGCATCCGTCATTCAGTTGCATTACATTGCGGGAAAGGAGGCGCTTATGCCTGCAAACGCATTGGTTCAAACGCGGATCGACTCGGACGTGCGCGACCGCGCGTCGGCCGTTTTGGAGAACATGGGCCTCACGGTGTCGGATGCGGTGCGCATTCTGCTCACCCGCACCGCCAACGAGGGCGCGCTCCCGTTGGAGTTGCTCTCGAACAGCGAGGCCCACGACGCCTGGTTCCGCGCCAAGGTTCGCGAAGCGCTGGAGGATAGCCGGCCTGACATCCCCGACGACCAGGTCGAAGCGCATTTCGCCGGGCGGCGTGCCGCGGCGCGTCGCAAGATCGGCGACCTCAAATCGTGAGGCTCACCTGGTCGGCTTTCGCGCTCTCCGATCGCGACGGCATCTTCACCCATGTTGAAGCCCAGAATCCCGCAGCCGCCGTCGCCATCGATGAGCGGATCGTCGCCGTTGCGCGGCGGCTTCGCGACTTTCCAAAGCGGCCGGCCAGGCCGCGTCGCCGGAACGCGCGAACTTGTCGTCACCGGGACGCCTTACGTCGCGGCCTACCAGGTTACCCGCGAGACAGTACGGATCCTGCGCGTTCTACATGGCGCCCAGCAATGGCCTGACGATCTTTCGGACGGCTGACAGTGCGCCTCCGTCTCCGCGCCCGGCTGGACGCGCCAGGATCCCCCGCCCCGGCGGCCGAGGGTGCATGGCGGGATCAAACGTCGCCGCCGTAGGCGCACAGGAGACGCGAAGGCCGTCGCACGCGCAGCCGGAAAGCAGCTGATGATGCGGTGCGAGACGGAGATCGCGGCATCGGCGGGTGCGGACTTCGCCAACGTCCGAATTCCTCCACAGCACGGCGCCCGCGGCCGTCGCAGGCCATGATGCGGTCGGAGCGGCCGGGCGCGGGCGGCATCGGTCGATCCGGCAGGGCAGGGTAGTCGGCGATGGTGGGAACACTTCTGCGGTCCGGCGGCCGTCGGCGTGTCCTCGAATTCCACCGATGAGCATGAAGCCAGGATCAGGTTCCTGTCCGAATCTGCCTGGCGGGCGCCCACGCAGGCCTCGATGAGTCCGGTATGACCTGAGGCTGACTGCGTCTCGATCGCCTTCCCGCAACGTCCGGCCCCGGCCATTTTCCGCCGGCGGCTGCGCCGCCTTTGCATCGCGAGGCAAAATAGCCGTTGCCGGCCGCCCTCCACTTCGTTCCGGCCCTGAGGACCACCCCATTGCGCAAGCGCAACGGGGACCCCGGTGGGTGCGGGGTCGATCGCCTCCGGTCCTTTCACCGTCATCGAGGCCGCGATGGGCGCGGCCCGAGCAAACCGGAAAGGAACCTATCATGGCTGTCATCGGCAATTTCGCGACCAACGGCAACGGCATCGTCGGCAACGTCCGCACTCTCTCGGTCGGCTTCCGCGCCCGCCTCAACCCGATCGAACGCGTCTCGCGCGACGCTCCGGACTTCCGCATCACCGCCGGCAACGGCGTCGAGGTCGGCGCAGGCTGGAAGGCGGTCTCGGACGACGGCGAAGAGTACATCTCCATCAAGCTGGACGATCCGAGCTTCGTCGCCCCGATTTCGGCGGCGCTCTGGCCGGGCGAGAAGGACGGCGAATACGCCCTCATCTGGAACCGCCCGAGGCGGCGCGACGCCTGATCCCGCGACCAACGAGCCCCGCCGCAAGGCGGGGCTTCCTCGCTGCGTATGGTGAGGCCGCAACCGGGCATCGAGCCCGGCTCCGGCTGGCCGGGCGCTCTACCGGGAGCGGTGGGTCTGCTCAGATCGTCCCATTGTGCCCTGGCGTTCCGAAGGCCTCAAGGACATCGCGGTTCCCCAATTTTCCGCCGCCGCCCGAAGAGGGCGGCGTCAGAAAATCGGCTCCCCCGCTCGCCGCCTCCGGCGGTCGCTCCGCGATCCTTGACCCCTCCGGCCCGCCACGGCCGCCGACGTCGTCCTTCACAAACATCAAGGAGACGACGATGTCGATCGATCAACACATTGAGGAGCTTCGGGCCGAACTGCGGAATGCCGTCTACGCGGACGAGCGGCGCTGGATCGAGGAGGAGCTGGCGATGGCGCTGGCCGAACGCGAGGCGATCTGGGCCGAGCAGGAAGGCCTCGCCAGCAGCGAGCCGCCCTTCTAGGGGCGCCTCGCGCCTCGGACGCACTCGGCGGCCTTAGCCGTTGAGCGCGTCCTTGACGGCCTTCGCCGGTGCGAAGGTCAGCTTCTTCGATGCCGCGATCTTGATCGTTCCCCCGGTGGCCGGATTGCGGCCCTCGCGGGCAGCCGTCTGTTTGACTTTGAACTTTCCGAAACCGGGGATATTCGTCTCGGCCCCGCTCGCCGCCGCAGAGGCAATTTCCTTGAAGACGCTGTCGACGATGGCCTTGGTCTGCGCCTTGGTCAGGTTCTGCGCTTCGGCGATCTCGGTCGCTGTCGTCATGTCCGTGGCTCTCCTCGCTGTTGGATCAATCCCTTTCCTATGGCAATGAATTCGACGCGAGGGTAGGGCGGGCGCGAGGGCCCCGGCGCGAATCCACTGAAAAGCGTGGAATTCCCGCTATTTCGACCTATTCAGGTCGGGCGCTGTCACGATATCCCTTGCGGCGCTTGGCGCGCTCAAGGCGTGCAGAAGCGCTAGCCGCATCGTCGTCGCTGTCGAACGTCTCCATCATCGACCGGCCGTTCGTGCCGATCCTGCCCCAATTGCGGATGACCGAAGCGCCGCCGAATAGGGTCGGCTGGATGGCGAGCATGTAGAAGCGCCGCATGTTCCGCGACGGGTCGATGCGGCGAAGATGAACCGGTCCTGTTTCGTCGTGATCCATGCCTAGAATCTCGCTTCCTCCGGAAGCGGTGTCCAACGACATTGATGAATCGATGCAGCACTACCGATTCATGGCAGTGATGGTTCGGCATCATCGATAAGCGTATTGTCGGGCTCTTCTTCCAGAAGGAAGGCTCGGGCGAGACCCTTCGGGCACGGCTCTACTCGCGCCCCAAGGGGGCGCTCACCGAACCCGCTGTGCGGTTTCGGCCCATGCGGGTTACGCTCCTCTCGCGGCGCTCGACTGTCGGCGAAACGTTACGGCCGTTTGCGGCACTGGTAGGGCACAAGGCCGGCTGGTCGCCGGATGCGGACACGGCGCCTGCCGGCGCCGTGGCGGCTGATCGGTCGTCACGAGGTCGGGCTCGTAGTCATGGCACTTCGACCAGACACGGATTAAGGTCTGGATCGAGGCGGCTTGGGCCGCCTCGATCTCACTTCACGGCGAGCCGACTCTGTCTGCTCGTCTGCATCATCGTGTAAGCCAGATCAGGGCAGGCCACCTCACATCGGGCACGCCGGCCTGCCCTGGGGGAGACACTAGCCGCCTCTCCCCCCAGACCCTCCGCTCCATTCGGACTGCTTCGCAGCCGGCCTTTCGGGCCGGTTGATGGACGCTGCCGCGACTTCGCCAATGCAACCGGGCAGTTCGCTCGACCTCAACCGCATAAGCGGCTGAAGTCTTCGCTGCTGCCCTGGCGGCGCGCTCACGCCTCGATGCACGCTGTCGCGACCAGCCTTCCGCCGAGCGGCTGGCTGGTCGCTCTCGCGCATTCTCGGCGTCCGCTTCTGATTTTTTTTTGAGAGCACGCTGGCCAACCAGCGTGCTCTCAAAAATGGCAGGATAGGCTAGCTGGTGACAGCTAGCCATTGCGCCCGAGGGGCGCCGGATCGGTTTCGCCGCAGACGGGTGAGAACAAGCTCGCATGTGTCCGTTTCGGCGAGGGCGCCCGGGCACGGAACGCAAGCGGACGGAAGGAATTGGCTTCGGTGTCATTGTCACAATGCCACCCGGTGACAATGACACCGGGTGACAACGTGACATTGTGAAATCGTGTCGTTGTCACCGGACGACATTATCAAAATGACGCCCGGTGACATTGCATTCGATATGCAAGGAAATTATACTATGGTGTAAGTCTAATTCTCACTTCCAAGAGATGTCTCCTCATGCCGGTTCGTGAAATCTCCAATGTCCCGTCCGTCTCGCTGGCCCTTTGCACGTTCAAAGGAGGTGGAGGAAAGACCGTTCTCAGCCTCAACCTCGCCGGGGAGTTCGGCAGCCAGGGAACCAGGACCTTGCTCATCGACTGCGACCAACAGCAGTCGCTGTTTCGTTGGTACAAGACGTCTGTCGCCCGCGGCTCGATCAGCGAGATCGACAATATCGATGCGATCTCGGTGCTGCCCAACGAGGATCTGAACGAACGGCTGAAATCAGCGCCAGTGGCCGACATCCATATTTACGATGTCGGCGGGCATGCCCACGGCCGCGCCCTCGATGTTTTCAGGCGGGTGCAGGCCGTCATCATTCCCGTCATTCTCGAGGCGACGAGCGCTACCCAAGCCATCAATGTCTCAAATCTGCTGAAGCAGATTGCAGCGAAGGAGGGCAGGGCGGTCACACCTCATGCGGCAATCTGGAACAATGTCGATCATATCGCCATGACGAAGAATCGGGCCATTCCGGAGGTCATCAAACTCCTCAACGCTGGAAAAGTGCTGACCTTCGAGACGATCATTCGCAAGAGCAACCATTTCAGCGACGTCGCAGCCGGGTACGGGACGCTCTATACGAAGCTGCGCGAAATCGACCACAATCCGAAGATGGCGCCATCGGCGAAGAAACGAGCCCGCGAGAGCGTCCTGGATGCCATCGACCAGATCAAATCGTTGAACAACGATTTCATCAACCTCATCAGCGCGGCATCGTGAATATGGCCAGTTCTCCCAAAAGCCGCGTCCAGGTAGTGGGCAACCTGGCCGTGATCGCCCGAACCCGCCAGATCGAGCCTGTAGACCCCGACGATCCGGCAATGACCTTCATGCCCCCGCTCGCGTCTGTCGAGGAACTCTCCTCTTCCGGCCCTGCATCGATGCCGGAGACAGACAACGGCTCTCCTAAGATCGATGCCCCGCCGCCCACCACCGTCGAGGTTTCGACAGCATTGTCGACGGGCGGGCAGGCGCAAAAGCGCAATAACGGCCGTTCCTCCGTCCGCCCGCAGGGGGCACCGTCGCAATTCGCCCGTGTCAACAAGGCCGAGTCCGCCGACTACACGCGTGTCACGCTCAGATTGCGCAATGACGTCATCACGCGCCTGGTTGCGCATGGCCTCTCCCAGAGCAAACGCTACACGACGGTGATCGAGGACTTCATCATGGCCGGGCTGGACCGGCACCAGGACTGACAATGCCCAGTCCGCGCTATTACCTTCGGCTCCCTCGGCGCCAGGCTGATGAACTGGAGGCGCTGGCGACACGCCTCGACACCTCGCCGGCTCTTGTCATCAAGCTTCTCGTGGACCGGACGCTTTCGGAAGCTGCCCCACTTCTGGCCGATCACGATGAGCAACTTGAACATATCCATCTCACAATCCGCGACATCGCGCAGATCCACCGGGGTCTCATGCGCGATGAGGCCGCCGTGCCCGATCAGCACGCGATCCAGATCCTGGAAAAGCTCGACGAGATTGCGCGTGCAATCGACTCTATCCGCGACGCCGCATTTGTGCGATCTTATACGATAGTGAAAGATTTGATCGCCGCGCACGATGAGAAACCCACGCAGGAAACCCTTCCGCTCTAGGCGTCACTTGCCGCTCTACCAAGAACTCATCGAGGACGATCGCCGTGGCGGCGGGGGCGGAGGAGGGGGAGGCAATGGCGGCGGTGTTGCCGGGAAGGGGGCGGGCGGTTCTCGCCGCCCGTACAGCCCCGCCAGATCCCGGCCCGACCCCTTTGCTGCCAGCACCGCACTCAGCCGGGCCACAGGCCACAACGCCGTGGTCGTCAAGATATTGTCCTATGGCGCCGGCGCGGGATCTGCGCGCAATGTTCTCGAATACCAGGCCAAAGAAGAGCGGGCGATCGACCAGGACGGACGCGAAGTCGTCAGCATCAAGGATGCCCTCAAACAATGGGAACGCGATTTCACCACGCGTGAAGGGTCGAAGGACATTCTCCTCCTCACCTATGAACTGCCGAACGCCAGCCGCGAAACCGTCGCCAAGGCGCTTGATAATCTGGCACGCGACGGCATCCTTCAGGATGGCGACACACAACGCACCTATGCCTACAGCATCGGCCCGGGCGTGAAGGATCAGACGCGGCTTCAGCTCGCCATCGTTCTGGCTCATGAAAAATTGGACCGGGCTGACCGCACGAGCGACGGCCACATTCCCCCTTCGATCGAAATGGTTCGGGCCATCGATCGTCGTGTCGACGACCGCCTCGCAGGGCAGGGGATCGCGCCAATATGGCGCTATCCTGCCCAATTTGCATCCGGTCCAAAAGGATTCAACGCGACCCTGCACGCCATGCAGCGCCAGGACAACGCAGTCACACTGTCGACCCACGCTCACCTGGTTGAACGCGGCAACAAGACACCGATCTACAAGCGCACCGGCGAGCGCCGCTCGATCACGACAACCGATCATAAGGAGCTCACGCGAGAGGGCCGCACGATCGGCGTCCTTCTGCAAAGCCGGCAACCCCGCGACTTCATGCACCTGCTCCTGTCCGGTCCAGCAAGCGTCGACCGCGACAAATTCATCGAGGCGGCAGGCGACTTCCTCGGCACCCAGTTCCATGGGCATCGCTATGCCTTCGCGATTCACAATCGTCACGAGAGGGCCAAACACCCGCATGTCCATGCCATCGTCAGCCTGAAAGGCCCCGGCAGGACTCGCCTCAATCCCAACATCCGCGATTTCACGGAGTGGCGTGAACGATTTGCCGACAAGGCACGCGACCGCGGCCTGGCCATCGATCACCAGAAGCGCCTCGATCGTGCCGGCCCGCCTCCCGTCAAACGCTGGGAGTGGGAAATGTTTCGCCGCATGGGCGCCTACACGCCACCCAACGTCATGACCAAGGTCATGAACAAGATCCGCGACACGCCGACGGCGCCCACAATGCAGGCCGGCGTCGACCGCTTCAACACATCGAAGAAGGCGCTGGGCCGTGTCATCGACATGCTGGAAACGATCGGCAAGGACCGGGCGCAACCGAGCACCGCCCGCGAGCTCTCCAAGGATCTGACGATCGGGTTAAGGCGCGAATATCGCCGCCTGGAAGATGCCGTCTCAAGCGGCGAACTGCCTTCGCATGAGAAAGGAGAAATCCATATGCTGCGCAACACACCCATCACCTCCAGCCAGGCAAAGACCGCCATGGACGCGATCGCCACGTCCGCGGCAGCGGTCGCAAAGGCGATCTCCAACCCAACCGAACGCGCGATCTTCGAATCCGCTACCAGGGTCATCGACAAGGTCGTCAAGCTTCAGCTCGACTCTCGTGTCGCCAAGGGCAAAGAGCGGCACGATGACAGGACTTCAAACGCGACGTCGACGAAATCGGGCGCCGGGCGCGACGCCATGTTCGAGAAGGGCGAGATCGATCGTACATCGAGCAATCGCAGCGCCGACGTTTCCCGGATTGCCCAGGCTAATCAGGGCAGGGCTATTGTCGGCGACAGTCAGGAGCGTGGCCGCGATCGGGCGAAGGAACGCGATCCGGAAAAGCAGCAGGAGCGCCAGATCCCATCTCGGGTGGTTCTGACCCCGCCGAAAGACCGGGATCGCGGCGATCGCAGCCGGTAATACGGGGGCGGGCCTTTTGATGTCTATGCGGCCAACGCCGACCATTTTTCGCCGACAAACCTGGTTTCGGCGTTATGAGCATTGCGAGGGCTGTGATGGCAAGCGCGTTGCCAGGCTTGATCCTTGCCGGCTTTGCTCTATCGGTTCTCACCGGCAGCGGTGAAGTCCAACCTGCCGCAAGCTTCGCCGAACGATGCACGCTCTATTTCTCCGGCAACGTCATCCTCGCTGACGTGCCTGTCGCCAGAACGCCGGAGCAGATGGCCCAGGGGCTCATGTTCCGAGAAGACGTCGGCCCGGGAATGCTCTTCTCCTGGCCGTCGCCCAAAGAGCGCGTGTTTTGGATGCGCATACGCACGTGCCCCTTTCCGTCGGCTTCATCTCGGCTGGCGGCAAGCTGTTCGCCGTCGAGGACATGGCGCCGAACACCGACGACTATCACTACTCGGCAGGACCGGCGACGGATGCGCTCGAACTCGCCCAGGGCCAATTTGCTCGGAAAGGCCTGAGACCAGGTTCCCGTTTGCTACGCCGGAAATGCCGTTCTGATCAGTCGCTCGGTCATACGCAAACAAAAAGCCCGCCAGGGGCGGAGATCCGGCGGGCTGATTAGAGAAGGCAAGCACGGGAGGGAGGTGTACCGCCTTTGATGTCGGCATCGTATCTGGGAGGAGGAGATAGCCGACGACCGAGATGTAAGTTCGGACGCTGGATTTGCCAAGTTGCGATTTTGCATAGCAACCCTGCAAAACGATACGAATGCGAGCCACTTGCCCACTAGGCATCGACGTAACCGGTTGGTTCTCTGCACGGCTTTGCTAAATCAGACGGCATTTCACTTTAGATTGGACGAGTTTGGTTCGAGTACCAGCTCAATGCGCGGTGCTGACCATACATCGCATCAGTGATTGTTTAACGAGAAATATGCAATCTAAAGTTGCATAAGATATATTATGGAACTAAGCTATTGATATTGAACATGAAATAGAAACAATTTCACCCGTGATTGATCGATTCCTTTGGCCAATCTTGTCAGTCCACGACCGGCCGCTTTGCGCCCCCCCCCATTCAGGACGCTGAGGCAAGATTTTGGTACTCCTGAAAGCGCACATCTTGGCGGGATTGTCGCCGCTATTCGGGGGGATATCAACGAAGCTGGCCCCTCCGGTGTCGTCGGCCTGCATCTTTGATAATGTCCTTCATCACATATAGACCATCGGATGTTTATGCGAATGACCGACGATCCAAAAATGCCGATCACTCCGCCGGCGCCGGCAGCGGGTCGAGAGATTCTCCGCAACGTGGTTGAAGCCGCGGCAGAGACGCTTCCTGGCGCCGGCATGTTGACCGCGATCTACCGCACGACGTTCCCATCGCAGTCCGACCGTCAACGCGATGATTGGCAGCACGCCATTTCCGAGCGAACGAATGAGCACAGTGAGCGACTGGATCGCCACGAAGCAATGCTTTCTCCCGCTGCGGATGCGTATTCCGGGACGGCCGCGAGGCTCGTCGAAGCGGTCGCGCATGCGTGTCCCGATGGGCTGGCAGAGCATTTCTGGGATATCGAGGACATCGTGCAGATGGTGCCCGACGCGAATCCGTCGGAGGTCGAGGACGCAGCTCTGGAGCTTTCCGCCGCTGGATATCTGGAGGAGCGGCACCTGACAAGCGCACATCGCTTCCGTCCCACGCAGCGCTTCTATGAGCAATTCGATCACCAGGTCATGGGATGGAACGGCACCCGAAAAGATGCGGCGTTTCTCGCATCGTTGATGATGCAACACGACACCGGTGACGCCACGGATCTTCACGAACGCTCCGGATGGCCTTTGCGGCGCTTCAACCCCGCGCTGGAGCATCTTAAAGCCGAGTACCCGCGGTGGCCGTGGCGTCCGCAATATCACTTTGATTTTCCGTCAGCCGGCCTTGTGATCGGAAGGCCCCAAACAGTCGGGCTGCGTCGGTTCGTTGACGCAGTGGCCCGCGAGGCCGGCCGGTGAGCCAGCTAATACAGGTCAGGGACTTGCTGTGCCGCAGCTCGTTGAAGCTGGCGGCGAGCGGGTTCGCTTGCGCTTCCTTGAGTTCTTCGCGGCCAATATCCGCAACCCGAACACGCGTCGCGCCTGTGCGCGCGGGGCCTTGGGTTTTTCAGCTGGCACACCGCAGGTAGGTGCAACAGCTCGCAGACATCCACCCCATCCATGTCGCCGCATGGATAGGTGGGAAAAACGCATTCCGCCCCGACGGTCAAGCAGGGCCTCTGCGCTTAAAGAATGGCGACACCCTCGAAAAAAGCCGCTGCAACGGCGAAACCATAGCTCTACCCATACCACCGCAGTCATGATACGAAACCAATGTTCTTTCTTTGTTCTGGAGCCGATTTAGACTATGAGCATCTGCAGGCCGCCGGCCGAGCAGCCGGGAACGCGTTTCGGGTGGTAAACATTGATGTGTGGACGCCGGTCTCGCCGCCTTCATTGATGTTCCAAACCCGTCTATGCTCTATACAGTGAGGGGACGTGTCTAACACCAAACAGATATTGGCGATGTTGCGAAGTCGCGTCGAAGGCGACGACGAGCTGTTCTATTCCATTGCGTTGCAGGTCGCGGCTTCCGAGGCGAGGCAGGGACACCGCAGCGTTGCGGAAGAGTTGCGCGCCGAGGTGGAGAAAGCCCGCGTGGTAAAGCCACGCGGGCCATCCGTCGCCATTCCGTTCGGCCTGCCGCGAGGCAACTTGGAAGGTCTCCTCGAACTGCGGGAGCCACGGCTCAAGCTCAAGGACGTTGTGCTCGATGCGTCGCTTACCAAGCATATGGGTGACGTTGTCCGCCAGCAGCGCCGGCGGGATTGGCTCAGGGAGCACGGCAAGAAGCCGTCGCGCCGTCTCCTCTTCGTCGGGCCGCCTGGATCAGGCAAGACCATGTCGGCCGAAGCGGTCGCGGGTGAGCTGGGACTACCGCTTTTTGTCATTCGTCTTGAGCAGCTGATTTCCCGCTTCATGGGCGACACCGCAGCAAAGCTGCGACTGGTGTTCGACGAGACTGCGCAGCGGCGCGGCGTCTATCTGTTCGACGAGTTCGACGCCGTCGGCGCGCACCGGACCGCCACCAATGACGTAGCTGAAATGCGACGCGTGCTGAATTCCTTCCTGCAGTTCATGGAGGAGGAAGCTCCGACCGATAGCGTCATCATCTGCGCGACCAATCACCCGGGGTTACTCGACCGCGCGTTGCTGCGCCGGTATGATCAGGTGCTGGAATTCAGGCCGCCGTCGAACGATCAGATCAAGGACATTCTCTTGCGTAACCTGCGTCCGATGAAGGCGCCGCGACTGGCATGGGCGAAGATCCTGAAGGCCGCCGGCGAGCTCAGTCAGGCCGAGCTTGCGCGTGCC
The DNA here is from genome assembly GCF_030814575.1 of Mesorhizobium sp. YL-MeA3-2017. NCBI lineage: Bacteria > Pseudomonadati > Pseudomonadota > Alphaproteobacteria > Hyphomicrobiales > Phyllobacteriaceae > Mesorhizobium > Mesorhizobium sp. YL-MeA3-2017. The sequence goes on along the minus strand of NZ_JAUSVH010000003.1, from coordinate 34,565 downwards.
GCCGATGACGCGGTCAAGAACGCGATTCTCGACGAGCGCAACACCGTCTCTTCGGAGGATATCCTCGTGCTACTCGAAGAGCGGCATCGCATGCGCAGTGCATTTCTGGATGCAGCGAAGTCCTAGTGCATGGCGACACGCTTTTCGCTCCCCCACATTGATATTTCGGCAAACTACAGCAGCAGCGCGTATACCGGTGAGGGAAGCGGTCGCAGCAACAACGTCCGAATCCGCGATGAGCACGCGGCCCGCCTCCAGAATGAACTCGACGCAGCCCTCGCGGTCGTCGACCAGCAACGAGCGGCAGACCCGAGGTTGCCGCCTGCGCAGGGTGGCTATATCGAAGTAGAGCTGCGCCGCGGATCGAGCCCTGACATTCTGGAGCGCAGAACACTTGGACTGCGACCAGGCGCCGTCAAGGATAGGCAGGCGGCCCGTCTGGTCGGTCTCTATATACCGGATGACGCTCGCGAGGCGTTTGCCGCCATACTTGCGGATTATCGAAGCGGGCCGCTGACACCGAAGGGTGAGCCCCACCACAAGTCCACCGTCGAACCGATCGAGGCCTTCCGCCGTGCACGTCTAGAGACGTTATGGACGGACGATCCGCAGGCGCTTCCCCTCGATCCGCAGTACCAGATGTGGTGGGCGATCTGGGTTTCGCGTGGGCAGGAACTGGAGCTGGAGGACATCGCGCAGCGTTTGCGCCTTCGCGCAGGAGCCCGCGACAGACGACTGCGATTCCCCGAGGTCGTTATTGTTCCGGTCTATGCCACCAGGGCCGAGATCGAGCTGATGATGTATGCGACCGGCGTCATCGTTGAGCTGCGCCGGGCAACCGATAATCCTTCATTCTTCGTCGATGACGTACGCGAGGAGCAACACGAGTGGAATGAAGAACTTGCCGGACGGATCGAATGGCCTGGACAGGACGTGCCGTCGGTCTGCCTATTCGATACCGGCGTCAACCGCGCCCACGTCCTGCTCGAGCCTGCCCTGTCGATCGACGACATGCATGCGGTCAGGCGTGGTTGGGGCGTGGACGACCATGACAATCACGGCACCGCCATGGGCGGTATCGCTTTGCATGGCGATCTTACCATCCCGTTGGGAGACAACGCGCCGCGGACGCTAACGCATCGCCTCGAGTCCGTAAAACTCCTGCCGCCTGGAAGGGCAGACCCAAACGATCCGAACTCCTATGGATCGGTCACGCAGTCGGCGGCCGCCCTTCCGGAGATCCAGCGGCCGGAGCGCACACGCGTATTCTGCATGGCTGTGACCAATGACGGGGTGTCAGGCGCGCGTCCCTCGACTTGGAGCTCCGCCATCGACCAGATCGCCGCGGGGACCATGCCGGGCGACAATGAGAATTCGCCGAAGCGGCTCGTCGTGCTTGCGGTCGGCAACACCAAACCGGTCATGCAGTTCCAGCAATTGCTGGACAATGATAGCTATCCCGCGCAGGATCCGGCGCAGGCGTGGAACGCCCTAACGATCGGGGGGTACACGGACCTCGACCAGATCCGCGGCGCCGGATACGAGGATTGGACTCATCTCGCCGGCGTAGGTGAGCTGAGCCCCCATAGCCGGACGAGCGTCGACTGGGGTACGCGAGCGCCGATCAAGCCAGAGCTTATGCTCGAGGCGGGAAACCGCGCGGTGAGCCCAAGTCGCCGCGACATCGTGACCCTCGATTCACTCTGCCTGCTCAGTACCGGTCGCGACGTAGCGGCCGCGCCGCTGGTGCCTTTCCATGCGACAAGCGCCGCCACGGCGCAGGCTGCCCGCATGGCGGCGCAGCTGACAGCGGCGCATCCGGATTACTGGCCCGAAACCATTCGCGCCCTGATGGTGCACAGCGCTGAGTATACGGAGCCGATGAAGGCGCTGTTCGCGGCCGAGACCAATCTGCGCAATCGCTACGACATCGCGAGGCGATTCGGGTATGGCGTGCCGGACATCGATCGCGCGACGGCCTCCGCGCGGGATCATCTTGCGCTTATCGCGCAGACCGACATCCAGCCCTACCGGTTGGAGGGCACGAGGAAATTCAACGAGTGCCATTACTACACCCTGCCCCTTCCTGCAGCCGTCCTTGAGGAGCTAGACAACGAGATCGTCGACCTCAAGATCACCTTGTCCTATTTCGTGGACCCAAACCCAGGCTTCGCGGCCAACGTCGACCCGTTGCGCTATCAGTCGTTCGGCCTGCGGTTCGATCTGCGGCGCAAGGGCGAGTTGCTCGCCAATTTTAAGCGAAGGGTCAACGCGGCCGAGCGTGATGTGCGTACCCAGCGTGCGCCCCGTCATCCTGACGACAACCGTTGGCTACTGGGCCCTGACAGCATTTCCGCAGGGTCACTGCATTGCGATACCTGGAGCGGGCCGGCCGTAGACTTGCTGGGCCGCGACGTGCTCTGCATTAAGCCAGTCGGGGGCTGGTGGAGGGATCGCGCCCGCGCCGCCATCGTGAACCAACGCGCGCGTTATGCCCTCGTGGTCACGCTGAAGGCCCGGCGTACCGATATCGACCTCTACACACCGATTGTGTTATCGATCACACCCGGACAGGCGGTCCGCAACGAAGTGCTTGTCGAGCGCTGACACCACGGCGCGCCGCTCCCGCTATGTTCCGGATGCGACATACACTTCCATGCACTCAACTATCTTGGTCAAGGAGGAAATCCGTTAGCCCAAAGCCGCTTCAGGTATGGCCGCCGACATATTGCCGTGTTCAATCTGATCGCAGTAGCGCATGAACGCGGAAACGCTCGCGGCTGAGCGGTCCTCCTTCGCGAAGAACTCCTCGCGGCGGGCTTGAAGGACGGAAGCGAAACACTGCGAGAGCTCGCAATTGAAGAGCTCGACCGCCTCGTCCGGCCCGTGCGCCTTGTTCTCGTTGATCCTGAAGTTACTCGCCTGCAGCGCCTTACGAAGATCGGCATAGGCCGCTTCGAGCGCTGGCAAGTCGTCGGACGACAGCGCGATATCGTCCATATAGACGCTCGCCGTAACCACCGCCGGCAACACGCGCAGGAAGGCTCCTGCCCCTGAGCGCATTAGGACCAAAGTGGCGAGGATCGGCGACTGGACGAATCCGTAAGGCAGTGCGTGGCCGGGCTCCCCGAAAGGATTCTTTACACAGGACCATTTCGCGAGGTAGCCCGCTTTTCCGATACCGATCGCATGCAGCTCGCGCGCGACGCGGTTGCGGCCGATGCCGTAGAAAAAACGTTCGATATCGACCCGGGCGAAGTAGCGATGGTCCCGATGTGCATGCAGCGCCGCGACATGCCCGCCTTTGCGGAGATGGTAGTATATATCCTCGAAATCGGTCGCGGCTTCGACCTGGGCCTTCAGTTCGCGCCCGATCGCTTCGCATCGTTCGCTCGGAACGAAGACGGGCTTGCCCTTACGCAGGTAGGAGTAACGGTAGGTTTCGAACTTGACGGGCATAGTAGTTGACGACCTTGCTCATGAGATCAAGCGACACGTTGACCAGCTCGAGGACGAGCACAATCACGGGAAGCAAGCTCAGAGCAAGGCGCGTGAGATTAGGCTTTTTACGCATAACCCACCTCCATGTTCTCGTTCTCCGGCAACCTGCAACTCTGCAACACAGAGTCGTCAACTGAGAGAACCTAATGGCCTCGAAGCGGGTCTTGGGGCATCCCGTAAGGTGTGCTTAAGGACCGCCGGGTGAGCTGTAGGTTATCGCCGGCAACGTGGAAGATGACGTAAAGACAGCGCGCAAATCTTTCAAGTGCGGGGATCACAAATTTCAGTCGGCTCACCCGAGCAATCGAACGTCCAGATTAAACGGTTCGATCCGCTCGATTCTGACTGCCGCAGCCGCGGGATGGCGATGGTTGACAATAACGTTCCAGTCGGGGCTGCCGGCCACCGCCACGATCGCCGACGGGACAAACAGAAGCGCGTGTTCAAGCCCGGCCAGCCACTCGTCTCCCATCCGCTGGGTGTCAGCTTCCCTGCGGCGCCAGTCAGCGGGTAGGTCGGACAAGGCCCGTTGCGTGAGCGGCGTCTCGTCGGGAACGTCGTAGAGGACCATTGCAAGCGCCGGCAGCAATGCCGGATCCTCGACGTGGACAAGCTTTTCAAGGACGCAAAGAGACGGCGATGTGGCCGTATAGGTCACCGGACGGCCGACGGTGTTCCAGCGTCCGTTGAACAACAATCCGTACCCGCCATCCATGGCGGCTGCGAATTGCCGGCTGGAAAGCCCCCAGAGCTGCATCAGGCGGCAGCACCCCAAGCGATCTTGCCGAGGATGGTTTCAATGACCCTCGTGCCCGCCTCAGTTTGTGCCACCGTCAGCGGGGTTTCGCCGCTCAATTCCGCCAGTTCCTTGCGCAGCCAACGATTCGCCTTCGCGGGATCTCCAAAGGTCTCCTCCGCGAGCGACTGTATACGGGCGAGCCGCACGGCCCGGTCGGATTCGTCGACCGTCAGGGGCTCGTTCTTCTCCGCGCGATGCCGGCGCGTGCGTTGCGGAATGACGAAGCGCTCGATCTCTTGTTCACTGAGCCCGGCGAGAGACAGGCCCTTCAGCGTCGCAAGCGGAAGCCGCCGGCGCACCAACATCGCAAGGTCCGCCTGCGACCGAACATCGGCTCCCAGCACCGCGGCGCCGCCGAGCTTGCGTGCTACATCGTCAATGAGTGCAACAGAGGTGCTCATATTCAATCTCCGGCAATATGCCGAGATATTTAAGGCATCTTGCCGGAAATGCAATCCCATGCAATGGATTTCTGACATCAGCCGACGTGCAGCAGTCTCGGGTCGCACCACGTTCAGACAGCTAATTTACTCCCCTCGCCGACCGGATCCATCACTAATGCGGCATGGCCGCGAACAAGCTCCTTGGTCTCCTCGCTTTCCATCCGGTCGATCGTTGCCCGCCACATCGACTCGAGACCGTCATTCAGGGCGAGCGCATCGACATTTTCGACGCCCTTGGCGCTCTCGTCGAGCATCGCATGCAACGCCGCGTTCATCTTGCCGAACTGGCTGCTCACCTCCTGCCATTTCAGGATCGGTGAGCGCACAACGTTGGCCTCGTGCCTCGTCACGTCCTTTCGAGATCGTGATGCCGACCGATCGTGGTGCCTGGGCGGGACGTAGCTCTCTTTCAGCAACGCCTGCACATTGACCTCGAGCTCATCATCGTCGGCGCGATCTGCCGCCATGAGATCGCCCATATCAACATCCGGAAGATCGGTGTCCTCCAAGCGTGGGCGCTTCTGATCGGCATCCGCCGTCTCGGCCACATCGCTACTGTTTCCGGCGTGCCACCGTCGCCTGGTTGCCGTGTCTTCGGCCGAAGCCTCCGATTGCTGCGGCGCCTCCCCTGGCGTTACGCCCGGAACGCGCGTCGCATCGAGGTTCAGCCTGATCGTCAGCTCGTCGAGCGATGAGAAGAAGATGTGCCGCTCGCCGTCGACATCCTGCCATAGGAAATCGACCGGGCGTGGCCCCGTGGGCGTCTTCAACGCCGCGCTGGTGACGCCGCCGGCTTTCAACGCGGCAACCCGCCGCTGCACGACCCGAGCATCCGGATGGAGCATCTGACGCGTCATCACCCCTTTGAATGCCGCAGGCTTTGCTTTGAACTGCGCGTCGTCCTCAAGCGTCCAGGCCCTCGGCTGGATCTGTGGCTTTCGGATTTCCCGGTATTTGTCCATCGCCCGGAATTGCCGCTCGCCACCGGAATCGAGTTTCATGATGCGCATGATCGGCATGCCGGTCACCTGCAGGATCGCCTCCTCCGGCTTCATCTGCATCAGGGCGTGAACCGGCAGCAGTTCCACGCGCATCGGCATCATGGAGCCGCCACGGTCACGGCGGCCATGACGGTATGAGTATGACGGCTGGGGCATCAACTTTGTGTCGACGCCTGCAATCTGGGACACGGCCTGCGCATCCTCGACATTCTGGAAATTCATGTAGAGCTTGATCGTCGACGTCCCCATCAGGATCTTCTGGCCCGGTCGCTGGTAAAGCCGCTCCAGTTGCGCGCCGTCCTGCAGGATGAACACGAACCGCACCCCGTTCTTGCGGATCAGCGGCGCCAGCGTCAGCACCGTGTCAAGTCGGCCGCCATTGCCGAACTCGTCGAGCATCATCAGGACCTCGTATTCGCCATTGCGCAGTGGGCCGAGCTGCACGAGGTTGTCGGCCATCTGCTGCACGAAGATCGAAATCAGCCGTTCGTACATCTGGATGACGTTCCAGTCGGCCTGCAGGTAGATGACCATCCTGCGCTTGCGGATCTCGGTGATCGGGATCGTCGTCACCGACGTCATCGCCTCGATGAGCTCGTTCTGCAGGAAATTGAACTTGGCGCCGATCTCGGCCGCTATCCCCTCGCCCAGCTTTTCATGGCGGCCGATGAACTTTGTCAGCTGCATGCGCGTCTGGTCGGACAGATGATCGCCGTATCGCGACAGGAGCTGTGCGATCGCCGTGCGCTCGTCCGACATGGAATTGAGGATGCGATAGAGCTCGCTCAGCGACTTGCGCGTATCCGGACACTCGATCACAAAGCCCAGCATGGCGACCAGCAGGATCCTGGCGCTTTCCTCCCAGAAATCGTTCGAATCCGAACGCAGCCGTTCCGGCATCAGCATCTGCGCCAGCTTCTGCAGATCGGTGATGCGGTGATGCGGATCCTTGCTGATCACGTCCAGCGGATTGAAGCAGTGCGTTCCATGCTGGCCTGGCGCCAAGAGGTAGACTTCGTAACCCTTCTTCTTCATGTAGCCGGAGGTTTTTTCGTAGAGCTCCCCGCTCATGTCGAGGATGAACATCGATCCGGCGTAGTTCATCATCGTCGGCATGACGAAGCTGCGCGACTTGCCCTGCCCCGGCGAGCCGATCACCATGACATGCTGATCGCTGTCCGAGCGCAGAAGCATCCCCTGCTTGTATCCGAGCACGATGCCGCTCTTTTCGCGCAATCGATAGTCCGCGGCATCCCGCAGCGTCGCCAGTCGGGAATGACCAAACACCTTTCGCTCGCGCTGAATCACCGCCCTGACGATCGGGAATCCGATCAAAAATCCTGCCGCGGCCAATCCGCCCAGGCTGGCGAGGACCGTCAACTTCGCCGGCTTGATGAGCTGGCCGGCGGCATTGGTGCCGCCGAAGGGCGCCTGGTACATGGCGGTCAGCGCGGTGCCGTAGTAATTCGCGACGGCGTCCAGCGTCAGGCCATTGGTGGCGATCAGGTAGAAGGCCACGCCGTAGACGACGACACCCGCCCAACAGGCCGCGAACACCAGGCCGGACGTTGCCAGCAGACTGAAGATCGACCGGACATGCAACAGGTAGAGGATCAGGCGCGACAGCGACCGGCCGCCCTTCAACATCCACCAGGTCAGCCAGACATAGATGAACGGAAACGCGACAAGGAGGGCGAGCAGCGACAGCCCGATCGTGTTGCGCGTGAACACGATCACCATGGTCTGCCTCGCCCCATCCATGATCGGCGCGCGGCTCAGATAGTCGATGAACGACGCCTGGCCGAACGACGTCGAGTACAGGTCGTAGATGAAAACGAATGTCGTGAGCCACATCAGCCCTGCGACCACGATGACAACCGGAAAGGTCAGAAACGAAAATCGCCGCAGCGCCGTCGGCCGTTTCGGTCGCGGCACCTCGTCCATAGCGGCGCGCAACGTCGCCGCATCGATCTCGAAGGGGTCCTGCAGCAACCCGCTGTCGTCGGAGAACCTGACCGGCCCGTCATTCGCTGCCTGCCGCGTCGTCTTGACCTGCCACTGCGCCTCGTGTGCGGTGTGGTCCGCCGCGTGCCGAGGCGCGTCGTCAAAAGACCTGGCTGTGAACCTTTTCGCCATCTTCGTTGACCTCGTCCCGAAAATAGATCTCGCTCACCCCCCGGCTGACCGTTTCGTCGCCCTTGCGCAGCTGCACCACGATCGGGATGATCGAGCGGATGTATTTGAGGATGTCATCCCGCTCCATCCGCACGCCGGCGTTCACGATCAAGGTCGACAAACGGTTGAACGCCTGATGCGGCGAATTCGCGTGGATCGTGGTCATGGAGCCGGGATGGCCCGTATTGATCGCGTTGAGGAAGTCGAAAGCTTCCGGGCCGCGCAGCTCGCCCATAAATATCCTGTCCGGGCGCAGGCGTAGCGCCGTCGCCAGCAAGTCTGCCATCGATACCTTCGCCTCGCCCTGGTCTCCTTTCGAGACCAGAAGCGACACCACGTTTTCCTGCCGAGGCTCCAACTCGCGCGTGTCCTCCATCAGGACGAAGCGCTCGTGCATGGGAATGGCCGTCAGCATCGTGTTCAGGAACGTCGTCTTTCCCGAGGACGTGCCGCCCGACACCAGCATGGAGCGATGCTCCGAGGCCGCGAGCTCCAGGAACTGCCGCACCTGCCTGCTGCGCAGCAAGGCCGACAATTGCCGGTCGACCTCGTCCATATCGTCGTCTCCCGTCACCTTCACATGATCGAAGGCGCCGCGCTTCTCGTAGTCCTCCAGCGACAGCCGCCGGATGAACTGCTTGCGGATCGAAAACGCATGGCCTGTGGCGGAAGTCGGATGAAGCACGAACTGGACGCGTTCGCCGCCCGTCAGGACGGCCGAGAGCAACGGGTTTTCGCGATTGATCACCTGGGCCGTCAAAGCAGCGGACCGTACGGCCATGTTCTCGACCGAATGTTCGGTGAGGGCCGGTTCCTCGATCTTCTGCATCACCAGGCTGCCGCCTTTTTCCAGCCACAGCTCCCCCGGCTTCTGGCAGGAGATTTCGACCACCTCGGGATCATCGAGGTATGGCCTGATCGGCTTCAGCGCCTCGCCGAGCCAATGAAGATCGATGTCCCTTCGGCTGGTTGCTGCATCGACCTTCTTAAGCGGAGTCACCACCTTCTTGTCGAGCAGTGCGTCTACGCGCGTATCGTTGGCAGAATCCATCGCTACTTGCCTACCCGCTTCGACCTTTTCAACCGCTCGAACTCTTCAACGACCGGGTCTGGGTACAAATCGGAGAAATCGAGATCACGCGTGACGAAGACGTTGATGTCCGACCCCTGGTCGATATGGATCGTCGGCCTGATATCCTTGGTATTGCCGAAAGCCTCAGCGGCCATCTGCTGGATGCCGGCTGCGATCGTCTGCGCCGCAATGCCACGAGCCTGCTCTTCCGGTGTTTGCGTGCTGCTTTGCGGTATCCGCGTCACCGAGCCATCCGGATTGACGATCGTGATGTCGTTGTTGCGATCGGGATTTCCGAGCGTCGCCACATATTGCGCCGCCCCGCCGATCATCGTGAGCAGCGCCGGCGGGCCGAAGCGCTCCCAATATTTCCGGTCGACCTTCCCTGTTATGCCGGACCGGCCGAGCCGGTCCGTTCCGAACGAACCGAGCTGGACCGAAACGCCGTCGCCGCGGATCATGCGCGTCCAGACGATGAAAACCCGCTCCTGGCCCTGCTGAATGTCGGCCTTGTAGTCGCCGATCAGGCTCGATCCGGCCGGAATCAGGATGCGGCGGCCGTCGAAAGAGTAGACGTCGTCTCGCACGCTTGCCTTCGCCATGCCGGCGAGGTCCGAGTTGATCGCGGTTTCCAGCGTTCCCCTGATCATTGTGCCCTGCGCGATCCAGGCGTCGGTGCGATTGTTTTTCACCGCCCGCGAAACCGTGACGTCCTGGTTGCCCATCGCCGCCAGGAAAGCCCTGTTGGCATCTCCTCCCGTGCCGTCGCGGCCGCTAACGCTCGCGCCGCCCTCTGCGGAGAAATCTTCGCCGCCATTCAGGCCGGCCAGCCCTTGTGCATCACCACCCAGCTGCGTGGATGCCTGCGCCATATCCGTGCCCTGTTGGCCACGCGACTGGTCGTAGACCATTGCATTCGCCTTCACGCGCTCGAGCAACTTCTGCTGGCGTTCGAGTTCGATGCACTTCGGGTCGTCCGGATTGTTTCCGTTCGAGCAATCGACCGGCTTCTCCAGCACCGGCGGCAACTCAACCTGTTCCACCGGTGGCGGCGGCGGTGGGGGTGGCGGCGCCTCCGGCACCACCACGGTGGGGATCGGCGGCGGGGGTGGCGGCGTGTTGAAGCCCGGGCTCTCCGGTGCTCTCACCGGGGCGAAGGTCTCGGGTTCTGCCTGGTTCGTCGCGATCTTTTCCTGCGGTGTCGAGAAGGCCAGGTAGAGCACAATCCCAACGCCAAAGAGCGCCACCAGCAGCGCCAATGGCCGTCCGATGCCTATTCCGCGACGCCGCACCGCGCCACCAATTGCGGCTTCGTTTTCGATGCCATGGCTATATTGCGGATCAGACATCGGCCTACCTCATGCTCCTGTCCGGAGGGCGGCTCGAATACGCCCCTCGCTTTCCCAACGGCTTCGGCCCGACCACGCCCTCGATCGGCGCCGGCTCGTCGGCCGGCCCCGTGCGCAGATTGAACAGGCAGGTTTCCGTCTCCGTCCCAAAACGGAGCGTCCATTGGCGCGACACCGCGTCGATCACGATGTAGTCCTGCTCCCGGCGGTAGTTGACCAGCGACTCGCGCCGCTTCCTGTCGACAACAAAAATCGCCGGCGTGTCGCCCGAAAACTTCATGAAGGTCTTGATGCCGTCGTCGAACACCCACACCGGTTTCGCGCCGGGATCGCCCTTGAAGCCGTAGTCATAGTTCACGTTGTCGCGGCGGATATTCTTGATGTTCGGATTCTTCTGCGCCTCCTGGGCCTGCTCCCACAGCTCCGCCATGCCCTTCATCCCGACATCCTCAGGATAGGAAAATCGAAGCTTGTAGGTCTGATTCCGCTGGCTTTTGGAATCGTTGACCAGCAGCTCGAACGAATAGGTGCGCTTCGTCGTGATGACCGACATATTCGTGGAGGCTTCTTTTTCCATGGGCTTCAGCGTAAGCGAGCGACGGTCGGCCGACGTCAGGATCTGCCAGGAGACCGTATCGCCGGCGACGACCTGCGTGATCTCCTCGTCCGTCCCGAACAGGATCACCGTGACCATGCCGTAGGTGCCGGTGACCTCGAACACCTGCTCCGAGGAATAGGGAACCGTGCGAATGCGAGGATCATAGCGTCCTGGCTGCGCCACCAATTCCGCGTGCGCGAGTGCCGTGCCGAGCAGGACCGCCAGCGCTGCCAGTCCCACTCTCCTCATTGCGGCAGCCCGCTTGGCATCATTTCCGGAACCCTGGTGTAGTCGGTCACCAAGAAGCCCAGCGGATTGAACATCCGCACCCTCTGGCTCATTTCCAGATTGCCCTGCCGATAGCGGATCGTCGCCGACCACCGGCCGACTTTGGCCATACCGCCTTGGCGGCGCTCTTCCGTCTCGAAGCGCACGTTCATGGTCTCGTTATTCAGGGGATTGACGGACAAGAGGTTCACCCGGACGTCTCCCTCCGCTCCGATCCTCTTGACCGGCGACTTCGGATTGCCCGGGTTCATCAGCTCTTCATAGTCGCGAAACGCCCGCCCGTTCGGGTCCGACCACAACTGGATCATGTCGAAGGTGTCGGCGAGATACCTGGGATCGTAGGTCTCCCGCTTGATCACGTAGTTGCCGATGAAGGCTGCCCTCACCGCCTGTAGTTCGGAGACCGACCTGTCATGGTCGAGCGTGGTCACCGTCTCCATGTAGCCTGTTGTCTTATCGACGATCAGCGGCACCACCTCGGTCGATTTCAGTGGGAACAACTGCGCCGACGACCAAACCGAGATGCCGGCGACGGCCCACCCGGCGATGGCCGCCAGACCGAGCACGAACGCAAGCAGGGAAAGGAGCGACCTCTGCCGCGCCCCCCATGTCAAATGCTGCTGATAGATTTCCTCAGGACCTGGGACTTTCCCGTCAGGCAGGCCGATCGTCTCTTTCCTCAACAATGCCACTCGAATTCATCTCCGCGCAAAACCGGGGAACTACCGCGAACCGTGTTCCGGATTTCTACCCGGAGCGGCCCCGCATGCGGCCGGCAAGCATCCGGCCCATGGCCCGAGTTCCTCGCCCCATGTCTCCCGCCATGGCCATCGTGCCGCGCACGGCGCCGCCGGTGATGCCTGCCGGTATAAAGCTTGTTGCGAGATTGGCAGCTCTAGAGCCCCGGTTCCTTGCCGTTTGCAGTGTTTCGCCTATACCGCCAGCAGTAGATATCCCATGGAACAACGTCCCATATGCGAACGACTGCGCCAATGACGGCACCCGGACGACGAACGCGGCGACAACCAGCATGTAGAGCACCAGGCCCGCCGCCACGCCGAAGGACTCCTCCTGCGTTGCCGTCGCAATCTGGATGGAATCCAGATAGGAACGCACAAAGCCGAAGCAGAAGCCGGCAATGATGTAGGAAAAAAGCAGCGTGAATATTCCGAAGGCTATGCCTTTGACCCAGCCCTCGAACACAAATCTGGTGATGCCGAAGAAATTGCAGAGAATGGCAATTGGCCCTACCGCCAGCATCACGGCGACTGTCATTTTTGCAAACAGCGTCACGCCGGTCAGGACCAGAAGCATGGGGATCAACCCGCCACCCACGATGAACAGATCGAGCAAGGCACCGACGATCGAGCCGATCCATCCGCCGGCCTGAGCGGTCGCGATCGCCGATGCGAATTCGTAGACTTTCTCGGCGACCTGACGGACCTGTTCCGCCATGTTGGCGCCGCCGGCAATCCCCGCCATGCGCGACGACAGCGCGGCCCCAAGCTGTTCCGGCGTCTCGAGGATCAGCTTGCCCACTTCCTCATGGAAGACCGACCAGGACATAACGAACGCATATGCGAGGGCGACCTTGCAGCCGGTGATGGCCATGTCCTGGAAGCTGATGTGGGTCCGGCCCAATGCTCCCCACAGAAAATAGATGATGAGGAACAGGGCCAGAAGGGAGGTGACCAGTCCCTTGTTTTCGGCAAACAGCCCCCAAGCCCGCTCGATCGTATCCTGGTTGATCTTGTCGAAATAGGTGAGCGCGGTTCCATAGAAATTGGTGAGCCCGTCCCGCGGATCCATCTGGCAACGCTCCGATCAGAACTGGTTCACCGGCCGCATGGGGCCACATTCATCGGTCAACTGCTGGACGAGAATCCCGCCGGCATCCCAGCGTCCGGGATCTCGAGCATACGCAAGTTCGCCAACCGGATTCTCGTCAGCCGAGCACTTCGCCAAACGCTCCTTATGGCCGGCGCAGCCGGCAAGAGCGATGAGGCAGGCCAGCAACGGGATGGAACAGGGCGGCTTCACTGCGACTGCGCTTCGAACTGTTCGAGCTGCTCCCTGACGGACTGGCCGTCCTGCTGCTGGCCGTTGCGTCTGCGCACTGCCCCCGCTGCGAAGGTCTTCAGGAATTGCGATTGCTCGGAGAGGGCTGCCTTGTACCGCTGCGATTCCAGCACGACGGCGCTGTTCAAGGCGCCGACCGCTTCGTTGGCGGTCTGGTTCCCCTGCAACACCATCTGCGTGTTCTGCTCCAGCGCGCCCTTCATATCCGGGGCGCTGCCAATCTCACCGGCGGCACCGGTGAAAGCGTCTGTACGCTTCTTCGACGCGGCGTTCATGGCGTCCGTCATCGCGGTCAGGGCCGTCACCGTCTGGACCCCCTGATTATAGGCCTGGTTCGCACCGGTGAGCTCGCCGCCGGTCACCGCGTCCTTCACCATCTTGACGAGGTTCAGGCCATTGATGACCTGGGCCGCCATGTTTTGAAACTGCCCACCAATCCCGCCGAACGATGCCTGATTTCCCTGCAGGATCGCCCCGAAATCCGGTGCCTGGCTCATCGTGAATCCGCCGCCGGTCGCCAGCGACGAGAACTTGCTGGCATCTTGCGTCCTGTCGCCGGTGATCGCCTGCAGCGTCCGCGTCGTGTTGTCCTTGATGATGGTCGTGTCCGACTGGATCTGCGACGTTAGCGCCTTGATCTTCTCGTTGACCGCGGTATTGGCGCCATCTGTCACGGGCACCTGTGCAAAGGCCGCCGTCGACAACAGCAGTGCGGCCGCACTTCCAAGAATGATCGTCTTCATCGGTTCACATCCTTCCGCTTCGTAATCGTTCAGTTCGCTCATTGCGCCCGCCGGCTGTCGACGATCGCGACCAGCCCGACCACGTCGTCGTCCATCGCCGCGAAGGTGGCGTTGAGGCCCTGTGTCCGCGCCTGCTCCTGCAGGTACCCAAGCAGTCGCTGGATATCGGACGTCGCCGATTGTGGTGGAACCGCATAGCAGCGCGTCGACCCCGTGTTCACCACCGTCGACGGACAAGCGATTTCGGCGATCTTGATCTCGCCCGAGCCGTCGCCGAAATTGCCGTTTTGACCGCTGCCCGATCCCCTCAGGAACGCCGACGCCTCTTTGAGTTGCCCAAGCATTGTCTGCTGCTTCAGCTGGTTCGCCTCGAGCGCCTTGCCGACGAGGGTATTCCATGTCTGGGCCCGCTCGAGCTGCGCCTCGGTGTTGCGGTCCACGGCCTTCTTTATGGCTTCGCCGCACCCTGCCGGCGCCGAAACCATCTGAGGGATCGGGGCTCCCATCGGTCTTTGATCGCCAAATTGCCGTTTGTTGCCATTGTAGAACTGGCTGACCATGTTCACGTAGTTCTGCGTCTCGCGGATCTGCGGAATGTTGCCGTTACGCAGCGATTGCCGATGCGGTCCTGCATTATAACCGGCCGCCACCAGATCCAGCCGCCCCGGATACATGCCCATGATCTGCTTGAGATACGTCACTCCACCACGGATGTTGTCGCGAAGATCATAGGGATTGACGCCGAGCTTGGCGGCGGTTGCCGGCATCAGCTGCATCGTGCCGAGGGCTCCGACTGCGGAAACCGCGCTTTGGCGGAAACGCGATTCCTGTTCCGCGATCGCCATCGCGAAATTCGGATCGACGCCCTGGCGCCGGGCCTCATCCGCCACCATTTGCCGGATTTGCTCCTGGGTGGCGTTGCGCGGATTGTTCGGCCCGACCTGATCGCCCCAACCGGCGCCGCCGCCGAAGGACGAGCAATCCATGCCGCCGACGCCCTGCCCCGGCGCATAGCTGTTCGTCGTATCACCCGAGTTGCCGCGCGCGATCTGCTGGTTCTTGCGGTAGCTGTCGTACCACTGCTGCGTCGTCTGCTGGATCCTCAGCCGGGCCGCGTCATTCACCGGTACCTGGGCATACGACGACGACAGCATCGCGCCCGCAAGCAATGCCGTCGCCATCGCCCCGCATAGCATCGGTCGCCGCATCGTCTTATTCCTTCCAGTCACAGAATTTGTCCAACCAGTCGCGCGGATCCTCGCCATATTCCTCGCGCAGCATTTCGACCTGGCGCACGGTGTCCTCCCGGCCGGACAGCACCTTCACGAAATCCATCATGTGGCCCATGTCGACACGGGCCACGACACTGTCGCGGGCGTGCTTGATCAGGACGAAACGCTCAGCCGGATCGCCTTCCTTGACCCAGGTGAATTCGGCATCCGACAGACCGAACGGCTTCTTGAGGCTGTCTTCGTCGGCCTTGGGGAACGGAAAGAAGATGTTCGTGCTGGTCTGCTCGATGATCGTGCGCGACACGCTCGACCGCACCACGTCGTCCGGTGACTGCGTGCCGAAAATGATCATCCCGTTGCGCTTGCGGATGGTCTTGAAATAATCCTTCATCGAGCGCTTGAACTCCTCGTCATCAAGGAGCTTCCAGGCCTCGTCCATCAGGTTGATCACCGGCGTCTTGCCGTCATAGATCTTGTCGAGGCGATGAAACATGTAGAGAAGCGCGGCCGTCCTGGCCTGCGGGTCTTCCAGTATCGAGGTCATGTCGAAGCCGATCATCGGCCTGGAAATGTCCAGACGGTCCTCGGCATTGTCGAACAGCCAGGCGTATTGCCCGTTCTCGACCCACTTATCGAGCCGAGCCATCAGGCCGGTTTCGGTCCGCTGTGAGCCGGCAAGAAGCGAGCGCAGTGCCGACATGCGTCGGAACTTCACATCGCCCGAGGACATGATCTGCTTGATGGCGGAGCGGATGATCTGCTCCTCCTGAGGGGTCAGGGACTCGCCCTCGCGGTTCGGCTTCAGCATGAAGCTGATCAGCCGATAGAGGAACACACGGTTTTCTTCCGTGTTCTCCATCATCAGAGGATTCCAGCCTGACGGCTCCCCCGGCTCCAGCGTCATGTACGCGCCGCCTGCGGCGCGCACCATGATGTCCAGGCCGCGGTCCTTGTCGAACACCACGGCCTTCAGATCAGGATTGACCCGATAGGCCTGATTGATCAGGAAGCCCATCAGCACCGTCTTGCCGGAGCCGGTCGGGCCGAAAACGGTTGTGTGCCCGACATCGCCCTGATGGAAATTGAAGAAGAAGGGCGTGCCCGACGTCGTCTCGAAAATCGTGATCGCCGGCCCCCAATGGTTGCCGTCGGGCCTGCCGTAGGGGTAGGCATGAAACGACGATAAGCCGGCGAAATTCAGTGTCGAGATCGTCGCCCGTCTGGCGATATAGGCCTGGTTGCCGGGCAACTGCGCCCAATAGCATGGTTCGCAATTGAGGTCCTCGCGCACATAGCTGGCGCCAAGGGCGCCGAACTCCGAGCCGACCACGGCCACCGCCTCGTCCAGCGCGTCAATGGTCCTGGCGATCGGCATGACCGTCAGATGGTGTTCCGCGTACGCCACATTCTTTCGCGCCAGCTGGTCGCGCGCGAAATCGAGGTCGCTCTGGATCGAAGAACCGCCTTCATCGGATTTCGACAATTGCCGGTCCAGACGATCGATCTTGTAGCGGGCGGCCTGGTCGTCAACGAAGGACAGAGATTGCGTGACCACCATCTCGAAGGGCTGCTTGAGCACATAGTCGAGCATTCCGGCGCCGGTCTCCGGCGGGTACTCCCGCAACGAGATCATTGCGGCATAGCGATCCTCGACCCGCGTATCTCCTTCCAGATGGAGCGTGCGATTGCCGAATGTGGTTCGCCGCGATGGCACCATCTCGTCGATCGGCATGTTTCCTAGATGCATCGGCCGAACTTTGCCGGCATTGAGCAGAGCATAGAAAAACTCACACTGCTCGGAAAACCAGACGACACGCGCATCCGGATCCACGACCATGTCTGCGCTGACGTCGCGATAGATCCGCCGGCCATCCGGCATGGACACCTCGACGCGCTTCACATCGCGCAATACCTGCGGACCGTATGGATCGAGGCTCTTCTCCAGCGCGCGCGTCGCTTCGAGCAGCTTGTCGCGCATATGGCGCAGTTGCTCCCGCGCCACCACAGTGCCGCCCGCACCCAGGATTCGGCCCAAAACGGTGCCCTTCCTGAACACCGGTCGCACCACGAGGGACACATAGGTGTCGTTGACGAACATCTCGTTCTTCGAGATGCTGGCCTGATAGACCTCGTCCATACGAGCCATGAAAGGATCGGCGAAGTTGCCCGGCAGCGAAGGCTTCACCTTGTGGCGCACGACGTGGGTGTAGACCGCAAAGCTTCCCAGGCTCGAAATCGCCCGAAATGCCGTGTTGCGCTGCCGTTGCAGCAGATTGACGTAGTCGATATCGGCCGTTTCGAACGAAAACCCGTTGAGACGCAGCGTCGTGACGAGACAGTCGTTCTTGAGCCGGATGATCCCGTTCTCGATCGGCGCGAAATACGGCACATGCGTCGATATCCCCTTGTCGGCGAAGATGTCCCATCCCCGACTGAGATTCGACCGCAAGGAGCTCGCAACCGTCGTCATTTGCCGTAGGTCCTGATCCGGCCTCCAATCCGCCTGCCGAGCGGATTGACGCCGCATGCACTGTGCTTCTGCAGGATGTCGAAGAACCACAGATCGATCTTCGTGCTCACCACGTACAGAACCGAATGCTGGACGATGAAGGCGGCCGGGAACCAGAGAATGGAACCGAGCGCCAGGAACAGCATGAGCGAGGTGAAGCACTCCGCGAGAAAGAAGGTGTAGGGGATGCCCATCACCGTCGGCGGCCGCGTCATCGCCAGGATGACGGGGTACGTGTCCACGATCTCTTCTTCGTCTCTGTTCGCCATGACGATGAAGGCGCCTACTGCGCGCCACCGGCCAGAAAATCGACAAGCTCGGCCGCCGCGAACATGCCGGCGAGCGAACCGCCGACCCGCAACAGGGCGCCCCAGCTCCAGTAGCCAAACGCCGCGGCGAGAAACATGCCGATAAAGGCGATCGCGCCGATGCTGCGCCCGAATGGCCCGGTGAAGAACTGGACGATACGGTCGGCGGCGTTCTGCAGGGCCTGCAGGTTCTGCGCCGCTGCCGGTTCGATCGCGGACATGAACAAGATCCCCGCGCTCACCGTCGCCATGGTTGAATGGACGATCACCCGCTTGCCGAGTGGCGAGTTCCACCCTTTCCTGGCAGCGTCTTTCAGCCCGCCGCAAAATGCCTTCACGCTGTTCATAGGCTGCCTTCCTCTTTTACTTTCACGGGGCCGTCCGGACCCGGTATCTGCTCAGCCGCATCCGTCCCCATGGGGCTTGGGTCATTTGTGGAAAACACCAGCATCGTCGATCGTGCGGGGCTGGAGACCTCTGGGTTCGCCGCTCTCCGCTTCTCACGTGCGTTGAGACCTTGGCGCACCCGTCCAACGGTCTGGATGTCGCCTTGCGCGTATGCGTGGGTGTAGAGACCCACCACGCGTGTCACATAGTCGGCCGTTTCGCGGATAAGCGGCAGCGAAGTGCGGGCGTCCACCTTCGGCTCGCCGGCGTTGTACGCCGCCGCCACGAGCAACGGGTTGGCATATTTATCGACCAGCACTTTCAGGAATTTCGCCGATGCGCGCACATTCTGCACCGGATCGGTCAAATCGCTCGCGCCATATGCGGCTCCCGTCTCCGGCAGCATCTGCATGATCCCGATCGCCCCTGCCCCGCTGATCGCCTCGGGATCGAAAGCGCCGTTCTCGGCCCGAGCGATCGAAAGCATCAAATTCGGATCGACGCCCTCTTCGCCCGCCGCCTGAACAATCAACCGTGCGACATCGTCAGGGATTCCCGCCAGCAGGTCGGGCCGAACTTTCGCGCCAACGTTGCCGATTGCCGACCACGGCATCACATCGGCGGCGTCTGCGGTGCTTTCGGCCGTCAGATCGTGCGGCGGCTCGACCCGAAGAGGCTCGGCCCGATAGGCAAAGACATTGGCGCTTGCCCGAACGGCCTTCACTCGGACCGGCACCAGGACAGCTTTCGCTGATGTACGCGGCGCCGCCGTTGCGGCTCCGGTACGGGCGGAAAACGCCTCATCGCTCAGCGGCGTCTCCACGCCTGAAGGTCGAGCCTCCAGACCCTCCCCGACAGCCTGCAGGGGTATCACCGCGCACAACAGTGCAATGGCCGTGAGGCCGTGAGCACTGGAAAATCGCGTCGCTCTCCTCGACAGAAACCGCATTCTTGACCCTGTACGGTGGACCTTAGATTGCACTCTAGTATAATCTAATTCGCAAAGGTCAAGGACAAACTGTCACTATCGTATAATTTAACTCCTGAGCTACCGATCGCATTCGCCGGTCTGAGTCTCCGATCAGGAGCCTTTTCGCTCCCAGGGATCACGCGTCCGCTGATAGCGCAGTTGCTCCTGGTCGCCGAGGAATTTGGCCAGATTGACCGCAGTTGCGCCTTTGACGAACACCGACCCCGCATCGGCCCCAGTTCGGTACCTAACGATGCGGCAGAGGTAGTTCGGCAATGGTCTGTTTACGCGCTCAATCTGGTAGCAACCCGTGATCTGATACTGATAGTCGTCGCTCAAGGTCTGGAACCGACGGTTCTGTTGCTGCACCGGACCGAGCCGATATCGCCGGTACTGTGACGTCGACGTTTGCACCAACTGGCATTCCGAGAACGTCCCGTATGCCTTGCATTGCGTCAGCTTCAAACCTGTCCATGGACGTGGAGCGGAGTAGCTCGACGGACCGACCGGTGACGCGCACCCTTCCACAGCCAAACCCAGTGCTATCGCCGCGATGACCGGCACCTTCATTCAACTTCTCCCCGCGTCGCAAGCATAGCCGCTCGCCATCAGCCCATTGACGATCTGCTCGAACGCGAACCGGCAAACGGGTCCTGCATCGTCAATGCAGCCCAGCGATGTCAGATCGATCTCCGCCAGCGCCAACTGCTCCACCATCGTTGCGATTTGCCTGCCCGAGACGGCGGACAGCGTCGACCACGCCTTCTGCGACCCGCGGTTTCCGAACATCGTCGACCAGGCGTAATGCCCTGCCGCCAGATCCAGCAGGATCTCGATACGTCCTTGCCCGCGGCTATCGTTATGGCAGGCGCCGCGCGCCACCACGGCGAATGACGGACCGATCGCCCGGTCGAAATCAATGACCGTGCCATCGTGAAACTTCGCAATGTCCGCCCCCTTGGCGACGATCATTCGCCGTTCGTTGCGCATCGCGCGCAGCGATCCCCACTGTACGAAATTCTCCATCGCAGTAGGTGCCACCGCGCCCAGTCCGGTTCTTCCGCCACAATGCTCGCACGCGAGCAACAGCTCATCCTTGGTGAAGCGCAGCCTTCCTTCGCTCATGGCGGTGATGAACTCGCACCGCTGTGGGCCGGCGCGCTTCCAACCGCATACGGCGCCATAGGTACCAAGTCGGTCCACGTCCCAATTCTCGGCCGTCGTCCCCTGTGATACCTGCGTGTTCGGTCCGAGCACCAGCCCATATCCGTCCGCCTGCGTCCCGCAATGCCGACAGTCGTATTGCAGCGGTACGAGATACCAATCCATCGACCACACTTCGCTCACGGGCGACTCTGTTCTCTCATTTCGCTCCGAATTCGAGCGTGCAGACGCTCAATGCAAACCCCGGCGCCTCCTCAAAATGTTACTATCGTATAATTTTAGATGGCGCAATTCCTATGCCGCTGGCAAGGCGCAGCAACGGCCTTTGGCCGTGCTGCTGCGGCCTTCAGGACTTGGCCTGCAAGGAGGAGGTGGGGCGTGGACCTGCCGCGTCAGCGTCTGGGGCGGAGAAACAGGAAAGCGCGCGATAAAAGGTGCGGCTTTGGCCGCGTTTGCGGCCTTGGACTTCACGGTCATCGTGATGCTGCTTCACAGGCGGATACCGTTAGTCGAAGATCCGCGTGGCAAGTCGATTCTGCTATGGAACTACCGGTTGGCAGTTACAGCCTGTCGGTAGCGGCCTGCACAGCGCTGCTTGGGATTCATGTCAGCAGACAGCGGCGTCAGCTAGCGCAGCCCCGCAGACCGTTCCCAAGCGCATTGGGATGCCCTTGAGTTGCGCTGACCAATGATCGTCTCATCGGCGAGGTTTTGCTTTTCTTGCTCCGTCTTACGCTCGTCGTCAAAATTTGAAGCCGGCCTGGTGCGCCGGCTGGTCGTCTCACCCGAGATCGCTCCGACAAGCGTCAGGCATGCCAGGATGGCGACAAGCTTCACCCAGAAGTGCTGGACAAGGAAATCATAGCCCCAAGAGCCGATCGCAGGGGCCCATGTCGCACCAATAGCGGACGACCCGATCCACAGAAGAAGCCAACCACCGAAGGCGATCCAGACGACGAGCATGACAAGACCGGCAAGCATCCAGAACGCCTGCACCAATTTTTTTATAGCCCTGATCATCGCCAATCGTCCGTATAATTTTACCGCGTCATGTGCCGGAAAAGCGGTTCCGTGCCTCTCGAAACTTGCACTATCGTATAATTATCGTCTATAGCATTTTCCCGTCGGTTGGAAAAGGCCGAACTGAAAAATGCGCGCAATTGCTCCAATTTCCATCTCTGTCCTCTTGGCTTCGGCCTCGACCGTCGCCGCCCAAAAGGCGACGGCGCCGCGTCGTGCCAAGTTTGTCGAATATTATCAGAATGCCTACGCAAACGGCCGCGATCTTGTTCCGGGGCCACAACGCGCGCCGGATCCGGCCAGTTTGGAGAAGGCCCTGAGACTCGAAACCGTCATTCCTGAAGCGGCATTGACCGGCAATGCGTTTGTCGATGCCGAAAACACCATCATCAAGCTGGTCGGCGCTCAGGGCTGCCAATCGACGCAACAACTGCAACTGAACGGGATGCGCGCGACGTGCACCATGCTGTCGCTCGCTGGACTGAATGCTGCTCTGCAAACGGCCGCAGCATCTGCGGGCGGCGCGTTTCCGTGCCATTTTCTTGGCGCGAACACCGGAAAACCTTCGGTTCGCTTTGCCGAATGCTTCTTCATCGGCGCTGACGATCGTGTCCAGCCGTTGTCGGAATACCTCATTCGGCGCGGATTGGCTTTCCCTACCCGGGCGCCTGACGGCACAGCGCTCTTCCCTGAATACGCCGCTGCCGAAGCCGCGGCCTCAAAGGCCCATGTCGGCATTTGGTCGAACGCCTCGTTCCAGCACCCCTATGGTGAACGGTACCGGCAAAGCCAGACGAATTGATGCAGGTCTCGACAATCATGCTTATTGCTATCGTCGCCCGTTCTCTTGTGTTCGCCTATGCGGCCGTTGTGCCGGCTGTTCAGGTGCCGGCGCGACCGGAGCCAGTTCCTGTCCAGGCGCAGGCGCCGGCGCCGGACGGAAGAGATCCGACCCCGTCGGCAGACGGGAACGGCAGCAAATTCGTGCCCTTTCCCATGACGGCGCAATTTGAGACCGCCGATAGCTGGATCGCGGATGGCAAGCGTTACCGGCTCTATGGCCTACAAGCCTGTCTGCGTGGCACGTCGGTGACGATAGCACCCGGCGTAAAGCGTGATTGCGGTGAGCTGAACCTGATCATGGCGCAGGCTATAGTCCGGGACAGCAAACCCGTCTGTACGACGATCCGGGAACTCGATGCCAGCAATCTGCTTGTTGTCTGTCAGACGACGACGGGAAAAACCCGCTACGACCTCGCGACCTTCATGATCGCGCAGGGATGGGGATTTGCAGCTGTCAGCTCGACCGGCCAGCTGGTCGTTCCGGGTTATCGGCTCGCCGAACAAGGCGCACGCGAAGCGCGCGAAGGGCTCTGGGCCTATTCGGATCTTCCCCATCCTGTTTCCATCCTCATTGGACAGGGTCAGCAGCAGTCCTCAAAAGACGTAGTCGGCAAGCAATGAAACCCCTCAACGGCATCGCGATCTTCGTCATGCTCGCCACGATATGGCCGGCGAGCGCGCAGGGCCCAGCGGACACGGTCCTGCCGAAGCAAATCTATGGACGCGTGCAGGTGCTCGACGGATCGACCATCGAGTTCATCACCCCTAAGAAGATCGTCCGCCTTGCAGGGTATCTTGCACCTCGGCTCGATCAGGTTGCCACGACCGAAAGCGTCGAATGGCCCGTCGGTCAGGTGGCCCGCGCCTGGTTGATCCTTCGCACCCTGAAACACGATGTGAATTGTGCATCCGTGACGACCGATGCGAATGGCACCGTTCTCGCGCATTGCTTTGTCGATGAAACCAATCTGGCCGCGACCGCGATCGCCGAAGGCATTGGATACGCGTACAATTTTCCCGGCGAGCCGCAGGTTCCCGCTTATTTCGATATCGAACGCCGCGCGCGTGGCCTGGGGTTTGGCGTCTGGTCCGATCCGAAGCTCACCCCGCCCTGGAATTACAAACCCGACAAGCCGGCGGAGCCTGTGGCGCGTTCGACGTCAAAGGAAACGTCGGAATTCGGCCTACCCCTTCCTCCCCCCGCTCCAGTGCCACCCGAAAATCCTCCGCGAGGTTAAGATGAAAAGCCTATTCTTCATGGTCCTGATTGTTGGCGCCGGCGCGATCCTCGCTTCGCCGGCGATATCGCAGACTTCCCAGCAGCCGTCTCAAAACACCGGCATCGACCCGGATCAGTGTGGCGCCGGCGGTATGGGGTGTACGCCTGATGATGTCCAGAAGTGGATGGATAAGGGCAACGAGCTCGCAAATCTCTCCAGCGCCGATCTCAGCCAATACGCCTATGGCTGCGCCAGACATCCGGACTGGAAGCATGATTGCGAGACCGACCCGGGCAAAGTCCTGCGCCGTCTCGGCATCACTGACTATCAGTGACGGACATTCTCCCATGAATCAGACGGTGAATTTAGGCGTCACGGGACTCGTGTCGTTGATCGTCGGGGTTGCTGGCGGCTACGTCTACGCGAGCTCGATCCACGCGACCAAGGTCGAGGAACTCGCTGGCCAGATCACCACGCTGCAAAAGAAGGTTGACGAATACGAGGCGGCGACCAGGCTTGAAGTGCCATCCGATGGAGAAGCGCTCGCCGCAATCCGCAAACTCATATTCTTCGGCGGCGTGAAAAAAGTCGCCATCGATCAGTGCCAGAAGGACGCGGCCGGTCCAGGTGTCCTCTGCTCGCTCACGATCACCGACAAGCACGACCACGTTCTGCCCAAGGTGCTCCGCTTTGTCAAAATCGACGACGTCTGGGCATCACAGAATTGACGAGACAAGGAGAGAACCATGAAGCCCCTACGATACCTGCTTCCCGCTATCGCCAGCATCGTCATCGGCATTTCGGTTCATAGTGCCCAGGCCCAGGATGCTTCCTTCGGCTGCAAAATCCTGCTGTGTGTTGCGTCGCAAAATCCTTCATGGCAAGGGGTTTCGTATTGCGTGCCGCCCGTTTTGAAACTGCTGTCAATCCGCAAGGTTCATCCCGGCTATTGGCCATCCTGTCCCGAGGCAGGAACCAAAGAGCCGGGTTATGCCGAATATGAAGATTGTCCGGCCGGAACGACTGCGACCACTATCAACACCTACAGCGGCCATGGCGGCAACATGCGCGACACCGCCGTTTGCGCAAAGCCGGTTCAGGTCGCCTGCACCACGCTTTTCAATCGCAGTAGACACTTCGGAAATATCGACTACCTGAAAAGTGACCAGTTTCGGCGCGATGGCAACACTTGCATGACGAACGAGATCATTCCGAGACCGAAGCGCAAAGATCCCTACTATTTCGACATTCGCAACAAAGAGACCGGCAATGTTGCGCGCTATCATTTCAATTTGAGGAACTGAGATTGAATTCCCCATCACTGAGCAGCCTACAATGAAGGAATGGGCTTTGATGCCATTCAATCGTGATGCGCAAATGCGGATTCTTTCTCGAAATATCTGTACCTGAAGGGGGTTGGAGCGTCCCAGTTGGACGACATGTTCGTTCAAATCACCATTCCGCCGCCCTGCGCCTTTTTCCGCCTGCGCAGGCCATAAACGGCATCCTGGTCGACGAATGTCCCAACCCTTTGAATTCAGATTCTTTTTGACTCCGGAACCATATCGGCGGTCCATGGCTTTATTGACTCGCATAGGTTGTGCCGGAGTGCGAGTGTCATGGTTGCAGCGCGGGCAAACTGGAAGGGTTACATCAAGTTCGGAGAAGTTGCCTGCGCGGTAGCGCTCTACACGGCCGCTTCCTCGTCCGAGCGCATCGCTGTTGATTTCCGCTGAGAGCTGACCCGGGATTTTCGCCGAGAAGTGACCCGCCTTCATGTATGGTTTGGGTCTTAGGTCTTGGTCAAGGTGGGTGCTTTCTCCTTCTTTGTTGGTGTGGTCTGGGCAGAGCTGTTCTTGAAGCGGAAGCTGTCGTTTCCAGTCTCCAGGATGTGGCAGTGATGGGTGAGCCGATCGAGCAGCGCCGTCGTCATCTTGGCATCGCCGAAGACGGTGGCCCATTCGCTGAAGCTGAGGTTGGTGGTGATGACGACGCTGGTGCGCTCGTAGAGCGTGCTCAGCAGATGGAACAGCAGCGCCCCGCCTGACGCGCTGAAGGGCAGGTATCCGAGTTCGTCGAGGATGACGAGATCGGAGTGGGCGAGCCGGTTGGCGATCTGGCCGGCCTTGCCCTGAGCCTTCTCCTGCTCAAGCGTGTTGACGAGCTCGACGGTGGAGAAGAAGCGGACACGCTTGCGATGATGCTCAACCGCCTGCACGCCGAGGGCGGTGGCAATGTGGGTCTTGCCGGTGCCGGGGCCGCCGACAAGCACGACATTGTTGGCATCGTCCATGAACTCGCATCGATGGAGTTGGCGCACGAGGGCCTCGTTGATCTCGCTGCTGGCGAAGTCGAAGCCGGCCAGGTCGCGATAGACCGGGAAGCGGGCTGCCTTGAGCTGATAGGCTACGGACCTGACCTCCCGCTCGGCCATCTCGGCCTTCAGGAGTTGCGACAGGATGGGGATGGCGGCCTCGAAGGCGGGTGAAGCCTGCTCGGTGAGTTCGGCGACGGCCTGCGCCATGCCGTGCATTTTAAGGCTTCTGAGCATGACGACGATAGCGCCGCTGGCGGGATCATGACGCATGACGCACCTCCCGGGTCTGGCGCAGAGCATCGTAGCGCTCGACATTGGCCTGCGGCTCCTTGACCAGGCTCAGCGCCTGCGGCGCATCCACGATCGGCGTCTCGATCGGTTTGCCGTCGACCAGCCTGTGCAGGAGATTGAGGATGTGGACCTTGGTCGGAACGCCGGCCTGCAGCGCCATCTCCACGGCGGTCAGCACGACCTGCTCGTCATGTTGCAGGACGAGCGACAGGATCTCGACCATCTCGCGGTCGCCGCCGGGCTTCCTGAGCAGGTGCTGCTGCAGCCGTTTGAAGGCTTCGGGGAGTTCAGTGAAGGGAGCGCCGTTGCGCAGAGCACCGGGCTTGCGCTGGATGACCGCCAGATAGTGACGCCAGTCGTAGACGGTGCGACCGGGGCCGTCATGCGACCGCTCGATGATGCGGCGGTGCTCGCACACGATCTGCCCCTCCGCAGCAACCACGATCCGTTCCGGATAGACCCTGAGGCTGACAGGCCGGTTGGCGAAGGACGCCGGCACGCTGTAGCGGTTGCGCTCCAGATGGACGAGGCAGGTCGGAGAGACCCGCTTGGTGTATTCGACGAAGCCGTCGAAGAGGCGTGGCATCGGCATCAGGAACCGTGCTTCCTCGGCCCGGATGTCTTCGATCGTTCCCGGCCTGAGGCCATGGGGAACCTGTTGCCACAGTTCCCGGCACCGCTGTTCCAGCCAGTCGTTCAAGGCCTCCAGCGATGGAACGCGCGGTATTGGCTGCCATAGCCGGTGACGCGCATCCTCGACGTTCTTCTCGACCTGCCCCTTCTCCCAGCCCGAGGCCGGATTGCAGAACTCGGTCTCGAACAGATAATGGCTGGCCATGGCCGAGAAGCGGGCATTGACCTGCCGCTCCTTGCCGCGGCCGATCCTGTCGACCGCCGTGCGCATGTTGTCGTAGATCCCGCGCCGGGGAACGCCGCCCAGAACCTGGAAGGCGTGGTTGTGGGCGTCGAACAGCATCTCGTGCGTCTGCAGCGGATAGGCCCGCACGATGAAGGCCCGACTGTAGCTGAGCTTGAAGTGAGCCACCTGCAGCTTGGTGCGCTCGCCGCCGATGACCGCCCAATCTTCCGACCAGTCGAACTGGAACGCTTCGCCGGGCTCGAACGCCAACGGCACGAAGGTGCCGCGCCCGCTCGTTTGCATCTGACGTTGGCGCTCTTCCTTCCAGGCCCGCGCAAAGGCGGCCACACGACCATATGAGCCCTCATAGCCAAGGCTCATCAGGTCGGCATGCAACTGCTTGATCGTGCGCTTCTGCTTACGCGGCCTGTTCGCCTCCGTCCTCAGCCACGCCGACAGCCGCTCGGCATAGGCATCAAGCTTGCTCGGCCGATCCGGCACCTGGAAGCGGGGCTCCACCTCATCAGATCGCAGGTATTTGCAGATCGTGTTCCGCGACAGTCCCGTGCGCCGCGCAATCTCCCGGATCGAATGCCCGTCACGCAGATGCCAGCGTCGGATAACGCTCAGTAACGCCATGTCTATCACTCCAAAATCCCCTGCGATCAACCAGCAGGGGTGGGTTCAAACATGGGTCACTTCTCAATGGAAAAACCGCCCAATCCCGGGTCAGTTCTCGGCGGAAATCAACAGGCCTCAAATACGCTGGCGCTTCTAGGTCTTGTCGCCGCTGGTCTGGGAGTGACCGTCTATCCCAAGAGCCTCATCGGGTTCCTTGGAAGCAACGTCGTGCTGCGCCCTATCGTACATCCTGCATTTCGCATTCCAACGGTGCTGGCATGGAAGCGCAGCAACCGTTCAAATTCGGCGCGCCATTTCGTCGAAGTAGTGAAAAGTCGACCCGCGCGATAACCGGTTCGTTAGTATACTCGGACTGTATCATTCCGCCAAAGCGAACTCAGGCGCCTACGGAAGTATGTGTACGGCGGAAGGCCGCGGGCGTCATGCCGCACCTTTCGCGGAAAGCGCGGACAAAATGCGAGGAATCGCAGAAGCCGGTCGCGGCGGCGATCTCCGTCACCGATTGATCGCATTGACACAGCAGGAATTCCGCGTGCTCCAGCCGCATAATCTTGCAGGCAAGCGTCGGCGCCATGCCGACCGCTTGCTGAAAGTGGCGTTCCAGTCGGCGACGACTAACGCCTAGCCGATGGGCCGTCTCGGCGACGGACAAAGGCGTGTCGATGGTCTGCTGCATGAGCAGAAGCGCCTTTTTCACCAGCGGATCGTCGGTCGTCAGGTCGAGCGGGATGCCGGGCTGCGGTTTCTCGGCCCTCAACGCATCGTCGATAATCATGATATGGAGGCTCTTGCGAGCTTGTGCGCGTCCGACATGCCTGTCGACCAGCCAAGCCGCGAGATGCGCCGAGCTTGCACCGCCCGAGCAGGTCAGGCGATCGCGGTCGACGATGAAAATCTGGTCGGAGACGGGTCGCAGCCCATCGAACTGTTCCAGGAAATCCGCATGGTGGAACCAGCTCACGCAGCAGCGATAGCCGTTCAACAGCCCGGCACGGTGAAGGATGAAGGCGCCGGTGCAGACGCCAACGAGTGGCACGCCCGCAGCGGCCGCGCGCTGAAGGTAGTGAGTATATTCCGGACTCAGGTTAGGAATCTCGTCGATCAATCCGCCGACGACGACGAGATAGTCGAACAAGGTGGGATCGCCTAACCGTTCCTCTGGATGGACTGCAATACCGGAGCTGGACACGATTGGCTCCATCGTTGCCGACAGGACGCGCCAACCGCATAAAATCGGGCGGCTTCGGTCGCCCTCGTCCGCCGACAATCTCAAGACATCGACGAAATTCGCAAAGGCGCACAGTGTGAAGCGGCGCGCGAGGATGAAGCCGACCGACAGGCGCGGCCGAAGCTTCCGCACATTCTGGCCCCTTTTTTCTCCATCGGTCAAGGACCCTTCTCCCGTTCTTGTCGCATGGATACCATTCTTATGACGCGCACATTCTGCCAAAAGCGGTGCGATATCGCAATAAGTAGGCCCCATAGAACTGGGGAATCCAATGACCCGATTTTCAGCTTTCTCACTCTTGAAGAACGCCTTGACCGGGAACAAGAACTGGACCGAGCAATGGCCGGACAGCCAGCCGAAGACTGAATACGACGTGGTCGTCGTCGGCGCCGGCGGCCACGGACTGGGGGCCGCCTATTATCTCGCCAAGGAACACGGCGTTACCAACGTCGCGGTGATCGACAAGGGCTGGCTGGGCGGCGGCAACACGGGCCGCAACACCACCATCATACGCTCGAACTATCTCTATGACGAAAGCGCCCGGCTGTTCGACCACGCCGTCGACCTGTGGGAGAACCTCAGCCAGGAACTGAACTACAACGTCATGTACTCGCGGCGCGGCGTGCTGATGCTCGCCCACAATGTCCACGACGTGCAAAGCTTCAAGCGCCACATCCATTCCAACCGGCTGAACGGTGTCGACAACCGCTGGCTGACGCGGGAGGAATGCAAGGAATACTGCCCGCCGCTGAACATCTCGCCCACTGCCCGCCATCCGGTGATGGGCGGCGCCCTGCAGGAGCGCGCCGGCACCGCGCGTCATGACGCGGTCGCATGGGGCTACGCCCGCGCCGCCGCGGCGCGAGGCGTCGACATCATCCAGAACTGCCCGGTGACGGCGATCCGTCGCAATCCGGACGGTTCGGTCGCCGGCGTCGAGACTGCCAGGGGATTCATCAAGGCCAAGAAGGTCGCCGTATCGGCAGCCGGCCATACGTCGGTGGTGATGCAGACCGCGGACGTACGGCTGCCGCTGGAAAGCTATCCGCTCCAGGCGCTGGTGTCGGAGCCGGTCAAGCCGATCTTTCCCTGCGTTGTGATGTCGAACGCGGTCCACGCCTATATCAGCCAGTCCGACAAGGGCGAACTGGTGATAGGCTCGGGCACCGACCAGTATACGTCCTATTCTCAGCGCGGCGGCCTGCCGCTGATCGAGCACACCATCGCGGCCATCGTCGAGGTCTTCCCGATCTTCAACCGCATGCGGATGTTGCGCAAATGGGGTGGCATCGTCGACGTGACGCCGGACCGCTCGCCGATCCTCGGCAAGACACCGGTGAAGAACCTCTACGTCAATTGCGGCTGGGGCACTGGCGGCTTCAAGGCGACGCCGGCCTCCGCCCACGTCTTCGCACATACCATCGCCCGCGACGAGCCGCATCCGATCAACGCTCCGTTCACGCTGGACCGCTTCCGCACCGGCCGTCTGATCGACGAGGCCGCCGCCGCCGCCGTCGCGCATTGAGGACCGACCCATGCTCCTGATCCATTGCCCCTATTGCAACGAAACGCTGCCCGAGGCCGAGTTCACCTATGCCGGCGAGGCGCATGTCGTGCGTCCGCAGGACCCGTCGTCCCAGACCGACGACCAGTGGGAAGGCTTCCTGTTCATCCGCGCCAATGCCCGCGGCCCGCACTACGAGCGCTGGCGGCACCTTCATGGCTGCGGCCGCTTCTTCAACGCGGTACGCGATACGGTCAGCGACCGCTTCCTGACGACCTACAAGGCGGGCGCGCCTCGCCCCACCCTCGAGGCCCTGCCGGAGGTCCGCAAATGAGCCGGTATCGCGTTCCAGGCCGCGGGCGGATCAACGTCGGGCAGCCGGTCAGCTTCACGTTCGACGGCAAGATCTATCAGGGCGCACGGGGCGACACGGTCGCCTCCGCCCTGCTCGCCAACGGCGTCCACCTGATGGGCCGCTCCTTCAAGTATCACCGTCCGCGCGGCCCGGTCGCCGCCGGCTCGGAGGAGCCGAACGCGCTGATCGGCACGCGGCGCGGTCCCGGCCGCTTCGAGCCGAACACCCGCGCCACCGTGCAGGAGCTGCGCGCCGGGCTCGAAACCATCTCGCAGAACAAGTATCCCAGCCTGAAGTTCGACGTCGGGGCTGTCAACGACGCCGCCTACATGCTGTTTTCGGCCGGCTTCTACTACAAGACCTTCATGTGGCCGAAGAGCTTCTGGCACAAGGTCTACGAGCCATTCATCCGCGCCGCCGCCGGCCTCGGCGTCAGCCCGACGGAGGAAGACCCGGACCAGTACGCCTCGCGCAACCTGCATTGCGATGTGCTCATCGTCGGCGCCGGTCCCGCCGGTCTCGCCGCAGCGCGCGCGGCGGCGGTCGACGGGCTAAAGGTCGTCCTCGTCGACGAGAACGCCGAGCCCGGTGGCACGCTTCTGTCGGAACCGCAGGCGCGGATCGACGGCCGGCCGGCCTGGGACTGGCTGGCGGAGGAATTGAGGGCGTTGAAGGGTCTGGGCGTGCGGATCATGACCCGCACCACGGCAATCGCCTATTACCACCAGAACATGCTGGGCCTCTGCGAGCGCGTGACCGATCATCTCGACGCGTTGCCGAAGGACACCCCGCGCGAGCGCCTGTGGCGGGTACGGGCTCGCCGGGTCGTGCTGGCCCAGGGCGCGCTGGAAAAGCCGCTGGTGTTCCACGGAAACGACCGCCCGGGCGTCATGCTGGCGGGTGCGGCGCAAACTTACCTGAACCGCTACGGCGTGCGCGTCGGCGACCGCCCGGTCGTCGTCACCAGCCACGACAGCGCCTGGTACGCAGCCTTCGATCTGCAGGGCGCGGGCGCGCGCATCCAGGCCATCGTCGACACCCGTGCCGCTGTCCGCGAGGATCTGGTGAACGAGGCCCGCGCGCTCGGCATCCCGGTGAAGCTGTCGCACACGGCGACCGCCACTTCGGGCCGAATGCGCGTCAAGTCGATCCGCGTCAATCCGGTCAAGGGTGACAGCGTCGGCGGTGGCCAAGAGATCGTATGCGATGCGGTGCTGACGTCCGGAGGCTGGACTCCGTCCCTGCATCTGTTCTCGCACACGCAGGGCAAGCTCGCCTGGAGCGACGACCTCACCACCTTCCTGCCTGACCGGACGAACGAAGACTGCGCCATCGCCGGTGCAAGCCGTGGGCTTTGGGGCGTCGAGGCGGCGTTGAAGGACGGCGCGGAGCGGGGTCGTGAGGTGGCGGCGGCACTTGGCAAGACAAGCAATGTGCTCGCCTACGCGGTCGACAACGACCGCCCCGGCAGCGGCGTGTCGCACAAGGAGCTGCCGACCGACCGCAATCCCGGCAGCGCCAAGGCCTTCGTCGACTACCAGAACGACGTCACCGCCAAGGACCTGCGGCTGGCCGTGCGTGAGGGCATGCGCTCCATTGAACACGTCAAGCGCTACACCACCAACGGCATGGCGACCGACCAGGGCAAGATGTCGAATATCAACGGGCTGAACATCGCTGCCGACGCGCTAGGCAAGCGCCAGCCGGAGGTCGGGCTCACCACCTTCCGGCCGCCCTATACGCCGACCACCTTCGGAGCCTTCGCGAACTACCATCGCGGTGAGCATTTCGAGGTCACGCGCAAGACGCAGATCGACGGTTGGGCCGCCGAGAACGGCGCCGTCTTCGAGCCGGTCGGGCAATGGCGCCGGGCGTGGTACTTCCCGAAGCCCAGCGAGGACATGGACGCGGCCGTCAGCCGCGAGTGCCGCGCGGTGCGTTCCAGCCTCGGCATCTTCGATGCCTCGACGCTGGGCAAGATCGAAGTCGTCGGCCCCGATGCCGTGACCTTCATGGAGCGAATGTACACCAACCCATGGGCCAAGCTCGGCGTCGGACGCTGCCGCTACGGCCTGCTGCTCGGCGACGACGGCTACATCCGCGACGACGGCGTGATCGGGCGCATGGCCGAGGACCGCTTCCACGTCACCACCACCACCGGCGGCGCCGCGCGCGTCTTGAACATGATGGAGGACTACCTCCAGACCGAATGGCCCGGGCTGAACGTCTGGCTGACCTCGACGACGGAGCAATGGTCCACCATCGCACTGAACGGACCCAACGCCGCGAAGCTGCTGGCGCCGCTCGTAGAAGGGATCGAGCTGACCGAAGAAGCCTTCCCGCATATGTCGTGCCTGGAATGCACGGTGGCAGGCATGCCGGCCCGGCTGTTCCGGGTCAGCTTCACGGGCGAGACCGGCTTCGAGGTTAACGTGCCCGCGCCGCTCGGCCGCAAGTTGTGGGAGACCCTATGGCAGGCCGGCCAGCAATACGGCATCGCGCCCTACGGCACCGAGACGATGCACGTGCTGCGCGCCGAGAAGGGCTACATCATCGTCGGCCAGGACACGGACGGCACGGTCACGCCCTACGACGCCGGCATGGGCTGGGCGGTCGGCAAGAACAAGCCCGACTTCGTCGGCAAGCGTGGCCTGGCCCGCCCCGACCTGACGGCCCAGGGCCGCAGGCACCTCGTCGGCCTGCTGACCGAGGACCGCTCGAAGCTGGAGGAAGGCGCGCAGATCGTCTTCGACCCCAAGCAGCCGATCCCGATGAAGATGGTGGGACACGTCACCTCGTCCTACCACTCGGTCGCGGCCGGCCGGCCGATCGCGCTGGCCCTCGTCGAGGGTGGGCACGAGCGGATGGGCGAAACCGTCTACATCCCGATGCCCGGCCGCACCATCGCCGCCACCGTCACCGGGACCGTCTTCGTCGATCCCGAAAACACCCGCCTGAAGATCTGACCGGAGGCGAAGATGAGCAGCGAGATTTCTTCCCTGAATCCCGGCGTCGTGATCGAGACGAAGGCCGCACAGCTCAGTGTCTCGCCGACCGAGGGGCGGCTGTCGCTGCGCGCCAGGGGAAACGCCGTCGCGGCACTGAGCGCCGCACTCGGGCTTGCCCTGCCCGACCGCATCGGCCGCCGCGCCGCCGTCGGCGAGATCGAGGCGATCCGCCTCGGCCCGGACGAATGGACGATCCACGCGCCCACTAGGGACGCCGCCCGGCTCACCGCAGCATGCACGGCGTTGGCCGCCGCCCATCCGCACAGCCTGGTCGACATTTCCGGACGCGAGGTCACGCTGCTGGCCGAGGGGCCGAAGGCGGCCGAACTGCTCACGCTCGGCTGCCCGCGCGACATCGCTACGATCCCGTCCGGCGAAGGCCGCCGCACTCTGTTCGACGGCGCGACCGTCGTGCTGTGGCGCGACGCGGCCGACCGCTTTCGGATCGATGTCTGGAACAGCTTCGCCTCCCACATCGCCCAGCTGCTCGAAACCGGCTGCAGGGAACTTGCTGCCGAACTCGCCTGATCTTTGAAAGGATAACGCTATGACCGCCCCAGCCATCTCGGACACCGCGATCGCCAGCGCTATCGCCGAGGAACTCGACCGACAGAAGAACCGGATCGAATTGATCGCTTCGGAGAACATCGTATCCGCGGA
>NZ_JAUSVH010000002.1:0-287678 GCF_030814575.1 Mesorhizobium sp. YL-MeA3-2017 | reverse complement strand
CAGGCGCTGGAGAAGGTCGGCGGCATCGCCGAGGACCTGACCTGGGAGGTCTATCGCGACACGCTGATCGAGCAGGCCGAGCAGGGCGTCGACTACTTCACCATCCATGCCGGCGTGCGCCTTCACTACATCCCGCTGACCGTCGACCGCGTCACCGGCATTGTCTCCCGCGGCGGCTCGATCATGGCCAAATGGTGCCTGCACCACCACAAGGAGAGCTTT
The DNA here is from genome assembly GCF_030814575.1 of Mesorhizobium sp. YL-MeA3-2017. NCBI lineage: Bacteria > Pseudomonadati > Pseudomonadota > Alphaproteobacteria > Hyphomicrobiales > Phyllobacteriaceae > Mesorhizobium > Mesorhizobium sp. YL-MeA3-2017. The sequence continues at coordinate 287,456 of NZ_JAUSVH010000002.1, read as the reverse complement.
CTCTACGAGCATTTCGACGAGATCTGCGACATCGCCAGAGCCTATGACGTCTCCTTCTCGCTCGGCGACGGCCTTCGTCCGGGCTCGATCGCCGATGCCAACGACGCGGCGCAATTTGCCGAACTGGAAACGCTTGGTGAGTTGACGAAGATCGCCTGGGCCAAGGACTGCCAGGTGATGATCGAGGGCCCCGGCCATGTGCCGATGCATAAGATCAAGGAGAACATGGACAAGCAGCTCGCGGTCTGTGGCGAAGCGCCTTTCTATACGCTCGGGCCGCTGACCACGGACATCGCGCCGGGCTACGATCACATCACAAGCGGCATCGGCGCCGCCATGATCGGCTGGTTCGGCACGGCGATGCTTTGCTATGTCACGCCGAAGGAGCATCTCGGCCTGCCGGATCGCGACGACGTCAAGACCGGCGTCATCACCTACAGGATCGCCGCTCATGCCGCGGACCTCGCCAAGGGGCATCCGGCGGCCAAGGTCAGGGACGACGCGCTGTCGCGGGCCCGCTTCGAGTTCAGGTGGGAGGATCAGTTCAACCTCTCGCTCGATCCTCAGACGGCGCGCGCCTTCCATGACGAAACGCTTCCGAAGGAGGCGCACAAGGTGGCGCATTTCTGCTCCATGTGCGGCCCCAAGTTCTGCTCGATGCGGATCTCGCACGACATCCGCGCTGAAGCGCAGAAGGAAGGGCTCGCGGCCATGGCGGCGAAATATCGGGACGGGGGTGACCTCTACATGCCCGTCGATGGCACTGCAGAGCGCATGGACACGCCATGAAGGTGCTCATTCGCGGCGCGGGCGTTGCCGGGTTGACGCTCGCGCACGAGCTGGCAACGCGCGGCGCCACGGTGACGGTGGTCGAGAAACGCGAGGAGATCGCCGGCAATGCCTCCTGGCAGGCCGGCGGCATGCTCGCGCCCTGGTGCGAGCGGGAGAGCGCCGAAGAGGTGGTTCTCACGCTCGGGCTCGGCGCGGCCGACTGGTGGGATGCGGCATTGCCCGGCCATGTCTCGCGCAACGGTACGCTCGTTCTTGCGCCGGCCCGCGATGTCGGCGAGCTGGACCGGTTCGGCCGCCGCACGTCCGGCTTCAAACAGCTCGACACCAGCGGGATTGCAGCACTCGAGCCAGCGCTTGGGGGCCGGTTCGGGCGCGGGCTGTACTTTGCCCAGGAAGCGCATCTCGACCCGCGCAAGGCATTGCTTGCCCTTCGCGATAAGCTGCTCGATATGGGCGCGCGCCTCGAGTTCGGCGGCTGCGCGGCGTCCGCACCCGCGGATGTCGAAGTGGACTGCACCGGCATGGCCGACAGGCGCGCCGAGCTGCGCGGCGTGCGGGGCGAGATGCTCATCCTGCGAACAGATGAGATCTCGCTGGCCCGCCCGGTGCGCCTGCTTCATCCACGCATCCCGGCCTATGTCGTGCCGCGCGGGGAAAACCTGTTCATGGTCGGCGCGACAATGATCGAATGCGATGCAGCAGGCCCGATCACCGCGCGCTCGACCATGGAACTGCTGGGTGCGGCCTACGCGCTGCATCCGGCCTTCGGCGAAGCCGAACTGGTCGAAACAGGCGTAGGCGTGCGTCCCGCCTTCGCCGACAACCTGACGCGGGTCGAGCGCGACGGGCAGCACCTTAGCATCAACGGCCTTTATCGCCACGGTTTTCTGCTCTCGCCGGCCATGGCCCAACAGGCAGCCGACATGATCCTTACGAAATCCCGCAGCAAAGGAGTTTGCTCTTGAAGCTCATCGTTAACAGCCAGAGCCACGAGGTTGCGGCCGAGACGCTTGCCGCGCTGATGATCGAACTCGATTTTGAAGGTGGCTGGCTCGCCACGGCGCTGAACGGCGAGGTCGTTCCGGCCAGGGAACGCGACCGCTGCAGGCTTACAGAGGGGGATCGCATCGAGATCCTCTCGCCGATGCAGGGAGGTTGATCCGATGCTTGAACTCTACGGACAAAAACTGTCATCCCGCCTTCTGCTTGGCACCGCGCTTTACCCCTCGCCTGCCGTGATGGCCGAAGCCGTGAAGGCATCCGGCACCGAGATCGTCACCGTGTCGCTGCGCCGCGAGAGCGCCGGCGGCAAATCCGGCGGCCAGTTCTGGTCGATGATCCAGTCGCTTGGCGTTCGCGTCCTGCCCAACACCGCCGGCTGTCACTCGGTCAAGGAAGCGGTCACAACGGCGCGAATGGCGCGCGAGGTGTTCGGCACGGACTGGATCAAGCTCGAGGTGATAGGCAACAGCGATACGCTGCAACCAGATGTCTTCGGCTTGGTCGAAGCCGCAAGGACCCTCGCCGCCGAAGGCTTCGCGGTCTTCCCCTACACGACCGATGACCTCATCGTCGCCGAGCGACTGCTCGACGCCGGCTGCAGGCTGTTGATGCCCTGGTGCGCGCCGATCGGCTCCGCACGCGGCCCGCAGAACTCCGATGCGCTGCGAACCCTGCGCGGCCATTTCCCCGACATCCCCCTGATCGTGGACGCCGGCATCGGCAGGCCGTCGCATGCCGCCACCGTGACGGAGTTCGGCTACGATGCGGTGCTCCTCAACACCGCCGTCGCCAAGGCAGGCGATCCCGTCGCCATGGCCGCGGCCTTCGGCAAGGCGGTCGAAGCAGGCCGCGAGGCCTATCGCGCAGGCTTGCTCGAGCCGCGCGACATGGCTGTGCCCTCAACCCCCGTCATCGGAATGGCGGCATTCTCATGAAGCTCGATCCATTCTACCTGATCGTCGATTCCGCCGCCTGGATCGAGCGCCTGGTGCCGCTCGGCGTGAAGCTGGTGCAATTGCGCGTCAAGGACCAGGACGAAGCTTCGTTGCGAGAGCACATTCGTGCTTCGAAGGCGGTGTGCGGTCGGTATGGCTGCCAGCTCATCGTCAACGATTACTGGCGCCTCGCGATCGAGGAGGATTGCGATTTCGTCCATCTCGGTCAGGAAGATCTCGCCGAAGCCGATGTGAAGGCCATCCGCAAGGCCGGCCTGCGGCTCGGCCTGAGCACCCACGACGACGTCGAACTGGAAACCGCGCTTCACGCCGAACCGGACTATGTCGCGCTCGGCCCGATCTACCCGACCGTCCTCAAGCAGATGAAATGGGCCCCGCAGGGACTGGACCGCATCGCCGTCTGGAAGCGACGTCTCGGCGACCTTCCCCTCGTCGCCATTGGCGGGCTTACCGTGGAGCGCATTGCCGGTGTCTTTGCTCAAGGGGCCGACAGCGCCGCGGTCGTGACCGACATCACCCGCAATGCGCACCCCGAGGCACGTGCACTGGAATGGCTGGCGGCAACGGCGCAATGGCGATGAGCCCGCATGTGCTGATCGTCGCCGGCTCGGATTCGAGCGGCGGCGCCGGAATAGCCCGCGATGTGGAGACCGTCTCCGCCTTTGGACTGCGCAGTTGCCTCGCCGTCACGGCCGTTACCGTCCAGACGCACGCGGCCGTCGAGCACATCGAGCATATGCCGCCGCAGCTAATCGCCGCCCAGATGCGTGCTGCCTTTGCCGCGAACATGGTCGCGGCGGTCAAGATCGGCATGCTGGGGACGACGGCTGCGATGGAGGCGGTCGGCTCTGTCCTGACGAGCTACCCCAATGTGCCGGTGGTCCTTGACCCGGTAATGGCCTCCTCCTCGGGGCGAGTGCTGCTGCAGCACGACGCGATAGATGCGTTGATGAGCGACCTGATGCCGGTCTGTAGGCTAGTGACACCTAATCTCATCGAACTCGCCATGCTGACCGGACTGACACCGGCGCTGGATGAAGGCGGCGCCCGCCTTCAAGGGGAGGCGCTGTCGACGATGCTACGGACTGGGGTGTTGGCGAAAGGCGGGCATGCGCGAGAAGGCCTGCCCGCCGTGGATCTGCTTCTGCAACCCGACTGCCCGGTCCTGCGGTTTGAGGCACCCCGTTTGGGCGGAGAGGAAAGGGGGACCGGTTGCATGCTCTCCAGCGCCATATCCGCTTGCCTCGCGTTGAACGCGACGCTTGAAGCAAGTGTAGCTGCAGCCAAACAATACGTCTTCGATACCCTGTCCATGTCAACTCAATGGACGAGGCGTTCCGACTCCGGTTGAGCCCGACAATCTGCGCTCCCTTGCAGGCCTCTCCCATCCGGCGACTTTGCACAAGGCTCACATGCGAGGAGACGTTCTCGGTGGCCCATGTTTATCAGGGCAATTTTACTTGCACGCGTGCCAAACGACAGCTTTTGCCAAGCACCGAAACTATCAATCGCGGCGGGGCGAGTGCGCGCACGAGCAAAGCTGCTGATCAACCGATCTGCCCCGACAATTTCCAAACGCTTTGCCGAAGACGCCTCGTCTGGCGCCCTATATAGCCAATTCGCCTCCGTCGATGCGGAATGTGGATCCTGTCACGAACGCCGCGTCGCTCGAGGCAAGATAGGTGAACAATCCCGCTACTTCGGCAGGGGCACCCATGCGCTGCAGCGGCACCGCGTTCTTGAGGAACTCTGCCCTGACGTCGGTTGCCTTGCGCCCGATCATCGCGCTCATTACCTCAAGATCGTTGGCATTCATCACGGTGTCTATCTGCCCAGGAGCCACGGCGTTGGCGGTTATCCCGTATTCGGCGAGTTCAACGCTCAACGCTCGCATCAATGCCATGACGGCACCCTTGCTGGCGGCGTAGGCCGTCGATGGGGCATGCGCCTCGCCACGAAGGCCGGCGATCGAGGCGGTAGCAAGAAGCCGCCCCCCCTTGCCCGCTTCAATCATTGCGCGGGCCGCAGCCTGCAGTGTCATCATCACACCGACCAGATTAACGTCGATGACGCGCGTCCAGGAAGCGCGGGTCCCATCGACAAAACGCTCAATCTGCCCAACACCCGCATTGGCCACGCAAATATCGACGCCGCCGAAGTCCTTGGCCAGTTCGACGGCCTTGGCCAGGTCGTGCTCGTTGGTGACATCGCCCTTCACCCATTTCAGGCGTGGATCCTGAAGCGTTTGATCGATTATGCGATCAAGCGCCACGACCTTTGCGCCCTCGCGCAAGAAGCGCTCCACCGTCGCGCGACCAATCCCGTTGCCGGCACCGGTTATGATTGCGACCTTGTCACTGAGAATTCCCATGTCTTCCTCTTGGCATTGTGCCGAGCAGCTGCGGCAGGTGGTTGTCTTGCGGTGCGGCGTAGAAAGGGTGCTAGTTGCTTGACGGTTCCTGATCGTCATCCTCGACGAAGATGACATCCTCGGGGAGCCAGCTCATGAAGATGCGAGCACCCGCCGGCGGCGGTGCAAACGCATGAGGTCCGGCCGAGACCTGGATATTGAGGCCGTGATCGGTGAGCACATGGATGTCAAATTGCGAACCCGTGAAGACACAACGCTGTATGACGCCTGCCAGTTGATTTGCTGCGGCTGGAGCTTCCTGTTCGGAGATGGTTGCCCGTGCACGCGGCAGTACCGCAGCCATGCGGGGACTGCCGGCAAGCCAGGACGGCGCCGGTCCTTCGAGCGTGAGGTGAGGCGCTTCCAGGCGAAGCCGGTTGCCTGAGCGCTTCACCTGGCCTTCAACAACGGTGCCAACGTTGATGAACCTGGCAACATGCGTCGTGCGCGGACTGCGATAGAGGTCTTGCGGGGTGTCGATCTGCACGATGCGCCCGCGATCCATGATCGCGATGCGATCGGCGATGGCGCAGGCCTCCTCCTGGTCGTGGGTGACGTGGATGAATGTCGTTGCGGTTTCCTGCTTGAGGGCAACCAACTCGTCCTGCATCTGCCTGCGCAATTTCAGATCGAGCGCGCCGAGGGGCTCATCAAGCAAAAGCACGGACGGACGCGTTGCCAGTGCGCGCGCCAGCGCCGCGCGCTGCTGCTGGCCGCCTGACAATTCGGCGATCCTGCGTTTCTCCATTCCGGGGAGGCCAACCAGGTTCAGCACCTCTCGGGCACGCTGCTCGCGTTCTTTTCGACCGCGTCCGGCCATTTTGAGACCGAACTCGACATTCGTGCCGAGGCGCATGTGTGGAAACAGCGCGTAGCTTTGGAAAACCGTGTTGGTCGGGCGCTCATAGGGCGCCCTTCTGGTGACGTCCTGGCCGTCGATGGTGATCGAACCGCGGTCGGGCTCGACAAAGCCGCCGATGATGCGCAGGATCGTTGTCTTGCCGCAGCCGCTCGGGCCGAGCAACGCGAAGAGCTCTCCCCGCTCGACTTCGAACGAAACACCCCTCCCCTCATCGCCCAACGCAGGTCCTAGCTGCCCTGGATATCGCTTGGCCAGATCGGTGCACTGCAAGGCGGATGACATCACAAGGCTTCCTCTTTGCTTGAAGCAGGCTCAGGCAGCCGCATCTCAAGCGGCGTGATCGAGAGAGAACGGGCCGGCGGCACTGCTTTTGTCTTTGCGCTGCCCGATGTTGGATACGAATGCACCAACGACGAGCAGGATGAAGGAGACCGTGAGCAGCATGACGGCAACGGCGACGATCGCCGGTGTCACGCTGAACCGCAGTTGCCCGAAGATGTAGAGAGGCAACGTGCTGTCGGAGCCGGTCACGAGGGCCGTCAGGATGAATTCGTCGATCGATAGCGCAAAGGTGATGAGGGCGGCAGCCACAATACCTGGCAGCGCTTGCGGCACCGACACCAACAGGAACGCTTTTGTGGGCGTCGCGCCCAGATCCATGGCTGCGAGTTCAAAGTTGGGATCCAGTCCTTCGAGCCGGATCAGGACGAGAAGCGTGACAATGGGCAGACTGAGCACGGTGTGGCCAGCGACGATGGTCCACAGCCCGCGTTCGACCCCAAGCGCGTTTAGTCCGATGATAATGGCAAGACCCAGCAGCATTGGCGGAAGGAAGATCGGCAGGGAAACGATCGCCATGCTGATCTGGCGCCAACGGCCAGGGCTACGCGCAAGCTGGACAGCGGCCACAGTTCCAAGGACCAGGCTGATCCCGACGGCGGTTGTCGCGACGATCAGGCTGTTCTTCATGCTCTCGATCATCAGCGGATCCTGGAAGACGGCGACGAACCATTGGGTGGTGAACCCCAGGAAAGGAAAGCCGATGCTCGGGTTGGCGTTGAAAGCAAAGATGAACAGCAGCACGATCGGCGCGTAGAGAAAGCCAAGGAACAGGAGCGAATAGGCCCGCAGAAATGGCGCGCGTGCCGGCGTGAAAGCCCGAGAAAACGTCCCGACCTGGGCTGCCCCGCCTGTTGCCCAACGCAGCAACAAAAGCAGGCCGAAGACTACGGTCATCAGGATCAAGGCAAGTGCGGATCCAAGACCCCACTGGACCGATGAGCCAAACTGCAGTTGGATGATGTTGGAATAGAGGTAGCCGTCGGTGCCACCGATCAACTGCGGCGTCACATAGTCGCCCAGGATTATAATGGCGCCGAACACGAAGCCACCCAAAATACCAGTCCGTGCGATTGGCAGCGTCACGTGCAGGAGCCCTTGCCAAGGCCTGGCGCCGAGATCGGCCGCCGCTTCCAGAACGGTGGGGTTGGATCGTTCGAGCGCGATGAATGTGGTCAGGAATGCCAGCGGAAAAAGCAGGTAGACGAACGTGATGACGATCCCGGCCTTGTTCAGCCCAAAGATCCACAGTGGCTGGTCAATCAGACCGATTTGCATAAGCCCCTGGTTGATCAGACCGGTGTCGCCAAGCAGGTTCATCCAGGCGAAGACGCGGATCAGATAGCTGGTGAAGAACTGCAAGACTGCGAACAAGACCCAAATCAGTCGCTGGTGCGGGGGGACCTTGGTTGCGACGAAATAGGCAAAGGGAAACGTGACGCAGACCGTCACCGCCGATGCTAGCCCGGCAAACAACAGGCTAAGCAGGAGCACGCGCCAATAAACTGCGGCTGCGAAGAACCGGGCGTAGTTGCTCAGCGTCCATTGCGGTACGATTTGCTGATCAACTGTCGGCCAAAGGGAATAAACCGCCAGCACCGCCATCGGCAAAAAGACGCCGATGACGATCACCGCGACCGCTGGGAGGCTCAGCAGCGGACTTTCCAGTCCGCGTCGCATCCACTTGCGCCGGCGAGGCGCCGGGGGGACCTTGGCTGACTTCATTGGCACAAGATCCGCCGGGATATCGTGAGGCACCGAGAACACACTCAGCCTCCGACAACCTCGACATAGGCCTGCGTCCATTCGGACGGATTGGCCGGCGGTCCCTGAAACAGCAATTTCTGCACAGCATCGGGCTTGTCCGCGCCACGATCGAGTAGTTGCTGCGCGCCATCGCCGCCCTGGGCCAGAGTCCGCTCGGTCGCGGTCTTGCTGCACTGCGGGAATCCGTAGGTTGCGTAGAGGTATGTCTGAATCTCCGGGCTGTTCCAGACTTCAATGAATTTGAGCGCGCCCTTTCGATTCTTGGCGCCCTTGACCACCATGGGGCCGTCAATCCAGCCAAGACTGCCTTCTTCGGGGATGACGGCCTTGACCACTTCCTTGCCTGCAGCACGGTTGAGACGGGCTGCCAATGCAAGGCTGGATGTCTCGCCGATGAAGGCCTTGCCGGTGCGCAGGGCATCCATCAGGACCTCATCGCTAGGCGCGATCTGGAACGGCTTCAGCTTTGCCAGATGCTGGGCGGCCGCCTGAAGCTTGTCGCCTGTCATCGCGTAGATCTCGTTTCGCGGCACACCCAGGCTCAGTCCGCTGATCGCCAAGAAATCTTCCGGCCCATCGCGCATGATCACCTTGCCTCGTGGAAGCTTGGCGTCCCAAAGGGCATTCCAGGAAAATGGCTCGGAGGGCTTGAATTGCTCCAGGTTCCAGATGAGGCCTTCGGTGTCCCACATGTTGGGGAACAACATCAGCCTGTTGGGTTCGACCACGTAGGGAAACGACGTATCCTCGCGGAAGACGGGCCAAAGCTGGTCCCAGCCCGGGATCTCCTTGATATCGAGAGCCTCGATGAGCCCAGCCTTGTAATAGGTTGGCGAGAAGCCGCAATTGGCGAAGACAATATCGTAGGATCCCGCGCCGCCTGCCTTGACCTTAGTGAACATGTCCTGATCGGTCGCGGCCGGGACGCCGCGTACGTTGACGCCGGCCTTCTTCATGATGGCCACGATTTCCGGCGTGATGTAACTCGTCCAGCCAAGGACGACCACGTCCTCTTCGGCGGCGCGCACGGGAGAAGACGCCAGAGCAGTCATTCCCAGCGCGACGCTGGCCGTGCCGGCCAGAAAGCCACGGCGCGTCATTTCCGGCTGCGAGAAATTGATCGACCCATTGTAGGACTGCGGTTTCATGGCTTTCCCCTTGGCGTTGTTGCTTATTGTTCCGCTGTCGTTCCCCGCTGTGCTCAGCAGCTTCGTGGAACGTTCCACGACTATCCCGCTCCCTTTGGTAAGGTGTCAAGAGCGATTTTGCAAAAATGTTATCTAACGTTTGGTAGGCGCTTGCGCGGTTGACCGGCGCACAACAAGGCGAGGTGGCAAGAAGATGCTTGCCGGCGGCTTTCCGCCGGCTACGGCGGAAGGCCCATCGATGGCGGCGTCGACCACCAGCCTTGCCAGATCCTTCATCGGTTGCGCGATAGTCGTCAGCGCTATGCGGCTGTGGCTGGCGATGGTTATGTCATCGAAACCGACAAGCGACAGGCTCTCCGGTATCCGGATCCCGAGCGCGTCGGCGGCAGAGATGATCTCGAGCGCGACGCGGTCGAGCGCGGCGACCAGCGCGGTTGGACGGTTTCTTCTTCCCAAGAACTGCTTGAGGATTTCCTGGTAGTTGGGACTGGGCTCGCTGTTGCGAGCACCGACCTCGCGCAACAGATGCGCCTCCTCCACGCCAAGTCCGGCCACCCGCATGCCATGCTGGTACCCCTTGAACCGCGCCGCTTCCACGTTTGGGTCGTTTCCCAGCATGGCGCTCACGAACCCGATCTTCTTGTGACCCAGCGCCGCCAGATGCTCAACCGCCAGGCTGGTGCCGGCACTATCATCCACGGCGATGGACAGTTCCTTGGCCATCCGTATGCCGACGAACACCTTGCGAATCTCAGGGCCGACGAGCTCAAGCGCCTTTTTCCCAGGTGCGGACAAAAACATCATCGCAGCCACCCGATGCTCGACGAGGCTTCTCACCCGGCTGCTCTGGTGCTCCAATTGGCTGCCCGTGACCACCAGCAAAATGCTATGCATCCGCTTGGCGGCGTATGCTTCGATATATGTGGCAAGTTCGGCGTGGAAAGGGTTGGTCAGATCGTCCACCACCACGCCGAGCACCTTCGATCGCTGGCGCATGTATCTGGCGCCGGCGTTAGGCCTGTAGCCCAGTTCGTCGATCGCATCGAGGACGCGCTTGCGGATGGTTTCGTCAACGGTTCTTTTGCCCTGCAGCACGTTCGATACCGAGGACTTTGAAACTCCGGCGTAGGAAGCGACATCGATAATCGTGGGTGGCCTGCGCATTTTTTTGAAACAACCTTCTTCAGTATTGGCGCGATCCAGAGACCGCACGCGCCAGATTCCGATGTCACGATATCGGCAATCCAGACGATGTCGGCAAGCGCCCAACTCACGCCTCAGGCAAGGCTCGGGATTTCAGGGCCGCCACCTTTGCGCTGCCTGCAGCCGGTCGGCCGTACACCCCGTTCTGATAAATTTGCCTGATCTGGCCATATCACCGATGAGAATTTGACACCGCATGTTCACGGCCCGACGCTGGGGCGTCAAGGCGCGTGCAGATCGGATCAACGTCTTCATGCCTGATGGGAACTGGCTGACAGCGCTCGCCGGCCTCGGCTGCACCGGCAAGGAGTGCGATGCAGCGCTATCGCGACCGGCAGGAGGTTTGCCGGTGTCGCGCATGCTCGTTCTTGAGACCCATTGCTCCAGTTCCTGCATCGCGGTCCGCCAGCAAGCCTAGCTCCGACGGCCCTCCAGGTGTCCTGCCGCATGCAGTTGGGCGCTTGACAAGAATCTAACATTTGATCTTATATTAATGAGCGTTAATTAGGGGAACCGACATGACGGCGCATAGCCATAGCAGCCAAGTAACCAGGTTCGGTCGTGCCCTCATCCATCGGGCAGCACTGGCGACAGCAATGCTGTCGGCTACGTCCGCGATGTCTTGGGCCGATCCGGTCACGATCGGCTTCGCCACCGCTCAGTCAGGATGGATGCTTGCCTATGATGGCGATGCCAGGAACATGGCACAGTTGTGGGTAGAGGATCGCAACAAGGCCGGCGGCTTGCTCGGCCAGCCGATCAAAACGGTGTTGGCCGATACCAAATCGGATCGCGTCGAGGGCGCGCGCGCGGGCCAGTCGGTCGTCGATCAGGGCGCGAATATCGTCATCGTGTCGTGTGACTATGACCAGGGCTCGCCCGCGGCGGGCGCGGCCCAAAGGGCAAACCTGATTTCGGTCTTCCTTTGCGCGGAGGATCCCAAGGCCGGTGTGCAGGGCGTGGGCCCGAATTCATTCACCACTTCGGCGGCAGCCCATGTGCAAGGCGCGGTCGCGCTGCACTGGGCGGCTGAGAATCTCGGCGTCAAGCACCCCTACGTCCTGCTCGATACCGTGGCCGAGTACGACAAGTCGCTGTGCGCCGGCTTCCGCTGGGCGGCATCCCAGACCGACGGTGTCAAGATTGTCGGCGAAGATACCTTCAAGAACGACGACCCTTCAATTCAGTCGCAGATCACCCGCATCACTGCTTCGACCGACCAGCCTGACGCCATCATGCTGTGCAGCTTCACGCCAGGCGGCGCGAGCGCGATCCGGCAGATCCGGGCGGCGGGCATAAAGGCACCCATCCTGTCCGGCAGCGCCATGGACGGGACTTACTGGACTGATGCCGTTCCGGGTTTGAGCGACTTCTACGTCCCGGTCGCTGCTTCGGTGCATGGCGATGATCCCCGCCCCGAGGTTCAGGCCCTCAACGAGCGTTACAAGGCCCGCTACGGCACGCTCCCCGCGACGACCTATGCCTACCCGATCTACGCTTTCCTGGACCTTTGGGCGCGCGCGGTCGAAAAGGCCGGAACGGCTGACTCCGCCAAGGTCACCGACATCCTGAACACAATGCATGACGAACAGACCTTCATCGGGCCGCGCAGCTTCACGCCGGACCTGCACATCCAGCAGAACGCCAAGATGCAGATCCTTCAGTACAAGGACGGCAAGGTCAAAGTCATAAGCGACTACGCGCTTCCCCAGCCGGTGCCGCTCGACGTGCTTTTCGGCCAGAACTGACCTCCCTTTCTGGTCGGCGGGCCCCGGCAAGGCGGACGTCGGGGCCCGAACGATTTTTGATGGGTACGCGCGAGCAAGAGACACATGGCATACGTTATTTCGCTTGATACCGGCGGAACATTCACCGACGTGGTGGTTGTCGGCCCAGACGGCGCGCCTGTGATCGGCAAGGCGCTGACTACCCACGACCGGATCTTTTCCGGCATGCGGGAGGCGATTGCCGCCGCAGCCGCTGAGAAATCTCTTTCATTGGAGCAGTTGCTCGCCGAAACGACCCTGCTGGTCTACGGGACGACACGCGCCACCAATGCAATCGTGACGAAACGCGCTGCAAAAACTGCATTCGTCACAACCGCCGGCTTCCCGGACATCCTGGTTTTGAAGGAAGCCGGCAAATTTGACCCGCACGATTTCCGTACGCCTTATCCCGACCCCTACATCGCGCGCCGCCACACTTTCGAGGTGCGCGAGCGAATGAGCTCGGAAGCAACGGTCACCATACCCTTCGACGAAAGCCAGGCCCGGGCGGTAGTCGCCGAAATCGTGGCAAGGAAATTCGAGGCCGTGGCGGTCTGCTTCCTATGGTCGGTTGCAAATGGCGAGCATGAGCGGCGCTTCGGGCAGCTCCTGGACGAGCTTGCCCCCGGCCTGCCCTATACGTTGTCGCATGAGCTGATCCCCATCGTGCGGGAATACCGTCGCGCCTCGGCGACCGCGATAGATGCTTCGCTGAAGCCGTTGATGCAAAGCCACCTGCGGGGACTTGAGTCCGATCTTCGCAATGCCGGCTACAAAGGCGAAATCCTCGTTTCCACGACATCCGGTGGGTGCACGAACATTGACGCGATGGTCGCCAAGCCCATCTACACGATCGGCTCGGGTCCGGCGATGGCGCCGATTTCCGCCAGGGCATACGCGGCACAGGAACGGTTCGGAGACAATGTCATCGTGTGCGACACCGGTGGCACGACCTTCGACGTCGGCTTGGTGCGTGACGGAAGGCTGACGTTTACCCGCGAGACATGGCTTGGCCCGCAATACACCGGCGATCTGATGGGCATTTCGGCCGTCGACATGCGATCGGTCGGCGCCGGCGGTGGTTCGATCGCCTGGATCGACGAAGGCGGACTGATGCATGTGGGTCCGCAGTCGGCAGGATCAGAGCCCGGCCCGGCCTGCTATGGCCGCGGCGGCCTGTTGCCGACTGTCTCGGACGCTGCCGCGGTCCTGGGCTATTTCGATCCGAGCTACTTTCTTGGTGGGCGCATGAAGCTTGATGTCGCTGCGGCACGTCGCGCCCTCGAGACGATCTCGTCGCGCATCGGATTGAGCGTCGAGGAATGTTCCTTCCGTATCCTGACGCTTGCCAGCGAGCTGATGATCCGCGCCATCGGGGACATCACGATCAACGAGGGCCTCGATCCGCGTGAAAGCGCGATCGTGGCCGGCGGTGGCGCGGCGGGCATGAACATCATGCTGATTGCAAAAGAGCTTGGCTGCAAGAGAGTGATCCTGCCCAAGACCGCTTCGGCGCTCTCTGCTGCCGGTATGCAGTATGCCAACATCGTGGCCGAAGAGACCGCAAGCCTGGTCACCTCGACGGAAAATTTCGACCTGCCCGGTGTCGCTCGCGTCCTCGATTCCCTGACCACGAAATTGCTCCTGTTTGCGCAAGGCCTGGCGCAGAACAGGCCCCATCACGCGATCGAGTATATCGCGGAAGCCCGTTACGCTGGCCAGGTATGGGAGCTCGATACGCCGATCCCGTCGGGCCATCTCAAGGACCTGGCAGCCGTTATTGAACTGCAGGAGGAGTTTCACAGGACCCATGAACGCGTCTTCGCCGTCCGCGACGAGGGCAGCGCTGTCGAGTTCATTAACTGGAAAGCGCGGCTGAGCATTCCGCTGGCCGATCCTCCCTCGCCGATTGCCGATGTCGACATCGTCGATGCAGAGACGGCCAGCAAGGAGCCCGTTCCGAGACGGGACTGCTATTTCGGTGATGCGGCGTCGGTGGCCACTCCCATCTACAAGGCACGTAGCATCATGCCCGGCATGCGCATAGCCGGCCCGGCGATCGTTGAAGAGCCGACCACGACTCTGGTGGTGTATCCAGGCATGTCGGTGACGCTCAGCGCCGCTGGCAACTACCTGCTTGAGATTTGAGGGGCGGCTGAGATGGCAAGCACAGAAAAGACTTCATTCGATCCGTTCCTCACGGCGATCATTGCCAACCGGATGGACGCCATCATCCGCGAGATGACCAACACCATGCTGCGTGCGGCGCGTTCGGCCGTTATCAACAGCGCTCGCGATTTCAGCTGCTCCATCGTCACTGCCGACAACCAGTTGCTGGCGTCAGCAGAGGGGCTGCCGATCCACATTTTTGGCAGCGACCTTCTCACCTCGGCAATGCAGCAATTCCATCCAGGCGATATCCGGGAAGGCGACTGCTATCTGCACAATGACCCCTATAGCGGAAACAGTCACGCTGCCGACCACGCCTTCCTGGTGCCAGTGTTCGTCGAAGGCGAGCACATGTTCACGGCGGTCGCCAAGGCGCACCAGGCCGATATCGGCAATGCCTTGCCGACCACCTACATGGCCGGTGCCCAAGACCAGTATGCCGAGGGGGCCTTGATCTTTCCCGCGGTCCGCATTCAGCGCGACTATAAGACCAACGACGATATCGTGCGCATGTGCCGGGCCCGCATTAGGGTTCCCAACCAGTGGCATGGCGACTTTATCGCCGGCATCGGCTCTGCCCGCATCGCCGAACGCCGCCTGAAGGAACTGTGCACGAAATATGGCAAGGAGACGATCCGCGCCTTCATCGCCAACTGGCTCGACTATTCCGAAGAGTTGATGGTCAAGGCACTACGGTCGATGCCCGCGACGCGGCTTTCCAGCTCGGGCAGGCTCGACCCACTCTTGGAACTGTTGCCCAAAGGAGTGCCCCTAAACGTCTCGCTTGAGATCGATCCAGCCAACGCGATTGTGGATATCGACCTGCGAGACAACATCGATTCCGTTCCGGTCGGTCTCAATCTCAGCCTTGCCAGCGCCTCGGCTGCGGCCGTGGCAGGGGTGTTCAACTCGCTCAGCTTCTCGGTGCCCCGCAACGCCGGTTCATTTCGCCGCATCAAGTTGCAGTTTCGCGAAGGCTCCGTGATCGGAAAGCCGAAATTCCCGCACAGTTGCTCGGTTTCGACCACCAATCTTGCCGACAGGCTCATCAACACGGTGCAGGCCGCCTTTGCCGAGGTCAGTCCACAATGGGGGCTGGCGGAAGGCGGGGTCGGGGTCGGGCTAGGCTATGCCGTGGTTTCCGGAAACGACCACCGCTTCGGTGGCGAGCCCTATGTCAACCAGTTGGTTCTTGGTTCCGCGGGAGGGCCTGGCAGCCCGGTCGCGGACGGCTGGCCGACCTACGGCATCCCTGTCGTGGCAGGACTGATGTATCGAGACTCCGTTGAGATTGACGAACTCAAGCACCCGCTCCAGGTTCTATGCATTCGGCTGCGGACAGGGACGGCCGGTGCTGGCCAGTTCCGGGGCGGGGCGGCGCTGGAGATGGCCGTGACGCCGAAGGAACTCCCCATCCAGTTCATTTGGGCCTGCGATGGAGGGGAGACACCGCCAAAAGGTGTCCGCGGCGGCCAGGACGCCACGCGTGCGGCGCATTGGATCATTCGCGCGGATGGAACTGAGGAGTTGCTTCCAAGCCTCGTCATCATCAGCCTTCAAAAGGGCGAGATACTGAAGGGCTGCCATACGTCCGGTGGAGGCTATGGCAGGCCCCATGATCGTGACCCGGCACTGGTGCTCAAGGACGTCGTTGAACGCTACGAAACCCTCGAACGTGCGAAAGCCATCTACGGAGTGGCCTTGACCGGATCGATGTCGGACGAAACGCTGAGCGTCGATGTCGAGGCGACGGCAGCGCTCAGGAGGGCCTGTTGAGTGCATCTGGCGCGTTTTCGCAACAGCCTCTTCCATCCGGAGGCCGCTGTGAGCGTCTCTGACGGGATCAGACTTGCGACCGAAGCGGTGTCGGTGAGCTTTGAGGGGCTTCGGGCCCTTTCAGACGTGACGCTTTCGATCGGCAAGGGGGAAATCATCGGCCTGATCGGCCCCAACGGCGCCGGCAAGACGACACTGGTCAATTGCCTCACCGGTTTCCAGAAGCCTTCGGCAGGCCGCGTTACGCTCGGCATTCGCGACACCGCCCAGTGGAAGACAGCAAAGTTTCGCCAAGCCGGTATCGCGCGAACCTTCCAGGGCGGAAGGCTCTTCCGTGACATGACCGTGCAGCAGAACGTCGAGGTCACTGCGGTTGCCCTGGGCCTTTCACGCCGCGCCGCGGCCCACGAGGCCGCGTTGCTTCTGGACTGGATGGGCATCGGGCATTTGCGTGGTCAACTTGCAAGCACCCTTCCCTACACGGACGAGCGCAGGGTCGCCATTGCTCGCGGGCTCGTTCGTTCACCCGATTTCCTGCTGCTGGACGAACCGGCTGCGGGCATGTCGGATCACGAGTGCGAGGAGCTGATGTCGCTTGTGCGTTCTATTCCCAAGGATCATGGGTGCGGGGTTTTGTTGATCGAGCACAACGTCGCCGTGGTGCTGGGTCTGTGCGCTCGCATCCATGTCCTGGATGGAGGTCGCACGCTCGCCGAAGGCACGCCGGCGGATGTTCGCAGCAACAAGTCCGTGATCAGCGCCTATCTCGGCGCGGAGGCGGAATGATGGGCCAGGACCATATCCTGAGTGTCACGGATCTGCGCATTCAATATGGGCGTGTTCAGGTCTTACATGGCGTGTCCTTTGATGTGCCTGCCGGTGCGCTCCTCGCAATCGTGGGGCCAAACGGCGCTGGTAAGTCCTCCACGCTTTCGGCCATCGCAGGAGGAGTGGCCGGCGCCGGCGATGTCCGTTTCGACGGTCGATCAATCCTGGGCCTCAAACCTGAAGCGATCGCGCGCTCGGGGCTGAGCTTCGTGCCCGAAGGCCGTCATGTCTTTGGCAGCCTGAGTGTGGAGGAGAACCTGCGGATCGGCACATTCATGCGTGGCGACCGCCAGCGGTTGGAACAGGATCTCCAGCTTGTCTTGACCTATTTTCCGAAGCTGAAGGAGCGCATCCGCCAGGCAGGCGGAAAACTGTCCGGGGGCGAGCAGCAGATGCTGGTGATCGGGCGCGCGCTCATGACCCGACCCAAACTCATGCTCATTGACGAACCGAGCCTGGGCCTAGCCCCCCGTATTGTTGAGGAGGTCTACGCCATCTTGCAGAGATTGCGGTCCCAGGAAGGCGTCAGCATTCTTGTCAACGAGCAGAGCTCGCGCCGGGTGATGAGC
The DNA here is from genome assembly GCF_030814575.1 of Mesorhizobium sp. YL-MeA3-2017. Classification (NCBI taxonomy): domain Bacteria; kingdom Pseudomonadati; phylum Pseudomonadota; class Alphaproteobacteria; order Hyphomicrobiales; family Phyllobacteriaceae; genus Mesorhizobium; species Mesorhizobium sp. YL-MeA3-2017. The sequence continues at coordinate 269,869 of NZ_JAUSVH010000002.1, read as the reverse complement.
TTCGCCGACGAAATCATCGTTCTGCGCGATGGTAGGGTGCAGTTGAAGGGCCAACCTTCCGACCTGGCGAAGAGCCATGCCTTGCATGACGCCTATTTCGGCACGGGAACGTTTGATCGCGATTCCGGGGAGGCAATTCCCTGACCTACTTTACCCAGACACTCATCGACGCGCTCAGCCTTGGAAGCCTCTACGCGCTTGCGGCCCTGGGGATCGGCCTGCTGTTCGGCATTATGCGGCTGATCAACTTTGCCCATGGCGAGTTCGTCACCATGTCGGCTTACGCGCTCATTGTCCCTTCGGCTGATGTTACCGCGAAGCTGTTCATCGGTGCCTGGAACTGGCCTGTGTTGATCTTGGCGATCCTGTCATTCGGAATTGCGATAGCACTCATTTCAAACTTGCTGGTCTTTCGACGTCTGCGCAATGCCGCGCCGCAGAACCTGATGGTGGTGTCCTTCGCGCTCGGCTACATCATCCAAAATATGCTGATGATGATCTACGGCGCGCGCCCAAAGGCCATTGGCCTGTGGTCGTCCCTGACGCAAGCTACCGAGATTGGCGGGATCCGCATCCCCCTCCTTCAGCCGGTGACGATTGGGGTGACCTTGCTGCTCCTGCTTGCGATCCTCCTTTTCATGCGCAGGACGTCCTACGGCATCCAGATGCGAGCCGCTGCCGAAGATTTCCGCATGGCCCGCTATCTGGGGGTACGCGCGGATTTCGTCATTGGGCTGTCCTTCGCGTTGAGCGGGCTTCTGGCGGGCGTCGTCGGCTTGCTCTACGTCGTGCAGACGGGTCTGTTGGCGCCCACCATGGGCGTCAACATCGTGACCTTCGCTTTTATCGCGACGGTGATAGGCGGCATGGGCAGCCTGCCTGGGGCAGTGCTGGGCGGGCTGCTTGTCGGGATCGCCACTTCACTGCTGCAGGCCTACCTGCCGGACAGCATCCGCACCTTCCGCGACGCCTTCGTCTTTCTGTTCGTGATCGTGCTGCTGCTGGTTCGCCCCTCCGGGATCATCCGCCTGAAGCAGTTTGAAGAAAGGGTCTGAGATGCAAGCTCGAGGCCAGCTCCCGGCGTTGATCGGGTCCAACGAACCGCGGGCCATCTGGGTTCAACTGCAGACGCCGGCGGTGCTTGTGATAATGCTGGGACTGATCGCGTTGGTGAGCAGCCACTTTGGCGGTTTATCGCAAACGCTGACCGAGATGATGGTCCGCGTGGTCCTCGTTGTCGGCCTTTACGTCTTCGTCGGCAATTCGGGCATCTTGTCGTTCGGTCATATCAGCTTCATGTCGATCGGCGCTTATGCCTTCGTGTGGTTGAGCTGCTGCACCTTGCCCATGCTGAAGCCCATGAACCTGCGCGGCCTGCCGGCATTCCTGCAGCACATCGCGTTGCCATCGCCAGTCGGCCTGCTCGGTGCGGCAGCGCTCGCCGGCGCGGTGGCAATCGTGGTTGGGGCCATCTTGATGAGGTTGTCGGGAACGGCAGCCTCCATTGCGACCTTCGCCTTCCTGGCTGGACAATACGCCTTCTACATGAACTGGAATGGCGTGACAGGCGGTACCGCGCTGCTGTCGAACTTGCCGGTTTTTGTCGGGCCCGCTGTCGGTACCGGCCTGGCGGCGTTGACCATCCTGGTTGCTTGGCTTCATCAGGAGTCGCGATACGGCTTCATGCTTCGAGCGGCGCGAGATGACCAAACGGCTGCGAAAGGATCCGGCGTCAACGTCTGGTTTGTTCGTACGGTGGCATTCGGCCTCAGCGGCCTGATCGTCGGGGTCGGCGGAGCGATGCATGCCGGCTTCCTGGGCATCGTAACGGTCGATGCGTTCTACCTGCCACTTACCTTCCTCACCTTGGCGATGTTGATAGTGGGCGGGTCAGGGAGTCTGTCGGGGGCGGTGATAGGCGTTGTGGCCCTCACCGCGGTGACCGAAATATTGAGGCGTTTCGAGGCCGGAGTTCCTGTCGGGAATATGGTATTGAGCCTGCCGGCCGGCCTTCAGGAAGTGGGGCTCGGCTTGATTATAATTCTTGTCATGATGTTTCGGCCGGCTGGGATCATGGGCGGGCGCGAACTCACCTTCGGCTCACTGTGGCCCGGACGCAGACTATCGCAGGGCGTTGGCTATCGGCGATCTTGAGGCGACCCTTGGCAGGGTCTCAGACGCCGGGGACGAGGCATAGGCGCGATCCTTGTCAGGCGCCGGCCATCGGACCAACCCTTCTCCCCGGCGGGTGTGACGTGCCGGTACAGCTCGATCTTCGCGCCATCTGCAGGACGTGTCTCGGCCGGCGGGGCTGACCGGCCGCGGAAAAGCGAGCGCGTCAGGTCTCGTCAAGCCGTTGGCGTGACACAATCTTTGGCGCCACGAGCATGTTTGTCCTATATAGGAACGAACGTTAGCACAGGCATGGATTCGCATGGCTGACAGTGAAGGCGAGAGAGGAAGTCCGGTGGCTGACAGCGAAGCGACCATTGACTTGAGGTCCAATCTGCCGCCGCGTGGAGCGCCGCGCTCGACCACCCGTGAGCGGTTGATCGAGGCCGCTATCGAATTGTTCGGCGCCAACGGCGTCAACGAGACGTCGATGCGTGACCTTGCCACCGAGGTCGGCATCAAGGCACCGGCTCTTTACAACCACTTCCGGTCGAAGGAAGAGATATTCATCGAGGCTATCTCGATCACTCTGGAAGACTTCCATTCCGCGGTCACCAGGCGTGACGATCCCAAGCTCTCGGGCATTGAGCGCCTGGAGAACATGGTGTCGCGGCATGTCATTTACCAGATCGACCACGCGCGGATCGCCAAGGCCAATGATCGCCTGATCGAATCCTCGGCCATGGATCGGCTCAGTCACGAGCAGCGCGAGGCAATCCGGTCAATGCTTCGCAAATACCTCGACACCATGACCGATATTTGTGCCCAGGTGGTTCGTGACGCAGGTCGCGAGCCCAAGGACGTTCGCCTGGTGGCGCTGGCGATCGGGTCGATGTGCGACAAAGTACTTTCCTGGTATCGGCCAAACGGCAAATACCCCAAACAGAAGATTGCCGCGCATTTTTGCCGGCTCGCCAAAAGCATGCTGGAGGCCGAGTAGCGCAATCCAGAAGCAGCGCGAAACGGATTTTGCGCCGCGAAGTCCATCAAGCAAAAGGCCACTGCCTTGCCTCGGGGCGCTGCAAGAGCGTTGGACCTGCTCAGGCAAGCAGGTCCCTGATCCTCATTCGCTCGCCCGCCATGCCATTTGCAAGGGTAGACAAGGTCAGGCCGCCACCGCCGACGCTCACATCGCGCAGGACCGAGAAGAAGTCCTTGGGCGAGACGATCTCGGGCGGGAATACACCTTTTCGATCGATACGGCCTTGCATCAGCAGGATCGCGCCGACGGCTGCTGGGATGCCTGTCGAATCGTCCATGCCACCATCGCTTCCGGAGGCAAAACGCAATCCGTTGCCATTTGTGTGGATATCGATGACCAGGCCACTGCCAATGCGCGCGGCGCCGGCGCGCTGGTCGCGATAATGCAAGAAAAGATCGACGGCCGCGTCAGTCAGCTTGCCCTTGGTCCTGCGTTCATCGGCGATATGCGCCAAACACCAGCCAGTAATCAAAGCCTCTTCGGGATTGAGGCCGCCGAAATTTGAAGCCCGTTTTACCGGCAAGTATCTTGGAACCGTTATCGGCTCGGGGTGGGCAAGCCGCACCAGCCGCTGACGGCCGACGGGGTCGGGAAAATCAATGTCGCGGAATTCAAGCTGGTCCCAGCCCGCGACATCATGCGTGCTGCCGTCGGGGTCCACGAGATTGAAGCAATGCCAGAAATGCCTCACCGCGGCATTGGTCATGTCGGCCAGATCAACGGTCCAGTAGATGTCGACGTCGTCCGCCGGCCCAAGCTTGTCGACGGCGGCCCTGATGAGGATGTTCGTTGTGCCTGGGGAGGATCCCATGCCGATCAGCGCGGAGATGCCGGCCGCCTCTGCTGCCGCGTTTCGGGTGAGCATCGGGATCGTGACGTCGGCATCGTCCGAAATGTCGAGATAGTTTGTCCTGTTGGCGATCGCCCGGTCGAGGATCGCGGTGCCCGTCCTGTAGTAGGGACCAGCCATGTTGACGACGAGATCGGTGTGCGAGAGCAATTCGTCGAGCTGGCCGGGGTCGGCCAGGGCATCCATCTGCTGGATGACGAACCCCATGGCTTCAGCCGCATCTTTGGTTTCGGGACGCCAGGCGCGGTCTATCGCCAGCCAGCTCTGCGTTGCCCCACCACGCGCCAGAGCCCGCAGCATGGCCTGCGCCTGCGAGCCGCCCGCGCCTATGACAACGGCCTTCCACTTCCTTGCCATCTGGTGGCCTCCTATTTCGGTTCCTTGTGGGATTCCAGGTAGCCGGCGCGGATCGCGCGGCGGTCGAGCTTGCCCGACGCCGTGCGCGGCAGATCGGTGCTGACGATGATGTCTTCCGGCACGGCGTAGCCCGGCAGCCGATGGCGCAGGAATTCACGAACCTCCGTAACGTCGACCGTCAGGTTCGGGCGCGGTTCAGCAGCCGCCATCACGCTGTTTTGAAGCACCTCGTGCGGCACAGCAAAAACCGCGGCTTGGGCTATCGAGGGAACCTCGGCCATCACCGCCTCGATGAAGGAGGGAAGGATCTTTTCGCCACCGCGGTTGATGACGTCATCGCGGCGTCCGACATGATAGAGCAGCCCTTTTTCCCGCCGTTCCGCCAGATCCCCGGTGCGCAGCCAGCGCCCGCTCAGTTTTTCGGCGGTGACGTCCGGTCGGCGCCAGTACTCGCGCATGCGCGTGTCGCCGGCGACCCAGATCTCGCCGACGGTGTGGTCGGCGACATCCTTACCGTCCTCTCCGACAAGGCGCAGTTCCACGCCTTGTGCCGGATATCCGATTGAATCGCCGTAAGTCAGGATCAACTCCGCCGGCAGTATCGTGCAGCAGGAGGTGAACTCCGTCAGTCCATAGCCGTGCCATAGCCGCAGGCCTGGCCAACGATTGTGCATTTCCAGCGACCAGGGCGCAGGCATCGGAGAACCGCCGAACAAGACGTCCTTGGCCGGACCATAGACGGCGTCGGCTCCCTCCGCCGTCATCATCATTCGGAGAACACTCGGCACCGCGGTCACAAAAGTCGTCGGCCTGCGACGACACGCGGCTATGGCATCTTGCGTGCGGTAGCGAAGCAGAAGGTCGGCACGGCCGCCGCAAAGCAACATCGTGCCGAGCTGGTCGACAAAGCCAGTGTTGTGGAAAAGCGGGGCAACAATGAGCGTTGATGACTGCTCATTTGCCCCGATGAGATCGACATACACTTGGGATGCTTTGCGCAGCCCATCATGACTGATCACCGCACCCTTGGGCGTGCCCGTGGTTCCTGACGTGAAGCTGATGACGGCGTCGTCCGCCGGATCAGGCATTCCGGGAAGAGCGGAGGCTTTATCAACGGAAGAAAACGGAGCCGCCACAGTGCCATTGATCGAGAATACCTGCAGGCCAAGGCAATCGCCGAACATGTGGCTGTGCGCATCGTCAGCCAGTGCAATTCGCGCATCCAGCAATGTCCCGAGGTCGCCCACCTGCGCGGGAGCCAACCGGTTGTTCATCGGAACGGAAATTGCGCCGACACGAAGGATCGCCAGATAGGCTACGACCCATTGCCACGTGTTGTCGCCGACGACGATGACACGTTCCTGGCGCGCCACTCCAAGCCTCACCAGACGCAAGGCGGCCGCCTCCACTTCCGCCTGGAGACGAGCATAGGACAGTTCCTCGTCCGCGGCCGTTAGCGCCACAGCTTGCGGGAGCAACTTGGCCCGCTCCACCAAGGCGTGGACGATGGTTGGATAAATCTGCTCGCTCACAACTTCATTCCAGATCAAGAACCGGTTCCGTCATTTAGGCACTGACCGATCAGATGACCGGCGCTGCTGCCCCCGTCGACCAGATAGACGCAGCCATTGGTATAGGCGGCCTCGCGAGAGGATAGATGAGCTATCACCGCAGCCACCTCCTGGGGCGCTGCAAAGCGGCCCATGGGAACGGCCTTCTCGAAGGCGGCGCGGGTTCCAGGAGGGGCTTTCGAGAAGATGCGCTGCGCCATCGGTGTGTCGACGAAACCGGGGCACACCACATTGGAGCGAATGCCTTCGCGCCCATGATCCAAGGCCATGGCCTTGACGAGGCCGATCACGCCATGCTTGGAGGCGCAATACGCGCCGTAGGCGACGGATCCCATAACACCCGCGTCCGAGCTGACGGCAACGAATGCCCCTCCGCCGCGACGCTGCAAGAGGGGCAGGGTTTGCCGCGCCAGCAGGAACGTTCCCTTCAGATTGACGTCAATGACATGGTCCCAAGCGGCCTCGGACATGCGCTGGATAAGGCCGCCGCGCGCGACGCCTGCCGCCGCAATCACGGTGTCGAGCCCCTCGCCTGAATGCGCGAAGGAGTCTATGGCGCTCGCCAAACTCTCCAGATTGCTCACATCGGCCGCAAGCGGCGTTGCAGTCCCCCCCGCCTCATCCACCAAGGCGACCGTCTCCTCGGCATTCTCGCGCGAAAGATCAAGGACACCGACATGCGCGCCACGAGCCGCGAGGACGAGCGAAACGGCACGCCCTATCCCCGAGCCTGCACCGCTGACTAACGCAATCTCGCGCGTGCTCATCGATCGGACCGCATCATTCCTTGGGCAGCGTCTCGGCGATGTAGAGATTGGCAAGCGTGCCGCAGTCGACCGGGACATCGATGCCGGTTATCCCGCTCGCCTCATCGCTGCCAAGAAACGCAACGGTGCGCGCAATCTCGTCGACCTCGACGAGCCGGCCGAGAGGAACGCGCGAGAAGCTCTCCCTCATATGGCGACGGGCAGCCTCGCCGACATGATCGTCTATCATGGCAGTCAGCGTCCAGCCGGGGCTGACCGAATTGACGCGGATGCGGTATGGCGCAAGCTCGACCGCCGCGGTCTTCGTCAGGTTGACGACGCCGGCTTTTGCCGCACCGTAAGCGGACTGCCGGCCATCGGTTCCGGCAGCGTCGATCGAGGCGACGTTGACGATGGCACCCCCGCCCGAGATCCGCATGCGCCGCGCTCCCCTTTGCAGGCTGAGGAAGACGCCCGTGAGGTTGATATCGAGGACCGAGCGCCAGCGTTCCAAGTCCATCCTCAGGAGGGTCTTATAGTGTGACACTCCCGCATTGTTGACCAGCAACGACAGTGGCCTTGCTGGATCGTCGAAGCGCGCCATCAGGCGCTCGACATCGTCCTCACTCGTCACGTCGGCGGCAACCGCCTCGATGATTCCAAGTGGTTCCAGCTTTGAAACGGCCGCCGCGAGATCCGCTTCGTTGCGGCCTGCGATCGTGACGGCATAACCTCGCGCCAGAAGGCAGGCCGCAATGCCAAAACCGATCCCCTTCGACCCACCGGTCACGACCGCGTTCAATGGCATGGCGCCCATTTCCCTCCAGCTCGTCAGCTCGTCCACGGATCCGATCGGCCTGACCTCCCGACTATGAGGCCAGCGTCATCAGCTTGCGATATTCGTCCGCGCCCATCAGGTCGCGCCCCAGAGCCGACGCGATACCGCTGATTTGACGGAATACCTCGACATTGCTCTGGATCTTGTCGTCCCGGTGCGGCCATTTCCATACCGTGTCTTCCATGCCGACACGAACGTGCACACCCAGAAGGATCGCAAGCGTTGCGAGGTAGCTGCTGGAGCGACCGCCCGTGCAGGCGACAATAACCGATTGAGGATCGATATGGCGAATGAGCCGGACCAGGCGCATGAAGCCATCAATCATTGTCTCGGGGCTGTAGGTCGGGCTGCAGCCGGGCAGGCCCGGCAGCACCAGCCAGTTCAAAGGACCCTGAATCAGTCCACTGTCGATCAGGTAGCGCCGGGCGTTGTCGATGTCAGCGTCGGAATAGACCGCGATCTGGGGCGTCAGGCCCTGGGCGAGCGCGCGGCGCGTCTTCTCGATCATGGCCGCCGGTGATTTCACAAACCGATTGTCACCAAGGATGATCGAGGTGGCGTTTACCGGGACGCCCTCCATGACGCCCAGCGACATCATCTCGCTCATCATCTTTTCCTCCTCGTCGTTGACCGCAACGAGGCAAGCATCGAGCGCGATATGGTTGTTCTGGCGCCGAAGATGGGTCAGCGTCTCCTTGAAGAGGCCGGTGTCCAGCACGTTATAACCGCGCCCGTCGCGGGCGTGGATGTGGATGATCTGCGCGCCGGCGTCGATACACTCTTGTGCCGAGCGGATGATCTCTTGCGAAGAGATTGGCTGATTGGGATTCTCGTCCTTGCGAAAGAACGCGCCGTTGATCGCCACCGACAGGATCAGCTTCTCGGGCTCGGCCCAGCGAGGCATCGGCTCGGCATCCGAAAAGGCAGTCTTATCGACCGACATGATCGCTGGCGCACCGTAGACTTGCCAGTTTGCCTGCACGCCTTCGCGGGCGACCCATTGGTTCACTCGCTCCCAGTTCACTGTGTTAGGCCTCCGAGCCATCGCAAGAACCTCCTTGTTTCTATGTGAACGATCGTTAATGAACACGACGCCGTCTGTCAAGCAGGAGCGCATTGCGGCGAACGCCATCAAAGCACCATACTTAAACGCACGTGCCGTTGCTCGACCATTGCCGGACTTGACGAAAGAGAAGGGTAACTTTATGAATTAACGTTCGTTTTAGGAGGCGTCATGAGCCGTGTCATTTTGCTTGTCGGAGCGGGACATATGGGGCGCAGTGCGCTCGGCATGCTTGCTCGCCAAATCCCAGACGCCCGCTTCAAGATCGTCGATCGATCTCCCGAAAGCCTCAAGCTTGCCGTTGCCGCGGACCCAGTCCGTATTGAAGGAGAATTGCGCGACATTTCGCGAGCTGGTCTCGACGCCGCGGGCGTGGATTTGGTCTTGAATTTCGCCGGCCCATTCTTCGTCGGGTCAGACGCGGCCGCTCGTGCGGCAATTGCGGCTGGCGCCGCTTACATCGACGTCTGCGACGATGCCGAGGGAACGCGGACAATCCTGGACCTTCACCAAGCCGCTTGCGAGCGGGGGGTGCCGGTGATCACCGGCGGCGGCAATTCGCCGGGGATCTCGAATTGGCTGGCTTGCGACATCCTCCAGTCCAACAAGAACGTGGACGGGATCCAGGTCGTGTGGATCACGCGTGAGCGCGATCCGGGCGGCTTGGCCGTGCTTCGTCATATGCTTCACATGACCGTGGCGCCCTGCCCGATCTGGCGCGAAGGGCGAATGGAGTATACCAAGGGATTCCAGCCTCAGACAGCCATGTCATTCGACGTCCCGGCCCCGTTTGGCAGGATCGAAGCCTACGATACGGCCCACCCCGAACCGCTGACGCTGGCGCGCTACAGACCTGATCTCAGGCTGATACAATGCAAAGGCTCGCTGTATCCGGCGTGGGCCAACCAGGCATTTTCGACGCTTGGCCGGATTGGCTTCGCTCATGACGATCTAACCGTCGAAATCGGCGGCCAGACGGTCCAGCCCATAGAGGTGCTTTGGAAGCTGCTATGGTCTCGGCATAATGCCAATCCATCTCGGGAGCGCCCCGCCTTTACCCAGATCAACGTCATCGGCCTCGAAGGTGACAGGCCGGTCGTTATGCACACAATCACGGATGACAGCGAGATGAGCCGTGGGACGGGGATAGGCATGGCCGCTGCAGCGCTTGCATTGCTCGAAGGCAATGTGCCGGCCGGGGCCAACGGCGTCGAGGCCATCCCGTTCGGACGCGGTCTCAACCATTTCAAAGCCCTTTCAGTTGCGGAAGGCGCGTTCGCAGACGGCATCGTTGTGACCCGGTTCTGAGCCGCGGGCTTTAGGAGACCCAAAATGACCTCTTCTTCGGCTGTGATTGTAACAGGCGCGGCGGGCGACATCGGACGTGGGCTCGCAAGGCGCTTTGCGATGGATCGCCGTGCCGTCGCGTTGCTGGATCGCACCGATGAGTCGCTTGCCGCGCTTGCCGACGAACTCAAAGCCTTGGGAGCGACCAGCGTTGGCGTCTATTTCGCCGACCAATGCGATCGAGGCGCCGTCGATGCAGCTGTAGCGCAGGCCCGATCCGATCTCGGCCCAATCGGGACACTGGTTGCCAACGCCGGATATGCTCGGCTTGCGAGCTTTCTAGACATGCCCGAGAAGGTCTGGGACCGACATGTCGATGTGAACCTGAGCGGGACCTTCCACACCTGCCAGTCCGTCGCTCGGGTAATGGCAGAGCAGCGAGCCGGTGGCAGTATCGTCGTCATCTCATCCTGTCTGGCACTTTACCATACCGATCAGACAGGCGCCTATAACGCGACCAAAGCCGCGTTGTTGATGCTCATCCGCACCATGGCGGCCGAACTCGGCGTCTATCGCATTCGCGCGAACGCGGTCCTTCCGGGAATCGTGGACACTGCCATGACCCGCCAGACGCTTGCCGAACCTGGGCGGCTGGAAGCAGTTCTTGCGGATACGCCGCTCGGTCGCATCGGCCAGACCGAAGATGTCGCCGAGGCAGTCTATTTTCTTGCCAGCGAAGCCGCGTGTTTCATAACCGGCGCGTCACTGCTTGTTGATGGCGGTGCCTCCATCTACGGCCAGCCTCAATGGGTGCGACAGGACCGTCGAACTCCCTTCGAACCGCGCTGGGACCTCGAACCGCGTGTACCGGCGGGGACTTAACAAGCCCGCGGCGGTCACCGGTCCTGGTTGCCCCGGCGCTGAAGGGCCGCCAACACCATTCGCTCCGACTGAAGCAGGTATGCTTCCAGTCGATCCACCGCCTCAAGAATCATGCCGGTCTCAATGAGGGTAACGAGCGAGGCGTTGAGTTCCACAAAAGGTTCGTGCAGATGAGCGTTGTTTTCGAGTTGGCCGAAGACGAGCCGCAGCTCCGCCAGGATCATTTCGAAGCAGGCATTCAATCTTGGGCTGTCTGCAAGCTCCACGATTGCCCTGTGAAATTCCATATTGAAGGTTCCCACGCGCCGCCAGTCGCCGTTTTTTTGAGCTTCCTTCGCCTCGGCGACCAGGGTGTTCATGCGCGCGACCGCTGGATGGCCGCGGCTGGCCGCCCGCAATGCGCCAAGCTCGATCACTCGACGCACCCGATAGATGTCGATGACGCAGACCTCGTCGGGGGCAGCGACGAAAACGCCGCGGTTGGGGATATGGGTCAGCAGGCTCTGGCTGGTAAGCAACCGGAAAACCTCGCGCAAGGTGTTGCGCGAGATGCCAAACAATGACGCGACGTGCTGCTCGGAAAGCTTTTCGCCAGGGGCAAGATCGCCATCGATCAGCATTTCCCTGATCCTGGACGCGACCTTTCCCGCGAGCGGCTGGTCGTCTGGTTCCACCATGTGTCTGGTCATTTCGGTTCCTGTCGGCCCGGCCCGCGATTACCGGGCCATGATTCTGCTCACTCGATATTGTTGAACAATCCATGGTATGATATTCAACAATAGTGAGGCATTGCAATCGTAGAGGTTGTCAGTTGGCAAGCATCGATCTCAACAGCGATCTGGGCGAAAGTTTCGGACCTTGGCGCATGGGGGACGATCTCGCCATGCTTGATATCGTCACCAGCGCAAACATCGCGTGCGGGTTTCATGCCGGCGACCCGGAAGGTATTCTCAAAGTGCTGCGCGAGGCCGCGAGCCGCGACATCTCGATCGGGGCGCATGTCGGCTACCGCGATCTCGTCGGATTTGGACGGCGCAACATGGATCCCTCAAGTGCCGAACTGATCGGCGACACGATCTACCAGATCGGCGCCTTGCAGGGCCTTGCGAGGGCGGCGGGAACGACAGTCCGTTACGTAAAGCCCCACGGTGCGCTCTACAACACCATAGCGAACGACACGCGCCAGGCGGCCGACGTGATCGCCGGGATAAAGGCTATTGATCCTTCCCTGACACTGATGGCTCTTGCTGGCGCGCCGATCGTCGACCAGGCAAGGGCCGCCGGACTGGCTGTCGTGTGCGAGGCGTTTGCCGACCGTGCCTATAATGCCGATGGCAGCCTTGTCAGCCGGCGGCTGCCGGGGTCGGTGATCCACGAGCCGAAAGCCGTCGCGGAGCGGATGCTGCGTCTGGTGACCGAGGGGCGCATGACTGCGATCGACGGCACTGATATAACACTGGAAGCCCAATCAATTTGTGTCCATGGCGACACGCCTGCTGCCATCTCGATCGCCCACATGCTCAAAGACGAGTTCGCGGCTCGCGGGGTCCAGCTGAAGGCGTTCACCAGCATGGATGGCGGCGCGAACCGTGGCTGAGCGCTTGCGCTTCCTGCCGGCGGGCAGCGAGTGTATCCTCGTCGAGCTCGAGGATCTGGAAACCACACTGACACTTCTGGATGGCCTGCTTGCCTCGCGGCCAGAGGGAGTAACAGACATTGTTCCGGCCGCCCGCACTGTCATGATCCGCTTTGATCCATTTGCCACGACCCGCAAGCGGGTCGCTGCCGCGGTCGGGCAGATCGATCTTTCGATGCGCAGGGTCCGCCAGGGCGATACGTTCGAAATACCTGTAAAATATGACGGCGAGGACCTGGCTGACGTTGCAGAGTATCTCGGGTGGACGGTCGAGGAAGTCATCCGCCGTCACACCGAGGCTACCTTCACCGTCGCTTTCACCGGCTTCGCACCAGGCTTTGCCTATATGACGTGCGATGATCCGGGTTTTGACGTGCCGCGAAGAAAAAGCCCGCGTGTCAGGATACCGGCGGGCTCTGTGGCACTCGCTGGCCGTTTTGGCGGCATCTATCCATCCGACAGTCCAGGGGGTTGGCAACTCCTGGGAACCACGCCCTTGCGCATGTGGGACACAACACGCGAACGCGCCGCTCTGCTCGCGCCCGGCGACAGGGTTCGATTCCATGAGGTGACGGACAACAGCACATTGTCGCGCGTCCAACGGCCACCTCCGCAAGAGCAAGCAGCGCCTCGCAGCGGCGGTCTGTTTGTAACACGCGCCGACCGTCCTGCTCTGTACCAGGATCTGGGTCGGCCGGGGCGGGCCGACCAGGGCGTATCGGAGGCCGGCGCGCTCGACCGCAGGGCGCTTCGCGAGGCCAATCTATGCGTTGGCAATGCGCCCGAAGCTGCTGCCGTTGAGATCACCTTCGGCGGCTTCGCCGTCAAGACCGACCGAGCCGTCACGGTTGCGGTGTCGGGAGCACGTGGCCCTCTCACCATTCGCACGGCGGCCGGTCGGCAAATTGATGCGCCTTTTGGTCACCCGTTTGCGCTCGATCCCGGTGACGAGCTTGCGATCGGTCCACCAAGCGAGGGCATGCGCAGCTATGTGGCGCTGCGCGGCGGCTTCGCCGTCGCTCCAGTCCTTGGCTCTGCGTCAACCGATACACTGGCAAAGATAGGTCCGGAGCCGATCGTGGCTGGACAGGTTCTGCCAGGCGCAAATCTGCCGACCGGAGCTGTCGATCCTGGCCGGCCTAAGCTGCAGCCCCTGCCACGCGCGAGCGATACCGTCACTCTCGATGTCGTGCTCGGTCCAAGAGCCGACTGGTTTACCCCAGAGGGGATAAACACTCTGCTTGCCCAGGATTGGCAGGTCACTGCGGAATCAAGCCGCATCGGCATGCGGCTTGCGGGTGTTGTGCCGCTCGAGCGCAGCGTCGCGGCGGAGCTTCCCTCGGAAGGGACGGCGACCGGCTCCATCCAGGTTCCGCATAGCGGCCAACCGGTGGTCTTCCTCGCCGACCATCCGCTGACCGGGGGCTACCCTGTCATCGGCGTGATCGCATCGTATCATCTGGACTTGGCTGGCCAGATCCCGATCGGCGCCCGCATTCGTTTTAAGCAAGTTGCGGTCGTTGATCCGCAGACAGAGGAAACAGATCGATGAAGAAGCTCCTCATCGCCAACCGCGGAGAAATCGCCATTCGCATTGCTCGCGCTGCCCGGGACTATGGCGCGATCTCGGTAGCAATCTACTCCGATGCGGATGCGAGTTCACTTCATGTGGAGCTTGCCGATGAGGCTTATGGGCTGGGCCCCGGTCGCCCGGCCGAGACTTACTTGAACATCGAAAAGATCCTCGACATTGCCCGCCGTTCCGGCGCGGACGCCGTCCATCCCGGTTACGGCTTTCTGTCGGAACGCGCTGAATTCGCCGCGGCGGTGATCGATGCCGGCCTCATCTGGGTGGGTCCGGCTCCAGATGTCATCACGGCCCTCGGCGACAAGGTCGAAGCCAGGCGCATTGCAGCCAAGGTCGGCGCCCCCCTCGTCAAGGGTTCTGATGGGCCCCTGGCCTCTGCGGCAGAAGCAGTCGCCTTTGCCAGGGAAGCGGGCCTTCCGCTCGCCATCAAGGCGGCGTTTGGTGGCGGTGGCCGCGGCATGAAAGTCGCGCGGCGGCTCGAGGAAGTCGGCGAACTCTTCGAATCAGCCGTGCGTGAGGCAACGGAGGCTTTCGGTCGCGGCGAATGCTATGCGGAGCAATTTCTCGACCGACCACGTCATATTGAGGCACAGATCATAGCCGACAGCCACGGCAACACCGTTGTGCTCGGCACCCGCGACTGCTCGCTGCAACGACGAAACCAGAAGCTTGTCGAAGAGGCCCCTGCCCCCTTCATAAGCTACGAACAGCGCGCCCGTATCCACGACGCCGCCCGGGCGATCTGCGCGGAAGCCGGCTACAGCGGCGCCGGCACGGTCGAGTTCCTGCTCTCGCAGAACGGCGTCATCTCGTTCCTGGAAGTCAACACTCGCCTTCAGGTTGAGCACCCTGTCACCGAAGAAACTACCGGCATCGACATTGTGATTGAGCAGTTGCGGATTGCCGATGGCAAACCGCTGTCAGTCAAGCAGACGCCTGAACCGCGAGGTCATGCAATTGAATTTCGCATCAATGCCGAAGACCCCGGCAGGGGTTTCTTGCCTACTCCGGGTCTGATCACGCGCTTTCGAGCTCCATCTGGCCCGAACGTGCGTGTCGATGCGGGTGTTGAATCGGGCTCGGAGATCCCTGGCCTCTACGACTCGATGATGGCCAAGCTGATCGTGACCGGCGCAACCCGCGAGCAGGCGCTGACGCATGCCCGCCGGGCGCTGGCCGAATTCGTCATCGAAGGGGTTGCCTCGGTTTTGCCTTTTCATCGCGCCGTGCTGGAGGAGCGTGATTTCACGGGCGAAGACGGATTTGGCGTATTCACCAATTGGATCGAGACGCAATTTCGAGGTGTGGATCCGGCCGCCAGGGTCGACCCGGTTGAAGGCGGCTTTTTGAGAAGCTTCGTTGAGATTGACGGCCGGCGCCACACTTTAGGTCTTCCGGCCGCCCTCTTTTCCGGCTTGCGCGCATCGCCAATGTCGACGGCGCCAGTGCCTGCAGCCGGGGATGGCTCCGTAATCGCACCGATTCCCGGCACTTTGCAGCAGTGGCTGGTTGAGGACGAGGCTGAAGTCGCCGAGGGCGACGTTGTCGCAGTTATGGAAGCGATGAAGATGGAAACGCGCGTCGTCGCGCCGAAGTCAGGCCGGATAAGTCTGAGGGTCGAGGCTGGCACGTCGGTGGGCCTCGGTGCCGAACTTGCGGCGATCGGTTGAGAATAGGCCGGATATGTCGCTTTCAACACGCGTCTGGGCCACTTTCATGCCGAAAGAGCGCACGAACGTCCGCTAGACCTCCCTTCCAGCCGGACTCTGAAAGTTACGGCTCAGTCATAGAAGCTGGGGCGCGTCATGAGGGAGAGCCTGACTCTCGATTGCATTTCCAAGGCCGCGACGACCTGCTCTGCAATTGAGGTCGTGACGTAGCCGTCCCAGGCGTTTGCCCCATCTGACGCCCGCCCGCCTGCGGCGGCCGCCACCCACGCTTTCATCTGGTTGGCATAGGCAGTGCGAAAGCGTGGCACCCAATTGTCGGGGAAGCCAAACTCATGTCTTCCGGAAGCGTTGGTCAGCGTCGTAATCGGTACTGCGGTTTCGATCGTGCCATCGCGCCCGACCAGTTGTGCATGAACATGATAGCCGTAGCGGCAGTTCATAAACACTTCAGTCGAAACAATCTCTCCTCGATCTGTTTCCATCGTGACCAGCAACGGATCGCCGCCAACGCCGCAGTGAGCCTGGGCTGAGATCATTTCGGCGCCCAGCAGCCAGCGGCTTATGTCGATCTCGTGGACGAAGGCATTGGTCACCGACATCGCGCCGGTAAACCACTCAGGGACGACAGCATTGCGGTGTACATTGTGAAGGATGACGGGATCTCCGATGCCTCCGCTTTCCCGAACGCGTCTCATGTCCACGTAGGGCGGATCAAAGCGCCGCATGTAGCCGACTTGAACGAGCTTGCGTCCCTTGGCGACCTCAGCTTCCACGACCTCGATCGCCTCGGCTGCCGTGACCGCAAGAGGCTTTTCGCAAAGCACCGGCTTGCCGGCCTCGATACAGGCCAGTGCGAGTTCCTTGTGCGTGGAATCTGGCGCAGCGATAACGACGGCGTCGACCTTGTCGGAAAAGATCAGCGCGTGCGGATCGCTAAACACTTGGCTTTGACCGCGGCCAGCAGCACGAGCGCGGCTTTCGTCCGCATCGCAGATGGCGGCAAGACGAGCGCCCGGCGTATCCTCACACAGGATGCGGGCATGCTCGGTTCCCATTATGCCGGCGCCTATAACCCCGACCGCCAGGTTCATCTGTGTATCCTTTCAGCGAACATCTCAAAGCCGCGCTAAGGCTAAGCGAGGAAAATGCTTTTTGAAAAAGGCACTTTGCGACAGGTCAATCCGGGCGGGTGTCGGATCGATCAGTGCAGCGCCCTCAGACAGCATCCGGCACTAATGCCGGGGCAAAGAGAGCGGCTGCGGTGATGATTATCCATCAACCGCAGCCGCCGCGATCCACCCGTCTTGGGAGGGTGAAGCTAATTGTGGCGTCGGCATGTAGATCAGCCGAAGAAGGCCATCAGTTCCCTCGCAAGCGCCTCAGGTTGTTCCTCAGCCAGATAATGGCCGCATGATTCTATGGCTGTTCCGCGGACATTGCTCGCAATCTTCTGCAGTTGCGCGACAAGGTCCGGCATCGACCCCTGGTCGGCACGCACGGCAAGGACCGGCATTTCCAGCTTTCCCCTCGCGCTTAGTTCGCGGTTTTGTTCCGCCGATAACGAGACGGCGCGGTAGTAGGAAAGCCCACCCTTCAGTCCGCTGCGGAGGAAGGTGCGCAAATATTCTTCGTGGTCGGCGCCAGAGAAGATCTGCGGGTTGGCCGCTTTGCGCTCCAGGAACCAGCGCAGATAGATGTGCTCACGACCTTCAATCAAAGCTTCCGGCAGGTCGGGCACGTTGTGGAAGGCAACGTGCCAGGTACGCCAGGCAACTTCCGCGGACCACGGCAGTGCATCAGGCAGACTGATGCCAGGTATGCCTGTGTCGAGAATAGCCAGACCTTTCACACTCGCTCCGTACAATGCGGCGTACGGGTACGCGACCCAGGCACCGATGTCGTGCGCGACCAGGAAATGGCTATCGACCCCGAGCTTCTCGAACAGTTTGCGAACCGTCTTCGCAATGCCTTCGGTGTCACAGCCTGCTCGCGGGCGGTCCGAATCTCCCTGTCCTGGAAGATCAGGCGCGATGATCCTGTAGCGCTCGCCGAGCACTGGCAGGATCTTGCGCCATGCGTACCAGCTCTGCGGGAAGCCGGCGAACAGGACCAGCACCTCGCCGTCGGGACGACCTCCGGTTACATGATGAATCCTGATGCCGTCGACGGTGGTGAACCCCCGCTGGAAGCCGGCAACTCCGCTGGCCGGCCATTCCCTAGCAACCATGTCAGCCTCCTACTCTGTTGCTTGCGTCAGTGAAGCCGCTTGTACTTGGTCAGCGTAACCGACTGGATCCATTGGCCAGCCTTGGCGCCGAATGCCTTCATGGCGTCGGTATTGTTGTGGACGTTGAGTGCGTCTTCATCTTCCCAGATCTCGTAGAAGAGAAACTGTCCGGGATTGTCGATCGATTCATGCAGGTCGTACTGAACGTAGCCTGGCTCCTTGGGGGCTGCTTCCACGAGCGTCATCAGACCCTGGCGCAACAGATCTTCGCTACCTTTGTTGGCATTGACCAAGGCAACGACTACGAGCTTTTCCTTCATCGATTTTCCTTTCGCATTCTGAACGCTTGGCGTTCGACCCGAGCGCGGAAACGACCGTGCTCGTTGGCGCCCATGTTATCGTTTACATCCATGGAAAACATGGTCGATTTTCTTGCAGAAGTCGACCTCTTTCCGTTCCCTGTTGACTAAAAAGCTTGGTTTCTTGTCAGAACGGGTCCCTGGCCGCGGTTAGCCAGCCGCCGTCCATCACGTAGGCGCTGCCGTGGACATAATCGGCGTCGTCGCTTCCCAGGAACGCGGCCAACCTGGCGATCTCTTCCGGCTTGCACCAGCGACGCGCTGGCACCTTGCTAATCGCAAGATCCATGTCCGGGGAGTTCGACGTCGTATGCTCTGGCATGGCCATGGGCGTGGCGGTCGCACCGGGACAGATGGCGTTGATCCTTATGCCACGCGCGCCGTATTCGAAGGTCATCTGGCGCGTCAATCCAATGACGCCATGCTTGGAAGCAGTGTAGGCCGAGCCACCGCCGGCGGCGCTGAAACCAGACGTGGAGGAGGTGTTGATGATGGCGCCTTTGCCCTGCTTCAGCATTTGCGGGATAACAGCGCGCGACATCAAGAACGGCCCGGTCAGGTTGACTGCCATGACGCGATTCCACTCTTCAAGGCTCACTTCATGGGCGGGCGCATGGCCGTCGAGCACGCCGGCATTGTTGCATAGCAGGTCAATTCGGCCCCAGCGTGCGATGATGGCGTCTACTGCAGTCTGTACGCTTCGCTCATCGCTTACGTCGACCTGATGCGGGAAAGCCGCCGGCGGGCCGTCCAGCCTCTTCACAGTTTCGATAGCGCGGTCAAGATTGATGTCCAGGGCCGCCACGTAAGCTCCCCTGGACAAGAATTCTCCGACCATGGCGCGGCCCATCCCGGACCCGGCACCCGTAATGACGACCACTTTGTTGTTATAGTTGTTCACGCCGTTTACCTTCCTCATTTCGGCTGACTTACTGCTAATTGGAACCTTTGAGATTCCTTTGTCGGCTTCCTCACGCCGCCTTTACGTTCTTCAGGATTTCGCTGTTGACGGTTGAAGCGGCTTCCATCTGGGGCATGTGACCGGCGCCTGGGATGACGGTGAGCTTTGCATTGGCTGGCAGGTCGGCGGCCTGAGGCAGCGGCACGATCTGGTCCTGGTCGCCCCAGATGAGCAGCACCGGGCATTTGAGGCTGGCGAGTTGGCCGGCGATCGACTGGCGCTGGCCATTGTCGTCGGCGATGATGTCGGCGATGGCCGTCAGCGCCTCGGGCACGCCCTCCAGGCGCTTGAAGCGCAGCGTGCCTTCGACCATGTCGCTGGTGATCTTGGAGGGATCGGCAAACAGGCGCTCCAGCACGCCCTGGAGCGGACGCCGGCGCTCGGCGCCGATGAAGTCGGTGAGGAAGTCGCGGCTCATCGTCTTGCCAAGGCCGATCGGCGCAATCAGTGTCAGCGATGCGACCCGGCCCGGCTGGTTGGCCGCGATGGCCGCCGCGACCGCGCCGCCGAAGGAGTGCGCCACCAGATGGATCCTGCCGGGCGCCACCGATTGCAGCGCCCCCTCGACGGCGGCCACGATCCTGGCCAGGAGGTCATCGCCGCCGGCGAGCGGCGAAGAGCCGCCATGGCCGGGAAGATCGAGTGCGATGGTCTGGTGCGTCTCGGAGACGGCCGCCTGGTTGAACAGCCAGGTCGACAGGTCGCCGCCGAAGCCATGCAGGAAGACGACCGCTTCCTCGCCCGCCAGTCCCGCCTCCAGCAGGTTGACGACGCCCTCGCCCACGGCAATGGCGCGCGGCGCCACAGCGCCCGCCTGGCCATCCCCGGCCGCGCCGAGGCGGTCGGCATAGGAGGCGATGAAGGCGTCGATCTCGTCTTGCGTGGCGCTCTCGTCGGCGATGACGCCGGCAAGCGCGCCGACCGGCGCGGTCGTTCCCTCCTTCAGCACGATCTGCCGCAGGATGCCGCTTGCCGCCGCCTCCACGACATTGGTGACCTTGGTGGTCTCGATCTCGAGCAGTTCCTGGCCATGGGCGACGCTGTCGCCTTCCTTGGCCATCCATTGGGTGATGGTGCCCTCGGTCATCGTCATGCCCCATTTGGGCACGGTCACGGCCTCGATCAGCGACATGGTCTTGTTACCTCCTGGCGATCGCAGTCGCCGCCTTCGCCACGGCCGCGGCCGTGGGGATGTAGGCGTCTTCAAGATTGGGGGCGTAAGGCACCGGCGAATGCGGCGCGGTGACCAGCTTGATCGGCGCCTTCAGCGCATCGAAGCACTTGTCGGCGAGCAGCGCCGAGATGTCGGTGGCCACGCTGCAGCGCGGGTTGGCCTCGTCGACGATGACGACGCGTCCGATCTTGTCGGTGAAGTCCATGAGCGTGTCCTCATCGAGCGGCGAGGTGGTGCGCGGATCGATCACGCAGGCCGAGATGCCCTCGCCGGCGAGCTGGCGGGCGGCCTCCTCGGCAACCGAGACCATGCGGCCGATAGCGATGATCAGCACGTCCTTGCCGTCGCGCGCCACGCGCGCCTCCGCGAAGGGAATGGTATAGGCGCCGTCCGGCACCTCCCCCATCGTGTCGTAGAGCATCTTGTGCTCCAGGAAGATGACCGGATCGTCATCGCGGATCGCCTGCAGCAGGAGCCCCTTGGCGTCGTAGGGGGTGGATGGAATGACGACCTTGAGGCCGGGGATGTGGGTGAAGATGGAATGCAGCGCCTGGGTGTGCTGCGAGCCCGACCGGCTGCCGGCGCCATAGGTGGCGCGAATGACCAGCGGGGTCTTGGCGCGGCCGCCGAACATGTAGCGGAACTTGGCCGCCTGGTTCATGATCTGGTCGAGGCACACGCCGGCAAAGTCGACGAACATGATCTCGGCGATCGGCCGCAGCCCGGTGAGCGCGGCACCCGCGGCAGCGCCGATGAAGGCCGCCTCGCTGATGGGGGTATCGCGGATGCGCTCGGGGCCAAAGGCGCCAAGCAGTCCCTTGGTCACCCCGAAGGCGCCGCCCCAGGCATCCTTGACGCCGTTGGCGCCGGCGCCGCCGGTCAGGTCCTCGCCCATCATGATGACGCGCGGGTCGCGCGCCATCTCGAAATGCAGCGCCTCGTTGAGCGCCTGCCGGAAAGATTTTTGTGCCATTGTCCGTCAGCCCTCACAGATACTTCACATAGACGTCGCTGGTCAGCGCCGACAGCGGCGGAAACGGCGCTGCCCTGGCCGCGCTGACGGCCTGGTCGATCGCCGCCTCGACCTCCGTGTCGACCGCGTCGAGCTCGGCTTCTTCCAGCAGCGACACTTCGTTCATCCGCCGGCGGAAGTTGACCAGGCAGTCGCGCTCCTGGCGCATGGCCTTCTTCTCTTCGGGCGTGCGGTAGGTGTCGGGATCGCCGCTGTAGTGGCCGTAGTAGCGCGGCACGTGCACATGCAGCATCGTCGGGCCGCCGCCGGCGCGCGCCCGCTCGATCGCCTCGCCCGCCGCGCCGTAGACGGCAAACACATCCGTCCCGTCCACCTCGATGCTGGGGATGTCGTAGCTTTCAGCGCGCCTGGTGAAGCTGCCGGCCGACACCAGCGCATTGGCCGTCGCCTCGCCAAAGCCGTTATCCTCGATGACGAAGACGATCGGCAGGTTCCAGATCTTGGCCAGGTTGAAGCTCTCCGACATCACCCCTTCGTTCATGGCGCCGTCGCCGGCAAAGGCCACCGCGACCTGCCTGGAGCCCAGCAGCTTCATGCTCAGCGCCGCCCCGCAGGTGATCGGCGCCCCGGCCGCGACGATGCCGTTCGCCCCAAGCATCCCCTTGCGCAGGTCCGCGATGTGCTGCGAGCCGCCCTTGCCGCCGCAGGTGCCGCTGGCGCGGCCGAACAGCTCCGCCATCATGCCGTCGATGTCGACGCCCTTGGCGATCGAGTGGCCATGGCCGCGATGGGTGGAGGAGATGTAGTCGCCGTCCTGCAGCTGAAAACAGACACCGACGGCGCTTGCCTCCTGGCCGGCATAGAGATGGGTGCTGCCCGGAATGTCGCCGGTCCCCATCTCGTCCATCACCCGTTCCTCGAACCGGCGGATCGTCCGCATCGTCCGATACACCTTCAGAAGTTCGTCATGCGATAATTGCAACGCCGACATTGGTTCCTCACCGATAGTTGTTCTGTAAACGATCTCAAGCCCTGGTCTTTCGCGACCGTCGATACTGATCGATGGCGTTGGCCAGCACGATGATGGCGCCCTTGGTAAAGCTTGTTTTCATTTACGCTCTCCTCCCGCCTATTCATGGCTATCCATGGTCAGGGGTGCCTCCCTGCTGCTATTTATTCTATCTATGCCGAGTGACGTATCTTCAATTCGAATGGCAAGATCGTGCTTTGCTGCCGCCCATTTCCACTCGGGCCGTCTATCAGCGCCGCAACCGCAGGCCCGAAATCAAAAGCAGGGACTTTGACGGTCGTCAGCCAGGGAGCGAGCCATTCGTTCAGTCGATTGTCGTCAAACCCGAAGATGACAAGGTCTTCGGGAACCCGGACGTTCAGTTCCGCGGCGGCTCGATAGACGCCGTAGGCAATCATGTCATTGCCGCAGAAGACCGAGTAGCGGCGGCTTCGGTCAGCGAGAAAGTTCAAAGCCTGGTGGTAGCCGGCTTCCATCTTGTAGGAACTCTCGAACTGAAGAACGCTCGGTCTTCCGAGCCCTTCAAGGAAACCGTCCAGACGCTCAATGCTACCCGAGAACGGCCGCGGGCCGTGGATTGCAACATAGTTCTTGTAGCCTTGCCGGGAGAAATACCGCCCGACCGCAACGCCTGCGGCGAAATTATCTATTCCAACATATGGCGCCGTAATATCCTTGGCCGGGCGACGATTGACAAAGATCAGGTTGTTGTGGCGCAGAGCCATCTCGCGAAGTCGCGGCGTATCGATTGCGCCTTGAAGGATGACAGCGCGCGCGCGCAATCCCTCCGCATCGGCGAGCAGACGATCTTGCTGGTCCGCATTCTCGGAGGCATTGGCGAGCACCATCGAGAGCCCGATGCCGTTGAGCGATTGCTCGACGGACGCCGCTACGTCGGCAGTAAACGGATTGGTCGCATCCGGCACCAGCATCATCACGACATTGCTGCGCGCCAGGCGCAAGGAACGCCCGATCTCGGAAGGCGTGTAGCCAAGGGCCTGGGCCGCAGTGCGCACGCTCGCCACTGTTTCGGGCGCGATAACGCTCTCCTTGCCGGAGAAGAAGCGCGACACCGTGGCCGTCGACACGCCTGACAGGCGCGCCACGTCGCGGATGGTAGCGGGCTTCTTGGTCATCTCTACGCACTCGACCTCATGGCAATCCCAAACTGCTCTACACGGCCGATCGGGCAGCAAAGTCACTGCGGCAGGCAGCTCATCCAGGGACTAGACATGGGCTGACGATACGCTGTCGCCGCTCGGGCTGGGCGACCTGTTGGCGGCATCAACAAGCGGCTTCAGATACTCCAGGGACACACGTGCAACCCAGTCGGGCTCGATCCCGCGCTGGTGGAAGCCGCACTCCATCGACAGGTAGCCGTCGAAGCCGGTCTCGTGCAAAGCCTGGATAAGCGCTGGAAAGTCACCGCGCCCCCTGCCCGGCGGAAGGCGATTGTTGTCAGAGGCATGGATGTGGACCAGATCCTTGCCCATGGCATAAACATAGTCGCTCATCACTTCCTTTTCGGTGATGACATGATGGCTATCGAACATGAGACGTACGTTCGACTCGCCGACGTCTTTCATCATGTCGATCGTGTTGTCGCATGTGTTGACGATATTGCTGTCTTCGGGCGTGGGTTCAATTACGATTTCGACCCCAAGGTCGCTCGAGAACCTCGCTATCTCGCGAATTGCGGCCGCGGCCCAGTCCCATGCCTGTCTGTAGGTCGTGCCGAAGATATACCACCCCGGAAGACAGATCAGTCGCTTGCCGCCCCAATCGGCCGTGAGCTGGGCCATCTCCTTATAGTGCTCGATTGCCCAGCGACGTTCCTCCGGTATCGGCGAGGCTACGTTGTTGCCTGGACCGCCGCCATGGGCCGGCAGCATTGCGGCCAGGGCCATGTCGTAATCCTTGAGCATCTGCGCGATATCCTTCCGGCGCTGCTTGCTTAGCGTCGGGGGAAACACGTGCGGGCTGGCCGCGCCGATCTCGATCGCGTCATAGCCGATCTTCTTGACGCGCTTTATGGTCTCTTCAAGCGTGTAGGCTGGCAGCCAGGTGGGATTGCTCGCATAGGGCCACGTGTGCATGGCAAGCTTGATCGTCATTTGATGTCCTTCATCTCCGAGCCGCTCGCGCATTTCCGCGCAGGCGGAGGCTTCGCTGAACCTTGAATGCTGGGCCGCCTACCGCGGCACCTTTTCCCAGGCACCGCTTTCACCCGAGGCGAGGATTGCCTCTGCTATGCGCTCGATTTGCACGCCATCTTCGAAGTTCGGCGCGGCTGGCTTCTTTTCCGCGATGGCCTTGAGGAAGTTGTACCACTCGATCGACTTGATATCGATGTAACCCTGGCCCATGCCGGCGACCGGCCAAAGCAGATCGCCATAAGGCTGGTTGGGCCCGGAATAGATAGTGCGGAAACCAAAGGCATCCTTGGGGTCATCGGCAAACGCAACCCGCAGCTCATTGAGACGCTGGTAGTCGAACGCGATCGTGCCGCGCGTACCTACGATTTCAAAGCCGAGCTGGTTATGGTGGCCATAGGCATTGCGGGTGACTTCGATGGTGCCGAAGACGCCGTTGGTGAACTTGATCATTGTCAGCGCATGATCATCAACATCCACCTTGCCCATTTCCTTGGAAGCCTCGCCCCGCTGGCCGAAGAAATGACCGGCCGGCAGGGGGCGCTCCGGCACAAAGGTCTTCACGATCGAGTTGACCTCGTCAACCTCGCCGACGAGCAGGCGCGCTGCATCGATGACATGGGTACCAATGTCGCCAAGCGTACCTGAACCGGCCTTTGCCTTGTTGAAGCGCCAGGATAGAGGCGCCATGGGATCCGCACCCCAGTCCTGAAGATAGTAGCCGCGGAAGGTCAGCAACTTGCCGATGCGGCCCTCCTCGATCAGTCGCTTGGCCATCTGGAGCGCAGGAGTGTGCCGATAGTTGTAGGACACCATCGTTACAACGCCGGTCTTCTTGGCAGCCGCCAACATTTCTTCTGCCTCGGCCACACTCATCGCCATCGGCTTCTCGCACATGACGTGCTTGCCAGCTTTGGCTGCCGCGATGGCGATCGCGGCATGTGTGTCATTCGGCGTGCAGATATCCACGATGTCGATGTCTGGACGCTCTACGACCTCGCGCCAGTTGGTGCTGTACTCGGAAAATCCGTAATTCTTGGCGGCGTCCTTGGCGAGCTTTTCCTCGACGTCCACGATCACCCGGCGCTCGATCTCCACTGGCGCCCCAAAGAGCATCGGCACCACCGCGGTGGCGATCGAATGTGCCTTTCCCATGAAACCTGTGCCGATCAACGCAACGTTTAGCTTTTCCACGCAAGTCCCCTGTCTGTCCTGGCGCGATCGCCTGCAGCGATCCATTTTTGAACCACGCGTCCACCACGGCAATCAGGCGCCGATCGAGGACGTGTAAACGTATACATCACACGCCATCAGCTATGTCAACGATTACATTTGCTGCACTGCGATGACGCGCCTGTTGGTTCGGATACCGGTGAAAGCTGCCGAAATCGGGCACACGATGCTCGACACTGGACAGCCGAAATGACCCGTCAGACCGCAGCCACGGGCGTTCTGAGAGGCGGACGCGTCAGAAAGGAACGAGACCGCTCATGTGCCTTGGGCCAAGCGTTCAGCGGCGTCGCCGCGCGGCCGAGCGCTAGGTGGGCGCCGTAGGTGTCATGCTCGTCTTTGTTGAGCACGCAAAACTATCCGTACGCGCCTGCGCATCATTGATAGTTGATCTCGATCCGTCTCTTTTCGACAAGGGACTGGCGGGCGGCGTCCAATACGACCGCGGCGTCGTAGGCGTCGGCGAGCGTCGACAACGGCTGCCGGCGTTTTCCCAAACATTCATTCAGGAAATATCTCTGGACGTGAAGGAAACTATCCCAGTAGGTGGCATCGTCCCAAAATGGCAGCGCGGGCTCACCGAATTTCGTGACATCCCAAGGGATAACACCACTTCCTTCCATGCCGATGATCTTGAAATAACATGACCATGGCTCGCGGCTTCGGTCGTCCGCAGAGAAACTGCCCCACAGATTTGCTATTTTGCCGTCCGAATACTCGGCCGTGATCATAAGCTGGTCATGCGCGGCTGGATCAGGAAAATGAACGTTCGTGCCGGTTGCGTAGACGTGGGCGGGGCGACCGAGGAAGTAAAGCATGCAATAAGCATGATGAATCATAAGCTCGCGCATCGTCAAGTCTGGCGCGCCGATGGAGGCATCATGCCGCTTGTTGTAGATTGCCCAGAAATTGACGATTTTGCCGAGACGACCGCTCTCTATATGGCCATGCAAACGGCGCATTGTCTCAGCATAAATATAGTTGTGCGAAGGCATGCAAACGCGAGAATTGGCGTCGGCAATCGCGGCAAGTTCACGGATCTGCGAAGCCTTTTCGCAAATTGGCTTCTCCAGCAGGACATGCTTGCCTGCCTCCAAAGCTTGCTTTGCATATTCTAAGTGGGATGCGGTGCTCGTTGTCACAAGCACGGCATCGACATGCGTGTCCTCCAATAGATCAGCCACGCTTGCGTATGCCATACCACCGAACTGGCTGCAAAACTCCTCGCCTCTCGAAGATGAGCGGTTCCAACCGCCGGCGAACAATTCGGGGTCGATCTGTTTCATTGCCTGAACGTGAAGCTCGGCCACACGTCCGAGCCCGATGATTCCCATCTTCATTTAGGGGTCCTTTGATTTGTGCCCGTGGCTGAAGGAGTCCCCGCTGAGCTACGCTGGAATTTCGACCGGGCGCGCTTCCGCCCGAGACTTGGTTGCGGCGTCGGCGATCAATTGTGCCCTCAAACCATCCTGGGCGTCGGGCTTGGGTTTTTGCCCTGCCAGAACCGCCTCGACGAAATGCTGCAGTTCAGCAAGGTATGCCGCGCCAAATCGCTCGAGGAAAAAGGCCTCGGCCTTCGCAACCGTGAAGCCTCTGCTCGTTGCGCTCTCGACGGAGTTTTCCAACACATTGGCAGCGCGCAGCATGCCTTTGGAGCCATGGACTTCAAGCCGCTTGTCATAGCCATAGGTCGTTCGGCGGGAGTTGCTGATCTGGCAAATTCGTCCCGACGCAGTCGTCAGAATGACTGCGGCGGTGTCGACATCGCCCACTTCGGCGATTGCTGGATCAATCAAGGTTGATCCGACAGCAAAGACCCTTGTCGGTTCCTCTCCGAGCACAAAACGCGCCATGTCGAGGTCATGGATCATCATGTCGCGAAACAGCCCCCCCGAGCCTTTGAGATAAGAAACCGGTGGAGGACCCGGGTCACGCGAAACGATGGAAACCGTTTCGACATCACCGATTTCGCCATCAGCTATCCGGCGTTGGATGGCGCCAAAATGCGGGTCGAAGCGCTGATTGAAAGCCGTCATGAAAGGAACGCCGGCATCCTCTACGGTCTTGATGCAAACACGCACTTTGTCAGATGAAAGATCTATCGGCTTTTCGCAGAAGATTGCCTTGCGGCCATTCGCGGCAAGGTCGATCATCTCATAGTGAGTATTGGTCGACGTCGCTATAATGACGGCGTCGATGTCAGTTGCAGAAACGATGTCCGACACGTCGCGCGTTTGGACGCCGAAACGATCCCCGCATGCGCGCGCCGCTTCAATTGAAACATCCGCGACAGCGACAAGTCGGGCGTTGGTTATGCGTTGAATGGAGTTGGCATGGACCTGCCCGATCCTTCCGCAGCCCAGAATTCCAAACCGGACCATCAATCCTCCCACACGCCCTGAGCGCCAAGTCTTCGCCTATTCATTATTGCCAATGGCTTGGTTGCCGCAGGGAGCTTCCTTGCCTAAGCTTCCGACGTGGACGCAGTGTTAACGTTTACTTCCTTGATGTCAACGTTGTCATTTAAACAGAACGACAATCCCAGTATCGGGTCGTTGACGCGGGCGTGCGGCGGCATTCAAATATGGTTTCAAGGAGATTCCCGCGTTGGTGCGAAACCGCTTTTTCGAACCCACCTCAGCGCCATTCGAATGTCTAGATGCCGCAGCCGGCGTCTAAGAGACCAAGGCAAAATTCCGGAACAACGGCATGTCCAAGCCACCTACAGTCCACGACGTTGCGCGGCTTTCGGGCGTCTCCACCGCTACGGTCTCTCGTTACTTTGGAGGCAAGGCAAACGCCCTGGCGCCGGAAACGCTCGAAGTCGTGCGTAAGGCCGCGGAGACGCTCGGTTATACGCCATCTGAAATCGGCCGCTCCCTCAGGCTGGCGCGCAGCCGGGTCGTCGTCATGATGGTGCCGGATGCAGCCAATACGTTCACGACCGATGTCGCCGCCTCCGTTGAGCAAGCGCTAAAAAAATACGAACTGTCCATGGTGTTGGCTAATTCTGCGGAGGACCCCGATCAGCAAGACCGCCTTTTGACGGACGCGCACGGACTTCGGGCACGCGCAATCATCTTGCAGGGCGCTATCGACACGCCCCCACTCCGTGCAATGGCTGTACGGCAGGAAAACATTATTTTCGTCAATCGCCGCCCCCCAAATGGAATCGTTGCCCCCTACGTGGGCGTCGACAACCACGCCGCGGGTCTGGCGGTTGGCCGCTACTTCGCCAAACAGGGCTACGAAAACTGCGTGGCGATTTCGGGACCACATCACTATTCCGGCAGTAGCGAGCGGCTCGAGGGATTCCTAGCGGGCCTAGGGAAAAAGAAGCCAGTGTCCCTGCTTGAAAGTCCTTTCACCATGGAAGGTGGTTACCAGCATGGCAAGAAGTTGCTCGCCGGCCGCCGTCGGCACTACTCCGTTTTTTGTGGCAACGACATGATAGCCTACGGCCTGCACCGAGCCGCAATGGAGCGCGGCCTCGACGTGCCTAACGACCTGGCTATTTTTGGATTTGATGACAACAGGATGAATGACTGGCTAGCGCCGTGGCTTTCCACCGTGCAGGTGTCGGCGGCAGATTTTGGACCGGCGATCGCCGATCTCATTGGCTCACCCTCGCTAGAAGACAAGGGCGCAAGTTTCATTTTGCCATTTCAACTGAAGCTTCGAACATCTGCTTAGCACGCCGTCCTTCGGGGCTTCCGTTTCAAGAGCCAGATCGCGCTGTCGCGTGCAGCAGCTGTTCACATCGCGACAGTGCTTTTGCTCTTGAGGCGTTCATCGAGGTAAGGCGTGCCCGGCAGGGTCAGCGCTCGCAACCTGCAACTAGATGCATATCCTGTGTAGTCCGAGGGCCTGGGCAAATGCTGGCCCGTCAAGTCGAATGTCCGGGTAGCCGCCAAGCTGATGGGGCTCGATGCCAGCGAACCCCATCAGTTTGACACTAGTCACTCAAAGGGCGGGCACGATCTCATGCTTTGGCTCGCGGGCATCGCGATAGCCGCCAATGCCTGAGGGGATCACGACCAGCCGCATCACGACATAGTATGCGACCGCTGCCAGGACCATGGTCGGAATGCCGGCACCCAGATATCCTGCATAGGCATTCATCGAGGCGGCCACGGGATCATACATCCAAAGGTACAGCCCGATGGATCCAAGCGAGATGACAATCGCGACCCAGTTCACGCCACCCCAGAACCAGTAGATGTTGCGGGAGTCACGTGAAAACAGATGCTCGGGTTCGAGTCGCTCCTTGCGCAGCAGGAAGTAGTCGACGAGCGTGATCCCAGTAATGCCCACGAACATCACGCCGTTGATCGACAGCCAACTCATCACCGAGGCAATGACCCACTCGGTGCGGAACGCGACATAGATGCCGGGGAGCAGGATCAATCCGAGAAGAAGGTCCCAGCGCAGTCTTGTCAGCGGCCGGATCTGCTGGATGGAAACGCCAGAAAGATAGATCATGATGATCATGGTCGCGACATTGGCAAGCAGAACAAACGACATGATGACCGTGCCAAACACCGGGCCGCCAAGCTTGATCATCCAGATGGTGGGGTCGGGTGTTCCGGCGGACACGGCTGCGAGGGCCGCGACCATCGAGATCACGGCAGCCCCCAAGACGCCTACACCCATTACGGATGGGCCCATGATGTGGCGTCGCTTGCCGACAAGGCGCGTCAGTCCGCCCATGACGGGCCACCAGGTCAAAGAATTCGATACGCCAAATTCCACCGCGAGGGCGAACCCTTGCGTCTTCGTCTTGACCAAGGCCTGATCGACCGGAACATCAATGGCGAAGACCGCGGGACCAAACTGGTAGAGAAGGAT
Source organism: Mesorhizobium sp. YL-MeA3-2017 (assembly GCF_030814575.1). Taxonomy (NCBI): domain Bacteria; kingdom Pseudomonadati; phylum Pseudomonadota; class Alphaproteobacteria; order Hyphomicrobiales; family Phyllobacteriaceae; genus Mesorhizobium; species Mesorhizobium sp. YL-MeA3-2017. The sequence goes on along the minus strand of NZ_JAUSVH010000002.1, from coordinate 239,272 downwards.
GCCGAGCATGATGACGGTCACAATCATGTGCCCGGGCGCGATATAGTTGCTCAGACGCTCGAAAAGCCAAGGCCCGCGGCTTGCGATGAGCCAAACCAGCAAAAGCGCGGCCAGTGCCAACACGATCACCATGCCCTCGACAGGTCGGTCGGTGGATTGCTCAACGGTCTGGACAACATTTGCTGCGCCGCGCGCCGTAAGGGCAACCACTACATACGTCCAACCGACGAGGGTCGCCAGAAGGCCGAACAGTGGTAACAGCACCCCGTAAGTGCCAAATGACGACTTGGCCGCGTCGATTGTGTCCACGCCATATTTGTAAGAAGGGACGGCGGATGCCAGCGTCACGGCGGCCATCCCGATCAGCAAGCCGGCCAGGTAGCCCAGAATGCCTATGCGCGTATCCCCGACATAAGGGAGATAGCCTCCGATCAGGAACGCCCAAGTGGCGGCACTGAAAGCACAGCAAGTCCAAGTGAATGATGAGTAGCTGTTGTAGATTCGTTCGTGGCTGCGAAGCGGCAGCCTGCCAGCCAGAGCCTCGCTTACAACGCGGGCCTGCACTCCCTTGACATCGCCGCTCATAGCGCACCTCTGCCGATGACGACCAGCGTTCCAATCCAGATTGCCGCACCGACCGCCGCCCAGAACAGTCCTTCGATGATGATGGGCCTTGATGTGGCGAAGCAGTCCGACGATGCGTGCGGCTCCATGCGCAGGCTCTGGAGCCGCACCGCCAGTTCCTTGTCGAGTTCGCGGGAGAGATCTCCTGATGCTCCGCCGGCTCCAGCCCCGGCGAGACCTGATAGCTCGGTCATTGCTTGTGTTTCCCCTTGCTGCACCAATTTGCTTTGCCGCAGAGCGCTGGGTGCTTGGCTCCGCAACTTACCAAAAAGCTAACATTAACATTTCACTTTTGTCCACATGATTCGTTGTCATTTTCCACAAAACTTCACATCCAGAAGCGAAATTGGCGACACGTCGGCACGGGCATCCATATTGGAAGCCGCGCGAAGGCTGCGCTTGTCCGAGGTGATGTGGAGCAAGGCGAAAGCTCAATCACCGCCGACAAGGTCTAAAATGCCGGGGATTTTATCCGCATCGACAAGTCTCGTGCGATCGGGACGATGTCTTTGGATCTCGGGCCAGGAGCTTGTCGAAGCCGCCTCCGGACCCTTTCGGTCGCTCGGTCGCTTTTTGCCTGCTCAATTAGGGAATGCGGCTTCCTTCCACCATGATAGAAGCATTCAGGTCCGCAATTGTGCGCTTCGCCCAAGCCAGCAAACGCCTTCGGGCATGACGATCGGTCCATGCAAAGTTCATTGGGGTGACTGAGGCATACCCGTCGGACAGTGCTCGCACATCGCTACCGGCTTCCCCTTCGAAGATAGGGTCCTGCTCCGCATGGGTAGCGAACAGAAGCCATCCGCGACCTTCGTCGGTCTCAACGACTGGGATGGACGAGCGTTGCCAAATCCTGCGGTCGAGCGAAGCCAAGACAATGGACTTCGCCGGCTTTGCCGGCGCATTGAAATTGAGCACCGAGCGTGAAGGAAGACGGTCCCGGTCTTCGACCATTCGTTCGACCAGGCGGGCCATCAAGGCTGCACCGGCTTCGAAATCATACCCTTCAAGATCAACCAGTCGAAAGCGGCCGTCCCGCGATTGCTGGGAGGCGGCAAGCGAAGGAAAGCCCAACATGGCGCCTTCGATGGCAGAGCCTAGCGTGCTTGAGTAAGTGGCGTCGTCACCAAGATTGGCGCCCTCGTTTATTCCAGAGACCACGGCCTCCACATCGTCGGTCAGCCCCGCAAAAACGGCCACCCGAACGCAATCCGTAGGCGTGCCGTTTGTCGAATAGACAGGATTTGCATCATCCCCACCCACCCGCGTTAAGATGATCGGCTTGCGGAATGAAGCTGATCTGGCCGTTCCGCTCCGCGGCCCGTCAGGGGCTACTGTGACCACCGACATGCCCGCAGCGACAAGTGCCTCGCGCGCGGCGGCTACGCCGGGCGAAAGATAGCCGTCGTCATTCGTGAGCAGGATTTTCACGTCAGATTCCTTTGCTGGGAGCGGACTTTATGCTGCCTCGGGCAGCAGGGATGGACGATCCGGCAGACATATCTCGGCTTGCGGGACAGTAACCGGCTTTCCAAGCAGCGCCCATTCGGCGGCCAGAGCGCCCAAAACAACGCCGCTGGTAATGCCGACCCCGCCTAGTCCCGCGACGACAAGCACGGAAGGATCCGCCTTATAGGGTCCGACCTGAAACAGTCCATCCGCGCTCAACGGATAGAGTCCGAACCATCCCGGGCGAAATCCCAGATCATCGACGTGCAGGCGATCGCTGACCATTTGAGCAACTTTGAGAAAGTTGTCGTCGCCGTCTGGCGGGCTGAAATTGTCGGGATCGTTGACCGCCAGGCCTGGCACCGAGTCATATGTATGCAACCCCGCGATCAGCGAGTCCGGCCCGTCCTGACGGAAATAGATCCCTTCGGCCGCCTGTCCTGGCATATAAAAATTGCACATCGGGACCGCGTAGCCGAGATCGCGCGGGAGCTTCACCCGCACCACCTCGTGAACTTCTGGATTCACGGCGACAGGATGCCCCAATATGCGGCCGACCTGTGGCGCCCACGCGCCGGCAGCGTTGATCACAATATCTGCTTCGACCTCGCCGCCGCCGGTTGACAGGATGTGCACGGAGCCGTCCTTCCGGTAGGCCTTGAGTTGGGTGTTAACGAGAAAGCGAACACCTTTCTCGCGGGCCTCGTCAACCATTGCCGAGCACAGCAGATGACCATCAAGGTGGCCGTCGTTAGGACCATAAAGGGCCGCCGTGACGTCTTCGATAACGAGATCGGGCACCAACTTCTTTATCTCGGCCCTGGAAAGGATTTGCGCATCGCTTGCCCCCAGGGACCTTTGGAAGGTTAACGAATGTTCGAAAGCGCCCACGTCTGCGTCCTGGGTCGCAAACCGCAGGTTGCCAATGCGGGCAAGCGGCAGCCCCCGCTCGCGCTCAAAACGGAACAGCAGCTCGCGTTCGCGCACCCTGATCTCGATGTCGAGCGGACGAAGGGTCTGGGCGTTAAAGACACCCGCTGATCGTCCGGAAGATCCGGATGCCGGTGTGGACTTGTCGATGACAACGACATTTTTCGCGCCCAGTTCGGCTGCGCGGCGGGCGGCACCGCAGCCGGCAACCCCAGCTCCGATGATTGCAATGCGCGCATTCATGCCGGCTCTCCTCCAGTTTCTGAATTTGCAATTTGCCTCGCCCGCCAGTCGACGGGCGCAATTGATATGAAAACCATTGCCCCATCGCCCTGGTATTCGACCGCGGTCCCTTCAGGAATCCACAGGACGTCGCCTGGGCCCAATTCGTGCACTTTGCCCTCAGAGTTCAGGCGAAACTTGCCTGAGATCCCCGCGATCAGCTCATCATAGCGGACGGTCCATCGCACCGAGCGGCCGTCGAAGCGTGCAAGGTAGGCTCCCATGGTGGTCGAGTCGCTCGGCCCTATAAGTCGGCTGATAGATGCAGTGCCCGGCCCGTCGCCGTATGGCGAGAAGGTGACCTTGCCTGCCTCGAACTTGCGAATCCCGTCCAGGGCCATTTCCAAATCTCATTCCTCAATCGCCGAACCGACCGGCAATGCTTTTCGCTGCATCCTAGTCGCGCGCCGACCTTCATCGCGAAGGCGTATGGTCGGCCGAAACCCTCGGCGGCGATTTAAAATCACCACCGGGCATTTGACGCGCGTGGGCTATTTGCCGTTGAGACTGCACGGCCAAATTCGCAGCGTCACCTCTCTGCTGGATTTGCCATGCGTACACCTATCCCTGTTGCTGTTTGCTCAAAGCCAACTCAGGCTCGTTCCTGTACCCTTGCGTTCGTGCGAGGACCGCGAGGTGACGACTTGTCGGATGCTCCAGACTTATCCGCACTGATGAATTGGATTTCGTGGGCTGCAAAACTGGCCGCCAAGGGCGCCTCGGGGGACCTGTCGGAGACGATCGTATCGATCTCCTCGAACGAGGCGCATTTGAAAAGACAGCGTTTCCCGAACTTGCTGGAATCGATCAGCGCAATCGCCTTGCTGCCGGCTTCGATCATGGCCTGCCAACAGGCCACTTCGTCTGCCGTGTCACTAGTAAGTCCGATCGAGGCCTCGACCGCGCCAACCGAGAAGAACGTCTTTTCGGCAGAGTAGCGCCTGATGTTTTCGACCGCGACGACGCCAACCGTCGATCCTAGATAATCGTCCAGTCTGCCACCCACGGCATGAACCTCGTTTTCGCCGCGAGAACCCAAAATCCGTGCAGCGTCCACGGAATTGGTGATGACCCTGAGGTTACGGTGATCGCGCAGCGCCAAGGCTAGATAACACGTGGTGCTTCCCCCTCCGATCATGATCGTATCGCCGTTGTTGACCAGGGCAGCAGCCGCGGCAGCTATTTTGCGCTTCAGATCTGCATTGAGATTGAGGCAATGCTGAAAGGCGGCTTCGCGCAGAACGTCGGGAAGCGTGGCGCCACCGCGCACGATCTCCACCACGCCCTCATCGGCCATTCTCTTCAGGTCACGACGAACGGTCTCGCTGGATATCTCGAGTTCGTTCGCCAAATCGAGCAAATTTACCCGCCCAGAGACACGCAGGATGTCGAAAATACGGTTTCGCCTTAGTTCACTCATGAGTTCGTCCCTGTGGTTAAGGTGCCTCGCTTATGGCTCAAATTAACAACGATGCGCACCTCTCGCCACATCATTCATCAAATACGGAGGAAACCGGCCGTCATCGCAGAAGCGCCTCCTTCAGGCGGCGCTTCGCGACCATCCGGCAACGGCCTTGATTTCGAGATACTCCTCAATGCCCCAGCGACCCCCCTCGCGGCCGATCCCCGAATGCTTGTATCCGCCGAAGGGGCTGCCGGGTCCACGCGAGGCGCCGTTCAACCTGACCACGCCGGCGCGGATTTTGCGGGCAACCCGCTGTGCGCGCGCCGAATCCCCGGTCTGAATGTAGGAGCTCAGACCATAGACCGTGTCGTTGGCGAGGCGAATTGCCTCCTCCTCATTGTCAAAAGGCATGATTGCAAGGACTGGTCCGAAGACCTCTTCACGTGCAATTCTCATGTCATTCTCGACATCTGCGAAGATGGTCGGCCGCGTAAAATAGCCCTTGTCGAAATCTGCCGGTCTGCCCGGTCCTCCCGCGACCAGTCGCGCGCCTTCGCCAAGTGCAGCAAAGATCAGCTCTTGAACTTTATCGAATTGGGCCTTGGAAACGAGCGGTCCGATATGGTTGCCTTCTTTTCGAGGGTCGTCGGGCTGCATTTCGGCTGCGACGGCGCGCGCCGCCTCGATGGCCTGCTCGTAGGCCGACCTTTCGACCAACATGCGGGTCGGTGCGTCGCAGGACTGCCCGGTGTTGGTGAAGCAACTGCGAGCGCAGCGCGCCGCCGCTGCAGCGACATCGAGGTCGTCGAAAATGATATAGGGACTCTTGCCGCCGAGCTCGAGCGCAACACGTTTGAAGCTGTCGGCAGCAGCTCGAGAGACGGCCGCACCAGCTCGGGACGAACCGGTGAAGGAGATCATGTCGACATCGGCATGCCGCGCCAGTGCTTCACCGGCTGTCGGCCCGTCACCATTGACCAGATTGAAGACACCTGCGGGATAGCCGGCCCGATCGATGAATTCGGCAAACAGCATCGAGGATAGTGGCGCGATTTCCGACGGCTTCAAGACCACGGTACATCCGGCCGTCATGGCGGGCGCTGCCTTGAGGCAGACCTGGTTCATTGGCCAGTTCCAGGGCGTGATCAATCCGCAAACCCCAATAGGTTCGCGGATAATGCGATCATCGGGTGCCTGGCTGCTGAGCACATCCTCGAATCGAAAGTTCTCGAACTCGCCCAGGAATATTCTCAAATGTGACAAGCCTGAAGCGGCCTGAGCCGTTCTTGCCAGAGTAAGGGGGGCGCCCATCTCCGACGAGATGACCGAAGCCATTTCGTCAATCCTTGCGCTGTAGATCTCGACCAGCCGCCTAAGCAGTTCAATGCGGTCTTGAACTGCCACGTCACTCCATTGCGAAAACGCGCGGCGCGCGGAAGAAACGGCGTGGTCTATATCTGCCGCGCTCCCTAGCGAAATCTGCGCCAGGGGAAGCTCACTGGAAGGGTCGACAACATCGAGCAGTCGCCTCTCCTGCGGGTCTACCCAACGGCCATCAATGTAGAACTTCGTGCTTTGCATGATTGAAATCCAGTTGCCGAGCTATGCGCTTCATTAGAATTTGGACGGCGGACTCAGCCAGGCAGCGATTCGTATACGTGCAGCGTCGCAAGTGTTCCGCAGTCGACTGGCACATCGATGCCGGTGATGCCTGACGCCCGGCTTGAGGCCAGAAAGCCTACGGCCTCAGCGACTTCCTTGATCTTGACGAGACGACGCATGGGGACGCGCTCAAATCGGGTGAGCATGTAGTTCAGCGCCTCGGCGGAGACGAACTCTTCGATCATTTTTGTATGGGTCCAGCCGGGACTCACCGAATTGACCCTGATGTTGTGGGCGGCGAGGTCTTTCGCGGCATTCTTGGTGAACCCCACAACTGCAGCTTTGGCCGCCACGTAGGATGACTGCGGACCATCCCAGCCATTGGCATCGATTGAGGCTATGTTGATGACGGCGCCGCCACCTGTGTCCTTCATTCGTCGCGCGGCCCGTTGCGTCATCAAGAATGTGCCATTGAGGTCAGTTGCGATCACCTCCAGCCACTTTTCGTATCTCACATCGAGGAATTCGGCCTGATCAACAATACCCGCATTATTGACCAGTACATCCATCTTGCCGTGCCGGGTCCCAATTTCGCTCAGCACACGCTCGACATCGGCCTCATCAGAAACGCTGCCCAGATGGACTGAAACGGCCGCCGCTCCGGCGGCTTCAACTCTGGCAACCGTTTCCTTCAGAGACTTAGCGGTGCGCCCCATTAGGGCAAGTGAGGCGCCTTCGCTGGCCAGATGCTCGGCGATGCCTTGGCCGATCCCCTGCCCCGCCCCGGTGACGACTGCCAGCAACCCATTCAGCATTCCCATCTGCAACAATCCTTAAGCTGGAGCAATCGCGATCTAGAACAAAGCACCAGGCCGCACGACCGCGGCGCGGGCCGCCACCTCATTGAGCGGCGTGGCGGCAAGGAATTCTTTTGCCAATTCCATGTTTACGTCACTGTGGTGCTTGTAGCTCCAGCCGGTGAGAAGCGTTGCCCGGTCGCTCATGCGCGGTTCGGCCATGGCGGCCCAGGACACCTCGCGAAGCGCATTTACGAAGCGCAGGATGCCGACACGGGCTCGCTGGCCGTCGTCGAGGTCCGGATCGTAAAGTTTTAGAAAGTGTTCGGTTTCGTTCGGCGTCATTTCGGCCTGCGACGTTGCCCCGGCCAGATCAAGCGCCGTCAGCGAGTAACCGCAGTAGTCGAAATCAACGAACTTGACCCCTTGCTCACACATAAGAAAGTTCTGCGGGACCAGATCGCCGTGGATGAAACCCATTGGTGGATTCGAACGAACAAGCACGGCTTCCAATGCCTGAGCGGCCATCCAACATTCGTCAAAACCTTCCGGAAGCGATCCGTTGACGACTTCGACGCCGCGCAGAAAAACACGAATATCTTCAAAGACGTCAAACCGCCGGCGACCAGGATCAGCCTTATGCAATTTGCGCATAGCTTCGACCATTTGGGCTGCGTAATCCTTTTCGCGGATTGTGGCCGGTCTCAGCGTTTCGCCCACGATGAACTCGGAAATGAAGTCGCCAGTTGGGGAATAGGCGTAGATCGAAGGAGCGACGCCTAACCGCGACGCTTCCACCTGGCCGTGAATTGCATCAACCAGCGCAGCATTGTTGAAGTGCTCGGCACCGGGATCACGAAGCTTTACGGCCCATTGCTTTTGACCGTCGGCAACCACCAGATTTATATTGTTTGCACCGCCGGCCAGCGGATAGACATCAAGCACCTTGTCTTTGCCGATGCAGTCCCACTCTTCCAGGCAAGCGATGGCCTTCTGGCGTATCGCATCGGTCACATCATCCGAGAACTTGTAGCTATTCACCAAACCTCCCTCTCGCGACCTGTTCCCCTGGCCGTCGGACGCAGCCTTCTCGTTGGTCGAGACAGGGAATGCGCGCCATCGGCCTTAGCGGCCTTTTGTTGGCAGCGCCCATTTTGCATGTGATATTTTGACTGTCAATCCCCATGTTTTTGACAAATCTTGCCATTTCGAGATTCAGCAGCGCCGCCAGCCTTCCAAGCAGTAACCACGGCATGAAGGCTGAAAATGCGCGACCGCGCTGGGGCTTTTGCAACTGAACTTAGGCCGCTCGCCATTTCTGTTCGGCAGTCGGCCGGAACGCCGAGGCTAGCAGTTGCCGTCGTCTTATGGTGGTTCTACTCAGCCCGTTATTCGGCTACAGCACCAGTTTCCGGACGAAGAAGGCGAACGTGCAACGATAAGACACCGCGCCTTGGAGCCCGGCTACGTTTTGCTCGACGGCCACGAAGTAGTTTTGGCATAGGTGGGCATCGAAGGCTTGCGGTCTGCAGAGACGCCAGAGTCCGTGGACGGATCATGCCGCGGCTATGGCTTCGCCTTCCGCGCGTCATGTCCGCCACTGTATGCGTTACGCTTGTCGCGTCCTTCCTGCGTCATTCAGTGGGCAGCCGACCGCCGCGATGACAAGCCCCCTCGTCCACACTGGCTAAGAGCGTACCGGTGACGGTCAAGAAATGGGCTGCTTGCCCGGCGCTTGCGGCAGGGTGAACTCCCGACCATCCATGAGGCCTCTTGGTCGAAAGATCAGGATCAGGACCAAAATTACACCCAGCCCAACTTGTTGTAGACCTTTCGGTACCTGTACCACGGCGGTCCCACTCTCCATAACGCGCAAAATTTCAGTGAAGACTGTCACGCAAAGCACACCGACGACAGCACCACCAAGGCTCTGAATTCCACCCACGGTCAACATTGCGATCGTCAGAAACGTCAATGTCAAATAGAAGCTATCTATGGTCAAAATCCCCATGAACGAACCGTAGAGTGCCCCACCAATCCCTGCTACGACAGCGCTGAGAACCCACGCGATCAGACGCATGTGTCGGATCTGAACACCTGACGAGCGTGCCGCAACTGGCTCGTCGCGGCTAGCCCGAAGCATGAAGCCGTATCTCGACGATTGGAATGCAAACGCAATCCAAACGGCGCATATGGCAGCCATGGTTGCCAAGCCGGGGCCGACGTCAACTGGAATATTGGAGATAGAGCTAGTGCCTGCGGTGACAGAGTCCCAATTGCTGTACACAGCGTAGACGATGGCCAAGAAAGCGAAGCTGGCGATCGAGGCCGCAATTCCAGCCAGACGCACAAAGATGAGCCCGATTATGAGCGCGACAATTCCGCTCGCAATGGCAGCACTTAGCAATCCAATCTCAAGGGGATAGGTCGCATTGAGGAGGAAATCGGGCAGGCCTGGAAGATAGAGAGGCTTTACCATCGGCAAGGTGCAACATGTAAACCAGGCCGCTGCATAGGCGCCGATCGCAGCGAAACCGATATGAGCATAGGACAGAATTCCAGAATTGCCGACAAAAATATAAAGGCCGACAACCATCACGACCCGGATCATCATCTCGCTGATTATTTCAGCTGTCGAGCCACTGGAGACAATGCTGACCATTCCCGACGCAACCAGCAGAAGGGTTGGAACCAGGGCCGGCCAGATGGGCCTAAGCAAATCGCTCAATCTCGTCATCTAGACACGCTCCTCAATCGCCTTGACCTTCAGCAGACCGCTTGGCCGGATGACAAGGAGTAGGACGACAAGGCCGAAGAGGAATGCGTCTCGAAACGGACGAGCTTCAAGCGGGAGGTATGCTTGCAAGAAGGAACTTGCTGCTCCAACCGCCAAGCCTCCAATGACCGAGCCGGTCAGGCTCCCCATGCCGCCGATCACAGTTGCAATGAAGGCATAAAGCACAACGCCGAGGCCCATAGTGGGCGACAACACACCTGTTTGTGTAAGTAGCAGCAAAGAGATTGCACTTGCCAGCAGCCCACTGATGGCGAATGCTAGGCCAATCACAAAGTTGGCGCGTACACCAAGGTAGCGCGCCATCTCAAAGTCGTCCGAGGCGGCCCGCATTTCGATCCCGAAGCGCGTTCTGTACAAGAAGGCCGTGAGAAGCAGGAGCAAAACGATCGTCGTTGAGATGACAACGACCTGCAGTACTGGCAGCCGAACGCCGCCAATTGACAGAACCTGGCTAAGCTCTGGCCACAGGCCGACGGACTTCGGTCGCGATCCATAGATCATCAATACGATGTTCTGTATGGTATAGCCCAGTGCGAACGATGCCACCATTAGCGTGGCAGGATGCGCCCGCCGCAGGAAGCGGAAGACAAATCTGTCGGATAACAGCGCTGCTGCCACCACGATCACGCAAACAGCTACGATCAGGGCCATAGCGTTCCAGCCGCCAATGAACACGGTGGCGGTTGCCGCAGTCGATGGCACAATCAGGCTGTAGGCTCCTATTGTTATGTAGTCTCCATGAGCGAAATTGATCAAGCGCAGTATACCGAAAAGCAACCCGATCCCCAGCGCGGCCAAAGCATAAAGGCTGCCCAGACTTAGCGCGTCTATCAGTGTTTGGATGAAATAAGCCATCAGGAGTCAACCTCCTCCGTCCAAGCTTCATGATGCGAAACGCTGCCAAAATATGCGTCGGACAATGCCGTTCCAAGTCTGAGCTGTTGTGCGGACCCCTTCAGGCGTATAGATCCGTCGCGAAGAACATACACCGTCTCAGCGAATTTCAGCACCCTCTTTGAGGTCTGCTCATTGATAAGGAGGGTCAGACCTCGCTCGCGTCTCAATTCCAAGAGCAACTCGTAGACTTCATCGACAATTTTGGGGGCAAGTCCCAATGAGGGCTCATCGACAAGCAAGAGTCGAGGACGCGTCATCAAGGCCCTTGCAATGACAAGCATCTGTTGCTCGCCGCCGGAGAGTTTGCCTGCAGTCTGCGAAAACCTCTCGCGCAAGCGCGGGAACAGTTGAAGCAATCGCTCCATGTCGTTCAACGAACCGGCGCGATCTCGCACCACGTGCGATGCCACCAGCAGATTTTCGCGTACTGTCAGGGTGGGGAATACATGCCTTCCTTCTGGAACCAGTGAAATGCCCGAGGCCGCAAGGTCCTCAGGACGCCGGCCGACGATCGTCTGACCATCGAATTCAATATGTCCCTTGGAGGGCTTTATGCCCCCAGCGATGGCCCGCAGGATGGTGGACTTTCCGGCCCCGTTGGGGCCAACGATGACGCTTATGGATCCATTGTCGATGGACAAGGAGACGTTGCGCACTGCGGTCATGCGGCCATAGGCGACCGAGACATCGCTGACTTTCAGCATCTCGGTCATACCTCGGCCCCCAGATAGGCTTCGATCACCGCAGCGTTGGTGCGGATCGCTTGGGGTGTGCCCTCTGCCAGGGTTCGGCCGCCGTCCAGGACGTGGATTTTGTGACTAACCTTGAGCACGACTGTCATGTTGTGCTCAATCAGGATCACCCCGCATCCGAAGTTGGCGGGCAGGGTCTGCACGACTTGCATGAGCTCTTCACATTCGACATCCGACATGCCGGCTGCCGGCTCGTCCAGCAGCACGAAGTTTCGGGGACCTGCCAGGGCTCGCGCGATCCCGACGCGACGCTCATCCGTGTAGGGCAGCGCCGACGCCAAATTGTGCGCAATGCCAGCAATACCCAATCGCTTCAGAAGCTCCGAGGCCTCGCGACGCGCCACGCGCCTGGAGAGCCCCGAGGCGACAAGTGGAACCTCGACATTTTCGAGGACGGTCATATCGGCAAACAGGCGCCCGCCTTGAAACGTCCTGGTTATACCGCGTCGTCGGAAATCGACCGCATTCCATGCGCTGGCATTTTCGCCGTTGAGCGTGATCTGTCCCAAGGCGGGCCGTTGGAAACCGGTGAGGCAATTGACTAACGTTGTTTTGCCGGCGCCGTTAGGCCCAATCAGTCCCAGAATCTCACCAGTCGATACCGAAAGGTCCACGCTTTGCAGAGCCTTCACCCCGCCGAAGCTCACGGTAACCGCATTCGCACGCAGTTCCTGCCGATCAGAGCCCATCAAATCGCAAACCTTCTTGTCTTTCTATCGCCAGGGACATCGCACCTTTCGTTGCAGGCTTGTCGCGGATCCGAACCCGCGGCGATTTCAAGGGCGCATTTTGCGGATGCAGGCGCCGATCGCCAAGGCGACCGGCGCGTCTGCCTCAGTTCTTGGTCCTGAAAAGCACATCAAAGGGGACCGGCTCGCTGATGCGAAACTGATCGACAACCTTCGGCTGGCTGTTCTCATACTTGAGAATTTGCATCGGAACATCGGCCTGGATGTGAAGCTTCGAGGTGAAGGTGCGCGGGCCAATCATGGTCATTTCCTCTTTGTATTGCTCCATCACCGGCACGACGCTCGCCGCGTCGGTCTTACCCGCCTTCGTGACGGCGCGAGCCCAAAGATCGAGGAACGTGTAGGGCAACAAGCCATAGACGGTCGCAGGCGCTTGACCGTATTTGGCTTTGTATTTCGCGACGAACTCATTCACCGCTGGGCGTGGGTCGTCACCGTGTACTGAGGCCTGGACCGGTATGTAGAAGTCATTGAGGTTCGGAACAGCGTCAACCCAATAGGTGCCGTCCATGGCCGATCCTGATAGAATAGGCATCGTCAGACCCGCGGAACGCAATTGACGTATGGCGCTCGCACCACCGGGCACGTAAGAGCAGACCATCAGCACGTCCGGCTTCTTGGGCAGCGCCAGGATGCGGGTAATCTGAGATTGGATTGACGGGTCATCATTCTTGAAAGTATCGCTGCCGAGCGAAGTCAGCCCGACCAGTTTGGTACCCCATTTGTAGCCCGCGCAAAGGGACTTGTTGTACTCGTTGATCGAGTCCAGCAGGGTATATTCCGTCTTGGCACCCAGCTTTGAGTATGCCCAGCCGGCAATCGACGCTCCTTGGACCTGCGATGCGGCGGACGAGGTGAAGGCGTACGGACCGGCGCCCTGTACGCCAGCCTTGGGGTCTTCAGCCGCAAGAAAGACGGAGAGTTTGCCGGCGCGTTGCGCCGCCGCGGCCGCCGGCGAGCCGGCGTCGTAGTCGCCTGATACCACAATAATGTCGGCGCCTTGGTCGACCATCTCCTGCCCCGATCGGGCGCTCTGCGCGCGGTCCGATTTGGTGTCTGATAGGACCCATTTGATTTTGCGGCCTAGCAGCCCGCCCTTGGCGTTCTGGTCGTCGACCCACATCTTGATCGCGTTGGTGCCGTCGCCATCATAGGCTGCCATGAAGCCCGACTGGGCGACCGCCATGCCAACGATCACATCACCATCTTCCGCCGACGCCTGCGCCGCGAAAATGCTAGTGATAGCAACGATAGCTGCGCTTGCAGCGAGATATCTCGCTGCCTCAACCCTGCTCATTTTTTGCTCCTCCCGAGCTGTAAGTTCACTTTCTGCGATCGCAGAAGTAAATTCGGTACTCTGCACTGAACTGTTTGTCAATGAGCGTTGGTTGGTCACTCACGAACGGCCTAGCTAGCGGACTGGTGCTTTGGTCCCGTGGCTGCTTAACGGCAGCTCTTTGCTGTTCAAGATTCAGACGCCCGACCACCACTGTCAAATTACGATCGGTGATGGAGGCAGATCATCCAATTTTATCAGAGCTGGCAGAGTCGACCCGTTCCGTCCTCTCGCTGACAAGTGGATGATCCGTTCCCGGCCAGTCATTTTTCCACTCAAGGCCCCGCCCGGACCGGCAGCACTGTGGCCCCCGCCGGGGAGCCGATATTCGGGCCGACCGAATCGTGGTTAGCCTATTGAGATGGAGGATCGGCCACGCCCGCGACGGCAAGGTTGCTCACAGCTCATGCCTATTGGGGAGCAATGTCCTGGATACCGAATGATCCAAGCCAGCTAAGTTGTGGACCGAGGAGCCTAGACTGCTCGTATGGGCGACTCCATGGCAGCCCCATAATATCGTTGGTAGCGCCCGCCGCTGATCATTCTTTGATGGAAGGAAAATAAACGCGCTTCCATAACGCCCACTTCTGTGATCTCATAAATGAAATTTCGATTGCATATGAATGCAGAGGCGGCGGGCAGGGAGATATCTGGATGCGCCTGGCTTGTGACACCGGCGGAACCTTCACCGATCTCGTTGTGGAGAGAGGTAACAGCATTCGGCTCTTCAAAGCCTCCACAACGCCGGACGATCCGGTGAGAGGCGTGCTTGATGCCTTGACGCTTGCAGCCGAGGATGGAGGGCAAGAGCTATCCGAATTCCTAAGCGGCGCGGACACTTTCATCCACGGCACCACAAGGGCAATCAACGCCATCCTCACTGGCCACGTTGCGCGCACGGCGTTCCTTACGACCGAAGGCCATCCCGACATCCTGATGCTCCGCGAAGGTGGACGGATGGAGCCGTTCAACTTCACTGTTGCCTATCCAGAACCTTACGTGCCGCGCGAGCTTACTTTTGAGGTGTTTGGCCGAGTCGACGCCAAAGGTACCATCAGGAAACCGCTCGATGAAGATGCGGTGATCAGAACCATCCAGGCAATGAAAGCCCGGCGCGTTGAGGCCGTAGGCGTCTGTTTGCTGTGGTCTATTGTCAACAACGCCCACGAGAAGCGGGTCGGAGAACTCCTCGACGTGCACATGCCTGGCGTTCCCTACACGCTCTCGCACGCGTTGAACCCGACCCTGCGCGAGTATAGGCGCGCATCCGCGACTGTGATCGACGCCTCGCTGAAGCCTCTGATGTTTAATTATCTCAATGGTCTCACCAGGCGGCTGAAAGCCGCCGGTTTCACGGGCCGGGCCCTGATGGTGACTTCCAGCGGCGGCATCATGGATGCCGCAGCAGTTGCGCGTGCGCCAATCCATTCTATTAACTCCGGCCCGTCAATGGCCCCTGTCGCAGGGCGCTTTTACGCCGCTCGCGACTTTGGTGGCGCGGCCGCGATCGTGGCCGATACGGGCGGCACAACATACGATGTCAGTCTTGTTCGTGATGGTCGCATTCCATGGACCCGAGAAACATGGATCGGACAGCGGTTCCGGGGACATATGACCGGCTTCCCGTCGGTCGACGTTAAAAGCGTCGGTGCCGGTGGCGGCTCGATTGCATGGGTCGACGAAGGCGGGCTGCTGCGCGTCGGCCCGCAAAGTGCGGGATCGACACCCGGGCCGGTTGCCTACGGCAAAGGCGGTGTCGAACCCACAGTTACGGATTGTTCTATCATCCTCGGATACATTGACCCCGATTTCTTCCTTGGTGGCCGGATCGTGCTGGACAAGGAAGCGGCTCGCAAAGCTCTGAAGGAGAACGTTGCTGACAAGCTCGGCTTGGCCATCGAAGAGGCGGCGGCCGCTGTTCTTGCTCTCACGACAGAGAAAATGGTCGGCGCAATTGACGAAATCACCGTCAATCAGGGGATCGATCCGTCCGATTCGGTGTTGATCGGCGGCGGCGGGGCGGCTGGTCTCAACGCTGTCGCGGTTGGGCGCCGGCTGGGTTGCGCGGGCGTGCTCATTCCCGAAGCAGGCTCCGTCCTATCAGCCGCCGGAGCGCTGATGTCGGACATCACGTCCGACTATGCTCGCATGTCGTACACCACAACTCGCCAATTCGATTACACCGCTGTCAACGGAATACTCGAAGATCTTGAGAACCGTTGCAGGGAATTTGCAGATGGGCCCGGAGGCGATGCGCTGGAGGTCTCAATCGACTTCTCAGTCGAGGCTCGCTACATGCACCAGATTTGGGAAATCGAAGTGCCATTGTCCGCAAACAGGCTGGTCGACGAAAACGACCTCGATGCATTGAGATCGGCTTTCCACCAGACTCATTTAGCCATATTCGAAATTTCGGATGAGCAATCTGATATCGAATTTGTCACCTGGCGGGCCAAGGTGAGTTGCAAGATCCGCCAGGCAGGAACCGGCCGCCTGCCCTTTGCTTCCGGCACCAGCCATGTCTTAAAACGTAAGGTCTACTTCTACGAAACCGGCTGGCAAGACACCGATGTGATCAGATTTGAAACGATGGAGCCCGAAACCATGGTTGCAGGGCCTGCTATCATTGAATCTTCTTTCACAACTGTGGTCGTCGATCCGGACACAAAGGCCGCGCGTACCAAAGACGGCGGACTGCGCATTACCTTTTGAGGAGAGCCACCATGGAAACAACCGCCTCGAATTCTCGTGCTGACGGTGTCAAGATGGCTATCCTGGCAAGCCGCTTCGAGAGCATCGCGCGCAAGATGCAAAATACGCTGTTCAGAACAGCGCGGTCCGGCGTTTTGAACACCGCACATGATTTCTCCTGCGTCATTCTCACCGCCGATTGCCGACTTCTTGCATCGGCGGAGAGCTTGCCCATTCATACACTTGCGGGTCCTGACCTCATGTGTCAGGCGGTGCGCCAGCATCATCCCGTTCTTAAACGTGGCGACTGCTTGCTCCATAACAGCCCCTATGAAGGCAACTCGCACCCTGCCGACCATTGTTTGATTGTGCCCGTCGTGGACGACGACGGAATTGTGCGTTTCTTCGTATTGGCCAAGGCCCATCAAGCCGATTGCGGCAACTCGAAGCCTACGACCTACATGGGTGATGCCCGGGATGTCTATGAGGAAGGAGCCCTCATCTTCTCTGCCGCAAAGATCCAATCCGACTACCAGGACAATGATGACCTCATTCGCATGTGCAAGGCCCGTATCCGCGTGCCCGAGCAATGGTGGGGCGATTATCTCGCAACCTTGGGCGCGGTCCGGATTGGTGAGCGGGAACTTCTGGCCTTGGGAGAAAAGCATGGCTGGGACGCACTGTCCTCTTATACGGAAGCATGGTTCGACTATTCGGAAGCGAAGATGGTTCAGGCAATCCGGCGCCTCACGTCCGGACGCGCGACGGTCAAATCGGGGCACGACCCGTTCCCCGGCGTACCGGACGGAATACCGGTCAGCGTGACGTTAGAAATAGATGCCGAAGCGGGCCGAATTGCCATCGATCTGGCCGACAACGTCGATTGTCAGCCGTGCGGCCTCAATCTGTCAGAAGGGTGTTCCCGCACGGCCGCGATGATCGGCGTCTACAACGGCATTATCGATCACACGGTACCGGCCAATGCCGGGAGCTTCCGGCGTATTTCCATCCGGTTGCGCGAGAACTGCGTGGTAGGCATTCCTCGGCATCCTTTCTCCTGCTCGGTGGCGACAACCAATGTTGCAGACCGCGTCTCGACATCCGTCCAAAGAGGCATCGCCCAAATTGCCCCAGGATTCGGCATGGCTGAGACCGGTCCAATCATCCCCCCTGCGACAGGGGTAATTTCGGGTGTGGATCCCCGCACCGGAGAGCGGTTCGTCAACCAGCTTATGCTGGGTGCCACGGGTGGCGCCGGCACGCCGGTCACCGACGGCTTTTTGACTATGATCCATTCAGGCAACGCCGGACTTTCACGACAAGACAGTGTCGAAGTCGACGAATTGCATCATCCAATGATCATAGTGAGCCGCCGTCTCATCGTGGACAGCGATGGCGCCGGCATGTATCGTGGAGCATCTTCTGTCGAGGTCGAGTTCGGACCGACCGAGGATTGCACCATGACGGTGATCTACGCCTCGGATGGTACCGTAAACCCTGCTGAGGGCGCTTTCGGAGGCGGCAACGGGGCCTGTGCGGCAGCCTACCGGCGCAATCTCGACGGTACCCTTACCACCCTCCCGGCCTGTCACAGCGAAACGCTACGGCCAGGTGAAACGATAATTTCCCATTCGTCTGGCGGCGGTGGCTATGGAGATCCGAAGAACCGCGATCCGCACAAGGTCCTGCACGACGTTCGCGAGGGTCTGGTTACAGTAGAACGCGCCAGCTCGGTTTACGGCGTGGCGTTATCTGCCTCGGCCGTCGGATCGGAACTGGTCATCGATGAAGCGAGGACGCAGGCGCTGCGCGCAGTCTCATGATTTCGCGGAGGACAATGGCGGGCCTGCATCTGCTCACTGTCAGGGCAGGTATCCTTCGTTGGCAACCCGCTGCCGATGAGCCACCGCGGCGAACGGAAGGAAGCCTTAGGATCGATCTGGCAATTGGGCGACGATGACGTCGTGGGCCGCAGTCAAGTCATCTCGCAAAGCGTCGGCCGCCAAGTCGGGCTGATTCATAGCGAGGGCGTCGATCATTTTGTTGTGGAAACTGATGTTGCCGTGTGAGGGCATATATCGTTGCAGGGTTGGGCCTATGCGAAGCCACAATGTCTCAATCAGCTCGACCAACATCGTAGACCCAGACAGTCTGTAGACCTCGAAGTGAAATCGAAAATTCTCTGAGAGAGCCCGTTGGACTGAGCGCTCCTTGCCAGTTAAGATCTTGTGATAATCTTCGGTCATACGCCTGAGAAGGTTGATATCATCGCGGCGAGCCTTCTTAGCGGCACGTCGAATTGCTTGGCATTCGAGCGCCAGGCGTATTTCAAATAATTCTTCGAAATCGACCTTATCCGGGTCATAGACGACAAACGCGCTCTTGTTGCGGCCCGTTACCGCGCCGTCGGCCTCGAGCCGTTTCAGCGCCTCTCGCACTGGCGTAGGGCTTACGCCAAGTTCTTCTGAAAGCGAGCGTATGGTCAACCGGGCGCCCGGCTGGATAGCTCCGCTCATCAAAGCAAAGCGGATCGCGCCGTAGACTTGTCGTTCGACCGATGTTCCTTGCGCGGAAACGATTTTGGGCAATGGAGGCGCTGACCCCTTGGGTCGTCCTGCCGCGGAGCGGGTCTTGCGTGCGTGACTTTTCACCAATTTCCTAGCCAACCCGACTTCCCAACCGAGATTCGCCTTTTTGCAGATTGACTTCGAGATTGTCCAGGGGTAACCGTCTTCTGTGATCTCAGAATCATAGCGCATAGCAACCGCCGGCGAAAGGTGTCGGAAATGTCCCGAAAAGTAATACTCACCTGCGCCGTTGTTGGAGAGAACCAGTATAACAAGGCTCATCCTAACTTTCCCATAACGCCCCAGCAGATAGCCGACTCAGCACTCGAAGCCGAGCAAGCAGGCGCAACAGCGGTGCATTTGCACGTGCGCAATCCCAAGACCGGCGATGGTACCCGCGACGCGGATTTGTTCCTGGATATGGCCACTCGTGTCCGCGACAACGGCGTTAAGGCGATAATGAACGTCACCTGCGGAGGTGGCGGGATATTCCGGCCTGACCCAGCTGACGAAAGCAGGGCCGGGCCTGGCTCCGACGTTGCCTCAGCCGCGGAGCGCGTGCGCCACATTGAAATGATCCGGCCCGAAATGTGCTCGATCGATGTGACGACACAAAATCAGTTGGATGGCGAAAAAGAGTATGTCTATCTGAATACGCAGGCCACGCTACGCAAGATGGCCAAGCACTTCCAAGAACTGGGGGTGAAGCCGGAGATCGAGGTCTTCGCACCAGGCGATGTCCTGCTTGCCAACAAGATGCTGGCCGACGGGTTCTTTGACCAGCCTCCGATGTATCAGATCGTGATGGGCACGAGTTGGGGGCTTCCGGCGACGACCGAGACCCTGCTCTACATGCGCAGTCTTTTGCCGCCTGAGGCTCATTGGGCCGCTTTTGGCATCGCTCGCATGCAAATGCCAATGGTGGCTCAATCAGTGATCCTGGGAGGCAACGTCCGGGTTGGCCTGGAAGACAACCTTTATCTCAAGCGTGGTGTCTTCGCGACCAACGGCGAGCTCGTTGCCAGAGCCCGCACCATCATCGAGTTCATGGGCTTCGAGGTGGCTACGCCGGACGAGGCACGCAAGATGCTCGGTTTGCGCCGGCATTGACATTCGAGGACATGACATGACCGCGAAATTTCGGATTGGTCTTGTTGGTCTGGGCGTGGTGGCCGAATGCCAGCTGGAGGCGCTCCGCCTCATCGAGGATGTCGCTGTCGTGTCGGTATGCGACACCCGCGCAGAGATCGCTGAAAGGACAGCCCAGGCCTACAATGCACGGGCCTACAAGGAATATGACGAGTTGCTTCGCGATGGCGGCATTGACCTTGTCATGGTCTTGACTCCTGCATCCACGCATCGCGAGATCGTGGAGGCAGCAGCGCGGGTCGGAGTCGACGTTTTTTGTGAGAAGCCGCTCGCCGTGACGTTGGTTGACGGCCAAGCCATGATTGCCGCGTGCCGCAACGCCGGCGTGAAACTGTTTTACGGCTCTTGCTATCGCTACCTGCCGGCGATCCGCAAAGCTTATGAGCTTATCCAGCAAGGGGCGATCGGCCGGGTTCAACTGATGAGCGAACAACTCATTGGAGGCCAGGGCCTGGAGCGTTACAGCCAGCTGGCGCCGATCCATTACCCTCTTGGTGGCCCGGGGGGAGCCGGCATGGGCCTTGTCGACCACGGCATACATCTAATTGATGTCTTCTCTTGGTTCATGGGGTCGGCACCCGACAGAGCTGTCGGCTCGGGGCAGATTTCGGGCGCCCCGGTGCAGTCGGAATTCATGGCTCTCACCTTCCCAGACGGCGCCACAGGCCATCTGCTTTACAACGCTGCCACCTATAGCGCCTCGCTGCCCAATGAAGGCATGTTCAGTGGTGGCCAGGGTTGGCTGACCGACGGATCAATCACGTCCGCTGGGCAGTGGGAAAACGAGCCGGGCTCAATCGCAGTATATGGAACCGAGGGATCACTTCGAATTTTTCATTACGCGAATGCTCTGTTTCTTAACCAGGGCAAGGGTCCGCGCCGCATTGAACTGGAGGGGCGTCCTGCATTCGGTCATTTCGCCACACAGCTCGAGGACTGCATGAATTCCGTTCGATCAGATACGCCTCCAACGATCGGAGGCGAGGATGGACTGCAGGCGCTGCGGGTCTTGCTGTCAATTTACGACGAGCCGGCAGTCCACTCCGGCCCATAGCGCCTCACGCGCGCCCTGGCCCAACACGAGGAGAGCCGGCACGATGCGAAGTTCTAGCAACTCAATCCTGCCCTTCCGAGGCCACAGCCCGAAGATTGATCCTTCAGCATTCATCGGCCCCAATGTGGTGATCATCGGGGATGTCGAGATCGCAGCCGAATGCAGCATATGGCCTGGCGCCGTATTGCGCGGCGACGTTTGCCCGATACGCATCGGACGCGGCTCCAATGTGCAGGATGGCGCGGTCATGCATGGAGACGAGGGAAACCAGCTTATAATAGGAAGCCACGTCACCATTGGGCATCGCGCAATCGTCCATGGCTGTTCGATCGACGATGGGGCCTTGATTGGAATGGGCGCGATCGTTTTGGACAATGCCCGCATCGGATGCCAATCACTGATCGGCGCAGGATCACTGGTCACGTCGGGAAAGATTGTTCCCGAGCGGACCATGTGGATGGGCTCTCCTGCCCGGCTCGTGCGCAATCTGGACGACGGCGTCGCCGGCGATCTTCCCAAGAATGCTCATCACTACGAAGCCTTGGCACGCGAATACATGGCGCAACCAAGACCGTGGGAGTGCAAGCCGAAAACGCGTACATGACTTTACTTCATATGTCGCCAAGGCGGACACTTCTAAGAAGGAAATTTGCATGAAGCTCCTGCGCATAGGTCCGGTCGGACAGGAGAGGCCGGCAATACTTGACCAACAGGGAAACGCGCGCGATCTGTCGGCTCAGATATCGGACCTGAGCGGCGAGACTCTGACACCGGAAGGATTATCGCGGATATCGGCACTGGACATCGAGAGTCTTCCTATACTGACCGTCGATCGCATTGGCCCGTGTGTTGGCCAGATCGGCAAGTTCATTTGCATAGGTCTCAACTACACCGATCATGCGGCGGAAGCCAACCTGCCGACACCGTCCGAGCCGATCATCTTCATGAAGGCCACTTCGGCCATTTGCGGTCCAAACGACCGCATCATCATTCCGCGCGGCGCGACAAAATGCGACTGGGAGGTGGAGCTCGGCGTCGTGATTGGAAAAGGCGGAGCGTATATCGCCGAAGCGGACGCAATGGCCCACGTGGCTGGGTATTGCGTCGTCAATGACATTTCTGAGCGCACCTTCCAGATGGAACGAGGTGGGCAGTGGACCAAGGGCAAGAGCGCCGACACCTTCGGACCCCTTGGACCGTGGCTGGTCACTGCTGACGACGTTCCTGATCCGCAGAACCTTTCGATCTGGCTCGAGGTGGACGGCAGGCGTTACCAGGATGGCTCGACCAAGACGATGATCTTTCCTGTCCCGCATCTGGTTCACTACGTCAGCCAGTTCATGTCGCTCCAACCAGGCGACGTTATCGCGACCGGGACCCCGCCAGGGGTTGGCATGGGACAAAAGCCGCCTGTCTACCTGACAGGCGCAGAAACGATGCGGCTCGGAGTTGAGAGCTTGGGAGAGCAGATCCAAGTGGTGCGGAGCCACCCAGCCCGTATCCCCTGAGGCGGCCGAAAACTCGCGACAAATCCGCTGATAAGCGTGAAGCCAGGGCCTGTGAAATCTTGAGAGGAAACGATGTTTGAAACGATGACCGCCGCCGCGGCGGACAAGATCATGGCGCTGGCCGGCCTTTATCGCGACGATCCCCGTGCGCACAAGATGGACCTCGGCGTGGGGGTCTACAAGGATGCGACCGGCGAAACCGTCGTCATGCAGGCCGTGCGCGAGGCGGAAAAGCGCCTTTATGACAGCCAGACGACCAAGAGTTATCTTGGCATGGGCGGGGACGAAGGTTTCAACAAGGCGATGTTGAAACTGGTATTTGCAGACAGTGCAGATCCCTCGCGCATCTTTTGTGGCCAGGCTGCGGGCGGCACCGGTGCGTTGCGCATCCTTGCGGAGCTTTTGAGCAAGGCGCGGCCTGGGGCAACTGTCTGGCTTTCTGACCCAACCTGGCCGATCCATGAGCCACTCATCAAGCTGACGCAACTCAAGACGGCCGCCTATCCATACTTCGATGCGGCGACCGGCAAGGTGAAGTTCGACAAAATGGTGCGCGGTTTGGACGCCGCTCGTCCAGGCGACATCGTTCTTCTGCACGGCTGCTGCCACAATCCGACCGGGGCCGACCTGACGATTGATCAGTGGAAAAGGATCGCCGACTTTGTCACCGAGAAAGATCTGTTCCCTTTGATCGACCTTGCCTACCAGGGGTTCGGCAACGGGCTCGATGCTGATGCGGCCGCTGTGCGACTGCTGGCCAAAAGGGTCCCTGAGATGGCGGTCGCCACCTCCTGTTCGAAGAACTTCTCGGTCTATCGGGACCGGGTCGGCGCCATGATGCTTTTGTGCAAGGACGCCGCAAGCACAAAGATCGTCGGCAGCCAGGCGCTGATGTCGACGCGCCTTATGTATTCGATGCCGCCGGACCACGCTGCCGCCACCATACGCATCATCCTTGAGGACGAGGCGCTAGCGGCGAATTGGAAGAACGAACTGGAAGAGATGCGATTGCGGATTTTGAACCTGCGCAACGGCATGGCAGATGCGTTGCGCCGCCACTCGAACTCCGACCGCTTCGATTTCGTCGCCAGCCACCGTGGTATGTTCTCGCGCCTTGGCTTGACTGAAACTCAAGTTGAACGGCTGCGCGATGAGTTCGGGATTTACATGGTGAGTGACAGTCGCTTCAACGTTGCAGGGCTGAGGGAAGATCGACTGGAGGAATTGGCCAAGGCGGTGGTCTGCGTGCTTTGAGTATACTGTGCGTGTCAACGGCTGCATATCAATCGGCGCCGTCACGGGCGATAAACAACTAGACCCTGTTCGCGGCGGCAGCTTTTCCGCAATCCAGACGCAAGGGAGCGCCAAAGTCTTCGACGAACGGCTGCCTGCACGCCCATCGGCACAACTCCCTTCGTCGCTATCGATGCGAGCATACCCGCGGTTAAGGACTACCCGCCGCAGTCATCGATATGGGGCGTGCCGCCTCCGACATTTTTGGCAGCGGCTATCGCGCGGTACCATGGCCCAAGCCGTGGGCGAACTCACCGAGCACGCACCAATATCTCGTTTCGCTGCCAACTTTCCTCCATCGCTAAAGTTCTGGACCGCAGTATGCCCCCTTGCCCACTCTGCCACCACGCGTTGATCGCAACACGCACTGTGCCGAGCAAACTGGCGAAGGTCCGCGCACTCAACATCTCGTCGCCAGCGACAATACGAATTGTAACCAAAATCGTTTCAGACGACGACCGTCTGCGCCGCACTGAGCGCCTCGATCGCCTGCTGAACTTCCGCGTAGAGATCCGCTTCAGCTTCGATGGCATCGATCTCTACCGCCAGAGCAAACCGCACCGACCGTTTGTGTGGGTCCTCGATTGCCCTTGTTTTCCACCACCCGGCAACAGGATGGACGGCCAGGATGTTGCGGCGAGCGAGGTCTGACGCAAAGCAGGTGAGCTGGTCAATCTGCAGGGATCCGACATCGCGACGATTACGGCCGAACGTCCAGCCATCGTCCTCATCGACGGGCTCCTCCTCCCGCTGCTCGGCGACCTTGCTGATGCGCGCAATGAAGGCTGCGCGGCTTTCGTTTGGCCGATTGAGCTTGAAGCGCAGATTGTGCGAGGCATAGCGGAATTTTGAGCCGCGTGCTGGCTCCGACGGGTTGGGCGCGATAAAGGTGCTGAGAGCTACCCTCAGGGTGACCGGGCTGTTGACCAGACCGCGCAAGGCCTCGACGGGCCACGGCAGCTCGAACAACTTCATCTCGTTGTGAACATGATCCGGGCCACTGTCGCTTGGCCGATATGGAATAATTGTATCTTGCACCAGCAGCGTCAGGGCATTGGCGGCGCTGCGACGCGCCCTTTCCATGTCAGGCACGCCAAATCCATAGCGCTTGAACAACGGAGCGAAATGCCCTTTCCCAGGATTTGCAGGCAAATGGCTGCGCATTCGCGGCGTCCAACGAGCCGAGGAAACAAAGACTGCCCGGATCGTTTCTGGCCACAAGGTTGGATAGTCCGACCACAGCTCGGTAATTGCCCGAGCTGCAAGAGCCGTTGCGCCACTGGTTTGTCCGCAGGTCGTGAACGCGCGGGTGGGGAAGGTATGGTCGGTGGTCAGAAGAGACAATGCTGGATGTAGCATCGGCGGCGGGGGTCCGTTGACCACCCAGTTTCCGCCTTCGAACACGACGTCCGGTTTCAGCGGCCAATGTGAGGACCAGCTTGCGGTTCGCGACGATGGTGCAAGATCGCCGACTGGTGCGAGCGGCGTGCCTGGCTCGCCGGCTGGCAGGACATTCTTCTCGGTGTAGGCACCCACACAGACGGCGTTCCAGGCCTGCGCCGGCGATTCGATTTCATTGTCTGGGTGGTCACATGCCGCGAGGTAGTCGGCGTTGCCAAACATGTTCTGGATGGTGTTTCCGGCCGAAATCAGCATCAGTCGCTGAATTTTCTTGTCGCCGGAAACTCCTGCCGTCAATTGATCCACCTCGCTGGACCATGAGGTGGGAGCACCATCGTGTGGCGTATCCTCCTCCGTCGTGCTCGCCATGGCGAAGGTGCGACGCCGATCACCGGTGCGTTCCGCCGCGTTGATACCGGCGCGGGTCAATGCCCCAAGCAGGTGATGGGGATTGTGACCCGCGTCCGGAATGATCTTTGCAGACTCCAGCCGGTGCCGGATCTCGATCGGCTGCATCGTCTGCAGGGCCACGGTCAAGTCGCCGTAGAGCGCCAGCCCCGCAAGTTGCGTGCCGTGACCGACGAAGTCCCCAACATCCCAGGCAGGATTGGCGGCATGCCTGTCGTCGACATTGAGGGCAGGCTGAACAAGTGGATGGGCGCGACTGACGCCTCTGTCGAGCAGCGTGACATAGCCCGGATCGTTGAGCACTTGGAATGTCGTCCACCCGGCCAAATTGTCGAGCCAGTCAGCCTGCTCCTCGATCGGCATTGCGTCGAAATAGTCGGCGGTGACTGTGGGCGCCGCTAGAGCGCGGACACCTCCAAGGCGCCGCACCGCCAAGGCAAGCGCTTCTCTTGTGGCGGTCCCGATAACGACGATGTCTTCTGGGAACTCAAGCCGATCAGCCCCTATGGCAACCCCGTATTCAGCAGCGTTTCCGATGAAACCCGCAGCTTGGGCCTTGTCCAGCCACAATTCCCATGGAACAGCGACATCGCCTTCGGGGAACCTTGCGGAAGGACTGCGCCACAGCGCGCGAAGTCCTGCCTCGACGATGGCACCTATGCTTTGCACGAGATCCGCATTGAAGGGGCGCCCCTCGGTGCCATCCTTCTTTACACGGTTCTTCGTCGCAAAGTCGTCGACTTTCTGGCGCAGCTTTGTCAGAGCATCGCCGGTCGCAAAGACCGTCGCTCGCGGCGGTTGGTTGGCGGCGGGTTGACCAGGCTCGAAACGCAGGAGAGACAAGCCGCTGGCGTTGAGGCTTTTGGTGACCATGATCTCGCCCGGCCTTCCAGCGACATCGAGATAGACTCCAACGCTTCCTTCCGCCTTTACGTCGGGAAGATGATCGATCGCCTGTAGCAAGGCCTGGGCATGAGCGGCTCGATCAGCAACATCACTTGGATGCTTTGTTGTGGGCTGGCCTTTTGGCTTGAACTTTTCGCTTTTTGACAGTGCGTTGAGAATGAAGTGCCGTTTGTCCCTCGGCATGCGTTGCCACCCCTATGCTATGCAGTGACCGGCGGCGCTCGAGGGACGCGACCACCGCGGAGGTCATGATTTCGCTGGAATTGCCCAAAACCGCACGTCGCGCCGCGTCTTCCCCTCCCGCCACAACATCGGCTGTGGAAAGACCCTCGGCGTGCTCAACCACATCCCCCCAGTCGACGGCGTCGACGTCAAAGCCTCGCAGTCGACGGCGCATTGCCTTCTCGATCGCCTCTGCGTCCGGCAGTTGATAGGGCAATACCAGATCGAAGCGGCGCAGAACCGCCCGGTCGAGAATCTCGGGAAGGTTGGTGGTCGCAACCACAATCGACGGGCCAGTGTCCTCATCAAGGAACTGCAGGAACGAATTCAGGATTCGACGCGCCTCGCCAATGTCGTTGTCCGCGCCTCGCGACGCCGCCAGCGCGTCAATCTCATCGAACAGGTATATGCCGCGGTTTGTCCGTACCGCATCGAAAATCATCCGCAGCTTCTGTGCGGTTTCCCCCATGAATTTCGTAATCAGACCGTGGAGGAGGACGGTGAAGAGCGGAAACTTCAACTCGCCAGCGAGTGCTTCCGCCGTTAGCGTCTTTCCGGTGCCTGGGGGACCAGCCAGAAGCAAACGTCGACGCGGACGCAGACCTTTCTCTTCCAGCTTTTGCGTCATTTTGGTCTCGATAACGATGTGGGAGAGCTCATCCCCAATATGCACCGGCAGGATCAGATCGTTCAGCCGAGTTGTGGGATAGCTTGCGCTGAGGAAGGCCGCTAAGTCCCCACGCGGAGCCGCGATTGGAGTGGGCGCGACCCGCGCAGACTTCGCAGGTTGCTGACCAGCCTCAGCCCACTGGCGCAGCTGCTCTGCCAGCCGGGCATGACCCTTCTGTTCCTCGGCTGTGGCAAGCTGCATCGCAAGGTCGAAGAACCGACCTTCATCACCTTCGGCGTGGCTCTTCACGAGCCCGATCAGTTGTTGTGCCGATGCCATTGCAATGACCTTCCCGAGCCCCCACCAGCGCGACCATGGCAAATCAACGCCTGTCGCACTCTATAATCAAAATTCCTTAATAGACCAGCACTTCGGAACCTACTGACGAATGCTCCACGTGTAATCCAGCATCTCTACTGTCGGTTCCCGACATGAGGAGTCATCGCCGTGCCAGAGAAATACGGTGCCAGTGAGTCCGTCCTAAACAATCCCCCACGCCCGAAACCTTCCCCTGCCCGTCATCTCGCGCAGGCCAAGCTCGCCGACCAGGTTGAGCGCCCCCTGTTTTGTCACTTTTAGCCGCTCCTGGATCATGCCGGTCGAGACGAGCGGCCGCGAGAGCACCAGCTCGATCAGGTCTGGAAGCTTCGAGCTGGCACGGCGTCGCTTGAGCCGCCGCTCCACCTGGTTTTTCGCCATCACCAACCGGTCATGCTCCTTCAAGCCAGCAAGCGCCGCGTCGTGGATGGCGTCGAGGCAGGCGAGCAGCCGATCGCTGCGATTGCGCGCCTGTCGCCGCTCCCGTGGAATGTTTTTGGCGCCCAGATTCAAGCAGGCGAGATGGTTGGCGGCAAGACCCTCCTGCCGCAGCAGCGCGGCAACAAGCAGTGGGCCAAGCCAGTTGGCATGCTGCAACACCTCGATGTCTTGCCATGCATCGAGCAGGATGGCGCCGCGTAGGACGAGCGGCAGATCGCGTGTCCCGGCAATCACATCGCGCCATTCGGCCAGCCGTTCGTCTTCGTTCCAGTCGAGATCGTAGATCAGGTCTGGCCTCTCGTCCGCGCGCGGCGTCCTCGCCGACACGTCGGCGCCGCTGAGAAGCTTTGAGGTGCGCGCCAGGACGGCATCGATCTCGGCAAATTCTTCGGCCAGCAGATCGTCCTCGGCAACATCGCGACCATCGGCTTCAACGGTGCCGGGATCAGCCCCCTCCCTGTCCCGATTCCTTTGGGCCGACGCCGCCGGCATGGCGCCGCCGCGGCCGGTCAGCGCCAACAAACCGTCACGGCCGAGCGCCCAGTCGGGCCTTTGGGCAAAAATCCGCCGGCGGGTTCGCAGCACCGCGTGCGCCCGGGTGAGCTCGTGGGTCGGGGTGCGGATATCCATGTGGGCGTCGTGCAGGACGAGGTCCTCGAGGTGGACGAGTTCGCCCTCGAGCCACAGTGCCGCGGCCGCGTCGGCAAAATGCTGGCGTTCGAAGAAGCCGTCGCGGACGGGCGAGCGGGCCAGGCGCTCGTCGAGACGCGCCAAAACCTCGGTCGTGCGGGCAACCGGGCCGATCAGGCTTTCCAGGGGCAGATGGTCGAGCGCGTAAGCCATTGTTTTCACGATAGATGATTCGGCTTAGTCAAGCTATCTGGCATCTAAGTTGACCTGCAGGAGATTTTCCTAAGATGCAATATAACTATCGATAAGTATCTCTTATCGATAATGATAGCTTTCGCCGCGCAAATCAGCCAAAATCCATGGCTCGGGCGTTGAAGGGAGCTATGGAATGCGGGGAATTCGAACGATCTCAAACTCGGCCGACGTCTTGCGCCGCGCCGAGGCGCTGGACGCCCTGGACGCTGTGCTGCCGTTCGATCGCCGCGAATTCCTGGCCGAGATCCTGTCGGACGACGATGTGGAGACCCTGCGTCACCTGGCGCGCGAAGGCATCGGCGAGAATTCGATGCGGGCGCTCGCCTCTGACCTCGCCTACCTTGAGGCATGGTGCAGGGCGGCCACGTCAGATCCCCTGCCCTGGCCGGCCCCTGAGGCGTTGTTGTTAAAATTCCTGGCGCATCATCTGTGGGATCCGGCCCGGCGCGAGACTGATCCGACGCATGGTATGCCCGCGGACGTGAGCGCGGCATTGATGCAAGCAGGGCTATTGAGGGCCAAAGGACCTCACTCCCCCAGCACGGTCCGCCGGCGCCTGTCGAGCTGGTCGACGCTTACGCAGTGGCGCGGACTGCAAGGCAAGTTCAACGCGCCGCGACTGCGCAACGCGACGAAACTCGCGGTGCGGGCGAGTTTGCGCCCACGGCATCGAAAAAGCGCCAAGGCCGTCACGGCCGACGTGCTCGGCGCGCTTTTGAAGGCCTGCGCCGGCGACCGCCTCGTGGATGTCCGCGATCGGGCGCTGCTGATGGTCGCCTTCGCCTCCGGCGGCCGTCGCCGCAGCGAAGTCTCCTCGCTGCGTATTGCTCAACTGATGGAACAAGATCCCGTCCCGGCCGATCCGGACAACCCCCATAGCGCCCTCCTGCCGTGCGTGAGTATCCATCTTGGCCGGACCAAGACTACCGAGGCCGATGACAGCGCATTCGTCTTGCTAATAGGCAGGCCCGTCGCGGCCCTGGACGACTGGCTGGCGCGCGCAGGGATCACCGAAGGGGCCGTTTTCCGTCGCATCGACCGTTGGGGTCACCTTGAACGAAGGGCTCTTACGCCACAGGCCGTCAATCTCATCCTGAAACGGCGCATCCTCCAGTGCGGGCTCGATCCACAGGAGTTCAGCGCCCACGGCCTGCGCGCCGGATTCTTGACTGAAGCGGCACGGCGCGGCATTCCCCTGCCCGAAGCGATGCAGCAATCGCAACATCGCTCCGTGCAACAGGCCTCGCGCTATTACAACGACGCCGAGCGACGGCATGGAAAGGCCGCGCGGCTCATTGTGTGAGGCGAAGAAGATCCCGGATCGAGCCTCATGATGTGCCCCCTCGCCGTTCCCAGCCTTTCTTTTTCATGCTCTTGCGCAGCGCGTCGCTGATTTCGACCGGTTCGGGCTGGCCGGGGGCCGCATCTGGCTTCGCGCCAGAGCCTGATGTCTTGGCGTGCACATCGAGCCTTTCGCGCAACAGCGCCATGACCATCGGCCACACGGAGAACTTCTGATCGCGCGCCCGCTCGGTCAGATTGCGAAGATAGCCGCCGCGGCTGGCGATCCGCTCGGATCGTTGCAGTATCGCCGCCACCGTAACCGCCGCCTTCTCCTGGCCCATGACCTCGACCGCCTCCTGCCAGGCGCTGGGGCTGATGCCCATGAACGGCCGGGCCTGTTCGGCGGCGGCGACAAAATCGCGCCAGGTCCGGATCTGCCCGTCGCGGGCCAGCGTCAAAAGCTCGGGGCAAGCATCCACCACCATGCCCAAGGGCAGATCCCGGTGCGGCAAGGCGCGCACGTTGTCGGTTTTGGCATCAACGCCGCTCGCTTCATTTATTTCTCTAAAGCCGTTTTCAGATTCATCGGTAGAATAAACATTTGGGTTTGAACTCTGTATGTGACGCTCAGATTGGGACTCATTGGCGTTCAGATTCTGCGAATTGATGAATGATTCCAGCGTCTGGTGGATATCGATCCATAGGTCTTCCAGATCATTGCAGATGGCTTCTAAGACGGACCTAGCCGCTGTGCGAGGCAAGCGGGCAATGATTGCCTCGTAACGGCCCTGGAAGCCCTGCCAATTGCCGGGAGCGTCCTCGTTGATGCCGACGTCGATCATCTTGACGACATCGCGGCGACAAATTGTCAGGCGCTCCTTCGCCAGACGATGTGCCTTGTGCTCGGCCATCACATCGGCAGCCAGAGCCTTGAACTCCCCGGCCCGGGCCAGGATAGGCGATAGGTCGAAACCGTAGGCCTGGTCTATCGCACCACCCTCCCCCTTGCGCGCGAACCGCTTGCCGTTCGGGCTGTCGCGTCGGATGATGAGACCTGTAATGACCAGATTGGCCAGATGCCGCCTGAGCGTCGCCGGCGACATGCCATTGGCGCGGCGGCTGAGCTGCTCATTGGAGGGAAAGACGACCAGGCTGTCCTCCGCAGTAAGCTCCTCCGCGCGATGAAAAGACAGTAGTGCGTTGAGGATCGCCAGGGCGCGATCGGTCGCGCCCAGCGCCTGTTTTGCCTCCCGGATGTCCCTGAAGACCTCCCATTTCGAAGCTCGCGCTTTCTGGTCGATCTGACTGGCCGTGACCTGGCTTGCAAGCAGCGCAAGCGTCATCGGCCGCCGCCCGAAGGGCGTCGTCGCGGTATGCGTTCCCATTTCACTTCCACCTATCGCTAGGCAAAAGAAATCTGTGCGCCGCAAACGGCTCCTGGACTCTTGACAGTGATTCGCGAATTTGCGATTCTCAGCTTGTCACAGCATTGAGAAGGGCTTCCGCGCGGAGACGTTCGGGGGCCTTTTTCTTTTGCGGTTCAGTGCTCCTTAGTCCGTGGTCTTCTGGCGGAATTCATCATAGAGCGCTTGCAGGCGCTCCCGCACGAAGCTTGCGAATTCCGGCTCGATGCGTTTGTCGAAAGCGAAGGTCATCTTCGTTTCGCTGTCGCTGATGTTAACCAGGCGAGATCCATTGGCGGCGGTCCACACCGTCCGGTCGGGCCTCTTCGCCGCGGTCTTGATGAGGTCGTAAATGGCCTGAAAACGCTCGTCGCTGGTGCGCACCGCGAACTCCGGCTCCTGGATGGCCTTGAGTGCCTTGGCCCGCTTGCCCTTTTCCTCGAGCAGGTCGGCGAGCTCGGCCCATTTCTGGCGTCCTATGGATTCGGCGGTGCCGATCGCCTCGATCATCTCGGCCGGCAGTCGTGCGACCAGCGCAATCATTCGGGACAGCGCCGCCTTGTCGACGCCAAGCGAGGCCATGATGATGTCGCGCGAAAAGCCCTTGGCTTCGAGCTTCGACGCAAAATAGCAGCGCTCAATGTAGGAAAGGTCGCTGCGACTGTTATTTTCCTGCCCCTGGCTGACGACGAGTTGCTCGTCGGTCAGATCCCTGACGACAGCGCGGACCAGACGGCCGAGATGCCTTACCGCGGCCAATCTTCGATGGCCGTAGGCGACCTGATAGCGGCCACTGTTTTCAGGATGCGGCCGCACCAGGATGGGCACCTGTTGTCCATGCTCGCGGATCTGATCGACGAGGGCCGCCCGCCTTTCATCGCTCACGCCCAGCCGGTCGACCACGATTGATTGATCGATGAGACTGGGATCGAGCTCAACGACCGCCTGCCCTTCCGACAGCTTGCGTTCAATCTCCTCGGCCCGCTGAGCGCGTGAATTGATGTTCTCGAGCGATTGCGAGATGGCGCCGACCGGTCGGCCTGGCTTGAGTGGCCGATCCAATCCCATCAGAGGTCTCACCAAGGCCGTTCTGGCAGCATCCGGAGGAGTTTGCTCGCCTGCAGGTTCCGAGACTTCGAAAAGGTTCTTACGGGCCATTGCTATTTACGCCCCCAGGTCTTGCGGATCAGCTCCTCGATCTCGCCGTTGACGAGGGTCAGGCTCTCAAGCGCACGATCGTAGGTTCCACGGGTGAATTGCCCGCGCTCGACCTCGTAAAGGGTCTGCTTGGTCAATCCCGCATCGGAAATCGCCGTCGACTTGAGCATGGCGTTTTCGAGCACGCGGTTGCCGAAGATCGAGCGCATAAACCCGGACATCTGGCTTTGTGGGCCATCATTCGGCTCGAACCGCGTGACCAGATAACGCATCCAATCATACTCGGTATTGCCGCCAGCGTTTTCAACGACTGAAAGCAAGTCCGAGGTCATGAGCAGGAACTGGGACATCGACATGACGTCGAGCATCTGGGGATGCACGGTGATGATGACGGCCGTGGCCGCGCACAGGGCTGACAGCGTCAGGAAGCCCAGTTGCGGCGGACAATCGATCACGACCACATCGTACGCACTTTCGATCTCGGCAAGGCATTCGCCAAGCCGTGCGAAGAACATCGTGCCGGGCTGCCGGCTCGCCAATACTTTCGGCGTCTCGTGCTCGAACTCCATCAGTTCAAGGTTGCCCGGGATAAGGTGCAGATTGGGCGTGTAGGTCGAGCGCACGATCTCCAGGATGCTGCGACAATCCTCGTCGTAGCGGATTGCCCCGTAGATGGTCTCGCCGGGGCCCACATCCAGCTCAGGCTGGTGGCCGAACATCGCCGACAAGCTGGCCTGGGGATCAAGGTCGATGGCGAGCACCCTATAGCCGCGCAGGGACAAGAACTGGGCAAGGTGCGCGGCGGTCGTCGTCTTGGCGCTGCCGCCCTTGAAATTCATCACCGAGAGAATCTGAAGCTTCTCCCCTGCCCTGCGATGTCTGATGTACTTCCCATGCCCCTTCGAGTTCGCCTCGTCGAGCACCTGCCGGAGCCGGTCTATGTCCTCCACGGAGTAGAGCCGCCGTCCGTTTGCTTGTGGCTGGGGACCATGTCCCTCAGCGACAATCTGCCGAAGATAGCCTTCATGTATGCCGATGAAGTCGGCCGCCTCGCCCGGGGTGAACAGGCGCATGCCTTTTTGAGAGGTCGGCGGGAATGTTCTGGCCTGGTGCGCCTGCAACTGCCTTGACAGTTCCGCGGCGTCCGTGGCGATGAGTTGCCGGAGGCTTTCGCCCGCGGGACTGCTTTGGCTGACCTTGTCCAACACCGGCCTCTCCTGATCTGCGCATTTTGGCCGACAGGCGACAGAAATGCGCTGATCAAGATGGACTGATTCTGGACCGCCGACAAACCCTTTTTGGTTAATGAAAGGTTAACGAGGCCGTCTTGCTAGTCGACTCTGTGACGACCTGCAAACTACAAGAATCTGCGCTCAATCACTACTGGCACGACTATGGATATGTGTGCAGCAGCTATGCGACTGTCGCCGGCTGGGTATGTCCACGGGAGTCATTCTTAGAGCCGGCGTGGAGTCCTTCAAAGAAGCACCCTCCCTGGCAAAGAGCGGTCGGCCGGTCGCATCGATGCATTCCGCATGGCGCCTTCGCGCTGTTGTACGTGTGCAACTCTGCTCCTTCGGCAAATGATCGCCAACCTGTGCCATGCGATCGACAGCTGTCATTTAGGTCACGGACCGTCGACCGAACTGCGTCGAATGTGGCTTCGCAGTTCGCCGAGCAGGCCGGCCGACATGGAAAGAAATTCAACATCGTCGGCAATTTCTAATAATCCACAGCCCAGCCCATCTCGCGCGCTGCTAGGCTGTTAGCAACCGCCTTCAGTAGTATCAACGGCCAGCAGGCTAGCAGTTGTAGATGAGCGACTGGGTTGCGGTTGGATTGACACGATTACGACAATAGCCGCCCTGGGCCTCATCAACGCAGCCGATTGGATCGGCGGATTCGATTGCGTCGGGTTGAACCGCGGCTGCCGCGAGTTTAGCAGGCATCGCAGTCATGGCGGCCTTCTGATAGTTGTCCGTGTACAACTCGAGATAGGCGCCAGCTGCCTTGTGGCGACTACCAATGCCTCGCCCCTCGGCCGTCCCGATGGCCCTGCGAAGAGGCTTCGTTAGCACTTGCATGGAAGTCTCTCGCCGCCATTGTCCCGGTCCCATGCTCCTGCAGACGAAGCCAGTTGCCCTTTAGCCGCGAACGAGACCGGTCCGGTCTGCGTATACAGCTCGATCCGAACTGCGACCTGGAACGGAGAGCCGCCTCGGCCTCCGGCCTAAATAGAGATGGGAAAATTGAGAGCCCATAGTGCTGGCGGCATACACATAGGCGGAAGGCGACAGGCTGATAATGTCTGATGGCATCGCATCGATCGCCTGCAGCCATGCACAGAGACTTAGGCTCTTCAGTCCGTTGACAGTCACCTTGAGGGGTGAGGGGTCCGCCGTCATTCTACTCTTCAGGCGCCTGTTTTTCGGCCTTAAGGACCAGTAGCAATCGGCCCATCACGTCAGTTAGGTGCCAGTCAGATCCCGCGATTACGCAGCGAGTTGCACATGTACAACTCGGCGCTCGCAATCGCCGGCCGCTCAGGACTGGACCCGACCCGCACTTGACGGCGTGACGTGATGTGTCGTCGGTCGCTCTTCCGGAGCGGGCCTAACCCAAAAGCGAGCGGAATGTCCCGACATGACGCCCACGAACTGACGGCGGTGATGTTCCCGCGCCGGGAGAGCCCAACATCGACGAGCTACATCACCCACTTTGTTAATCAAGCAGGGGAGAGGTGGCCACGTACCGGACGGAGAGGGGGCATCCACCGCTATTTGCGATCATCCTGCGCAAACCTGAAACACGGCCGGCCCACATTCGAGGGGGCCTAATAAAGAGCACGGAGCCGTATGGCTGACGCGGCAAGTCTTACCCACCACCACCCACCCAAGTCTCGAACTAACCAGCGCTTCGCCGTGAACCCAATAGGTTAACAAACATTGAACGGCGTGGCCCGGAGCAGCGTAGTTTATGCCATATCCTGTTGTTTTTCCTCACTATTCTGCCGCTACCACGAAACTTCGCTGGCCATGTCAAGGATAACAAACTCTTCACCAGGCCTCACGGTCTCCTCTGCGACGCGCCTGCAGCGGAACACACAATCTGCTCAAGCAACTCGGGGATAACACCCACCAGATCCCCCTCATCGGGCACCCTCACGCAAAGGGAACGGTATCGGTCATTCGCAGGCTAGCGGCTCGCACGCTCACTTGAGCTATGCAATGAGAGACAGGCCCGCACACAAAAGATGCGACGGCCAGTCCAGTCGAACGAAGACCTTCGGACCGGTAAAGGTCAGGCAGCGTCGCTCTCAAGGCGCCTTAGAAGGCAATGATGGAACGCTCCGTCGCGGCCTCGTGATCTTACCCCCGTCACGACACCGAAAGCGGGCGCGACAATTTGGCCGAGGTAGCGTCGCGGCATTCGGACACGAACTCCTCCCTATAACACCACAGCACGGACCGGAGAGATCACACTCCAACATCTCAGTTGAGCGCAAAAGGGGAGGGGTCTCAGGGGGCGGTCTGCGACGAGGTGCTGTTCGGCGCGAATGTCGCCACCAATGCCATGCCGCCTGGGTCGACTCTTTTGGTGATGAGTTCCATCCCGGTCGAGACAGCGCGTAATCAAGGAGAGCTGGCGGCGCAAAAGGGCATCCGCTACGTGGACGCTCCCGTCTCCGGCGGTGAGAAAGGCGGGTGAAGGGACGCTTGCCATCATGGCGGGTGCTGAAGCCGACACCATGGACGCGCTGAAGCCCGTCTTTGCTGCGCTAGGGCGTGTCACGCATGTCGGCCCGGCCGGCGCCGGCAGCCTTGCAAAACTCGTGATCCAGCTGATCGTCGCCACTAACATCTGCGCCGTCGCCGAAGCGTTGCTTCTGGCGGAGCGAGGCGGCGCCGACCCGGCGCCCGTGCGCGAGGCGCTGCTCGGCGGCTTTGCCGACTCGGCGGTGTTCCGCCAGCACGGGCGGCGCATGATCGAGGCCGATTTCGTGCCCGGTGGTCCTGCAAAATATCAGGTCAAGGATACCGGCACCGCCCTTGCTCTTGCAGCGTCTCTGGGGCTGGCTTCGACGATTGCAACTGAGGTCGATAGGATTTTTCGTGGCCTCGTCGACCACTTCGGGGGCGACCTTGACAACAGCGCGGCAATCCTCGAACTGCAGCGCGTGAATCCTTGATAGCGTGAAGGGTTCAGACGCTATCTGCAACGCGGTTATTTGTGCGCCAGCCGAAGTCCCGTCTCCACGAGCCAATTTTCGGCCCAAGGGGGATCTGAAGAGCAAGATCGTAGGTGACTACGCAGGAGGACCCAGGCTTGTCTGCGAGGTCCTCCCACCACATTGTGCGGCATGATAAGTCGTACACCTGTATCGCAGACATTGCCTGTCCAATTGCTACTCTGCGCCGCTCGTCTATCGAGCTAAGGTCATTCGACGTCATGTACGAACTGAGGGTCGTTGGCGGGCAAAATGAGCCGTTGCTGATGTTCTGGTGACAATAATGTGGCAGGAACGTCGAGGGGAACATGCGAATTGCAGTCGTCGGGGCAGGTGGCATTGGTGGCTATGTCGGCGCAAGGCTGATACAGGCGGGCGGTGATGTCAGCTTCATCGCTCGCGGCGCGCACCTTGAAGCGATGCTGCGGGGTGGTCTCCGGATACGAAGCATCGCCGGCGATCTGTTTTTGTCCGATGTGTCTGCCAGCGCCGAGCCGGCCGATATCGGTCCGGTGGATTTGGTCATCTTCACGGTCAAGCTCTACGACACCGAGAAGGCTGCTGCCTCGCTTGGACCACTTATGGGAGGGAAGACGCTTATCCTGACGCTACAAAACGGCATCGATAGCGTCGAAACTCTCAGACGCCACGTACCAGGAGCCACAGTGGCTGGCGGCGCCACCTACATATCTGGCTTTATCGGCCAACCAGGTGAAATCGTCCATGTCGGGGGTCTGCCGCACGTCCTCGTCAGCGAGGACCCAGCCGCTGTCGTTCAGGAACTTGAGGCCCTGTGTCGCTTGGCCATCGGGCTTGAATTGCATCTGGTCACGGACATTGACAGCGTCCTTTGGGAGAAGTTCGTAACGCTAGCTGCGTTCTCCGGCGGGACATCACTCATGCGCTCGGGCATTGGTCCGATCCTTGAGGACGCTGAAGCCAAAATCTTCATCGAACAGCTGCGAGACGAGGGTATCGCGCTTGCAGCGGCGGCGGGACATCCCTTGTCCGAGGGTTTTGCGGACCGTGTGATGGCGCGGTGGGCTGCACTGCCTGCGAGCGGAAAATCGTCAATGGCCAATGATCTCGAAAGAGGAAAACCGCTAGAAGTCGAGTGGCTTTCCGGACGAATGCACAGGCTGGGACTGCAATGCGGCATCGCAACACCTGGCCACACATCAGTCTACCGGGCCTTGCATCTTCACGCCACGGGCGCGCCGCGATAGCCGCTGCCCAAAATGTTGGAAGGGCGGCGCGCCCCACATCAAAGACTGCGGCCGGATAGTCCGCAACCCCGGTCTTCTGCCGCGCTGTTGCCGGAGATTGCACGGCAGCCGGCTGAAACGAGAGGCCTTTATGCCGAGCGCGTTCAATCCTTGACGCAGCAGATAGCTGAAGCATTGCCGCCAACCGAAGATCCGGAGGCCGTTGCGCTGGGCGTCTTTTCGACCCCCATCGGCGTGTTTCAATTGGCCACACCCCGGAAGAAGCCGAATTGTTGGACCGCATCCTCGCGGCAGGGAAGGCTGCGGCACGGCTCATCCGTCCGCTTCAAGAAAAACCGGCGCCTTGGCGTCTCGGCCCGACTATTCGCCGGGGTCGAATTCACCCTTAAGCAAGAATGTCTCCACCGGTCCAAGCGGATTGGCGATCCGGCTCACCAGGACCTCGACGAGCTTGTGCCCTACGTCTGCCATGTCGACGGAATGAACGCCGATCTTGGCCGGCAGGAAGCGCGCCAGACGGGTATTGTCACGGGTGACGATATGGATGTCACGTCCCGGCTCAAGACCGCGCTTGCCGAGCGTATGCAGCGCTCCCAGAAGGCCCAGTTCGTTGGCGCATGCCAGGCCTGTCGGCGGATCTGCCGAGGCCAGCAGGCGATCGAACCAGGCCGCGCTCGATTCCATCGTAAACGTGCCATCACCGATCAGCGACTGGTCGATCGGGATGCCGGCCTCGGCCATCGCCTTTCGATAGCCGGCCAGACGCACGGCGCTCGCCTGATCCTTCTGCACAAGAAGTTGTAGCGCGATGCGTCGACAGCCCTTGTCTATGAGCCGCCGGGTCGCGTCGTAGGCGATCTGCTCATTGTCGATATCGACGTAGGGATACGCGATGTCCAGGTCGGTTCTCCCGAACGCGACGAACGGTATGCGTTGATCCAGCAGCAGCTTGACGCGCGGATCGCCGGAGGTCATGCGTGTAATGATCAGGCCGTCCGCGCTGCGGGCCTGAAGCAGGCGCTGCACGCTTTCGACGGGATCGTCGTCCGGTGTGGTGGAGTAGATCGAGAGATTGTAACCGGCTTGCCGCGCCCCCATCGTCATGCCTTCGATCAACGGAAGCTTCGCCAGATCCGACAGGTAATCGCGCGTTTCCATCGGCAGAACTGCAGTAAGCGTCGAGGTCCGTCCTGTCTTCAATGCTCGACCGTGCTGGTTCGGCACGTAGCCAACGCGCGTCGCTACTTCCTTCACGCGGGCGACGGTTGAAGGATGCACCTCCGGCCCATCCTTCAAGGCCCGCGCGACCGTGGTCACCGAAAGGGAAAGTTCCGCCGCGATCTGTTTGAGGTTGGCCATGTTGCCCGTCTTGCATTGCGAGAATCTCGGCTGACTTGCTGAGCGTCGTAACGTTACCGGAATCCGCCCGACCGTCAAACCAGCGCTACCGTTCACCCAATGGAGGAAGCTTGACATTCTGCCCTTTCCTTGTAACCGTAACGTTACGATTTGCGAAAAACGCCCGTTGAGGCGGTACTGGCAGGTCGCAGGAGGAGAAAATCATGTCTTTGAAACTTCGCATTTCGGTGGCCGTCCTTGCCGTATCGGCCGCCTTCCCGGTCTATGCCCAATCAGTCACGATCACGACCGCTGGCGGCGATTACGGTAAAGCCATGCAGGAGGCGATGTGGGCCCCCGCGGCAAAGGAACTTGGTTACGACGTCAGGGAGGAAACGCAAAGCGACGGCTTTGCCGCACTCAAGATGCAAGTCACCTCGGGAGCAGTCACGACCGACATCATTCATCTCGGCTCGCCGGAAGGCGCGCAGGCGGCCGCGCAGTCGCTTCTTGAGCCGCTCGACGGGAAGATCATCGATCTCAACGCGGTGCCGGCCGGCGCTAGGTCCGACTACTGCTATCCGTTCGACTCCTATGGCACCGTTATGTCGTGGAACACCAAGACCTATGGCGAAAATCCGCCAAAGACCTGGGCGGAATTCTGGGACGTTGCCAAGTTCCCGGGCCGTCGCGCGCTCCGCGCCAATGCGCAGGATCTGATCGAGATCGCGCTGCTCTCCGACGGCGTTGCGCCGGCCGACGTCTATCCCGTGCTCAGCACGCCGGAGGGCCTGGATCGCGCCATCAAGCGGCTTGAGGCGATCAAGCCAAATGTCTCGGTCTGGTGGACCTCGGGAGCGCAATCCGCGCAGTTGCTGAAAGACGGCGAGGCGGATCTGGTCGTTACCTGGAACGGACGGGCGCAGACTGTGAAAGCGGATGGCGGCACGGTCGATTACACTTTCAAGGGTTCCGTCATCGGCACGGACTGCCTCGGGGTGCCGAAGGGTGCACCGAATAAGGAGGCGGCCATGAAGCTGATCGCGGCGATGACGCAGCCCGCTCGGGTGGCCAAGCTGACCGATTTCATCGCCTATGGTCCGGTCAATCCTGCGGGCTACGAGGGGGGCCTGATCCCAAAAGACCGTCTGAAGACCCTGGCGACCGCGCCTGAAAATGCTGGCACTTCGGTGTTCTCGAACGCAGACTGGTGGCTCAAGAACGGCGAGGCCGCGCAGAAGGCCTTCGATGAAATGATGAACCGCTGAATCGCGAATTCATCCGCTTCGAGCTCGTGATGAAGTCGCTCCCGATCACCATCGACAGCGTGCGCAAGGCCTATGGGTCCTATGTCGCGCTGGACGATGTCTCGCTCGACGTTCGGCCTGGCGAGTTCCTCACCTTGCTGGGGCCGTCGGGCTCGGGCAAGACCACGCTGCTCATGGCTCTGGCCGGTTTTGTCCGGCCGGATTCCGGCAAGTTCCTGTTGGGGGATCGGGACATCACCCGCCTGGCCCCCAACAGGCGCGACATCG
Organism: Mesorhizobium sp. YL-MeA3-2017; assembly: GCF_030814575.1. Lineage (NCBI taxonomy): Bacteria > Pseudomonadati > Pseudomonadota > Alphaproteobacteria > Hyphomicrobiales > Phyllobacteriaceae > Mesorhizobium > Mesorhizobium sp. YL-MeA3-2017. Next base: position 197,967 of record NZ_JAUSVH010000002.1, on the reverse strand, counting down.
GCATCGTATTCCAGAACTACGCCCTGTTTCCCCACATGAACGTCCTGGCGAATGTCGAGTATCCGTTGGCGCTGCGCAAGACGCCGAAAGCGGAGGCCCGGCGGCGGGCGCTTGAAGCCTTGGCCCGCGTGAAGCTGGAGGGCCTGTCGGAGCGCAACATTGCCGCACTGTCCGGCGGCCAGCGCCAGCGGGTGGCGCTGGCGCGGGCCATCGTCTTTGAACCACGCGTGATGCTGATGGACGAGCCGCTGTCGGCGCTCGACAGGAACCTGCGCGAAACCATGCAGTACGAGATCCGGCGTCTGCACGATGATCTGGGGATCACCACGATCTATGTCACGCATGACCAGCGCGAAGCGCTGACCATGTCCGACCGGGTTGCGGTGATGAATTCCGGCCGCATCCAGCAGATCGACACGCCGCAGCAAATTTATGATCGTCCATCGACCCGCTTCGTCGCTGAGTTCATGGGCGAGGCCAACATTCTGGCCCCGGGATCGGTGCGCACCATCGACGGCGGCGGTGCGTCGCGCGAGACCCTGATGATCCGCGCGGAAAGCTTCCACCTTGATGCGAAGTTCGTCGGGCAAGACGGAGTGGCGCTTGACGGAACGCTGCGCGCCAAGGCGTTTCGCGGCGAGAACTGGCTTTTGACACTGGCGCCTGACGGTGGGCAGGAGGTTCTTGTCTGCATTCCGTCAGCGTTTGCCGGCGACTGCGCCGAGCTTGCCGCCGGCCAGCGACTGACCGTGTATGCATCGGCAGCCAAGGTTCACGCCATACCGGGAGCGACAGCGTGACCGCCACCGCCGATCCCGCGCTCGCGGCCGATGCGCGAAGCGAGCGACGGTTCTTCCTTGCGCTGTCGCTGCCGGCGCTTTTCATCGTTGGACTGGCGGCGATACTGCCCATCCTCTGGATCATCCGGCAGTCCCTCCTGACCACCGGTGGCGACTATACGGTCGGCAATTACGAGAAGGTGCTTTCGAGCGGACTGACATGGTCGGCACTCGTCACAACCGTTGAGCTGTCCCTGGGCACGTTGGCGTTCTGCATCCTTCTCGGCACGCCCCTGGCGCTCGCTCTGGCCAGCGCCAGGCCAAGGGTGGCCAATGTGCTAATGGCCTTCGTCATGCTGCCATTGTGGACGTCCATCCTGGTGCGCACCTATGGCTGGCTCGTGCTGTTGCGGCGCGAAGGCTTGATCAACGCGGCTTTGACAGGTTCGGGCCTTACGGCGGAGCCACTGCCGCTGGTTTACAATTTCACGGGAACGCTGATCGGCATGGTTCACTACATGCTGCCGCTGTTCCTGCTGCCCGTTTATGCCGCGATGCGCGATATCGACGCCAATCTTGTTCGCGCTTCGGCAAGCATGGGAGCCACGCTCGGGCAAGTGATCCGCACGGTCATTCTGCCCCTTTCGGCCGGCGGCATCTTCTCCGGTTCGACGATTGTTTTCATCTATACGATAGGTTTCTTCATCACGCCGGCAGTGCTTGGCGGCGGCAAGGTAAATCCTCTCTCCATCCGGATCGAGCGCACGCTGTCGACCTTTCAGGACTGGGGTTCGGCGAGCGTCCTGGGCATTCTGCTCCTCGTTCTCATGGCGCTGATCGGTGTGATGTTTCTGGCGGCGCGGCGACTGATGGCGCGCAACAAGACCGGTGCGGCCCATGCTTGAAGCCTATCCGCACAACAGGCTGGCTCGCATCCTGCTGTGGGGGTTCTCCGCGCTCGCAATGGCTTTCTTGATGCTGCCGACACTGGTGGTCGTGCCGATCTCCTTTTCGGCGTCGGATCTTCTCGAGTTTCCGCCGCGCGCCTACTCGTTGCGCTGGTATGAGAATTTCTTCGGTTCAGCGACATGGATGGCCGGGCTGAGGACAAGCCTGATCCTAGGCACACTGACGGCGATAGTCGCGGTGCCGCTGGCGCTGCTCGCCTGCATCTCGGTGAACCGGCTCGGCGGAAAGACCGCCTCAGCCATTCAGGGCGTTCTGCTCGCACCATCGATCGTGCCGGGAATCCTGCTTGCGATCGGCCTCTTCTTCGTGCTGGCGGCGCAAGGTCTGGTCGGAACGCTGTTCGGCGTGCTGGTTGGCCACGTGGTGCTGGCCATTCCGGTCGCGTGCATTGTGTTGCTGCCGGCGCTGGCCCGCTTCGACTGGAACCAGGTCCAGGCGGCGCGCAGCCTTGGCGCGGACTGGGCGAGGGCGATCGCCGGGGTAATCGTTCCGCAACTTCGGATCAGCCTGTTGTCCGCGACATTGATGGCCTTCCTGACGTCGCTCGACGAGTCCGTCATCTCGATCTTCGTCGCAAGCGGCCGCAACAGCACCCTACCGAAGTTGATGTTCCTGTCGCTGCGCGATCAGATCGATCCGACGATCGCGGCGATCTCGACATTGTGGACCGCCGTCGTCGTGGTCGTCGTCCTGATCGTGACCCTTCGCCAAAAAGCCTGACCGGGACTGGAAACATGCCTGCCAATCATCACGCGGCCGACGATCTGACGGATCAACCAACGGACATACCCCAGGTGGGGTTGGCGATCATCACCGGGTCGGCGAACTGGGGGCTTGCCTTCCCGGAGGATGTCGAAGTCGATGGCGTGCGTACCTTGCGGCGCGACATGAGTTTTGAAACGCCTTTCGGCCGCACTGACAACTGGAAGCTGCTCGAATTCGATGCCTCGATCACCGCCGAAGGCAGGTCGAAACGGGCCTTGTGCATGTATTCGCACGGCAATCCCCGCGACCATATCGACCATTCATGCCACCGCCGCGCGTTCTGGGTGTTGATGCAGGCGGGCGTACGGCAAGTCCTGTCCTGCTCGACCATTGGCGCCGTCAACAAGGCGATAAAGCCCGGCGACATGGTGGTGAACGCCGACATCATCGAACTGACGCAGACCCCGTTTTCACTGCTTCCCGGCCGCCAGAGCTTCGACTGTTCGGGCAAGCAGATCGTGTGTCCAAGATGTGCGGCGGTTCTGGTTGAAACCGCCCGCCGCCATTGGCCGGCCGAATGCCGCGTTCATGGCATCGAGCAGCAGTTGGTCGCTGGCCACTGTTACGGGCCGCGACTGACCACGCCTGCCGAAGCGCTGGCGTTTCGCAACTTGGGGGCGGATGTGCTCAACCATTCGATCGCTCCGGAAGCCACTCTGTCGCGCGAAATCGGCGCGTGTTTCGTGCCATGCGCGTTCGTCACGGCAGGCTTTAACGACTATATGGACCGCAATCGCCAGAAGTTGCTGCAGGAGGACGTGTTGCCGAGCCTCTCTATGACAGCCTCGCGGGTCGCGCTGGAGACCGCGGCACGACTTCCGGTGAACCCGGAATGCTCCTGCAACGGTTTGAAGTCGCCCCAACCCTCTGAGCGTTCTACACGGTTCTAGCGCGCGGCGACGGAGGCGCTCGAATCTGGTTCCGTCGATTGCTGATGGAGTGTCTCTATGCGACGCAGCGGTGCACAGCATGTAGTTATGGCTCTTGCCAGTCCGCTACTCGCTTCCCATGCCTCTACCCACCATTGAATCGAAGGCCTGGATTGGTCACGTCAGGAAGATACACGCGTCGAATTGAGAGTCCGTTTTGAACGTCTCAGCCCCGAAATGTCTGGTCCGATTCCGGCCCCACGTGATCGGATTAGGGGTGCTCGACGAACTGACAATTCCTGGCCCCTGCGAGCCCGGCCGTTACGCGCCCACTCGAGCGAAATCGCTCTGTGATCGCTGGACCGTTATCGAAAGAAGCGTCAACGCAGGTGAGCGACATCTTGTTCACCCGAGCCAGATCGAAATTCCAGGGCGTATCCGCCGAGCCGGACCGTGCGGATGGCGTCCAGATCCGATGATTGCCTGAGCGACCTTCGCAAGCGGCTGATGTGGACGTCGACCGTGCGCGGTCCGACATAGACGTTTCCGGGCCAGGCCGCCTCGATCAATTCGTCTCGGGTCAGCACCTTACCCGGATTTTCCAGCATATGCCGCAGGAGCTTGAACTCGATCGGGCCGAGCAGAATCTCGCGGCCATTGCATCGCACGTGATGTGTGTCGATCTGCATGTGGATGTCGCCGTGGCTTAACGACACGGGTCCCTCCGGCCGCGATCCCGGCAATCGGGTGTAGCTCAATCTCGAACGCAGACAGTCGAGCAGCTTGGCCGGCGCGAACGGCCGCACCAGGCTTTCGTCCACTCCCGACTTCAGCAACGCGATATGCTGGTTTTCAGCACCAGGCGCGATGGAGGCGATCAAGGGTAGGGCGCTCGTGCGGGCGTCTTGCCTCAGCCGGCTGCAGACCTCCGCCATTGCGTTACAGGCCCGGCAGTCAAGAATGCCGGCTTGCGCTTCGGTTTCGCCGGCGAGCTTAAGCATCTCATCGGAATCGCTGGCTAACGCGCTCGCAAACCCTTCCACGGCCAGGATATGGTTGAGGATCATATAGAATTCGGCATCTTGCGAACATATCAGGATCAATGGCTTCATGGGCATGCTTCGCATCCAGCGGCCTTCGGAGCCCGCGATGGCTCGGCTTGCTCCATGGCCTTCCTTCCTTGCCTCATCCGCCGCCCAACACGCAGGTCGACCGCCTAGGGTCGTGCCTGCACAAGCGAATGCTGCATTCAGATCGACTAGTTGATGACCGGCAATCGGTCTGGGGACAGTTCACTTAGGAACTCAGGCTCCCCATTTCGAACGTAGATCACCTCCTCGAACTGAAAAACGGCACCGTTGATCTCCAGCTTCGGCTCGAGGTGCAAGATCATGCCATTCTCTATCTGGTCTGGATTGTCCTTGGAGATCGACGGCGGCTCGGTAACATCAAGGCCCCCACCGTGGCCGATCCGCGAGACGAGGCCGTAGACTGGCGGCAACCCCGCATCGCGCCAGAGCTGCTCAAAATTTGCAAAGACGTCGCCGCAGGTCATACCGATCCTGACGCCTCTGGCCAACGCCACGGTCACGGCACGCGTTCTCTCATAGGCATCGACCTCCCAGTCCTGCGGAGCGCCGCCACGGGCGATGCGATTCCTGTCGGCCGGATAGCCGCCGTATGTGGAGCGAAAGTCTGTCCATGCGTACTGGCCCGCTTGCAATGCCTGCGTCGTTGGCGGCCTGCCATAGTTGAATTCACCCCGGCAAAACGTCATCGCGATCGGATCGGCCGCTTCAGCGCCATTCATGATGATGCGGGCCTGGATCTGACGGCAGAGCTCGACTTCGGTGATCCCCAGACGAGCCTCCGCGACGGCGTCATCGAAGGCATTGTTGACGATCTCGAACGAGATGCGTTTCAGTTGAGCCTCGAAGGGCGATTTGATGACGCGGGTGCGCCACAACAACTGCGTGGCGCTTCCAAGCCGATAGCCGCGAGCTCGCAAACCATCCGCGATCGCGAGCGAGCCCCGGCCATACATGTCCTGCCCATAGTCGATCGCGGCATTGACGAGCCCGGTTGTGCTGCGGGCGCCAATCTCGTCGACGATGGCGCGCGCGCCCTCCTCGAGATAACCCGCGTAGTAGACAATGGAGAACGCGCGCCCGCGCGCCTCGAGATTTCGCATTTCAATCTTGTTGGCGACCACGACGATGTCAGTGTGGTCGAGCACGACGAACAAGGGGCGCGAATGGTACCCCCAGGACAATGTTCGGTAATCGGTGAAGTACTCGATGTTCTTCTTGTCGGTGAGGATCACGAAGTCGACATTGTCCCTTGCCATTTCGGCTCGAACCCTTGCCAGCCGCATGGCCAACTCGTCCGAAGGCACGTCAGGTGATGGCGGTGCTGGCAGCATCCTCGGTCTCCTCCTCTATCTGAGATGCTTTACTCGATGACGGGCAGGCCCCCCGCTACCGCCTGGATTTCTTAGGCTCCGCGTCCAGCTCGACCATGCAAGCCAGACGATCAAAGGGAGACTCCGTAACGCCGTACACGCAAAAGGATTTGTCGGTGGTGTCCAGCCGATAGAGGCGGCGCAAGGTTGGGTAGCCGTTTGGGATTGTGAAGGTCTCGCGCGCCTGCTCGGAGGCCGGCGCCGCGTCGATCAGGAGCTTGGTCCTCGTGAATTTCGTGCCGCGGGCGCGCAGAGCATCGCCGATGAACTTCTCGCCGAACTCTTCAACCACGGCATCGTCGAGCGATCGGGGCAGATAGGATGTGTCGTACATGATTGGCGTCCTGTCCGCGAAAATGATCTTGCGGACGCACAACATCAGGTGACCTGGCGGCTCGAGTGGATCAAAGGCCGGATCCACTATCTTTTCCCTCGTCAAAGAGACCAGCGAGATGGAAGGCTCCAAGCCGAGCCGCAAGGCATCAGCATGGGACGTCAAAGAGAAATCGAGGTCACGGATGAACCGGCGGTGTTCCCTCACAAACGTTCCAAGTCCCGGCACCGATCGCAGTATCCCTGTCGGCTGGAGATCACGAAGCGCCCTTTTGATGGTGATGGCGCTGACCCCGAATTCCTCCGATAGAGACGCGGTGGAGGGGAGAGCCTGGCCGACCTCATATTCCCCGGAGCGCACCCTGCGCATGATCTCTTCGCGCACGTTTTCGTGCAGAACGGTCCCAGTCTGTGCGGCCATCTCGCCTCTCGCCTGCAGGTATACCAGGAATACCTATACTACCGCCGCGGTTGTGTCTATCCCTCGCTGCCGGCAGCCAACCGCAACCACCCGACCGGCAGGCTTCACAAAAATCAAACATTTTCTTAACAAATATTTGACATACCTGGTATACCTAGGCTACCTAGATGCAATGATGTTCTCACAGGAGGAAGCAATGGCGATGAGGTCCCGGCTCTGCAACGCAGCAGCGGCACTGGTGACAGGCCTGGCGTTGCTGAGCGCATCGACGGTCGCCCTTCGAGCGGAGACGACGCGCGAACGGGTGCTGAGGCAAGGCACGATCGTCGTCGGCATCTCCAATGGAGCGCCCTGGGGATTTCGCGGCAAGAACGGCGAAGCCGAGGGGTTCCATCCCGAGTTGATCCGGGCTGCGTTCAAGAGCCTTGGCGTCGGCCGGGTGGAGATTGTCGTGACCGAATTCGGCGCGCTGATCCCGGCACTCAACGCGCAGCGTTTCGACGCGATCGCGGCGGGGCTCTACATTACGCCGGAGCGATGCCGCCTCGTAGCCTTCAGTGACCCGGACCTACAGCTCGCCGATGCCGCCGTGGTGATCCAAGGCAATCCAAAGAAGGTCCATAGCTACGCTCAGATCGCCGCGGACCCGGCAATCAAGTTCGGTGTCGGACGCGGCAGCACGACGGCGAAGAATGCCGAGGCCGCAGGGGTCTCTGAGGACCGCATGCTGCTTTTTCCCGATATCCAGTCCAACATCTCCGCGCTGCTGACAGGCAGGATCGACGTGGCGGCATTCTCGGCCCCGACAGTGGCTCGTATCCTGTCGGACGAAAACATCCACGGGATAGAGCGCGCCTTGCCCTTCCAGGGAGTTCAAGAAGGCGGGAAGGAGCGCTTCGGCTATTCCGCCATTGCCTTCCGCAAAGACGATAGCGATCTTCGCGATTTGTACAATTCCAGGCTCAAGGAGCTCAAGGCGGACGGCACAGTCGCGAAGATCATGGCCAAGAACGGTTTCAGTGATCAAGAGAAGGTCCCGGACCTCACCAGTAGCAAGCTCTGCAACGGACAAGACTGAGCCAGCGGGGCTAAAACAGATGCGATGATGAGGCTAGCTGGAAGCCGCGATCACGCGCGGCATAGGTCCGTGGTCGAGCTTCCAGCCGCGGCAAAGCATGAGGATCAGGGATAACGGGCGTGAGTTCGGTCGAGATATTCGCAGGCATCTTCGATGGCTTCCGCATAACGGCCACGGTAACGGCGTTGGGCGCCCTTTACGCGGTCCCCTTCGCCTTGATCTTTGGTGTAGCGCAATACCTGGCGACAGGCCCCGTGCGGTTTGCCATCACCGCGATCATCGAATTCTGGCGAAGCTCCGCAGTCATTATCCTGCTCTTCTTGTTCTACTATGTGCTTCCCGTTGTTGGCGTCCATCTGACGGCGATCACGGTCAGCTCGATGGTCCTTGGACTGAACACCGGAGGGTATGGAAGCCAGGCCGTGCGAGCCGGTCTTCAATCCATCGAGCGCGGCCAGGTCGAAGCGGCGCTGGCGCTTGGCCTGCGGCGCAGCCATGCCCTTTGCCTGATCGAGTTGCCACAGGCACTCAGGAGGATGGCGCCAGCTTTCGTCAACCTGTTCATCCAACTGATAAAGGGCACCGCGCTCGTCTCCCTCGTGACGCTGACCGACATGACGTTCCGGGCCAAGGAGATCGCCGAGCTCGCGTACAATCCGATCGGCGTCTACACCTCGCTTCTGCTTGCCTATTTCGTGGTCTGCTATCCCGTCACGGTGTTCGGCCGATGGCTGGAGCAGCGCGTCGACCAGGGGAGGGGCCTCACCGATGGAATTTGATCTCGCCTTCGCTGTCTCGACCGTTCCGACAATTCTGAGCGTGATTGGAACGACGCTCGTGATAGCGGCCACGGCCTGCGCTGGGGCTTGCCTGATCGGATTCAGCTTTGAGATGGTCCGGCGGGCCGGTTCCGTCACGGGCTACCTCATGCGCTTTACGATCGATTTCATCCGCTCGACACCGGTGTTGGCCTGGCTTTATTTCCTCTATTTCGTGCTTCCCTATTGTGGTGTGACGCTGCCGGCGCTGGTGGTCGGCATTGCCGGCTTGAGCATCTATTTCAGCGGTTACCTCGCGGAAGTCTTCAAGGCAGGCATCGACGCCATCCCCAAGGGCCAAGGCGAAGCCGCGCAAGCGCTGGGCCTGCGGCGTCGCGATGTCCATATTTTCGTCCTGGCGCCGCAGATGCTGCGCAATGTCGCCGCCCCCATCGGCAACTATTTCGTCTCGATCCTGAAGGCGACACCGTACCTGGCGGTGATCGCCGTGCCCGAGATGCTGGGCAAGGCATTCGACATTGCATCCGACACATACCGCTACGCCGAGCCTCTGACGGTCGTCGGCATCGCGTTTCTCGTCCTGGCTTTGGCTGTCGCGCAGATGGTCAAGCTGCTCGAGCGGAAATTGTCGAGGTCGACCCAATGATGACTGATCTTACAGAACCTCGAACAGGGCAGGCTTCGTGCCCAGCGGAGACCACTGCGGACGGTAACTTCGACCCGCCCAAGCCTCCGGTGCTGGAAGCGTCGGCGCTGAACAAATGGTTCGGGCGGTTCCATGCCTTGCGAGACGTCAACCTCGCCGTTCCGGAAGGCGCGCGCATCGTCATCTGTGGCCCCTCGGGCTCGGGCAAATCGACCCTGGTCAGATGCATCAATGGCCTCGAGAGCTTTCAGGGCGGCACGCTTCGCATTTGCGGTGATCAACTCACCCGTGACAGGAGGCGCTTGCAGGCAGTGCGGCGCCAGGTCGGGATGGTCTTCCAGCAGTTCAATCTGTTTCCGCATCTGACGGTGCTCGCCAACTGCACTCTGGCCTTACGGCGAGTGCTTGGAAGAACAGGGGCCGAAGCCACCGAGATCGCGCGGCACTATCTCGATCGCGTCGGGATCGCGCAGCAGGCGCAAAAATATCCCCACCAGCTTTCGGGTGGCCAGCAGCAGCGGGTAGCGATCGCTCGCGCGCTCTGCATGAAACCCAAGGTCATGCTGTTCGATGAGCCAACGTCCTCGCTCGATCCCGAGATGGTCAAGGAGGTGCTCGACGTGATGACGGAGCTCGCCGACGCCGGCATGACAATGCTGTGCGTCACCCACGAGATGGGCTTTGCGCGTGCGGCCGCCGACCTCGTGGTGTTCATGGATCAGGGCAGCATCGTCGAGGTTGCGCCGCCCGACACCTTCTTCGCCTCCCCGACACAGGAGCGGACGCGTGCCTTCCTGGACAAGATGATCCACTGAGATGATGGAGTTTGTGATGGCTGGTGAGACGCGGATCTGGACGCCGATCGATTACAACGCCGAAGGCAAGCAGTCCGACTGCCTGAGATTGCCCTATTCCTCCGATCTCTCGGCCTATGGGTGGATACCCATCCCGCTGGTTTGCATCAAGAACGGCGCCGGCCCGACGGCTCTGCTGGTAGCCGGCAACCATGGGGACGAGTATGAAGGGCAGATCGCCCTTGCCAATCTCGCCCGCACGATCCGCCCGGACCAGGTTGCGGGGCGCCTCATCATTCTGCCCGCACTGAATTTTCCCGCCGTTGCGGCCGGCCGACGCGTCTCGCCGGTCGACGAAGGTAACCTCAATCGCCTGTTTCCCGGCGACGCATCCGGATCGCCGACCGAGATGATCGCCCACTATGTCAGCGAGATCTTGATCCCGATGGCGGATCTTGTGGTGGACCTTCACTCTGGCGGCCGCTCCCTGGACTATGTCGCAAGTGCCCTGGTGCGTCCTGGCCAAACGCCGGAAGAACATGCCTCCTTGCTCGCGCTGATGCAATCCTTCGCAGCGCCAGTCAGCTTCGTCAGCGACGGGACGGGTGGCGGCGGGCTGATGACGTTGGCGGCGGCCGCACAGCTGCGCGGGGCACTGGCGCTGACAACCGAGCTTGGCGGCGGCGCGACGCTGTCGAGGGAAGGTCTGGCGCTGGCCGAGGCAGGACTGAAGCGGGTGCTCAAAGATCATGGCCTCTTGCCGAACGTCGCGGTCGAGGCGGCGCCCCAGACGCGATTCATGACGGTCAAGGGCCACAGCGCCTTCGTCTACGCGCATGAACGAGGGGTCTTCGAGCCAGCGGCTGAGCTGGGCGAGGAGGTCGAGAGTGGTCAGGTCGCAGGCCACATCCACTTTCCGGATTTGCCCACGCGCGATCCAGAGACGGTGGTCTTCCAATCCAGCGGCCTCATAGCTGCCCGCAGGTTTCCCTCGCTTACCAACCGCGGCGATTGCCTCTTCAAGCTGATGGTCGATCTGGGCGCGGTACCTGAAAATGCCCATCACGCATAAACCCTTTGCGGGGCTCAATCCGCGTGTCACGGGATTTCGGTGCATACGATGCGGTATCTTGTTGCCGGTTGCGGACTATCTCGAGGGATGCCCAGCTTGCCTCGACCAGAACCGGCCGGCGAGTCTGGCCGTAGAATACCGGGAGTTCCCGGCCTCTCTCGACCAGTTGGCCGATTGGCAGGTCTATTCCGACCACGTGACGCTGGGCGAGGGCAACACGCCGCTGGTGTCATTGGAGGACCTTGCAAGCGAGACCGGCATCGGCTCGCTTCATCTCAAGAACGAGGGAGCCAATCCGACCGGCTCGCACAAGGACCGCATGAGCCGCTTCGTGGTGCAGCGCGCGTTGGAGGCCGGCGCGCCGACTGTTGCGGCGGCCTCGAGCGGCAACGCCGGCGTCTCGCTTGCGGCTTACGCCGCGAAGGCCGGCTTGGGCTGTGTGGTGGTGACCACGTCGGAGATGAACCCGAACTGGCGCCGCGCAATCGAAATGCACGGGGCGACATTGTTGGCCACGGAGACGCCGGAGCGGCGCTGGCAGGTGCTGGCTGACCGGGTGCGAGTCGGTGACTGGTATCCGGCGACCAACTTTTCCGTTCCGCCCGTCGGCAGCAATCCGTTCGGCGTGGATGGTTACAGGTCGATTGCTTTCGAGATATTTCACGAGCTAGGCACCAGCGCATGCACCGACATCATCGTCCCGACATCGCGAGCGGATCTGTTGTGGGGGATTGCGCGTGGATATCGCGATCTGCAAACGGCCGGACTTGTCGAGCAACCACCCCGCATTCACGCCGTGGAACCCTTCGGGCGAATTTCGAAAGTGCTCGCCGGACAGGATTATCGTGGCATTTTTCCAGGCCATTCGGCCTTGACCTCGATCGGCGGCTCGACTGTGACCTACCAGGCGCTGGATGCGATTGCGTCGTGCAAGGGAACGGCGGTCGTCATTGAGGACGAGGCCGCACGCGAGGATCAGAAGCGGTTAGCGCGTTGTGGGTTTTATCTTGAGCTGTCGAGCGCAGCGGCCCTGACTGGCCTGCGAAAACTTGTCGCCCAAGGCGTGATCACATCGGATGCCGCAGTCGTGATTGTCGGGACGTCCAATGGGTTTTCCGAGTTTCAACCGTTCGCGCATCCTATCGCCATGGTTGGCTAGAAGTTGATCATTGACCCCGGTCGCCGTGCTTCCGGGGCTCATTGGACGGCCAATGGCCGACTTCAGAGGTCGACCACACCGCCGCGGCAACCCGAGAGGATCAGAGTTGATCGAGATGCGCGTCCAGTCGAGCCAGTATTGCGTCGAGCGAAGGACGATGCCTGTAATAGAGGGCGCGGGTCCGCTCATAAGCCTCGGCGTAGATCCGTCGGGTCGCCGGGTCGCTGAGAAGAAAGGCCTCGTTCTTTCGCAGATTCGGCTCATCCCCGCCTCGAAACCGATCGGCCTTATGTTCACGGTATTCAGGGCTGCCGATAAAGGCCTTGACGCCTTCGTCTTCCAAAAGGCAGGAGACGTCGTAGTAGTGACGCATGAAGTTGACAGGCATCTCTCCAGAAGCCTGCTGGTGCCGGAATTTGGTGGAAACGGTCTGCAGCTTTTCGACGAAAGTGTAGCCGGGCTCATAACAGAGAACATCGATGGCACGGTTGTCGATCAGGTCCGGCACTCCCGATACCACCGCACGATCATAGGCCCAGGAGGAAATGAGGCGGGCCTGATTGGGTGCGACCCGATCGAAGCCCGCCTCCAACAGGACGCCGGCCTTGAGACCGGCGGGCAAGGGATTAAGCTCCGGATAGATCAGACGAATTCCAGCACCCCGCATCCGACCTGTGGGATCGTCAAAGGCCTTATCTCGCTCGGCGCGCAAAATGCCTGGTATGCCCAGTTGGGGAACCAGGCCGTCGAAGAATTTCCGGCGCTGTTCGATGTGGGCCGGCTTGTCGTGATTTTTGCCCGTTGGCAGATCGCCTTGTGGATGAATGAGGATGTCAATGTCTTCGGAGAACCGGTGGATCAGCTGATATCCCTTGGATAGCGACGTGCCGCCCTTGAGCTCGAAGCGGAAACCGAGTTGCTGCAGGCCCCACAGGGCGTGCATGATCCAGTAGTCCTTCTCAACCAGGCCAGGATCGATCTTCATGTCCGCGGCGACCACCGCGATCAGATCGCTGAAGTCGCCGAGGTCGTGAAGAAGCGGCATATGGATCAGGCCCCTTCCAGCGCCTGGCTCACCAGCCGCCCGGCACGGGCCGAACCAAAATCCCGTGCCGCCTTGGCCAGATGAGCGGGGTTCATGTCGCGGGCCCGCTTGAGGGCGCGAGGCAGCACCTCGGCCTTGTTCTCGGCAAGACGATCAAGGTTCTGGAGAAGGTCGACCAACAACACTTCCTGGGTCAGCTTCGCAGGCACAGAAGGCTTCTTGCGGAAGTCGTAGAAACGGCCGCCGAGCTGAAAGCGTCCATGACGCTTGAGATTATAGACTACCGGTTCGTTGTAGAGCTGGGTCGTGCCCACCCCCAAGCTGTTATAAGCGTTGGGGGAGACCATCAGAAAGCGATCGTCCTTGAGGAACGTCTCGACCAGTTTCTCCGCCGCAGCCGGGGCCTTCCCGAAACGCGTGCTACGCGGAGCCATGTACAGTCCGCCCGACACCTTCTCGAGCCGACCTTCCTTGACAAGCTGATGCAGATGGCGATCGACAGCGGAGGACCACTTCTCAAGATCCTTGCGCCGGTAGACCTGTCCAGGCCGCAGCCGCTTTTTCAGTTCGTTCAATGCGGACATCGTCAAATCCTTCGCCCTCCACTTAGGACAACGCACTCCACTTTGCAAGGATTTTCGTTTAAAATTCATGCACTCAGAAAGCACCCTGTTCATGTCGCTGGGATACATCCCCCTGCTGAACGCGCTGGCGGATTTTCCCACTGACCTTTGGGTGCGGCGCCTCGCCGTCAGGTCGACGACTTGCTAGCGAAGTAGCTCAACGGGGCGCGACCGATGGCAACGGCCGGTGCCGCAAGGCATGCGAGCAGCGGCGCTGTCTTCCCCTGCCTGAGCAGAGCCACCGACTGGATGAGCCTTTCGCGATCAGCCTCGCTCAGGAGATCGCGTCCGAGATCATGGAGCTTCTCCTCGACGGCGGTCTGGTGCATTGGATTGTTGGCATCGCCCAGTGGCCGGGGCACGTCGCAGAAGCGCTCGAAACCGCCGACGATCATTGTCACGCGCGCTGGCGTGCGCAGTGGAAAGATTCCGGCCAGATCGTCCGGATAGCGGATTTCGACTTTCCTAGCGAGCGCCACCACCTCCTGATCAAGCAGCGAATGAGGTCGCAGCGGGCGGAACGCCTCCGCGCCGCGCAGGGCGGCAAGGGCCGCGGTAAAGGGCACGGAAAACTGAGCACCCTCCAGCGATTTGGGCGCGTGCTCGTTGGGGAGTTTGCGTGCCTCCGGGAATATCTCCACCAGGACGCGGTCGATCGGCTCATCCTGACGGCGATCAGCGACCAGCTTGAGCACGGCGTCGATGACGGGATGCGTGTAGCGGCAGGCGGCGTATGGCTTGAGATAGGTCTCGCTCACCAGCCAACGGCTGCCGAGATCCGCGGTGATCGCCGCGACGTCGTAGGCATGCGCACGGTCCAGCATATCGATCGAGCCGCTCATGCCGGCCGCGGCGCGCTCGACCGCGAAATAGGCCGTCACGGTCGACCAGGGACTGCTGCCCTTGACCGAGCTTGCCTGGCAATCGCCTTGCGGCAGGTTTTGCGGTGCCTCGGCGCCGGCGATCGCGATTGCGTTGGCAAGCTGATCCGGGCGCATCCCACGCAGCCATCCGATCGCCGCGGCGACGCCGAAGCCGGTCCATTGCCCGCTGGCGAAGCTCATGGTGTCGAAAAACCGCCGCGCCGCGGCAATGCGCAATGCGACGTCATAGCCGATTGCGGTCGCTGTGAGCACTTCATGGCCGCCACTGCCAAGAATCGCCGCTTCGGACAACACCGCGGGCACGATGGCAGCACCTGGGTGGCCCGCCGCCTGGCAGTGACCGTCATCGACATCAAGGGAGCTGGCGGCCGCGCAATTTGCAAACAGGCCGCCAAGAACGTGCAGATCGGTTTCGGCGAACCAGGCCGCCGCGTGTCCTCCCCCAAAGCAGGCCCGGGCGGCCAAGCGCGACAGCCTGGCGTTGTCGGTCGGCACACCACCAAGCAGGGAAGCCAGTGTGTCCAAGATCGCGCGTTCGGTCTTGGCAACGACCTCGGCCGGCAGATCACCGTAGCGCAGGTCGCCGATGAAGGCGGCGAGTCGTTCCGTCACAAATGTCATCGAGCTTCCTCCAGTTTGGTATACCTAGTATACCAAGTCTCGTCGGAAGGAAAGGATGTTGCACGAAGAAATCAGGCTTCAGGCACGCTTGAGGCGGAACGTCAGGATGTGCTGGTCGCCAATGGGACCGTGAACGATCCGGCCGGTGTCAGTGAAGCCCAATTTCAGATAGAGCGCCTTTGCCGGCATATTGCGGGCGTTGACGGCAAGCATCAGTTGCGAGGCGGTGCGGCGACGAGCCCGTACCCAGGAAATCGCCAGCTCAACGCCGGCCCTCCCGTAACCCATTCCCTGGCACGCCCGGTGGATGCGGAAGCTGTGCAACGTGACCGCGCCACGAGGCGCCCAATCGGGCAGGGCCAGTCGTTCCCGTAGGACGAGGAAGCCAACTGTCCTTGTGTCGGCCACAATGGCGAAGGCATGCTCCATCCTTGTGTGAGGGCTGTCTTGCAGAGCATCGAATACCGCGTCGACCGATCCAGCGAACTCATCCTGCTCGGGATCGAGCGTCAGCTTCCTGATCTCGTCCCGATCAAGAACCGTCACGGCGCGCAAGGCGATCGCGGCTCGGTCAGACCTGCTAAGGCTGCCTTCTGGCCCCTGACTGGGAACGCTGCGAGACTCCGGCCTGACTTTCATGACTCAGTCCCTCGGCCGGACGCAGGACGGGCTGGGGGATATGACCTTGCTGTCGCCGCTAGGTTGAGGAAGATCCGCTTTCGCCGCGCGCCATTGCAGCCAGAGGATCAAGCCACTGCCGCACGCAAACGCGACCGAAAGGCCAACGAACATGTCCCTTGCGGCAAAGCCGTGGAGAAGCGTCGGAAGAAGGTAGACGGCGACCGCCGCCACGCCGATCGCCGCATCGATGTTGCTTCGCACGCGCCCGACCATGCGGGTCGGGACGGTCTTCAATATCGTCACATCGCAGCCAGCACGAACTATCGTGAATGACAGCCCGATCGCCCCTTGCCAGAACAGTGCCTCGATTGGCGTGTGAGCGCTTGAAAAGCCTGCCGTTGCCGCCGCGAGAAAGACGGTGCCGACGGCGATCAGCAGCCCTTCAGACGTCCGGTTGAAAAGAGCGGAAAGAACGACGCTCCCAAGCACTCCTCCGCCCGAATACATCGCGGCGAGGAAGCCATAGGTCTCGGATGACAGGTTCAGGTCGAAGCGTGTGAAAGCGGCAAGCAGCGCGTTTGACGCATGCGCCGAGGCGAACGCCAAGATAAGGGCGCAGCCGGAAATCCTGATGTGCGGGTTTGCCAGGGTCTGAGAAAGACCTTGAGCCAAATCCCGGCCGTGCGCGCCATGAGATCGCGCTCCGAGATCATCGTTGTCATTGACCAGGCTGGTGAGCGTCGCGGCGACAAGCGAGAATCCCGCGCACACCAGAAGGCAGGCCGTCATGGACAAGGCGGCGAGGCACAGCCCGCCGATGGCGGCGCCGACGATGTTTCCCGCCTGGCCGGCGAGGATGCCCCGTGACACGGCCCGCATCAAGGCGGTGGCACCCGCGCGCTGGAGCAGCGCCTGGCTGCTGGGATAAGAGAGAAGCGAACCAAGCGAGACGAAGCTGGCGGTTGCATATAGCACCGCCAACGGAGTTGGTTGAGGCCCATATGCCCAGACGATCAAGCCCAGCACTGCCACCCCGCTGGCGTGAATCATCTCGCCGGCTGCGAAAGCACGCCGGCGGCGGGTTCGATCGATGAGGTGGCCGGCGAATGGGCCGACGGTCAATGCCAGGACCTGCCAGCAAATGAGCACCTTGCCAACGGAAGTGACGTCGCCCCCGGTCCGCAGCGCGAGCCAGGAGATGAGCACGATGTACATGCTGCGTGCGCATTGCATGTGGAACAGCAATGCGTAGATCGGGAGGATTGATTGAGCCGCGCTGGCAGTCTGCGCATATTGAAACCAGGCCCGCTTGCCACGAGACGGCATGACCGCTTTTCCTGTCGTTCGCCTTGTCGCGTTCACGAAAACCGCAGCAGCCGTCCCGGAAAAACGACCAGCTCTCGGCAGCACGCGATGTGGTGCGATCACTGCGGCGCGTGCGCCAGCACCTCATCCAGCGTCCTGCGCTTCCATACAAAGCGCGACCACCCTGGCATTGGCGTTTGCGGTGTATCGACCGTCACCGGGTCTTTGCGAAGCGGATCGCCCCATCCGGCAACGTGCTGGAGCCAGTCCGGATCGTAAACAGTTTCGACATAGCGGTTGCCCTCGTCGGGAAAGAGAGCAACCACGTTCTTGCCAGGGTTGGCGCGCGCCCACCACCGGGCGACGCGGTAGGCAGCGCCGCTTGTCGGCCCCATGAAGAGGCCGTGCTTGCGGTGCAGTTCATGGGTTGCCGTAAACACCTCGGCGGGCGTTAGCCAGTGAACCTCGTCGAACTGGCTGTGGTCGACATTGCCAGGGACAATGTTGCCGCCCAGGCCGCTGAGGTTCAGCCTGCCACTTGGCTGGCCAAAGAGCACGCTGTTCGGCGTGTCGACGCCGATGGCGTAGAGATCGGGGAACAATGTGCGCAGATAGCGTGAACTTCCGCTCATCGAACCTCCGGAGCCGACGGGTCCAACCAGACAATCCAGATGCCCGATCCGGTCGATGAATTGCCCCGCGACCTTCGCATAGGAGAGGGGGTTGTCGGGATTATCGTATTGCGAAGGCCAGTAGCTGCGGGGCACATCGCGCAGATAGGCTGCGAGGCGGTCGAGCCGAGCCTGCTGCAGGCCACCTACGGGTGCCGGGGTTTCGACGATTGTGACTTCAGCGCCGAGTTCGACAAGGCGCCGATGAAGGTGGCGATCAAGCGCCCAGTCGCTCACCAGGACCAGCCGATAGCCGTGCTGGACGGCCAGCATGGCAAGTGCAAGGCCGAATGTCCCCGACGAGGATTCGCAGATGGTCCCTCCCGGGCGCAACTGTCCACGCTCGACGGCGCGCTCAAGCATGAACCTGGCAGGCAGCAGCTTCATCAAGAAGAAGCTGGCCCCGAAGAGGTTCTGACCCAGCGGGACAATGCGTGGGTTTTCGAAATCCTCGAGCTTGCGCATCAATGCACGCCTCGACATGTGTCCTCCTGCGCACTGAGCGCTAGTGATGGAAGATGGCCGGCTCGAAACCGGACCGCCTCAGGGCGTCCGCCGCGCGGCCGACATTTGCCGAGGCCTGTTCAACCGTTGCGTCGAACATCAGCCCGACGACCGTGCCGCTGTGGGCGACCTGGACGCCGACGGCGCCAAAGCGAGCGCCGATCGTCTCGATCTCGTCGAGCCGCGGCTTAGGCAGGAAGCGCTCGTTGAGCCGCGCGCTCGCCGTTGCGACGCGGCCCACCATGCGGGCGTCGGCATTGTTGATGGCTGTGCGAAGCAGGCTTCGCAGCGGACGAAACGTCTCGATCTCCAAGGGGTCATAGCGCGCCGGCGCGAAATCGAGGGTATCGACGGTGACGTCGGGCGTGGTGTCGATGCTGACGAAATCGATCGGCGGCAGCGGCCTGCGGAAAGACTCGAGCACGACGCCGTCACGGTGCGCGAACAGCACCGCCTGGTCCTTGAAGAAGGTCGAGTCACAAGCGGTTTCGGCACTTACGGCGAGCCGCATGACATCGGTTGATACGGCGTCGATCCCAAGCCAATCCAATACTGCCAGGATACTTGCCAGCACGTCGGCGGTTGACGATCCCATGCCTCGGCCGATGGGAATGTTGCTGTCCAAGGCCAACTCGCCCCCGGTAGCCGGCGGACCGAATGCCCTGAGGGCCAATTCCGCAGCGCGCCGCGCCTTTTCCCGATGGCCTGGCACGACGCTCACGCAGTCACTGTTGTTTGCCGTGAAAGTCGCCCTGGACTTCAACTGGCGGCAAGGCAGCGACACCAGCGCGCGACGAAGCCGTGCGCCATCGTCCTCGAACAAGCCTTGAACCAATTCGCCGTGATGGCCGATCGCCTCGCCATACCCCCCGCCGCCGTGCATGACCTCTCCTCGCTTAAGGAAATTTGGTATATTATTTCAATCTAAACTATATTGATGCTGTCATCTCTCACCAATTACAGCAACAGCCAAAGTAATAAACTTTTGTTGTAAATCTATTACGAAAACTTGTTGTGATTCACTTATAGATTGCATTTTCTTCAACTGTAACAAACGGCCTGCCCGAGAGCCGAAGCCGCACAGCCTCTTCCGCTGCTGATGGCTGGAGGTGGGTTCGGAGCGCGCGACAAGAGCTGTTCAGTCGCAGGCAGACGTAGCGCTCGCCGTCGGGGCCTACATCGATGGGGGCGGAAGCCGGCCGGGTTGCTAACCGGCCCTATGTTCCAACGCGTAGCCGGCGAGCCGCACGGTCCGGATGGCAGCGCAAGATGAAGATTCGTTCAGGAGCTTGCGCAACTGGCTTATGTGAACGTCGACTGTGCGGGTGCTGACACCTGTAGTGTTCGGCCAGGCGACGCCAATCAAATCTTTGCGGCTGAACACCTTCTGCGGGTTCTCCAGCATGTGGCGCAGCAGCTTGAACTCGAGTGGACCGAGCGCGATTTCCTTGCCGGCGCAGTAAACCCGGTAGGCATCGATCTGCATTTCGACGTCGCCGAACGTCAAGACTCGTTCGCTTGGGGGCACGCCTGTTCGCGGTCTCCCAGGGTTCAGACGGGAATGCAGGTACTCAATAAGCATGGCCGGCGCAAACGGTCTGACAAAGCACTGGTCGACGCCGGATCGCAACAGCTGAAGGTGCTGAGCCTCGGCACCGGCATGGACCAATGCCACGCAGGGGACGTTACTTGTGCGGGGATCCTGCTTTAGCCATGCGCTCTGCTGCGCTAGCTGGTTGTCGGGCCGGCAATCCAGGACGATGGCACGAAATCGAGGCTCGAGCGCCATGGCCGCAACGTCGTCAACGGAACTGACCAACGCGCTGGAAAAGCCCTCAACCTCCAGGATATGACTGAGCAGTAGATAGAAGTCCGCATCTTGCGAACAGATCGCGACCAAGGGCTTCATGCGTTGAGCTTAGTGCGCCACCTGACCGGCCACAATATGGCGGTGTTCGACCGCAGTTGAGTGTGGCGCTTAAACCAATGCGCTACGCGGTGACTAGAGTTTTTCCAGGAACCGGCTAAGAGGGTTGCCACCAATTCGCACCGAACAGGAGATATTTCATGTCAGGAGACATTGAGCAGGACCAGATCCAGTTGATCGAACTCACCGCAGATATCGTGTCTGCCTATGTGAGCCAGAACGCGGTTCCGGTTGCGTCTCTGCCGGATCTTATCGAAAGCGTGAATTTGTCGCTTTCGAAGATCGCGGGATCGGCAGAACCAGAGACGCCAGCCCAGCTTCCCGCCGTCAATCCCAAGCGTTCGGTCTTTCCCGACTACATTATCTGCCTCGAGGACGGGAAGAAGTTCAAATCGCTGAAACGCCATCTCAGCGTCCACTACGGCCTCACCCCGGCAGAGTATCGCGAGAAGTGGGGTCTTAAAGCGGATTATCCAATGGTCGCGCCGAATTACTCACAGCAGCGTTCAGCCTTGGCAAAATCGTCAGGCCTTGGCCGCAAGGCGCCGGCAAAGGCTCAGAAAAGTAGCCGCAGGAAGCGTGGATCGTGACGCGGCGCCATGGCCGACTTTATACCGCGGAAGGCCATTTCCGGCACCTAAGGATGAGCCGCCCTGGTCGCATGAAAACGGCTGTTTGGCCGTCCGGTGCGGCCTGAGTATCAATTGTGTATGCCACAGCCGCTTCCCTGGGTTAGACGGGTGAGGGGAGGTTTCGAGGGTGGATTGCTTCGACAAGCTGGAGGCGCTGATCGAGAGCGGCAGTGCTGACGCGGTCGAGCAAGCTCGCGCGTTGCTCTGCCAGGTGACGGCCAATTCCAAGGCAGCTGCCCGAGCCGTCGACGAATTCCTGATAGACCTGATGACGCTTGTCTTTCTCGTTGAAAGTGGCCGCGACGCCTTGCAGAACTCGGCCCGGCGCCTGGCCCGTGCAAGGCTTTCGAAACTGAAGCTTTTGTACCCGCCTGAGGGCACCTAATGTTCTTCCCATGTCGCTTTGGCGAGGTATTGCTGCCCATCAGTTGGCTTTCGAACTTCTCCAGGATAGCCAACATGGTTCGCACCTCTGCTATGTCGATTAGTTCGATGCCAGCCGGCGGAGACGGCGTCGCGTGGCGATTAGCCAAGTCGCTCTGCTGTAACTATCGACTTGACTTGTTCTCTATTTGTTCCACCTCTATGTAAGGTACAAGGGCAGGGCAGTTAAGGATTGCGAACAGGCATCCTTTTCGATGCTAGCAGGCCTGCTATAACGACTGCCTTCAACGCGCTCATGCGCTATCCGGGTTGAACCGACAAGAATGAAGACCAGCATTGATCATCTGCCGGAACACAAGCAGGAGGAATTGGCCCGTGTGGTCGAGATCCTCCACGCCGAATTTGAAGATGCGCTGGCCGAGAGCAGCGCGGAGTGGAAGAAGAGCGGCCGCATCCTGAAGATCATTCTGTTCGGTTCGTACGCGCGCGGCGACTGGGTGGACGAACCCCTGACGATGAAAGGTTACCGCAGTGATTTCGACCTGTTGGTGATCGTCAACAACAACAAGCTTTCCGACTTCGCCTACTGGTATAAGGCAAAGGATCGGCTTGATCGCGACCG
The DNA here is from genome assembly GCF_030814575.1 of Mesorhizobium sp. YL-MeA3-2017. NCBI lineage: Bacteria > Pseudomonadati > Pseudomonadota > Alphaproteobacteria > Hyphomicrobiales > Phyllobacteriaceae > Mesorhizobium > Mesorhizobium sp. YL-MeA3-2017. Next base: position 176,003 of record NZ_JAUSVH010000002.1, on the reverse strand, counting down.
CACGATCAAGACCCCAACCAGCTTCATTGTGCACAGCCGCCGCTTCGTGAACACCGCGTTGCGCCAGGGCCAGTACTTCTTCACCGACATCCGCCGCGAAGGCATCGTGCTGTACGAGCTCGACGATGAGCCGCTCGCTGAGCCGAAACCTTTGCCCCCCAAAGCCGCTTATGAGGGGGCAAAAGAGCACTTCGAGACTCGCTTCTCATTTGCTCGATATCAGTTGAAACTCTTCCATATCGCACTTGCTGACGGGGAACTAAGCAATTCGGCTTTTCAACTTCACCAAGCTATCGAGCACAACTATTCCACTCTGTTGCTGGTACTCACCAACTACAGCCCGCCTTCCCATAAACTCACTTTCTTGAGGTCGCTCGCGGAAGACCAGGACAGACGGTTGACTGCGGCTTGGCCCCGCGATCAGCAGCGCCATCGCGCCTGGTTCAACACGCTAAACGAAGCCTATGTAAAGGCCCGCTACTCCAAGCATTACACAATAAGTGACGAGGCCCTTGTGTGGCTGGGCGAGCGGGCGGCCGAACTCCACAAAATCAGTGAGCAGGCTTGCTCGGAGCATCTACTGCGATTGAGAGACGCCATCGGCGCTTAGCACACTACCGGAATGTCGTGCACGCTTCCGATCGGCGAAGGTCGCTGCGCGCGTCACCGCTTTAGTCTAGAAACGAAGTTCGGAGCAATCCGTGAGCGTTCAAACATTTCGGCGACGGCCGCTTGCCGAGTGGCCGCTGCTTTTAGGCAGTCGCAACGTCTTCCTCAACGACGGCGGGCTCCTCTATTGAGGCATCAGCGTTGGCGGCGATGAATACTGAATCGTGCTCCACTTTGATGAGCACACCGCCATTCTGGTTGTTGTCCTTTGCCTCTGGGTTTCGCGTGATGAAGCCCAAGAGGGGAGGCTTTGTGCCGTCCGCGGGCTTATCGGGGGAGCGGATCTCGCCATATCCGCCGGCGAGTTTACCTAGTGGCAGCCCCGTTTGCAGAAGCCGGGCCAAGGCGTCAGTTGATTTGAGAGCTTTGAGCGGGTCCTTGCCCTTCGGCATAACCTTCTCGTCAGGAATCGCCGCGATCGCAGCCATCAGCTCGTCGATTGCAGCCTCCGTCATGACGAGGCGGGCGTTCTCCGCATTGCCATCGTCACGTCCGAGATAACAGACAGCTCCATCTTGGGCGAGCGTCGGCAAGTTGAGTGTCTGGAGGGTCTTCGTGTCGTCAAAGTATGAAACAGTCACCGCTACAGGAAACGTCGCCGGCATTTTGGCTGGCAATCCCACTCGACCGAGGCGCGTAAGCAGCGATTGTTGCAAATCGAGAGCATAGTTTTCCCGCATTCGCTGAAAGAGGAAATAAGCGCCGTCAGCGGCAAGCATCTTTCCGATGGTCGCGCGGCTCTCGGATCGCAAGTCTTTAGCATCCCATTGCAACCGAATGGCGCTGCCATCCTCCAAGCGACCAAGAGGCGTCGTGAGGGTATTGCCATAGTCCCACGAGGTGTGCGTTAGCGGAGTAACATCGCCGGCAAGCAGGAGAATTCGCTTCGTGCCGTCTTCGCGCACGAGATCGCAGGCCGGCGTCATAACGATAAATGCATCGCGAACGTCTTTGTCTTGGCTTGCTGCGGGATAGTCGCGACGCAGGAAAACATCGCCGAATGCGATCGAGGGTTCGAGCTTGTTGGTGACTACGCCGAGGCGCGCGCGATGCTGCCACACGGTCTGATGAACGAGATGCTGGAGGTCACTGGTTCCGGCGATATGGGGGGCGGGGTAGAGACTGAGGTCGACGTCCTTGAGTGCACGGGCGGCCTCAATCGTCGGGGCATCGGCCTCGATCTCATATGTAAGGGCGCTATCGAAGACGTCTAAGAGGTAACTGCCAAGCGGTTGCCCCTCGAAGTTCAGAAGCAGCTGACTGATTTCCCCATAATCAGAGAGATCAAGGCGTCTCACAGTCTTAAAGAAGCGGGCCGTTGCCCCGTTAAGGCTCGCCTCATAGTTGGAGAGGAAGGTTGCGATCTTTACCGCGTCAGCGAGGTGTGTGGCCAACCGTTGGAGTGTGCGTGGAAGATTGTCTCCTTTGAGCAACTCATCCTTGCGATAGAACCTAAACAGGGCGCCGAGGAGCTTCGCCTGGTCTCGAAAATCTGCCCGCTTATCATTGAGTAGATTACTGCGTGACATAAGGACGACGGGTGGCGGGGACGCTTGGCGTTCAGCCATCAGCTCCTTCACGAGCGCGATCGATTGCGCGATGTCGTCAGGCGCCTGTAGGTTTCCGAGGAAGAGATCGGCGAAGATGAGATCGGCTTTCCTGGCGGCATCGACGACGGTCCGCCCCATGCGAATCGGCGTAATACCGAGCGCGCCGAGGGCGGCTTCAAGGTCAGCCAGAAATTTCGTGTCCGATTTCTTATTGTTTTCATAATCCGTGAAGAGTTCGCTCGCGAGACCCTCCAACTTGGCCTTGCCCTGCCAAACCGCCTCTACAAAGGCGTCGTTGTGAATAAGCTCGGACCCGTCGATCTGCTCATAGCCCGGGAAGATCTCTGCCAAAACGTCTTCATGCACACCGGCGTCAGCAAAGAAGGTGGACCACGCATCGACATCGAGGTCGCTGGCCTTAGGCACGTCGTCATAGGCGTCATCGATGATGACAGCGGTTTGGATTCCCTTGTCCTTAAGAAGCTCAGCAACGGTCATTGGGCTAACGCCGACTCCGGCAGCTCGAGAACGAACTCACTATGCCGCTGGGTCTGCGGATCCTGCTTGTTCGATATGACCAATGTGCCGCCCAGATGTTCGGCGTTCTCTTTCGCAATGTAGAGGCCAAGGCCGCGCCGTTTTGACTTCTCCTTAAGCGACCAAAAAGGGCGGAAAATCTTGTCGATATGATCGTGCGCGATGCCGCTGCCATTGTCCTCGAAGGTGATGGTCGGCGGGTCGCTCTCGATGGTGACGGTTATCGTGGGAACTATCCGCGGCTCGCGGTTTTGCCGCATCTGTATCCAATAGAGAGAGTTGGAAAGCAGGTTCTCTATGATCTGAATCACCATGCCCTTAACGAGCCGCACGCGGACGGGACTCTTGGGCTTTTTGATCTTGAGCACCACATTGTGACGCTTAAACTGCGCAACGTGGCCTTCTTGGATATCGTCGAAGAGTTCGGCAAGATCGAAGACTTCGGACCGCTGGCGGCCGGAAACGCTGAGTTGGTCAAGCACTCGTAGCCGCTTCGAGACGCTCTTCATTTCGGAGCGCAAAGTCTCGAGGCGTGCCCTGATTTCGGAAGGGAGATCCCTGCCTTTTAATGCTTCAAGCGCTTGCAGAGCGCCCTCGGTCGCGCGAGCAAGTTCGTGAGCCACGACCTCGACCATCAGCCCGACGCCAGCCATTTGAATCATTTGCTTACCGTCTGCCTCGACTTCTTCAATCCGTTTCTGGGCGCGGGCCGTAAGGTCTTGGAATTCGACGAGCGCGTGTTGGAGGTCGTCGACAACCTCTTGCTCTTCCTTGGGCACGAGACGTCGGACCCGCGCAATCGCGCCGGATGCGCGCGATTTCAGCTGCTCGATTTGCGATTTCATGTCGCCAAGTTCAATCGGGGTCCGTTTGTGGCGCCGATCCACGTCCTTGAAAAATCCCCAGAGCAGATCTTTGACCACATGACCAAGAATCTGAACAAAGGCCGTCTGTTCTGGGTTGACGCGGAGACCCTCACGATTGGTTTGATCGAGCAGATGCGGATTGCCCGCGCGCGTAATTTGAACGTGGCCGACAAACTGGTTCTTGTTCAGGATATAGCCGGTACGGCCGAGCGCGCGGCGATCGAGTCCGAGCCAGTCATCCTCCTCGTCGCCATAGGGAAAGACACGAAAGCCATCGCGAAACAGCAGAATCCCGCTCCAATTCTTCTGCAGATCGCGGACCTCGTTGCGATTCCCAATGCCGTCGATCGCCGTAAAATGCCGTCGATTGTACCAGTATCCTTCAAAGTTGAACGGCCCAACTGAGACGAGTGCACTCGACGGGATCTCGCCAGAGGTCCCGCTAAGGAGGCCCTCCAAGTCTGGCTCAGTGAGCGTAACAACGTCCGACTCTCTCGGATGGGTGTAGCCCAGATTGGTCGCATCCATTCGAACGAACAATTCCGGTCTCCCATCTTTGATTTCATAGCGGCCAGTGAACGAGGCGTGCGCGGCATCTAGGAGCGTCTTGTCCATGAAATCGATTGGGATACGAGTTCCGTTCCACGAGAGAACGATGCGGGGTCGCTTCTTAGGATCAAGGAAGGGATCCGTAAGTCGTGCAAAGTCATATTTAGCCAGCCTCTCGAGGCGCGCCTCGGTCCAGTCCTCCCGGAGGTCGCCTATCGTCAAGCGTGTGCCGCTCCACTCGGTATCGGGTTTTGGACCGCCGGGTTCGGGTTCAAACTTCACGTCTTCGATCATGGCATCCAGGTCGGCAAAGGCTCTCCAATCGATGTCAAGAACATTGATTGTCCGATCGCCGGACTTCGCGGTTTCAACCCGCAGCCGTTCACCCAGTCGCATAGCGGAGAGACGTCCAATCCCTTTCTCACCCAGATAGGGAGTAATCGTGTGGCCACTGGCGATCGAGCTATCGACCTTATGCTTGCGTGACGGGGTTCCGATCGTGAGGTAGTAGCGTGTCAGATCACCCATCGACATACCGTCGCCAGTATCGGCGACGATAATGGTGTTGGCGCGGGCGTAGCCGTCATCGAGGTTCGCAATGAAGTCTTCGATGGATTGGCTTGCTAGAGCCCGGTCAAAAGCGGCGCGAGCGTTGCCGGAGGTGGGGTCGAGGAGATTCTCCAGATCTGTCTGAAGTTCGCTGAGCACAGCATTGGTGGCTTGTATGGCGCGCGCTCGGATCTTGAGATAGGAGTTGCGTCGAAGCGCGATACCGAAAGCTAGCTCAACACCTTTCCGAGAGCGGGCGTCGATGGCGTTCTTGATCAGTTCGTAGAAGGCAATGATGTCCGAGCTAATCAACTCGGCGCCCAGTTCTAGGACTGTGCGGGCAGATATTTTGAACAAAACGCCCCCTCGGTCGGCAATAGTCAGGTAAAACGGACTGCTCTGAGCTCTGAGCAGCTTAGCAGTAAGACAAGGTGATACAAGAATGTGCCTCCGAGTTTCGCCCTGATCTTACCCGAACGTCTGCTTGGCGATGCGCACGCAACTGTCGTGGTCGCTGCTCCCACATAACACTCCTCACCCTATCACTTGTGGCAGATCACACAGCCTGCAGAGGCTTCTTCGATACCATAGACATCGTCGACGGTGAGCGCTTGGTTGCCGGCAAGGGGATTCATACGGCGACGCGCCAGCAGCCGAGTGCGACGCTGATCGAATTCGCGCTCGATCTGCTCGACCCGTGCCGGCGCGCTGAGTTCGTCCAGACCCTCGCCTTGACTCCAGGTGAAGGGGGACCCGTGGTCGCGCGCCGTCTTCTCGTAACTCTTCGCCTCGTCGAAGGCTTGGGGGTGCTCGCGCATCAGGCGGACCCACTCGATCTTCTGCTGAAAGAAGCAGAACGTGCAACCCGATCGGGTCCTCCAGCGATAGTACTCGGGTTCGCCAAGGCCGGCGCTCTCTAGAGTCTCGATCACTCCCGCCCGATTTATTCCATCGTCGCGTAGGGGGAAGTGAACCTGCATGTTGGCATGCGTCGCCTGATAACCCTCACGGCTTTGTTCGTCCGCGCGGATCGCCACGTAGGAATGCACGACGACCCCAGCATCGAGGTCGCTGCGCAGCCACTGTTCGAGCGGGCGGAGCTTGAGCTGCCGTGTGCACCAACGGGTCTTCGGTGAGGGCAGGAAGTGATTGTACTCCTTGAGCCAGAAGTCGAAGTCGCGATCGGGATTGAGCCGAGTGATTGGCTTGCCCAAGAAACCCTCGAGCTTGTCCAAAAACGAGTAGACCTCCGCCAACTCCTTTCCAGTGTCGGTGAAGAAGTATTCAAGATCGAGGTCCGGCCGGGTCTGCCGCATGTGCACGGCTAAGGCGGCACTGTCACGGCCGCCTGAAATCCCAAGGATGTGACGTTCGCGCACCGCAGCCGTCATGTTGGCTCCATCCCGTTACCGTCAGAAAGGCGTTCCACGATGCGTGCAAGGGCGGCTAGCTCGACGGCTGGCCTCATCCCTTTTCGCCGAAGCTGTGCCATCAAATCGTCCGCCGCTTTGTCTGCGTCCGCAAGCTCCTGCTTGGACACCTGGAACGCGTGGAAGAGCGGCTTTTCCTTCGGATTCAGGCCTACCATCACGGATATGGCCTGCGACGTAGGCGATCGGTCCCGCACCGCTGCAAACGTTTCAGCCTCTCGGAAGCGAAGGCATAGCTTGGCCAATTCGAACATGGCCTGTTCCTGCTCACGGTCCGACCAATTGCGCGGTGGCTTGTGCACAAGCAAGCTCGCCAAGCCTTCAACGTCGCCCCCGCCGCCCTCGAAAGCGCCGGCGCGCATGATGAATGCGTCGACGCGAAGCTCGGCCGACACTCCTGATGCGGTTGAAGATCGCGGACCGATGCCTTCAAACGTGCTGCCGTCGACGCCCAGATGCTCGGCAAGGCTCTTGCGAAGCGCGCCCAGCATTTTCGGATAGGCATACTCGGCGGTGTTGAGGGCCGCGACGACGGTCACGCCCGGGTCGGGATCGCCCTCGAGCGCCGATGCCAGGTCCGAGAATAGAAGTGCTTCCGGGTCACTTGCCTTGAGCACAATATCCCGGACCTTGCGGACTTTCTCGGGGAGCGTGTGGGTGCGCTGAGCCCACAAGGGCAGCGCATGGAACCGCTGATACAGCGCTGACGCTACAGGAAGCGCTTTCGCTTCAATGTGGACCGCTCTGTTCGAGAGAAGGGCCGCAAGCTGTTGAACGAAAGCTTCGTCGCGCTTTGAGCGCGATATTCGACGAAACTCGATTGCGGAAGGGTCTTGCAGGATCCGGTCGGCCACGATGTCGTCGATAGCCGGTTGGAAAACACCGTCGAGATAGACTGCGACCGAGTTGCGGTGGGCCAGCAGATACGACAAAACCAGGACCGGCATGACACCTCGTTTGATGCCGTATGGCCTGGCGGCCCACCTATCGAAAAGTTCTGCCAGGTTAACCCGCCGCTGGCCCAGCTCCGACCAGGCGGGCCGTAACTTTCGGCCGGCCTCATCGTTGCTTGGATCAGCGAAGCGCCACCCGCCCTTGTCGTCCTGCCGATGAAGGCCCAACGGCCGCACGATCGTGAGATAGAGCCCGCGCTCAACTGGATAGTTCTCAATCCCAAGGTCAGCGCTATCCGCCTTCGAGACCATGGCATGCATCAATGTCCGCAGGCCGGCCATCGCCGCTGTCGAAGGCTTGTCTCGGTATAGCAGCTCAGATTGGATAACAGGGGCGCTGCTGAAGGCCTCGCCTGCAAGCGCGGACGCAACGACTGTCAATTCCCGGCCATCGAGTTTCTTGCCGGCCGAGTCCTTTGCGCTGTCCCCGAACGCCCACCAACGTGCCGTCGAAAAGGCCTTCAAGAGATCGCTCCTCACAATCTCGGCGATCAATGCCTTGCGAGCCGACAATTCTCTGCGCGCGATCCGGTCGCCCTCCAGCTGTGGATGGGTCTCTTCGATCCGATCCAGTGCGTAGAGGTCTGACGCGTGGTCCCGCAGCACATATACCTGCTCGCTCGCCGCCACGCCGGCGAGCACTCCCAAGGCCTCAAGCTCGACGCTGAGCTGCTTGGCCGCGACTTTGGCCGGCGCCTCGAAGGTCCGAGCATCTGGTAGCAACATAACCAGCAGGCCGGCCGCGCGCCGCTTCGTCTTGGCCAGTGAAGCAGCGGTTCGCTTCGCCCAAGCGGCGGGGCTCTGCGGGCTGTCGTCGGCGAACTGGATGACGACATCGAAGGTGCGCAACGCCCCTGTCGAAAAGTAGTGGCTCTTGGCTGCGATCGGTCCTACACCCAATCGCGACGGCAAATCTGCGAGCACGTCCGCATCGAGCTTCAGCGCGGCTTTGGAGATGGCCTCGTCGAGGTCAAAGTCGCTGCCGGCGAACAGGGCGTAGCCGCCAAGCCGCGGTTGCCGGATAAGAATCGCTCGGTTGACCAATTCGTCGACGGCCGCAGTGACTTCAGTCTTCTTGGCTTCCGGGGCGCATAACGAAAGGATGTCGTCGGCAACCGCCAGTCCTGAGCCGTTCCGGAACAGCTCGACCACGGCTGCAGCTTTGGCGAGCTTTGCTGCCAATGGACCGAAGAGCGCCGCCTTCTCGACCGCCTCCATCGCCAATGTCATCCGATTGCTTTCGGGACCTACCGACAAGGCGCTACCGAAATTCGCGACGAGATAGTCCCAGAGCTGATCCGGGCCGTACCACGCGTTTCCGCTAAGATCGGTCCGTGCCAGATGCGCCTGAAACCCGTTTGGCTCGGAGGATGAAAGAAAGCCGAAAACACTCCGTTCGTTTTGCGCGAACCGCTGACGCGATACCGGTCCGAGCAACAGAGCCGAAACCGGGTGCAATGGCCAGGTTTGAGTCAGTACCTCGGTGAGCCCCGCAACGTCGACCGGCCGGCGATGCGAAATCGCTTCGGCGGTGCGAGCAGCGATGTCCTTGGCGCTTGCCGGCGCGTCGTCGCTGCCGATCGCCCGGGCTATGAGAGCCGCGACTTCGTCTGCCTGCGCAACGAAGGGCACGTTCTGGTATCGGCCCTGCACCTTCGCCCACTCGTTCCGACCTGTGCGGCTCAGCCGGTTGGCGTATTGTTCGAAGGATTGATGCAGGATCCCGACGACCACTAGCCGGCCGCTGGACCGGGCCGCCCGCTCCGCGAGATCCTGCAGAATATGGACGTCGCCGGCAGAACCCGTTGCATGCTCGAGGAACTTGCCGAGCTCGTCGATGACGACGAGCAGGCCGCCCTTGTTTCGAGCATGAGCCTCCAATTCGTCGATGAGCACTCGCTCGTCGCGGGCACCCTCGACGGTGGCCCAGGGCCAGTCAAATTGAGTGGCGGCCGCTTCCGCCAACGCACCCGTGAGGCTCGTACGTCGACCCGTCAGGGCGAGCACTTCCCACGCGCGGCCGCGCCCCGGAAAGGCCGACGAGAACTCCTCGCTCAGTTCGGGTCCGACGATCCCTTCTGCGAGCGTCCGTTGCTTCTTGTTGCCGGCAACCAAGTTAGCAACAAGCAGTGCAGCACAGGATTTGCCACCCCCGTAGGGACCCGTCCAAGTGAACGCATATTGCGAGCCCTCAGCGATGCCGGTCAGCATTGCCACCAATGACTTGCGCACGCTCGCCTGCAGCACGTAGCCGGTCAGCGGTGGCGTGCCATTGAGGTCGGTGTCGATCCTCGCTGAAAGCGCGAACCGGCGTTCGACCTTGACGATATCGGCGAGCTTGGTCATGCGGCCCTCGGTCGCCGATAGCCGGCCTTGATGAGTTCGAAGTCATCGATTGCGTCGAGACGACCGTTTAGAGCGACCTGACGGAGACCCGCCGTGTCGGTCCAAATCATCTTGCCGCCGGTGGGCTCGCCGATGGCCATCAGGCGCGCCACCAGGCTATCCTCGTCCAACTTGAAGACCCGCCCGGGTGAGCCGGGACCATACTGCACTTGTTCCACCGAGATGGTGGGTGACGAGTTGTGATGACGCTCCCAGAAACGCTTCAACACGAGAGCGAAGATGCTGTCCTCGAGCGAGGGTTTCTGTCCTCGAACGAATTCGAGCTGCCCGGTCGTCCGATGCTCGCGGAGAAGCCCAAGCTCGACGAGCAGGGGCTCGGCCGCGTCCTCTCCGGAGTCAGAATAGCGTGGCGCGTAGCTGCGCACGAACACTTCCACATCGCGCTTTAGCGTCTCTGGCGTCGCCCTAGCCGTGACACGGGCATCGACGATGGCGGCCATCGCTCTGACGAGGTCGTCGCGCGTAAAGGCGACCTGATTGAGCACGTTGAATGCGTAGTAGAACGTCGTTGCGGTCTGAGGCTCGCTCACGAGGTGGGCATGCATCAGCCAGAGGGTCGAGGGATGCTCCAGATACGGATCAAGCCCGGTCCGGTCCGCGAAGATCAGCCGCCCTAGGTCGGTCGCCCGAAGATGCGTCGGGCTGTCCTCGAGGACCTTCGTCGCAAGGGCCCAATGCCGCATCGAGAGGGCCATGTTCTTGCCAACGCCAAAAGTAGCGATTGCACTTTGTTCCTGAAATGTTCTACGGTCGACGCCGTCAGGGCCGGACGCAGCATCGAAAGCCTTCTTCAGCCATAGGAGCCGCAGCGCAAAGGTCTCGTGGCCCGACACGCGAATCGCGGTGGCCGGATCATAAAGGTCGTTCAACATGGGAATGAATGCTACTGGAGACCGTCGCCAGCGGCAATCCCTATCGGCGGACAATTTCGGACAAGACGATCGCCGCCTCTGCCGCTTCTGTAGGACTATTGTAGCGTCCGAAGTATAACCGCAAAGTTTCCGAAGCCTCACGTTGAGTGTATCCCATCGCGGTCAGAACGTGAGAGGCAGTAATCTGGCCGCTAGTACAGGCTGAGCCTTCAGAAATCGCAATACGATCACTTGCACGTCCGATGATCGACATCGCATCGTTACCAGGAAATCTCAGGCTGAGACTGCCCGGAACTCGCTCCTTCTCGGGAACATTTTCAAAGAATTGAACCTGCCTGCTGCGTATCTCTTCTAGAAACACCGCCGAGAGCGCCCGCGAATGTGCGGCATCCGCACCAAGCCGCGTCCTGGAGAGCTTGGCCGCGGCGCCAAAGCCGGCAACAAGCGGTGTCGGGACAGTCCCAGGACGGATGCCAGTCTCCTGTCCGCCGCCGAACAGCATCGGCAACGGCCTGACTGGAGCCGCGGACGAAACGAACAGCCCGCCGATTCCCATCGGACCGTACATCTTGTGCGATGAGAGGCTGGCTAGGTCGAATTCCGTGCAGTCGAGAGGTAGCTTCCCTAGGGCCTGCGCCGCGTCCACATGAACCAGAGCGCCTGCAGCGCGCGCGATGCGGACGACCTCGGCGAGCGGTTGAACAGAGCCCACCTCGTTGTTGACGGCCATCACCGAAACCAATAGCGTTTGCTCGCCGACCACCCGCTCCAGCACTGAAATGTCGATCACGCCATTTTCGTCGACCGGCGCTTCGATGATCCTGAAACCAGCGGTGCGAAGCGAGCTTGCCGATGAGAGAACGCTTTTGTGTTCGATGGCAGAAACGACGATCTCTCGCCGCTCGATGCTGCGCTCGACGGCTGAGAACGCTGTCCCCCTTATCGCGATGTTGTTTGCTTCCGTGGCCCCGGACGTGAAGACTACTTCCTGCGGATCGCAGCCGATAAGAGACGCCACATCGGAGCGTGCCCGTTCCACGGCCTGAGACGCTAGCATGCCGGCGAGGTGAGGGGAGTGTGGGTTGCCGACTTGCGCATGCCACCAAGGTGACATCGCTTCCAGGGCCTCGGGGGCCAAGGGAGTCGTCGAGTGGCCATCAAGATAGATCGGCGTGGGCATAAGGAACTCTGTGTCGTCGAATGGCGAGCCTAGTCAAGCCCGGCGGAAAATTCGAAGTGCGCCCCGGGTCGAGGCCGGCGCCATTTGTTGATAGATTCGCGGACAAGCGCGAGAGGAACTCATGGCGGACGGCAAGGACGTAAGCATCAACGAAATCTACAAGGAACAGTACGCTCACTTCAGGGCGATGAATGACATTCTCTATAAGATCCCCCCGCTGTTTTCGGCGGCGATCGGCGGCTTGTGGTACTTCGCGGCCTCCCAGCTCACATCGGACCGACTGATCGCGGTCGGCATCTTCGTGTTCGCGGCCGTCGTAAGCGTGTGCAGCGTCCTCATCATGGGACGCTTCAGCCTGGCGTTCAGCCGCTACATCACCAAACCTCAACAAGCTCGACGGCGACTATGCGGTTTCGCTCAGAGACCAGACGTGGCCGCCCTCGACCGTTAAAATCATCCAGTTCCTGCTGTGGGTCGCCATGGCGATTTCGTGTGCCGGTGTCATCTACGCCCTCGTCCTGCTGCTCAGCCCCGCGCCGCTTCCTACGCCGGCACCCTAAGCGTCTTGTGCCGCGATTGCCGACACGACGTCTTCAATGTCGTCATCGGATAGGAACGGCGCCTGCGCGAAGACGATGGAGGCTTCGCCGCTCAGTCGTGCCGCAAGGTGACCGAGGCCGAGGAGGTTCTCCGCGCCCTTCATGCCCAAGGCGATCTCGGAAGTGCCGACGCTTGCGACTTTCAAAATGAGCCGGTTGCCGAGATTGTCACGCAGCTGAACAGGCATCACCCCCGCATCAGGCCGCTGCGCAGCGAAGACCAAGTGGATGCCGGCCGCGCGCGCCTTCACGCCCAGCCGGGAAACGATCGATGTGACGGCACCCTTATAGTCCTCTGTCAACATCCACTCTGCGAACTCGTCGTGGACGAGGAACTTCATCGGCAGGCGTTCTTCCGGCGCCACCTTGATATTGAAAGACCTGATGTCACGGGCGCCACTCTGCCTGAATAGCTCGTAGCGGCGGTCCATCTCGACGACGAGACCATCCATCATTTCGATCGCGGCAGACTGATCGATCACGATACCGCCCTTCACATGCGGCAGGCGCTCGATCGCCGAGTAATCGACGCCCATCTTGGGATCGATCAGGTGGATGTGGACCAGCGCGCTCGGGTTGGTCGCCGCGATGTCGAGGATCAACGCTTGGATCAGAACCGACTTGCCGCTGCCCGTGGCGCCTGCGATCAACGTGTGGGGGTCGTGCTGAGACGCTCCGGCGAAGGGCCCCCCGAGATTAAGATAGAGGATCTCACCATCGAGTTCGCGCAGCCCAAGCAGGAAGCTCGTATTGAGCCCCGCGGCGTTGCGGTTCACAGCGCGCCGCGCCCAGAGGTCCCACATCGAGACGATCTGCCGCTTGGGTCGTGCGACGCCCACAACGATTTCGCCGGGCAGGGGAGAGACGGAAATCAGCCTCAGCCCATGCGTGGTCAGAAGCGCCGATTGCTTGGCCTCAATGTCCTCGACCCGAAGCCGGTCGCTACCCAAGAAACGGACGAGCGCGGCATTTGGCGTCAACCGCATGCCGGCGATCTTGGCTTGCAGATTGTATCCCATGAGCGCGGTGCGAAGACGGCTCGCGGTGGCCTCGAGCCATTGATCGTCCTCACCGGCTTCCGATTGTATCTGCCCTGCGCGGCGGGATACCAAGGCGGCAAAGCTCTCAGAACTTCCCGATGATAACTGGTCCGAGGTCTTCTCCGCAGTTTGCTCAGCAGGACCGGTGCTCGGAGGAGGTGCAACCCTGGTGTCTGCGACCGATGTTTTGACAGCGCCGCTTGGTGGCAACGGGGGCGACGAGGGCGTCGGGGGAGTCCCATTATCGTCAGATCCGGGACGGCCGGGCCCTTTCGACGGGCCGCCGTTCGTCGTCCACCGCAGACGCGGTGCCGGCACCCGGAAGTCCGCATTTTCCCATGGCCTGCGATCGCCGAGCGAACTCCTGATCGGCATCAACGGATTGGAGGCTTCATACGCCTTGATCAGCTGTCTAAGGCCTTCGCGGGTATAGACCTCCTGCAAACCATGGACCTCAGTGACTTCATCCTGATCGCCCGACGAACCCGTCGTCGCCTCAGCCGGTCCGGAGACAAAGACATGCGAATAGCCTTTAAGGTCGATCTCGACCGTCCCGTTTCGGATCCCGTTTCTGACCTCCTCGAGTGAGAAGTTGGAGCTTAGGGCCGACGGCTCATCAAGCAGGATGTCGGCAAGCCGCGAAAGCCAAAGATCGCGGTCAAGCCGTCCCGGATCTCCGAACAGCGCGTCCTCGATCCTTCGCATGGTCTGTCTTAGCTGCTGACCAGAATGGCGTTTAGCTTCGGAGAGCCCGCTCGCCTCGACATACTTTGCCTCCGTCACGATGGCACGGAGCCGCGGTCGCCCCTCCGGACCCGGATCAACGCTAAGCGCGAGGATGTCGGCGATACCTTCCTCTCGCTGGCCCAACCACTGCGCGTAATCGTCGAGCAGGAACCATGATGCAGGCCGTTTGAGAAATTCCTCGGCAACAAGCGCGCGACTAAGGACCAAGCCAATCAACTCACCAGCCGACACGCCCCGCTTAGCGGCACGCAGTATGATATCCCCGGAAATTGCCCTGGCATCGGCAATCATTCGGTCGGCCAAGGCCATCAGGCGATCGTCGCTCAGCCCCAGACTGAGCTGGTCCAGACGTCGGCGCACAAGTACCGGCAACACCCGCAGATCGGAGGTCGACGACACCACCATGTTGCGACCATGGGTACGCTCACGCCGGTATCGAATGACCTTGATTCCCTGAGCGGCAAGCTGCCGCTTGTCGAGGAGGTCGTCATAAGTGGCGACCCACTCTGCCAAGCCATGAACATCTTTGAACATGGCCTCGAGCCCATGGTCTTGCAGCGAAATCTGCCGGGCCGGCAGGTAGTGTTCGTTGTCGCGATGTGACTGTTTGCGGATCACAGCCGCCAGAGCGTCAAGATAGCACCAGCCGACGCGCGGCTGCCGCGGCGACACCAGATAGCTGGTTGCCGTGAGCTGCTCCTCGCCGATGACTCTGCGGTAGGACCAGCGGGGCGGAACGTGATCCAGGATCGAAGGGTCGGTGGCGTCGTTGCGAGGTACCGAGAACCAAGCCTCGCGCGCCTGTCTCGACACGACGTCATGCAGGAACGCGACATCGACACTGCGTTCGTCAGCGGCTCGTCGACCGGCACCACCCTCGAGCATAACCCCGATCCGCAGTTTCGACATGAAATTAAGCGACGTCTCGCTCACGACGACGGCGTCGGGATCGCTCCCGGATTGATCCAACAGGTCAGTATAGACCTTGTTGAGCTTCGAGCGATCTCGATGGCGCACGAGGACGTTGCAATGAACCTCGTCCTCATGCACGGATCCAAGCGCGTTCACGGTGGCAAGGGGCAGGCCCGCCGTGTCGCAGTTGTAGAGCATGATGCTGAGGTTAGCCCGCTCATGCGGCTGCAGATCGAGATAGCGGGCGATCAGACCGCGAATCTCGCGCGCGGCTTCGCCCGGGTCGACATCCGTGGAGGCTTCCGAGGGGTCACGAACCGGCCTTTCCATCAAGCTGTAGTCGTTGAGCGTGCTCGTCTCGGTCAGGAGAACTGCTTCGCCACCCGTGAAGCCCGTGACGGCCTCAGGATAATAGGCATGTTCGAACTCGGCGCGCAGGTCGGCAAAGAAGAGCCGCTGATCTCCGAAGTTGACCTCTTCGGCCTTGAGCAGGTGATCGAAAAGCCCACACAGAGCCCGCATCTTGACCGCGGTCGCCGCCATCCGCATAGGGTGCCAGGGCGCTACGATTGCGGCCGGCGCCGTGCCGGCGATCTGCACTGCGCCGATCCTCAGGATCGGCTCCCAAAGGTCGCGCCGGTTCAGGTCGCCCGGCGCCGACCTTCGAAGCTGCTCAAGAAGTTTGCCGTAAAGGTCGACCTGATCGAGCTGCGGCTGTCCTCCCATTCCATTGGAACGCCAGTCCTCGATGGCTGCCACGTAACTCTTGGCAAAAGCGGTCCAGGCCTCGCCAAGGTCTACTCCGGCAGGCGGAGCAATGCGACCGGCGGCGACCGCTGCCTTGATGGATCGGGGCAGCGTTTTGCCCAAGTCTTCGACATTAGTGGAACGCGGAACAAGCGATCCCGCATCCTGTCGAAACGACGGTTGTAGCGTACCAACATCGGCAAGCGAGACGGACTGCATCGCGCCCTTCTTGCTCACCAGCATGCGCGAGACTTCGGCGATGCCGAAGGGGTTCTTTCCAAGTCTGGCAAGGTCATCAGGAAGGGCAAGCCCGATTGCGTTGGGCTCACCGCGCCAAATCAGCTGAACGGTGTTTCTTTCCATCGACGAACCCTCTCCCACAGTGAGGGTCAGGTCGAACTTGATCTGGATGTTGGCGCGCGATGTCGAAACATTCTCGCGGAACTTTCGCCTCTTCCTTGCGGCCTCGAGCAGCGTCTCAAACTCGAATATGTGCGGCGTATCCCAACCGATCGCCTTTGGAAGCGTCCGAGGCAAGGCCTTGTATTTGAGGCTGAAGGCACGCGCGACATCCGCGTTCATGTCCAGCCATTGCGTCTTGGTGCGACGCGAGGATCGGATATCGATCCGGCGGGGCCTCTTGAGGGTGCCCAACTGCGCAAAGAGCCTCTCGATGCTGCGGACCAGTCCATCGAGGAAGTCTGTGCACTCGATCGGCCGCCCGTAGATGAACTTCTCCCATTTCGCCCGCAACTGTCGATTGGCGGCGAGATCTTCGCGGTGAGCCTCGAAGAACTCACGGTCATCCTCCCTCGACTCCTTGAGGGACCTGCTCTTGAGATCACCTAGATAAGACTTGTCGGCGTCACTCAGTCGATCGGGGCGCTCGTAGTCGAAGAACTGGATCGTCTCCTCTGGGAGTTTCAGTTTCTTCAGCTTCAGACCTGAGAAGACGAGCAGGATATTGTCCTGCTCCCACTCGAGCTCTGCGAGCTTTTCGGTCGCCTCCCGCCACCCGGCTGGTGATGCGATGAATGCCTCGATGGTCGGATGAAGAGCCGCTGCGATCTCATCGCGAACGGCGTCGAACTGGTCGTGCAGCTCCTCGGATTCGATGGGTTGGCGGTTAGGTCTCTGTTTAGAAAGTAGAGGTCTGCGATCGCTGATCAGCTTATCGTACAACCGGCGCCAACGGCTTTGCTGTTGCAGGTCCTTCGGCCGCTGCGATGCGAAGTATCCGGTGTCGCGCGGCAGCTGCAGTGCCGGCAATGCCCACCCGAGTGCGTCCGCGACTGGCAGGGACGTGTTCTCGATGGCATCTCGCGTCATTGCGACGTAGTTGCTGAGCTGCGCCAGCGGCCAATCGTCTACGCTGGACAACGCCTTTAGGGCGATCTGCCAGGCATCGACATGCTCCGGGGGCAACCCAAGACCGTCGGACGCGGGCAAAACCCAGTAATGCGGTCCCTCCTTGAGCTCCTTGGCGCCGATCAGCGCCACGTCGTGAAGAGATGCCCCTTGGTCGTCGTCGGTGTTGGCGATGAGCAGGGCAGGGCGGTCGCATTCGGCATGCCGCAAAGCAACCGTCCTCTCATCGGTCAGCACAGCTTCCGGCAGTCCCTGACCATCGACCAAGGTGCGAGGCACAGCGATTTTGACGCGAGACTGTATCGACGCATCCGAGACGAGCTCCCGCACGATCGCGGCGACCTGGGGGCCGGTAAGGCGATCGAGCATAAAGCGAGCTGTCCCGCTGTCAGGGCCGAGACCCTGCAAGCGCTCCTTGAGCGCAGCAGCGCCAGCCCTGCCGATGAGATCGAGCGCGTTCATGCCCTCACCTCGCGGCGAAATGGGTTTTCGACGTAGGCTGCGGAGTCCGAGAGTCGATTGAGCAGACCGAGGCTGATCAACCGTTCCTCCAATCGCCGGGCGTTGTCGGAAAAGTCCTCCTGATCGGCTTTGCCCGCGCCAATGATGCTTGCAGCTTGGTGATCCCCGATCACAAAGCCATAGCGGCCGTAGAGTTCGGCGAGGAAATCCTTGAATTCCATCCGTTCCCTGACGCAGCACACCACAAGCGTCTTGAGGAGGCGGTCTGTCGGCGCATACCGCACGCGCCGGCTTGAGCGTCGAGAGCTCAGGCCGATTTGCCGCGCCCAGGTTGAATGAACCTTGCCAACATGCTGTCCATGCCGGGTCTTCGCCCTGCTGACAAGTTCCTCAATAAGGTCCCGGGGACTGCTCATGCCGGAGGGGAGCTCGTCGGGATCCGGCCAATCGAATTGCCGGGCCAGAACCTCAGCCGCGCTGAGTATGGCATCGTCCGATGCGACGGCAACCTGCCATTCGTGAGATGCTTCGACGCTGCGCACATACTGCTCGATGGCGAGGCCCGGCAGTGCATTGTTTGCCTGAAAGGAATCCGCGGCAAGATCGCGCACCACCGTCTTTCGGGGCGAAACGATCTCGCAGATCATCGTGATAGGCACCGCGTCGAGCAGCTCACGCGCGCGGTCGAGCTGGTATCGCACCAAGTTGAGGCCCGTGATGTTCACGATGTGGGGGAGGGCATCAAAGACGGAGATCGGGCTGTCTAGAATTGCAATCCAATCCTCGGCGAGTTGATCGAAGATTGGGTGGGTCGAGCATGGTAGATACGAGCCAGGGCGGTCGCGTTCTGCCAGTTGCGCCTCGCCTTGCAGGGCAGCTACCAACCGGTCGTAGACCGTAGGCTGCTCGAACAGCTTTCCAACCAGCCGTTCCCTGAGATCAGCCGCTCGCTTGGATCGACAAAGCATGAGGTAGAGAACTTCGCCCGTTCGGGCAAAGAAGCGCCTGTCGGTCGAGACGCCGGACGCTGTCACGGCAGCATCTTCGTAGAGCGCGCTTGGTCCGAACGGGAAAACGAACTTGGAACTCCAGCGCTTGTTGCTCGCGCCCTCGATCGCCGAAGATTGCAGGAATCCGACCACCGATGCGAAGTCCTCGAAACTGTCGAAGCGGCTGCGAAGGTAACTGAAGTCGCGACTCTCCAGACCGCCAGCATTCTGTTCCATCAGATCCAACCACTTGGTCCAGGCAGCATCATCGGAGAGGCGCTCGGCTCCGATGGTCAGCAGGTACGGATTGTTGAATACAAGATTGCGCAGGCGAAGTTGGGTCTGCGGACGATAAGAGAGCGCGTTGAGCTCTTGTTCCGCCAAGGCGCGGCCGGCAAGTTGTTCCGACCTAAGCACCCCCAAGAACTCCAGCAGGATCAGCCACGGCGTCTGCTCATCGTGAAGGCGATGCCCCCAGATCGCTTCGTCGACCCAGAATGCCGGACCCGTGCGGTCCTCGTGCGAGATTGGGCGCTTCAGAATCTCCATCATTAGAGCCTCACCGTGACGCTGCGCGATGATGCTCTACCGTCAGGATTGAGGTCGATGAACTTGAGGACGATACCGTCGCTGCGATCGTCGCCATCGAGGTCGCGGCGCCGCTCCACGGCACTCAGGAGCCTCGCCTTAAACGCAAGAAGATCCTCATGACACTCGAGCGAAAAGCTCGTGGGCAGCGCACCTTCCGCCACTCTTCCCAAAAATTCGAACCGTGTCGTCGACAGCTGTAGCGTCACCGGGGGCGGGTCGTCGCGTGCGAGCTTGACCACGAGCTTCATGCCGCCGGCGCCATCACCGAGTAGGGCGACCTCCTCGCCGCCGCGGCGGCTGACTGACACAAACTCCTCAAGCAGCGGACTTGTCCGCGATTGCGATTGGCTTCCCGAACTCGCGAGAACCAACTCATCCTGGTTCTGGATCAGCATGCCGGTAAACACTCGATTGAGCCCGCGCATGAGCATGGGCATTACTTGCCGAGGCAATGCCCTTTTCTCGGATAGGGCGCGAGCGGTCTCGAGATAGAGGCCTGCGTAACGAAACACCGTCAGATCCCAAAGGTCCAAAGTGTCTGCCAGCTCGTCGGAGATGGTAAAGAAGAGGCGCTGGCGTTGGCCGCGGAGCAGCCCGAGAAAGCGCGAAACCGCGCTCGGATCGTCGCCTTCCAAATAAGACTGTTGCGCTCGCTTGTACGCCGGCGTCTCGCCATAGAGTTGGTCTGATTGGACCAATGCCCGGTAAGTCTCGACCAGTGCGGGATCGTCGGCCCCGTACACAAGCATGTTGTCGACTGTGTTGCTCGTTTCGGAACCGATTCCGAACAGGTTGAGCTTTCGAAAGGGTTCTGTTCTTTCCGCGCGGCTCGGCCGCAGATTGCCCCCGAAGACATTGCGATAGGGACTCGCGCGCTCGGCAGTCGCGGCGGAGGCCAAATCAGCGACGTCCGTGCACGACATCAGCCCGTCTCTTGCATCGGCATGGCCAAGAATGACGTTCGTGACGAGCGAGAGCACTTGGCGGATGGTGAAGTGTCCGCCGTTCTGTTCGCTGGCCTCAACGAGGGCACCTAGCCGACGCCGGAAAAGTCCGTTGTCGTTGGTCCCGATCAGCCGATCGCGGTTTTCTCGGATGGGACAGGTGCCTTCGCTCAATGCCGGACAGTCCAAGCATCCGTTCCATCCCGGATGTTGCGTGACGGCATCGATGACTTGGTCGATCATCACGGCGGCGGCCGATCGGCTAAGATCTCGCAAATCTAGCTTGATGGCGGGATTTCCGCTCCGGCCCGAGACCAAAAGGTTCTCTACGCACTCGACCAGAGCGGCCGTGGTCTCGTCGCTGCCAGCGGTCTTCAGCTTCTCCAGCAGCTGTCCATGGTTGGCGGCCAATAGATAAACTCGGGGTGAGTTTGGGTCTGCAACGTCCCATGCCATGCGCTCGATCAGCGGCTTGCTCTCATCGGAGCGAAGCTCGCTCAAATCTTTAACGACAATGAGTTGCCGGGCTCCCAAACCGAGCCTTTGGATCTTCTCTCCGCCGTTCCAGTCTTCGACGGTGCCGCCGAGCTCAAGCCAGACTCGCCGGCAATGATAGGTCTTTCCGTCACCAGCGGTGCCAGTGAGGATAATGGATAGGCACTCGTCCGACCTGAAATTGTTGACCAGCCATTCGAGATGCGGCGCAGGGAGCTCGATTGGCTGCATCTTCAACCGGGCGAGAGCCCGCTGGATGGTCTCGTCGTACATATTGTCGTTGGTGGGAATGGGCCCGTAATTCCGAAGGAATCGGATCCAATTGTTCGTCGGCATGCACTAAGCCCCCAAGACTGTCGTCCAGCGCTGACGACCGTCCTAGAATTCCAGCGCAGCCCCACGGAATCAGCAGAGGCAGACTACTTTAGAACGCGCGAAACGCAACAACACCGCGAAGCGGAAAATCCACAGCTAGGTCCCGACTGTTCCTGTGTAAAAAACTGCCCCGGGGTCGCTACATCCAGGCCGCCGATTGTGTGACTGATCGTCCGGCTCAGGACGCATGGGACATGAAAGACACTCCTACAATCGGAGTCGAAGGCAGGTCCTTGGAGCGCATTGTGGCAAGCTGTTCGTAAATGCCGGCCCATTCTCCAGCTGGCCCGATCGTAAGTCCCTCCGAAAGCTGCGTCGTCTTGTATCCGAATGAGCCTCGTCCGTCGTGGTCGTACTCGTAGATGTCCACCGTGGCAGGTTCGAGCGGGTTCCGCTCCAAGCCCCAGAAGTAGAGTGGGCTCAGGGCTAATGCGCGTCCGCCCGGCGGGTCGATGAGGTAGACGATCTCGTCCGAGAAGGGATGCTTCCCGCTGTAATCGAGCACGTCTACAAAGGTTTGAGATGGGCCGTGTAGTACGCGGAAAATTCCGGCATATGACCCCGCGTTAAATCGCTTGGCGACCACACCTTCAAAGACGCCCAGCCGTCTCGTCTCGAAAACGCGAGCGACTTGGTTGGCCAACAGGCTGAGGAAGCCAACCCAATCCACAGCTTGCCTGCGCCCGTGCTTTCCGGAATTGAGCCCAGCTATCCAACTGTCAATCTGTTCCATGTTCTCCGGCTTGATGAGGGTGGAGAGGGGGGAAGCGAAGTCAAGCCTTGCCTGGTTACCGCTTAGGCAGGTCTTTATAAGTCCCCAGAGAGGGCCGGCGGATCGCTGGGTGAAGCCCTTGAACAGTCCGCCTCCAGCTTTGCTGGAGCATAAGTCCATATAAGCGATGTAAGCAGCTAGCGTGAGGAGGGAGTCTGCGGCGTCACGACCTTTCTGCTGCCGTCGCTCCGAGTCCATTTCCGAAATGAAACGTGCCAGCGGGGCTGCCACCGGATACGGCAGGTCGGACAGCAGCTCTGAAAGTTCCCGCCAACTAGATGATCGACTCCGCTCTTGGATCATCTGCACGTCAGCACTGTCTACGAATGAACACGAGGACGCACTCGTGCCAAAGTCGAAACCGAGATACGTCGCGCTGCCCGCCTCTTCGGATGCGAACGTCATATCTATGTGAAAAGGCCTACCTTCTGCGACAACTCCATCCGAGCGATCGCTGCGGCCGTAAATGAAACGGGGGATTGCAGTGCCGTCGTCCCGCACCGTGAGTTCTACCTCGATGGCGGCTGCGAAGCGGGCATTCTTCGGGGTTACTGCGCGAGTGTCCACGATGTTGTGCCGCGCCTCAAGATCCTCCGGGTCGAAGGACGAGCGCATGAAGAAGTACTCGAGCACCTGCCTCGGCGGACTGTTCAGCCGGATCTTCCACAACAGCGGAGTGCCAACCAAGCCCCGCAAGCTAGTTGCGGATGGTAGCAAGACTCCAGCGTCCAGCCCATCAGTTGCTGCATCGGCAAGATCCGGCGTCATCGCGCGTGCTCGCCGTACCTCGACCTCGCCACCATCGGGCCGCAGTGAGAGACACAGCCGATTGTACGTAACGGCGCGGAAGTCTCCTTGGCCCTCGGTAAAGAACCGGCGGGCGCATTCCGTTGCCAAGCCTTTGGCAACGATCTCCTGGAAATTCTCGCTGAGCTGAAGAATTTGCGCGTGCGGAAGGTCGGTCTTGCCGACATCTCTTTCGAGAAGTTTGGCTAGCCATCGAATGTTAGATGAACCGCCAGATAGCAGTACGACGGATATGTCTTGGCCCTTCAGCTCCCTCGAAGCACGCTCGATCGTTTTTCTAACGGCGTCGCGCAACTTTGCCGTCCATATTCCCGACTCGAACGTTTGCCTCAACAGTCCGGCGTCGAGGTTTATATTGCCGATCCGCGATTCCGGGTCATATGGGTTCACCGGCACAGATATGGGGAATGGCGCCAAACCAGAAAGATCCGCCGCAAGGTTCCAGTTTGCTATCGAATTGCAAACGGAGAGCTTCGCAATTTCGACAGAATGCAAAAGACGTCTGTAGTGCCGATAAAAAACTTGCTGCCGTTCGGCAACCTCGGCCAAATCGTCAGGCGTCTTTATCCTATCGGCGATTTCTAGAGACTTCCTAACGTCGCCGCGGATGGTCCTGTCGACCGCCTTCATTAGGAGGTCGGCAGCGAGGAGCCGGTTGATGTAGAAGCCCCCGACCTGAACCGATTTTGCGCTGAGCGGGCGCGAATTTGTGCCAGACTGGCTGACGTCGCCAGCTTTCGTCGTTTCGATTACGGAAATGTCAAAGGTTCCGCCGCCAAAATCTAACACGAGAGCGATATGCTTGCGCTGTTCGGAGATGACCGGATGTCGGAGACCATATCGGTAATACTGGAACACTGCGAACGGCTCGGGCAAGAAGTCAATCTGATCGAAGCGCCCCTGAAGGACACGACGTATGGCGCGGCGGTAGTTGGAAAGCCAGTTCTCGTCAGCCATATTGATGCCGCTAAGAGCAAGTGGCTCTGCGATCAAAATGCTTTTTGGGAGCGGACGTCCTTGGCGCTCTAGCCAGCCATTCACTTTCGAAAGAAGCTCGCGAAAGAAATCCTGCGCTATGCCTACAACGGTCGTACGTGGAGCAAATGGCGAGTTGGCCGTGCGTCTGGTGACAGCGTCCGGATCGTGCTGACCGAGTTCGATCTTGAAATCTTCGAGGAGTTGCTCAGGTGCTTCGCACCGCTCCCGTGCATCGAAACCTATGTGCGGCCTCTTGTCCGAGCCGTAATAGATTGCAGTCGGCACAACAGTTCGGCCATCAATCTGGGCCAGGTTCACGGACGAAATAAAAGGAAGCTTCTTATTGGACAACCACTATCCCCTTGAGAATATTCGGCATTGATGAACGGACCTACTCCATCATGGGGGCCTTTGTCTTCAGAAAAAGCCCTGCAAGTTGTTTCACTCATGAGCCGAGCGTAGGCAGACGTCCCAAGCATATCGATCGCGTTCTGCATGTCGCGGCTCGCCTGCCGTCAAACGCATTCGTTGCAATAGCTAAGGACCTGCCCGTCTACTCCACGCACCGCCCAGTTTAATCCGGGTTCGGATGATTCTACCGTTGCATAAGATTGACAGCATGGGGGACGACAGTACGCCGCTAGCGGATGTTGAAGTTCTTCGAGTAGCTAATGCCATTCGGGATAGCGGGTTGCGGCACAGCTCATCCTTTAGCACGCGAGCTTTCGGCCGAGGCATGATGTTTGCTGATGCCGCCTGCCCAAGTGAAACTCTCTTTCAAACCGCAAAAGAAGGATGCTGTACCTGTCAGGTTCCGCCCTCAGCCGCCACGACCAGCGTGAGCGGGGTGCGCCGCATGACTTTCAGCGCGAGCAGCGAAAACAATGCGCTGACACCGCCACCGATGACGCGCAGGCGAGCACCAGCGGCCAGTCATGAGCGAACGCCACCGTGTCCTTGGCGACGCCGAGATAGGTGTAGCTGCCGGGCAGCTCGAGCGACTCGGGGCCGGCCAGGATATGCCGCCTTCAGCACCAGCCCGTTGGTGCGCGATTCGTAGGCGCGGTCCATCTCTTCGAAAACGATGCCGGCGAGCGGCGTGTTGAAGGTGGCGGCGAAGCCCGCCGGGATCAGGCCGCGCGCCTGCGCGATGCCGCCCCAGCACGCCGCCTGCAGCATCAGCGAAGCGCGGACCTGCACCGTGGGCCCTTCGCGGCCGATGAAGCGCCGCAGAACAGGCCGATGACGATCAGCGCGATCTCGCCCCCAACCAGCCTGAGCGGTCGGGCTCCAAGGGTCCGGTATCTCATCATTGCACGGTCGGCTTCTTCTTCGTGCGGAGACTGCGGCTGTAGCCAAACAGAATGACCATCAGGCTGAGGAGAACCACAGTAAGCAGAATGACCGCGGCGACCGCCAGCCTTGGCGTTCCGGCCGACCTGAGGGCCAGCCACATGAGAACCGGCAGGGTCTGCGTGTCCCGCGTCGTAAGAAAGAGCGCCATGTAGAATTCGTTGATCGAAATTACGAACGCAAAAAGTGCGCTCGATAGTAGCGCAACGCTTACTTCAGGGAGGACGATCTCGAAGAATGTGAGGTGCGGGCCAGCTCCGAGATCGGACGACGCTTCGAGCGTGCTCCGGTCCAGCGAAATGAAGGCGGTCTCCATCAGCATGAACACAAGCGGCATGCCCCACAACGCATGGCTCAATATAACGAGAAAGCGGGAGCCAAAAATGTCGTGGCCGAAAATCTGAACGTTCCCGAATGTAACGGCGACCCCAAGTCCCAACACCACGCCAGGCATGAAGAGCGGGAGCAAGATCAACAACGATAGAATCTTGCGCCCGGCCATGGAATGCTGAGTGATTGCCCATGCTGCGGCCGTCCCGGCAAGCGTGGAAAGGGCGGTGGCTCCAACGGCAATGACGACGCTGTTGAAGAGTGCATCAACGTATTGGGGGCTGCTGAAGAAATCGCGATACCAGCGGACCGACCAGGCTGTCACGGGAAACCGCAGCAGGTTGCCATCGCTGAAACTCGTGACGACTGCGATTACGATCGGAATGAGAACGTATATCGCCACACAAACGGCAAGGAGCACGCCGGCGGTCCAAAGCAGCTTTTGTTCCGCGCCGGTATGTTTTGTGATCCGTTCGGCTGCAACGCCCGCCTCAACCACGGCCGGGTTCCTTTCCGCCGAGCAAGCGCGCTCCTATCATCAATAGGAGAACCGCGAAGACCATCGCAACGGCCATCGCGGACGCCATGGGCCAGTTGGAACGGCCTATCATCTGTTCCTGGATCAGTTGTCCAACGGTCCACAGCGTGTCAGGACCAAGGGCGGAGGGGGTCGCGTAGATCCCCATCGCCCAGATGAAAGCCTGTGAAAGGGCCAGGACGATGCCGCGCCAAGTGAGGGGTAACAGCACCTCGCGGAAGGTGATAAGCGGAGAGGCTCCGAGATCGGACGAGGCCTCCAGCAATTGTTTGTCTTGCCGATCCATAACGGACAGCAAGATGAAAAACGAAAACGGGAGAATGACGTAAATCAGGCCGATGAAGGCGGCGCCTTCGGTGTACAGAAGGCTGATCTTTTCGTGCAAAAGACCGGTGGATACCAGCGCATAGGAGAGCAACCCGTTGCGAGGCAGGAATAACCACCAGCCGAAGATGATTGAAATCTCGGAGATCAGCAGCGGGCACAGCATCATGCCAATGATCGCTAGCCGCCATTTGGCGGGCTTCAGCCAAACAATCAACGCCAGCACGTACGCCAGAACCACCGATGCCACCGAGGCCACCACCGAGAGAACGAACGTGTTCCAGACAGCTTCCCGGATAACCGGATCGGTAACGAGGTGGGCGTAGTGCGTGGCGACGAAACCGTCGATGTAGAATTTTGGCGGAACCCAGTCGTTGAAGCTCATGCGAATGACTGAAAACATGGTCCTGCCGAAGACCAGGATGACAATCGCCAACGCCGGCGATATCAGGATCCAGGGGATGAGTTGCGGCAGAACAGAAGCTTTTGGAATTGCGCTCTTTGAAGACGAAATGCCTCTCACTGGAAGCACCTCATGTCTTCCTGAAGCCAGGATGCGACAGCGGCATCGCCCGGCCCGAAGCCAAGTTTGCTGGAACTGTCACACACCAGCGATAACCCGCTTGCCTGAACGTGGTAGCGGTAGCTGCCGCCCAGATATTCCACCATCTGGACCGTCGCCTTGAGCTGATTGGGCAGACCCTCAGAGGCCTTGGGGAGAAGACGGACGTGGCCGGGTCTGACATAGATCCGCCATTCGCCGGGGCCGGGCGGTGCACCCAAGGTCAGGGGGACAGGTTGGCCAGAGGAATCGAAGACCGCGCGACCGTCTATGCGAACGGGAAGGCGGCACGATTCTCCCATGAAGGTGAAAACGAACTCGTTTGCCGGGTGACGGTAAACCTCCTCGGGCCGGCCAATCTGTTCGATCTGCCCTTTGGCCATGACCGCAACGCGATCCGACATCGACATTGCTTCGCCCTGGTCATGTGTCACGAAAATTGCGGAAAAGCCCAATTCCTCGTGAAGCCGCTTGATTTCCGCCCGCAGTTGAAGGCGCAGCGCCAAATCGAGCGCCGACATCGGCTCATCGAACAGAAGCAGGGTCGGCCGAACCACCAATGAGCGCGCGAGCGCGACACGCTGTCTTTGCCCTCCTGACATCGCGGCCGGGTACCGGTCCTCATATCCAGAGAGAGCAACGATGGCGAGTATCTCGCGGACCCGCCTTTCGATCTCCGGCTGGGGCACCCTTCGCATGCGAAGACCATAGGCAATGTTCTGCGCAACGGTCTTATGCGGGAAGAGTGCACCATTCTGGAAAATGGTCGCGGTGTCGCGTCCGTAAGGCGGGCGATCGTTCACTGTTTCGCCGCCGATCCGGACGGTCCCGGAGGTAGGCTTTTCAAACCCGCCAACGACGCGAAGCGTGGAAGTTTTTCCCGATCCCGAAGGACCGAGGAGAGTAACGAACTCTCCCCGTTCGACCCTCAGCGACACGTCGTTGATAGCGACGATGGTTCCATATGTCAGGCTTATCCTGTCAAGCTCGAGCGCGGCATGGTTCATTTGTGGTGCTCATTCAGCCTGCGGTCGTCCTGCTGATGGTCTCCTTCATGCGGTTCGAATAGACATCCCAATTCGCACCGAAGACTTCCCAGCCCTTGAGGGTGAACAAGCTGAACGTCTTGCGTATCGCCTCGTCCGACGTCGGGTAGTCGGGCCAATGCTTGGGTGCCGTGAGGTCTCGCCTCGACATGAAGTCAGTGGAATTTTCAAGGAACCTCTGCTGGGTATCCTTTTGAAGAAGGTAGGCCTGGAATTTGTCGGCCAGGTCGGAGTGCTTGGTGCCGCGAACCTTCATGAACCAGTTGGTATACGAGGACGTGCCCTCTGCCGGGATCTTGATCTCGAAGTCGCTGCCAAATTCCTGCATGAAGCCGTAGGCGTCAGCCGAGTAAATGGAGGCGACCTGGGCCGTCTCCTGGACCAGCAGGTTCGAGAGTTCGGCGCCATCCTTGTACCACTTGGCGACCTTGAGCTTATCGAGTTCCTGAAACAGGGCCTCGACATCCGCCTGGCTGCCGAACAGTTCGTCGATGCCGGGCTTCTGTTTGGAAAGAAGGGCAGGAATGCACAGGTCCCAATAGAAGGACGCTGCATCAAGCGTGGTTTTTCCGCTCGCCGCCGGATCCCAGAAGCCCTTCCAGCTGTTTGCGTTGATGCCGGATGATTTCGCGACCGCCATCCACAGGGAGCCGCCGCCGAAAGGCACGCCGAATTTCTTGGCGTCGCCGCGGAACTCGTCAAACCATGGCAAGACTGCATCAAAGCCGGGAATTTTTGAGCGGTCTGTCTCAAGAAAGAGCTTTTCCGCCAGACCGGCAGCGGATGTATACTCATCGGCTATCGTCAGATCGAACGGCGGATTGTCGGCCGGCGCCGCCTTGATTTGCGCAACCATCTGGTCCCATCCGCCGGTGGTTTCGGCCTTTGTGCCGAACTGTTCGTTGAAAGGATCGATGACGCTTTCGCGGAAACTCCGCTCGTGATTGCCTGACCATGAGACGACAATCAGGGATTCGCCGGCGAATGCCGATTGCGCGGCCGCCGGCGACGCGCGACCGATCATGGCCGGTGCGGCCAGAGCGGTGGCGCAAACCAGTGTGCCCTGGAGTACACCGCGTCGTGTGACCTTTTGATCGAAGTCCATTATTTTCCTCCCTTGGAATTATCAAGGACACGCCCCACGCGAGCCCCGATTCACCGAACAGACATTGCGAGCGGGCGATCCTCCGCTTCACACGTCACTAAGCGGCCGCGGTCAAAGAGCTTCAGCCTCCTTGCCGGAGCCGCCTCTTGATCACGCCTAGAGCGCGGCCCCGATCTTAAGACCGTCATAGACAGCCTCCTCCGCGGTGCGTGGCGCCAGGCAATCCCCCGCCATGTGAACCTCGATTCCCAACCCCGCGAGATCCCGTTTGAGGCCGTCGACCGGCCGATGTCCAAGACACAGGATCAGCATGTCCATGTCTTCGAAGATGATCGGTTCACCGCTTGCGGTGTGCTGCATGTAGACGGTGCGGGTGTCGGCGCCATACACACGCGCATAAGGCGTGACCCGGACCTGCAGCTTGTGCAATTCGGCAGCGATGTTGTCGCGCACGTAGAGGGGAAGCATGGCGCCCGCGTTGGTCCCGTTCAGGGCCAACTCGACAATGCTGCCGTCCTTGGCCAGCATTTCCGCAAGCCCTGGGGCTATCCAGTCACCACGCCAATCCGCGATCACCACCCGTCGGCCCGGTTTGACTTCCTTCCTCAGGATTTGCCACGCATCGACAACCTGGATGGAATCGTCGACGGGAAGCTCCGGAACATAGGGCCTGGCGCCGGTGGCGAGGATGACGACGTCGGGGGCCTCTCGCGCGACCAATTCACGATCCACTTCGACGCCGCGGACGACGCGCACCTGCTGTTGTTCGAGTTCGCGACTAAGGTTGGTTATGATGCCTCCGAATTCGGCGCGGCGAGGAAGAAGCTGCGCCAATTTCGCCTGTCCGCCGAGCTGGCTCTCCGCTTCATACAATGTCACCTGGTGGCCGCGTTTAGCTGCCGTTATGGCTGCTTTCATTCCGGCCGGGCCACCGCCAACAATCATGACGTTTTTTGTCGGCCGGGCAGGCTCGAGCGATCCGAAACGAAGCTCCCGACCCGTCTCCGGGTGCTGGATGCATGAGATCGGGTAGCCTCGGTGAAAATGGCCGATACAGGCCTGGTTGCAGGCAATGCAGGCGCGGATATCATCCGGTCGGTTTTCGCGCGCCTTGTTTGGCATTTCCGGGTCGCAGATCAGTGCGCGGGTCATGCCGCACATATCTGCCGAGCCACTGGCAATGATCGCCTCCGCTTCGTGCGGCTGATTAATGCGACCGGCGACAAACACCGGTATCGTCAGCGCGTCCTTGATCCGCTTGGCGTCCGAGGAAAGGTAAGCGTTCTGATAGGCCATTGGCGGCACGATGTGGATCGCCCCTCCGACCGAGGCGGACGTGCCTGCCGTTACGTTGACATAGTCGAGCAAGGGCTCCAGATCGATGCAACATTCAAGGACCTCGTCGGCGACCAGGCCAGCCTCATCCCGTTCGTCCGCGCTGATGCGCATCCCGATCACGAAATCGTCGCCGGTTGCAGTTCGCATCGCGACCAAAGCCTGCCTGAAGAAGCGAAGCCGGTTGTCGAGGCTGCCTCCGTATTCGTCGGTGCGTAGGTTTACCCTGGGGTTCAGGAATTGCGCGGGCAAATAACCATGGCTGGCGACAAATTCGACCCCGTCCAGGCCTGCCTGGTACATGCGCCTGGCAGCCGATCCATAGCCATCGATAATGTCCTTGATGAGCTCCTGATCAAGCGCGCGAGGCATGACGTGGAACCGCTCATTGGGTGAGACCGACGGTGCATAGGCGACGGGAAGAAGGCCGTCGCTGCTTTCCATGATTTCGCGACCGGGATGAAAGAGCTGCGAGAAGACCGCACATCCCTCCGCATGGCAGGCATCCGCCAGCCTGCGATAGCCGTCGACGCATTCATCATCCGTCGCCATGAGCATGTGCGAGGTGTAGCGCGCCGTCTCATGCACGCCGGCGACCTGCGTGATGATAAGTCCCGCACCGCCCTTGGCTCGAGCCTTGTGATAGGCGATCAAAGCGTCATTGACAGTGGCATCGGTCGGCATCGTGGTATCGTGGCCGGTCGAAAGAATGCGATTTCGAATGACCTTTCCGCGAATTTCCAGCGGCGAGAAGAGGCCCGGAAAAAGCTGGTCAGCCATTGTCCGCTCTTTCGGCGCGCTGCCTCCAATCGACGGGAGAGAGCGCGTAGAAGACGGTCGCGCCGTCGCCCTCATAGTGAAGCGGAGTGTGAGCCGGAATCCACAGAACATCGCCGGGCGCACATTCGTGAACGGCATCGCCGACCCGAAGTCTGAATGTGCCTTCCAGGGTGACGATCAATTCATCGTAGAGAACCGTCCAGGCGATCGAGCAGCCATCGAAGCGGGCAACGCCGGCGCCCATGGATTTGCTCAGTCCTGGCCCAACCAGGCGGCTGATCGACGCCTTATCCGAGCTTTCCCCATACGGCTCGAAAACACGATCGCTGCTTTTGAAATGGACAACGGCGGACACGCCTAACTCCCAGCCCGACGATCAAACTTTTGGCATCTAACGTAGCTGAGAGTAAAAAATCAACAGAAATATTTACTAAACTGACAGATGCAGCAGGATGTGCGGAGGTGCGCATCGTGTCGGGACCGCGCTGCGCGTCACGCACTTTGAGATCGCTGACAAGGCAATCGCCCATCAGCCTGGCAAGGCTCTCAGAGCCGGAGTGCGGCCCAGCAGGCAGATCCATGGTGACGGACCTTGCTCGCCGCCGTATGTCTAACTCGATACAATGTCGCGATTCCGTACTTTGGATCAAAGCGCGATGGGGTCGCTTATGCGGGAAACGGGGATGCGCGCATGAAAGAAGAGTCCGAGCCGAGCGGCAATCCAATTCTCGGGGATCGCATCCGGGGATTGAGAAAGCGTCGTAAGCTGACCCTTTCCCAACTGGCCGAGCAGTCCAACCTTTCGCCCGGATATATCAGTCAAATCGAGCGAAGCCTCGCCTATCCGTCGATTCCCGCGCTCGTGAAAATCGCGTCGAGCTTGGGCGTGACGGTCCAGTGGTTTTTCTCCGGCTCCCTGGAAGTACCGGCAGCGGAACGCGGCTACGTTGTGCGTGCCCAAAACAGATTGAAAATAGAATATGAAAAAGGATTTGTTGACGAGCTCCTGACCCCGAAAATGAGCGCCCAAGTCGAGATGATCTACTGCCGAATGCCTCCCGGTAGCGAGAGCGAGGAAGCCTATACACACGATGGCGACGAAGTAGGCTTTGTCCTGGTCGGCGCGCTCGATATCTGGATCGGCGAACGATATTTCCAACTGGCGCCGGGAGATAGCTTCTCGTTCTCGTCCAAAGAACCCCACAGATATCGAAATCCAGGCGAGGTCGAGACAATCGTTCTCTGGGCCATCAGCCCGCCAGCATTTTAGCCAAGTCTGCGGTCCGAACGCCGCGAGTCAGCGCGGAGAGACCGGCTGCGCAGGCTCTCCACGGAAGTACCGGCGGGGTGGCGCGCGAACGGGCTGCAGCGCCACGCAGCGCCCTGTTGGAAGGCGCCTATGCCGATCGTCCGAGCCCGTCGGTCTAAGCGCATACCATGGAAACTGGTTTATGCGCCGCGCTTCAAGTCATTGCCTGACGCATGTCGTCGGCGCAAACCGAGGCCACGTTTGCGCGGCATTTATTATGCGCCAACTTCGGCAGACAAGTCAGAGCGCCTTTTCAAGCTCTGGCAGCACGTCGAAGAGGTCCGCGACCAGCCCGTAGTCGGCGACCTGGAAGATCGGCGCGTCCGCGTCCTTGTTTATCGCGACGATGACTTTCGAATCTTTCATGCCAGCCAGATGCTGGATGGCGCCGGAGATGCCCACTGCGATGTAGAGATCAGGGGCAACGACCTTCCCGGTCTGGCCGACCTGCCAGTCGTTCGGCGCGTAGCCTGCATCGACCGCGGCGCGCGAGGCGCCGACGGCAGCTCCGAGCTTGTCCGCGACCGGCAGGATGACCTCCTTGAACTTCTCCGACGAGCCCAGCGCACGGCCACCCGAGATGATGATCTTGGCCGATGTCAGTTCCGGGCGCTCGGACGAAGCGATCGCATCGGAAACGAAGGTTGAGAGGGAGGGATTGGCTGCCGCCGAGACGAGCTCGACGGCAGCCTGGCCGCCTTGGGAGGCTGCGGAAAACGAGGCTGTGCGGACGGTGATGACCGTTTTGGCGTCGCTCGACTGAACGGTCTGAATAGCGTTGCCGGCATAGATGGGACGCTTGAAGGTGTCGCTGGAGACGACCTCGACGATTTCTGAGATCTGCATGACGTCGAGGAGAGCGGCTACCCTTGGCATGACGTTCTTCGCGGAGGCGGTGGCCGGAGCGACGATCGTGTCGTAGGCGCCCGCCAGGGAGACAATCAGGGCGGCAAGCGGCTCGGCGAGATTATGCGCCAGATCCGCGTGATCGGCTAGCAGCACCTTGGACACGCCGACAAGCCTGGCGGCGGCATCTGCGATCGGCTGCGTGTTCGATCCAGCGACGAGAATGTGGACGTCGCCACCGATTTGCGACGCTGCCGTCAATGCCTTGGCGGTCTGATCGGAGAGCGAGCTGCCATCGTGCTCTGCAAGAAGAAGAATTGCCATTGTGCGTTTTCCTTTTTCGACCTGATTACAGAACGCCGACCTCGTTCTTGAGCTTCTCGACGAGCTCAGCCACGGATTTGACCGCTATCCCCGGCTTTCGTCCCGATGGCTCTTCGGTCTTCAGGACCTTGAGACGGGCCGCACCGTCCACGCCGAATTCGGCCAGCGTCTTCTTGTCCAGGGGCTTCTTCTTGGCCTTCATGATGTTCGGCAAAGAAGCGTAGCGCGGCTGATTCAATCGAAGATCGGCGGTGACGATCGCCGGAAGCTTGACGGTGATGGTTTGCAAGCCGCCATCGACCTCGCGTGTAACCGTTGCGGCGCCATCGGCGAGTTCAACCTTCGACGCAAACGTTGCCTGACCCCACCCGAGGAGGGCCGAAAGCATTTGACCGGTCTGGTTGGCATCATCGTCGATCGCCTGTTTTCCGAGGATGACGAGATCCGGCTTTTCGGCCTCCACGACCGCCTTGAGGACCTTGGCGACCGCGAGTGGCTCCATGACCTGGCCGGTCTCCACCAGGATCGCGCGATCCGCTCCCATGGCCAGCGCCGTGCGCAGCACCTCCTCGCATTTCGGCTCACCGATGGAGACAACGACGATTTCGACCGCCTTGCCTGCCTCCTTGAGCCGCAGGGCTTCCTCTACCGAGATTTCATCGAACGGGTTCATCGACATCTTGACGTTGGCGAGCTCGACGCCCGATCCATCCGGTTTGACCCGGATTTTTACGTTGGCGTCGACAACCCTTTTGACGGGGACGATGATCTTCATGGACTTCTCCAAACCTTGCACAATGTCATTTCCGGTGCCTAGGCTTAGGGGCGCGACCTGCGTAGCGCCCTGGCACCGGTCTTTGTCAGCCCCATCTCTATCGCTCCAGCATTCTTTGGCGTTTCAGGCGGATACGACGAGACGGCTCCCAAGCGTAAAGCCCAGGACTGTTCCGCCCCAACCGGTAGAAGGGCAGGGGTTCTCTGCCCCTTTCCAGGTCGGTCACACGTTCAGGCACAAATATTTTATCTCGATGTAGTCTTCTATTCCGTATTTCGAACCTTCCCGGCCCTGGCCGGACTGCTTGATACCGCCGAAGGGCGCGACCTCGGTGGAGATCAGGCCGGTATTAATGCCCACCATGCCGTATTCCAGCGCCTCGGCCACACGGAAGATCTTCGAGACATCTTTCGAGTAGAAATAGGATGCCAGGCCGAATTCTGTGTCGTTGGCCATTTCGATGACCTGCTCTTCGGTCTCGAATCTGAACAGCGGGGCGACTGGACCGAATGTTTCCTCACGGGCGATCTTCATCTGCGCGGTGACGCCGGTCAGGACTGTGGGTTCGAAGAACAGCCCCCCCTTTTCATGCGGCTTGCCGCCGACCGCAACCTTGGCACCCTTTTCGGTCGCGTCGGCGATGTGCTCCTCAACCTTTTCAACAGCCGCCCTGGTGATCAACGGGCCGGCATTGACGCCGGCTTCGAAGCCGTCGCCGACTTTCATTGCAGTGACCTTTTCAACCAGTCTCCTGGCGAAGGCATCGTATACGCCGGCCTGAATGTAGAGGCGGTTGGCGCAGACGCAGGTCTGGCCGTTGTTGCGGTACTTTGAGACCATGGCGCCTTCGACGGCGGCATCGAGATCGGCATCGTCGAACACGATAAAAGGCGCGTTGCCACCGAGTTCGAGGCCGAGCTTCATGATCTGCTCCGAGCCCTGACGCATCAGGATCTTGCCAACGCCGGTCGAGCCGGTGAAGGTCAGTTTCCGGACCTTACCGTTTTCCGTGAATTCCTTGCCGATCGACGAGGAATCTGTGGATGTGATGACGTTGAAGATGCCGGCAGGGAGGCCGGCGCGTTGAGCGAGAAGCGCAAGTGATAGCGCCGAGAGCGGCGTTTCGGCGGCAGGTTTAGAGACCATGGCGCAACCCGCGGCGATGGCTGGTGCGAACTTGCGCGCCAGCATTGCGTTGGGGAAGTTCCACGGGGTGATCGACGCAACGACGCCCACCGGCTGCTTGATGACAATGATGCGCTTGTCCTGCTGGTGGCCCGGGATGGTGTCTCCATAGACGCGCTTTGCCTCCTCGCCAAACCACTCGACATAGGATGCGCCGTAGAGGATTTCTCCCTTGGCCTCGGCCAGCGGCTTCCCCATTTCCATCGTGAGGATCGCGGCCAGATCATCCGCGTTGGCAACCATCAGGTCGTAGAGAGCACGCAGCGCCGCTGCGCGCTCCTTGCCCGTCTTGCTCGCCCATTGCTTTTGCGCCTTGTAGGCGGCGTCGATGGCGCGGGCGGTTTCCGCGCGGCTCATGTCGGGCAGAACGGCGATCACTTCACCGTCGGCCGGATTGGTCACCTCGAAGGGCCTGCCACTGTCACTTTTGTCGACCCATTCGCCCGCGATCAGCGCCCTGTCGATGACGAGCGAAGGGCTCTTGAGCTTGGAAAGCAGCTTATCGGAGATGGTCATCGATGGGGTCCCGTGCTGGCGTTCCACATCTCACTTGCCATAGCCGACGATGCTTTTGATTTCGAGGAAATCATGAATGCCGAAGTCAGCATACTCACGGCCGTTGCCTGATTGTTTGTAGCCTCCGAACGATGCGGACGTATCCCAATCAGGATAATTGATATAAACCGACCCGGCTCGCAGCTCCGCCGCGACGCGGCGTGCCGTTTCAATGCTGCTCGACTGAACATAGGCGGCAAGGCCGTAAACAGTATCGTTGGCGATCCGGATGGCGTCCTCCTCGTCTTGATAAGGAATTACGGACAGAACGGGCCCAAAAATCTCTTCGCGCGCGATTGTCATCTCCGGTGCAACGTTGCCGAATATAGTCGGTCGAACATAGTATCCGCGGTTGAGATGCTCGGGACGCCCAAGTCCACCAGTAACGAGGGTCGCGCCTTCCTCAATGCCGGTCTGTATCAGGCGTTGAATTTTCTCGTACTGAACTTCGCTGACAACTGGGCCAAGGTCGCTTTCTTCCGCCTTCGGATCGCCAGTCCTGAGAGCCTCCGCGGCTACACGCGCGACGTCCAGGGCCTCATCATGTCGTTCCTTCGGCACCAGCATTCGGGTCGGAGCGTCACACGATTGACCGGTGTTGCTGAAGCATCCCTGAACCCCCTTGGCGACTGCGATCGAGAAATCGGCATCTGGCAGAATGATGTTGGGGGACTTGCCACCCAATTCCTGAGCCACGCGTTTGACTGTGTCGGCCGCGGTCTTGGCAACGATGATCCCTGCCCTGGTCGATCCGGTAAAGGAAACCATGTCAACGTCCGGGTGACCTGCCATCGACTGGCCAACATCTGGGCCAGTACCGTTGACCAGATTGAATACGCCCCTTGGAACGCCGGCGGCATCCATGACCTCGGCAAAGATAATGCCGCTGATCGGAGCGATTTCGGACGGCTTCAACACAACCGTACAACCCGCGGCGAGAGCGGGCGCGACCTTGCAGACGATTTGGTTGAGAGGCCAATTCCAGGGCGTGATCAAAGCGCACACGCCGATCGGTTCCTTCACAACGGTCGTGGTTCCACGCTTTTCCGCGAACTCGTAGGCCTCAAGTGCTGCAATGGTCGACTCCATGTGAGCCTGCCCAGCCGCGGCCTGGGCCTCGCGCGCGAATCCGATTGGCGCACCCATCTCATCGGAAACTGCGCGGGCGATGTCTTCGAAACGCTCGTTGTATACCTGTAGAACTCTTTTCAGCAGAATGAGGCGGTCGGCTTGCGACGTCCTTGAGAAGGTTGAAAATGCCGCCTTGGCGGCAGCTACGGCTTTGTCGACGTCCGCCTTGCTGCCAGCGGAAATCTTCGTAAACGCCTCTTCAGTCGCCGGATTGACGACGTCCAGTGTTGCAGCTGAGACGGGATCGACCCAAGCGCCATCGATATAGAATTTGAGGTGGTTTGAACGCATGTGAAGCTCCTGTTGTTCTGAGAAATTGTCGACGTTGAAGTTACTGCGTCCTGGGGGTCAACCACCTGCAGCGGCTGCAAGGTGAGCGTCGCGCTCTCGCTGTCGTTCGCTCCGAGCCATCAATATGCCAGCAATGCCAGCGCAAACGCCTACGATCACAATGATTAGCGATGCGAGCGCATTAATATCGGGCGTTACACCAAGCTTCACCTTCGACCAGATCAGTATGGGCAGCGTGGTGGCGCCGGGTCCTGTCGTGAAGTTGGTAATGACCACGTCATCCAGTGAGATGGTAAACGCCAAAAGCCACCCTGACACGATTGCCGGCGAAATGACTGGGAGCGTCACGTCCTTGAGGACCTGCCAAGGCTTGGAGCCGAGGTCCATGGCCGCCTCCTCGATGGATATGTCCATCGAGGAAAGGCGAGATTGTACGATCGTGGTCACGAACGTGAGTGAAAATGTAATGTGGGCGATGGTGACCGTCGTAAAGCCCCGTCTGCCTGGCCATCCGATATACTGTCCCATGAGAATAAAGAGCATCAGCATGGAAATACCGGTGATGACCTCTGGCATTATCAGGGGCGCCGTGACAAAGCCCGAGAAGACGGTGCGGCCCCGGAAACGTCTGAAACGGGCAAGCGCGATCCCGGCCATCGTGCCAAGGATAGCGGCCACGGTGGCGCTGACCAAAGCAATCTCCAGCGATAGGATCGCTGCGTTTATGATTTGCTGGTTGGCAAAGAGTTTGAAATACCACTCGGTCGAAAATCCGCCCCAAACTGTCACCAGCCTCGACTTATTGAACGAAAAGAAGATCATCGAGAACATTGGTACGTAGAAGAAGATAAAGCCGACGAGCAGACAGACCTTCAAGAAGTGATGCTTCTGCTGCATGGTTTAATCGTTCTCTTGCCTGGCTTGCGCCTTCGCCTCAAAATGGGTGTAGGCCATCATTGGAAGGACGAGCAGGAGGAGGAGTGCCACTGCCACGGCCGCCGCCATTGGCCAGTCGCGCGCCGACGAGAACTGGTCAGAGATCACCCGGCCGATCATCGGGTCGTAGGCATTGCCCACAAGGCTCGGGATTACGAGCTCGCCTGAGGCGGGGATGAAGACGAGCAGCCCTCCCGCAACGATCCCTGGGATGGATAGTGGCAGTGTGACGTCGCGAAACACCTGGCTCGGACGAGAGCCAAGATCCATCGCCGCCTCGTTCAGTGTGTTGTCGAGCTTTTCGAGGTTGGCGTAGACCGGCAGGATCATGAAGGGGAGGTAGGTGTAGACCATCACCAGGACGACCGCGAAATTCGAGTTCATCATGGGGATCGAGGTCAACTCCAGGGCCTGCGGAGCCATGGAATTCCAGATCGCGGTCATGCCCTTGTTGAACCAGCTGTTTGACCCCATCAGTCCTATCCAGGCGTAGACGCGGAGCAAAAATGAAGTCCAGAAGGGAAGAATGATCAGGACCAGTAAAAAGCGACGCCATTCACGGCTAACCCGCGTCAGGCCAAGGGCCATTGGATAGCCCAATATCAAGCAGGCAAACGTCGCAAGCGCGGCATTGTAGATAGAAATGAAGTAGGCGCGTATATAGAGAGTGTCAGTAAAAAGTCTCGTATAGCTGTCCAGATATGTCCAGGGAAATTCCGGCTTGAACGCGAATGGCGGTGATGCCGGAGCTGTTTTACCCAAGCTGATTCCGACAATTATTAAAAAAGGAACGAAGAAAAAGACAAACAACCATAGGTAAGGTGTGGTGATGATTATCTGTCGCCAGCCATTGCCGTTAAACCAACGGGACAGCATAGATGTTCTGCTGATGTCTCTCATGGCTTCATTCTCGCAGCAGGACGACCGACGAGGATTCAAAGGAAAGCCAGACTTCGTCCTCCCATTGCGCAACCCGCACGCTGTCCGCCGGTCGCCGGACATTGACATTGTTGACCTGCACGACGGCGCCCGTGGCAAGCTTGATGCGGTAGAGCGAGTCCTTGCCAAAATAGGCCAGGTCATCGACGGTACCCTTGACCGCATTAACGCCGCCGGTTGGCGCCTCACCCGTGATGTGGATCTTCTCCGGCCGGATTGCCACCTTCACCGCCTCACCTGCCGTAAGGCCGGGGTGCTCGCGCGCCTCAAGCGTCACGCCCAGTTGCGGCACCTCCACGCTCGCGGTTCCGTTGACGGACTTGATGCCGCCGTCGAACATGTTGATCGAGCCGATGAAGCCCGCGACAAATGCGCAATTGGGATACTCGTAGACTTCGGTCGCCGAGCCGATCTGGCGGACGACTCCCTTGTCCATCACTGCTATACGGGTTGCGAGCGTCATTGCTTCTTCCTGGTCGTGGGTAACAACCACGAAAGTAATGCCGGTCTTGTATTGGATGTTGGAGATCTCGAACTGGGTGTGTTCGCGCAATTTCTTGTCTAGCGCGCCAAGCGGCTCATCGAGCAAAAGGACCTTCGGCTGCCTGGCGAGCGAACGGGCCAACGCCACCCGTTGTCGTTGGCCGCCCGAGAGCTGATGCGGTTTACGGTGTCCGAGTTCGGAGAGCTGCACCAATTCCAGCATCTGCCGGACACGGTCCTTGCGCTCGAGATCGGTCATTTTCTCGTGCTTCAAACCATACCCGACGTTCTTGTCCACCGTCATGTGCGGAAAGAGCGCGTAGGACTGGAACATCATGTTCACCGGCCGCTCGTAAGGGGGGACGCCGGTCATATCGCGTCCGTCGATCAAAATGCGGCCGCTGGTGGGGGTCTCAAAGCCGGCGAGCATTCGCAGCAGCGTGGTCTTGCCGCATCCTGACCCGCCGAGAAGGGCGAAAAGTTCGCCCTTGGCTATGTCGAGCGAAACGTTTTTGACCGCGGGGATTCCTGCGAAAGATTTCGTGACGTTGTCTATTCTGAGGAACGCGTTGTCCGGGGTTTGAACGCTACGCTGAATCATACTTGCCTCTACGCCTGGGGAACTGGGTTGGGCGGTTCAGCCGGATTTCACGTCTGTCCAGATGCGGGTCATCAAGCGCTCTTGCTCTTCAGTGACCTTCCGCAGTGTGGTGAGCCGGGTCATCGTCGCGCTATCGGGGTATATCGCCGGGTTTGACGAGATCGCGTGATCGACCAGAGGCAAGGCCATTTTGTTGGCGTTGGCGAAATGCGTAAGGTTCGTGCACTGCGCAGCAACTTCAGGTTCGAGAAGATAATTTAGAAAGGCATGCGCGCCGGCCTTGTTGGACGCATCGGCTGGCATTGACCAACAGTCTACCCATGCCAGCGATCCAGTGTCTGGGACAAAGTAAGCAAGGTGGAGGCCTATTCCAGCTTCCTTGGCTCGAGCCTCCGCGGTGGCATAGTCACCTGACCATGTGTTGAAAACGCAAAGCTCCTTGTTGGGGACGGCGTTGAGCAGATTCGTGTTGTCAAAGGTGCGAATATATTTCCGTATCGGCTTAAGAACCTCCGCGGCAGCTCTATAGTCCGCTTCGGTGGCCGTGTTGGGATCTTTCCCGAGGTACTTAAGCACCATGAAGAAGACGTCGGTCGGAGAATCCAGCAGCGAAATGCCGCAATCTGCAAGCTTCTCGGCGTTCTCGGGCTTGAGCAGAATATCGAGTGAGCGCATGTCGGCGTTGGGC
The DNA here is from genome assembly GCF_030814575.1 of Mesorhizobium sp. YL-MeA3-2017. NCBI lineage: Bacteria > Pseudomonadati > Pseudomonadota > Alphaproteobacteria > Hyphomicrobiales > Phyllobacteriaceae > Mesorhizobium > Mesorhizobium sp. YL-MeA3-2017. The sequence continues at coordinate 135,180 of NZ_JAUSVH010000002.1, read as the reverse complement.
AGCCGTTCCTTGACCATGTCAACATTGAAGCCAACGCCTGCCGAACCCCAAAGATAGGGAACGCTGTGCTGGCTCTCGTGATCCCATCCTTCCGTAATTTTGAGTATTTCTGGATTCAAATTGCCCCAAAGGGGGAGGAGAGACCTGTCCAACTGGCCGTAGACTCCGGCCTTGATCATTTTTGGTAACGTTTGGCCACTTTGCACGACAAGGTCGTAGCCTGTCTGACCCGCTAGCAGCTTTGCTTCCATTTCTTCGGTCGACGAGTAGGTGTCGTAGTTGACCGAAATGCCGGTCTTCCTTTGGAAATCCTCAACAGTCGTTGCACCGATGTAGTCGGACCAATTGTAGACGTTGATCGTCCCTTCTGCGCGCGCTTTGCGTACGAATGGCGCGCTTAGCAGTGTTCCGCCGATCAGCGACAGTGCAGTCCGCCTGGTCAAATCTTGCATTTTTCGTTCCCTCCTTTTGCTTCTCGCTTTGCCGCTAAGTCAGGCGCGCTACTTCCGAGCGCGAGCTGCATAGGACGCCGGGATCAGGCCCTTCCGCTTCCGTCCTTGGTTGGCGATGAAGGCTGCCATTTGCGGACGAGGTGTCTTGGCGCGACGTATCAATGGTTCCTCCGACGGCAAGTCATCTTTTCCGCTAGCTATTGCGATCACACTTAAAGTCATATTAAGTGAGGGAACCTGTGGCAAGGAAAATTTTTGATCTGGCTACGCGACGCCGAAAGAGATGCAGAATCCCGTTCTCAACTTTTCACCGGCGGACGTTGGAGAGCCGACTTCGGACCGTGAGGAGCGACGGCTGAAAAAGAGGACGCGCTTGAGGGCAAGAGGAGTGAGGTCAATGACGCAGGCTGAATTGGCGAATAGTGTCGGTGGCTTTTTCAAATTCCTGGATAAGGAGTTCGATCGGAGGTCGCGGGAAAAGGCTGATGTGAAGTCCATGTATCAGCGCGTTTTTCGCGGCGTGCCCGATACGTTTTCCGCATTCCAGAACGTGAAGCCGATCCGCCAGCCGGTATGCAGTCACCTGGAGGAATGCTATCGCAGCTTGGACAAAGCGGGCGAAAATATCGAAGGGCTGGTTGCGAGCTTCCGAACAATCGAACCCTATCTCAATTGGTATACCCATTTCGTTCACAGCGATTCACCAACGCCAACGGACGAATATGCCGAGGCGATTATTTTGGGGCCTACCGGGCTCGTTTGGAGCGATAAGGTTGAAGTGGGTATCTCGGTGATGGCGCCGAGGGCGAGGTACCCCGACCATCGCCATCCTCCCGAGGAACTATACATCGCGCTGTCGAAAGGCGACTGGCGCCAAGAAGACATGCCCTGGTTCGAGCCTGGCATAGGAGGGCTCGTCTACAATACTGGCAACATGAGACACTCGATGCGCTCCGGACCGGTGCCGCTGTTTTCGGTCTGGTGCATGACGTTGTCAGCCGAGCTGTAACCACCGTGCGATTAAAGAAATAGCTTGCTAGAGAGACTTCTACTTAATATGGTGTTAAGTCCAGTTTGGGGTAATGTCGGACTATGAATGAAATTCGCGCCAAGGTTTCCCGAGATGAGGTGGATGGGGATCCCGCCACTATTGGTCAGCGCGTCAAAGCGTTTCGGACCATGCGCCGCATCACATTGCGGGAATTGGCGGAAGCCACGCAGACCACCGCGAGCTTCATCAGCCAATTCGAACGAGGGCTTAGTGGCGCCAATACAAGCACGTTGATGCGGATTGCCACTGCGCTTGGTGTGAGCATCGCTGATTTTTTTGATAGCGGGGCAATCCCATCGCATCAAGTGCTTTCCCGCGCGATGCGGCCAGCACTGCCGGTTTCCGAAGGCTATCGCAAGACATTGTTGTCTAGGAGGCCAATTCGGGAATTTGAGGTTTATGTGGGCGAGTTCGAGCCGGGTGGCTCAACCGGCGACCAACCGTATAGCCATGGGAATGCTCACGAAATGTGCCTCGTGCTGCAGGGCGAGGTTGAGCTCACAATCGGCGAATCTGTGTACCGCATGAAGGCTGGAGACAGCATCGAGTATTCTACAGCGATCCCACACAAGATCAGAAATGTGGGGCATGCCCGGGCTGAGGTTCTCTGGGTTATCTCACCGCCGACGTCCGCGATCAAGGATCTCAATCAGTACCGATAATTTGGCTACGGCGCGACCGGATTCTGTAAGTGTGGCAGGCGACGACCGGAAATAAGGTCCTGCACGCGAGTGAATAAATTCGAAATGCCGTGAATTCTGGGATCGATCATGGTCGCGAGTGCAAAAGTCAATGGAAATATCTCCTTTTGGTATACAGACATGGGAGGAGTTCCCTCTTATCGTGGGGCGCTTCCAGGCGATACCACAGCCGACGTGTGTATCGTTGGCGCTGGATATACTGGTCTTTGGACCGCGTATTACCTACGCAAGGCGGACCCATCGATAAAGATTATTATTGTTGAAAAGGAGTTTGCGGGTTTTGGCGCGTCCGGCCGCAATGGCGGCTGGTGCTCCGGCGGCTTCAGCTGGTCGAAAGAGAAATATCTGAAGAGTGCAAACCGTGCAGCCGTGATTGCAATGGAGCGCGCCATGGCTGCCGCGGTCGACGAGGTATGTACTGTGGCCGAGTTGGAAGGCATCGATGCAGATATCGTCAGAACAGAACACCTTATGGTGGCGACTAGTCCTGCCCAGCTTGGACGTCTGACCGCCAGGTATCGAGATGCGCTGGACTGGGAAGCGCCTCAGGAGAAGGTGGCTTTGTTGGCGGCCAGCCAGGCCGCCGAGCGGATCGCGGTCCGGAATGTGCATGGGGCAATGCTCACCAGGGGTGTGGCGCGCCTCCAACCGGCGAAACTGGTTCGAGGGCTGGCGGCAACGGTCGAACGGCTTGGCGTGTCCATCTTCGAGAAGACAGAGGTCACGAATATCAAAAAAGGCCAGGTAACGACGAGGCGGGGAACTGTAAGGTCGCCGGTCATCATCCGGGCGACAGAAGGGTTCACGGCAGGACTACCTGGCCACAAGCGACTGTGGTTGCCGCTCAACAGCGCGCAAATTGTCACCGAGCCACTGCCTGAGACCCTGTGGAAGCAGATCGGTTGGCAAGGTCGAGAGCTTCTTGGGGACATTTCGCATGCCTATTGCTATGCGCAGCGCACGAGGGAAGGCCGGATCGCGATGGGCGGGCGGGGCGTTCCCTACCGCTTTGGGTCCGCGACCGACGAAGGCGGCAGGACCCAGAACCAAACGATTGCGCAGCTGCGCACGATCCTGCACCGCCTATTGCCACAGACAACGCATCTGAAGATCGATCACGCCTGGTGCGGAGTCCTCGGCGTGCCGCGGGACTGGTGCACCACGGCAGGCCTTGATCGGTCATCAGGAATTGGCTGGGCCGGCGGCTATGTCGGCAATGGTGTGTCGAGTTCAAATCTCTCCGGCCGAACGCTGCGTGATCTCATTTTGAATCGCGACACAGATCTTACGCGCTTGCCGTGGGTCAACCGAACCGTGAGGAAATGGGAACCGGAACCTTTCCGATGGCTCGGGGTGCATTCGATGTATCAGCTTTATCGGATGGCTGACGAACGAGAGGAAGCTGGATTGCCACGCACATCCAGGCTCGCCGCTTTCGCCGATGGCCTGACCGGCAAATGAACATTGTCGTACTATAGGAACAGATGATGATTAGGTTTGAAAACTTCGAGCAGCTCGCACAGATTGATCTCGGATCGCCAGAGCCAAAGCCCACCTCCGTGGAGGGAAACCAGCTAGAAGCTGCCAAGAAGCTTTGGACATCACCGGATGGCAAAGTGGAAGTTGGTGTGTGGGAATGCACTCCGGGCCGATTTACTGCCAATCGTGAGAACAATTCAGAGATCTGTCACATCGTCTCCGGCCGCGTCTCGCTCCATGACCTCGATGGTCGGACCCGGGATTTCCAGGAGGGAGAGCTGGTGGTCCTCCCGATTGGGTGGCGAGGTGAGTGGACTATCCATAAGAAGACTCGCAAGCTCTACATGCTTCAATTCAAGTAGCTTCAGTATAATCTCCCCCAAAGACCTAGACGCGATGCGATCGTAACCGCTGTGATGGCGGGAGGATGTTTGCCATCCGAGGGCTGGCGGGTTTCTTCAAGAAACGATCCTCGAACAGGTCATGTCATGATTAATAATTAAAGGAGGACGCAGATGAGCGCCAGAGATCCAAGGTACGATATTCTGTTCGAACAAGTCCAGATTGGGCCAAAGAAAACAAAGAACCGTTTCTATCAGGTGCCGCACTGCAACGGTATGGGACATCGCTATCCCAGGGCAATGGCGGAAATGCGCGGGGTCAAAGCTGAAGGTGGGTGGGCCGTCGTAAATACCGAAGAATGCTCGATCCACCCTTCGAGCGATCTTTCGCCCGGAGCGCTTATGCGCTTGTGGGACGATTCCGACCTTCCGGTTCACGAGTTGATGGTGGACAAGGTTCATGAACACGGCGCCCTAGCCGGCATTCAGCTCGTTCACAACGGCATGTCGGTGGCCAATTATTATTCGCGGCTCACGCCGATCGCACCATCGAACATACCCGTCAACAACTTCCCTCATCTCCACGCGAGAGCGATGGACAAGGCCGACATTCGCGAGTTCCGCGGCTGGCACGTCGATGCTGCCAAAAGAGCTCGGAAAGCCGGTTACGACATCGTCTACACATACGCCGCTCACGGCGTGATGACGCTGCTCTTTCAGTTTCTGGTGAAAAGGTACAATCAGCGAACAGACGAGTACGGCGGATCGATCACCAATCGTGTGCGCCTTATTCGCGAAGTGCTCTCCGACACGAAAGATGCGGTCGGTGACACGTGCGCCGTCGCCTTCAGATTTGCTGTCGACGAACTGATGGGCGAGGTTGGCATGCACGTTGGCGAGGCGGAAGAGGTTGTAGGCCTTCTGGCCGAGATACCCGATCTTTGGGACGTGAATGTTGCTGACTGGGCCAACGATTCCTTGCCGTCGCGCTTTGGCCAGGAAGGCTTCCAGGAAGATTACGTCAGGTTCGTGAAGAAGCTTACGACCAAGCCGGTGGTGGGCGTCGGCCGTTTCACATCGCCCGATACGATGGTGCGGCAGATCAAATCCGGTGTGCTGGACCTGATTGGTGCGGCACGGCCCTCGATCGCAGATCCTTTCCTGCCCTACAAGATCGAAAACGGGCTGGTCGACGAGATCCGCGAGTGCATCGGATGCAATATATGCACGTCGGGCGACCATTCCGCCACGCCAATGAGGTGCACTCAGAATCCGACTATGGGGGAGGAATATCGCAGCGGCTGGCACCCGATGCGTATCGACAAAGCGCACGCCAAGGAAAAGGTCTTGATTGTCGGTGCGGGACCCTCGGGATTGGAGGCCAGCTTGGCATTGTCCAATCGTGGCTACGACGTCACCTTATCGGAGGCAGGCGAAGAGCTTGGGGGACGTGTTCTCAAGGAGAGCCGGTTTGCCCCCTTGCGTGAATGGCGGCGTGTCATCGATCATCGCACATTCATGATCAGCACCAGGCCCAACGTTGAGACCTTCGTTCAGAGTCTGCTGTCATCGGATGATATTCTGGAGATGGGAGCCGATCACGTCGTAATCGCGACGGGTTCGAAGTGGCGCGGAGACTTTGTCGGTCATACGCATAGTACCGCCGTGCCGGTCGAGCGGGGGACGGTTGTTCTCACGGCGGACGATATCATGCAGGGTACGAGGCCGACCGGTCGCGTGGTCATCTATGACGATGACCACTATTACATGGCCAACGTCATTGCCGAGGTGCTTGCCGGCGAAGGATGCCAAGTCGTTTTCGTGACCCCGGCAAGTGATGTCGCTTATTGGTCCGCAGCCACCCTCGAACAGCAGCACGTCAAAACAAGACTTCTTAAGGGCGGCGTCGAGGTTATCCGCGACAGAGTGATTTCGAAAGTGGGCGCCGAGGCAATCGATCTCGAGTGCGTGTATACCGGCGCGATCCGCCAGGTCGAGGCGGATGCCGTGGTTTGTGTGACCTCACGAATTCCAGATGACAAACTGATGTTGGAATTGACGTCGGTTCAAGATCGATGGGCAGACGCCGGATTGAAATCCGTTACCGCTATCGGCGACTGCTTCAATCCAGCCACGATCGCCATGGCAGTTCAGTCCGGTCACCGGTATGCAAGAAACCTTGGCCAGCCAGTCCAGTTGCCGAGGCGGGATCTCGGGCTAGGCGGAGAATGACGGTCTGGCAATGCGGTCGATAGCGGGGGGTCCGCACCGCCGGCGATATTTGGTAGCCGCATTCCTCGTAACTGTCTCGACTGCATGACCGCCCATCGTGTTTGGTGGCCGCTGTGACGCATTGCTCAGGCAGCGACAAGAAGGGCGGCCGCGGTGTTCAGTCGGCCTCCGCCTGCGTTTGAAGGGATCGTGTCTGAACGGTCGGGAGGTCAGTCAGTGGGATGGGCAACATTCGGGTTCAAACAGGAATGTCGCCTATGCCTGTCCACAGCACGGTCAAGGTGCTTGTTGCCGATCGCAATCCTCTGGTTGTTGCCGCGCTCGCCGACATGATCCATCGCGACAGCCGGTTCGAGCTGGTCGGAACCCTTCAGAATGGCGAAGCCTTCGTGGATTCGGTGGCCCAAGGCGAGCCGGCATTCGACATCGCGGTGCTGGCATGGACGCTCGCCGACATGGACGCCGGCGCCGTGCTGGCGCAGTTGAACAGGATGCAGCTTTTCGCGCGTATCATCATTTTCTCCAGCGATCGTGATATCGCTATACTGAAACTATGCTTACGCCTGGGCGTACAGGGGTTCTGTTACCAGTTCGAGGATCCCTCGATCCTTTTCGAGACATTGATAGCGGTAGCGCACGGGCGAATATGTGTTCCGTATGTCGACGTTTCAAAGATCAACGAGACTCCCCTTTGGAAGCTCACGCCACGCGAACTGGAGCTCCTTACCTTTCTCGGCGATGGCTGGACCAACCTTCAGATTGCCACTCGCATCGGTATTTCGGAGAATACTGTAAAGTATCATCTAAAGAATATCTACGATAAACTTGACGTCCGCAACCGCGCAATGGCGGTTGGCCTGCTTGCAAGGGAGAACAGTTACAGCTTCCCACGGAATTACTAAATATCAAGTCTCGGCAATTAAGCCCTTTAATCTTGCCGAGGCGTCAAAAGCGACAAAGCGCACTACAGCTTGTCCTCTTTGAGCGGGCCAAAGGACGAAATTCGTGCCGACAAAAATCACCGAAATATTCGACGTGGACACCCGATTACCCAAGGTGGAAGGCATTTTGTCTGCTTTGCGGAACTCGCAGCCGCCGTGTCGAGCCCTGGCGGCCTTGGCATAATCCCCGGTCTCACCCAGCGCACCCCGGAAGATCTCGGCAGGGAAGTCGCCCTGCCATGAGATGACAGACAAGCCGTTCGGCGTGAATCTTACGTTCCTTCCCGCCTTCACTGCGTCGCCGACAGAGCTCTCGGTGATGGCCCCGACCGCCTCCCGCTAGCTGCTGAATGCAGCCGTGATCCTGCCAACGCAAGGGCATTTCCGGTAAGCACCAGGATGCTACGGCTTCCCTCGCAGCAACGCACCGTTCGCAAACGAAAGACGTGGCCTCTTATGAAGCTACTCGCTATTCAGCTCCGGCGACACGCCGCGAGCGACGAAGTCTTACGTGGCATCGCCGTTCAGCCAAGGACGGATCAGGACTTCGATGAGCGTGCGCAGATGCGCAATCATTGCGCCGCGATCTTTGTAAGTTCCGCAGATGTATTCCTGGAACTCCATAGAACAAACGAAATAGATGATGTCGACAATGTGTTCGATCGGCGCATCGCTGCGCAAATGGCCGGTGCCGTGGAGCTTTTGGAGCGCGTCGCGCATCTTCGTGCAGTACAGCGCGCGATCTGCCCGCATGTCTTCGGCAGCTGGCTCGTGCGCGGTGATAAGCACTGATGCGGCAACGATTTCGCGCCACATTGCGCGAAACTCAGGTTCTTCAGGTGGATCGAGAGAAGCCAGGATGATTGATATGAGGTAGTCGGTCGGATTGGCCACGGATGCGCCTATCGCTGCATTCACGGCTTCCGATATGAGTTCGTGCTCGTTTCTGAGCAGGGCAATGAGGATGGCCTGCTTGGAATCGAAATACTTGTAGAAAGTGGCGATGGACACGTTCGCCGCTTGGCGGATTCGTGTGATCGTTGCCTTCTCGTAACCAATATCAGCGATCAAGGCACGGGAAGTATCCAGGATCTTCCGTCGGAGCGTTTCGGCGTTTTTCTCCCGCTTGCCCTTGCGGGGTCGCTCGCCCCCGGCCTTTTTTTCTTCTGCGTACATTCGCCTGCGTGCCTTCGATCTTTCATCAGAAAAGAAGAACATATTCTGTTTATGCGAGATGTGTGACGAACTATAGCAAAGGAGCGCGCTAGTCGACACTTTCCACGAAGGTTCCCACTTCGTGCCGGATCGGCGCTCCGCCTGTCGTGGAATCGACATTCTGGAAAGTCAGCCCTTGCCGTGTACGGCGAAGCCGAGAAGGCAAATCATGGCGATCGTCGACTTCATCGAGAACATCAGCGCTCCAATCAGGCGCGGGGCCGGTCATATGGACGGGGCTGGCGCGAACGGGGCCGCGCGACCCGGCGGTTCTTTGGACGACAGAGGCTTTTATGGTCGGAACCCTGCCACATCGGCGTCGGAACCGTCGGCGATGCGGACGACGCATCTGGTCAGATCCTACGATCCCCTTCGGCGACTGGTGGCGCGCACCGACGATACCTCTAGGCGTTAGGCTTCAAATCGGCGGTTTGCCGGGTCCCCGCAGCCGTTGGCTGTATCGGAAAAAATAGAACCAATTCTGTTTTCTGTTGACTCAACTACCAATTCCAGAATACGTTCTGTTTTCAGTGATGTTCTGCACAGCTGATAGGGGGGAGTCATGAGGTGCCTTGCGCTAGGGTCTATCGCGGTTTTGTTGGCTGCCTGCTTGCCGAGCCACGCGCAGGAGAAAGTCCTCAATCTCTATAGTTGGGCGGGAATATTCGATGATGTGACGCTCGGCGATTTCACGAAGCAGACCGGCTATACGGTTCGCTACGATACGTTCGATTCCGACGATATGTTGAATACCAAACTCCTCGCTGGCTCCACAGGCTATGATCTTGTGACCCCGGCGGCAGTTCCATTCCTGCAAATGCAAATCAAGGCGGGCGCGATGCGAGCGTTCGATGCAAAGGACATTCCCAACCTGTCCAAAATGGATCCGACCGTCGCAAAACTCCTAGCCGTCAGCGACCCCAGCCTCAATCATGCAGTCGTCGTGGCGTGGGGGACAACCGGATTGGGGTTGAACATCGCCAAGATCAAGACTGTCCTGCCAAATGCTCCGCTGGAGAGCTACGACCTCATCTTCAAGCCTGAAAACGCGGAGAAGCTCCAGCAATGCGGGTTGGTGATGGTGGATTCTCCTGCGGACATCATTCCCATCGTCGTCAACTATCTCGGGTTGGATGCAAAAGATTTGAGCAAGGAGACGGTTGACCGGGCAATGGAGGTCCTCAGATCCATCCGGCCCTATGTCAGTTATATCGACACGACCAAGTACCAGATTGAGTTGGCCAATGGCGCAGTGTGTGCCGCTATCGGCTGGTCGGGTGATATCGTGCACGCCAACATGAGCGCCAAGGCGGCGAAAAACGGGGTCGAGGTCAACTATGTCATCCCGAAAGAAGGGTCGCTGGCCTGGTTGACGACCTTTGCGGTGCCGTCCGACGCGCCCAACCCGGCGGCCGCTCTGGCATTCATGAACTATATGTTGGAGCCGAAAGTTGCGGCCCATATGGCCGAAATCACCGGGTATCTACCGCCGGTCCCGGAAGCGCGCGCATTCATGCCGCCTGAAATCGCCAACGACAGCGCGTTGTTCCCAGGTCAGGACGTTCTTAAGCGCCTGTTTATTGGCTCTGCGCAGAGCGATGAGCGAATGAAATATCTCAATCGTCAGTGGGCCCGGTTCCGCGCGGGCGACTAAATTCCGCTGGAAGCCCGCCTTGGGCCCTGCAACCACCAAGCAGTCATTGAGCGGCATGCGCGCAAGGCGCCTGCCGGGAGGGATTCATATGTGTTTCAAATCTGATACTGACATCGTTCAAACGAGTTCCGGGCCCGTTGTCGGGCTGCGTGACGCCTCGAATCGAGTGGAACGGTTTCTGGGAATACCTTACGCGGAACCGCCGCTCGGCAGCCTCAGATTCAAGCCGCCGGTTCCGAAGGCGCCCTGGGCCGAAGTTTACTTCGCCCGGCAATTCGGCCCGGCGTCGATGCAGATCTCCTATCCAGATCAGGACACTTCGAAGTTCTCGGATGATCCTGCGCAGTGGGAACTTCCGTATTTCGGTTCGGAAGACTGCCTTTCGCTAAATATCTGGCGCCCGGCGGAACGAGGGGGTGGCAAACGGCCCCTGTTCATCTGGGTACATGGTGGAGCCAATCACCTGGAGGGTAGCCGCTCACCTGACTACGATGGGACCGCGCTGTGCAAGACCGGCGATATCGTCTTTGCGTCATTGAACTACAGGCTTGGCCCGTTCGGATTCCTCGACGTCAGCGCACTTGGAGGCCCACAGTACGCCGGCTCATCCTGCAATGGTTTGCGCGACCAGTTGCTAGCCATCGAATGGATCATCGAGAATGCTTCGGCGTTTGGTGCCGATCCGGACAATGTGACTTTGGCGGGCGAGTCCGCCGGCGGCATAGACGTGAGTTGGCTGCTGGCAAGCGGCCACCTTAAAGGGAGGATCAAACGCGCGATCCTGATGAGCAACGTCAAGGGGCCCGCGGGCTTCGGCGAGAGCGCGACGTCGGGGTCCCGCCACGATCCGAAGATTTCTCAGAAGATCGCCGCCGATTTGCTGGAAAGACTTGGCTTCGCCGACTTCGAAGCCTTGATGCAGGCGGACGGTGGCAAGATCTTCGAGAGGCTCGCTGGGAGTGCCGCCAATGAGGACACGATCTTCGGCCTGGATTCTCTGTTCTATCCCTGTGTCGACGAGACGTTCGTTCCGGTCGAGCCATTTCGTGCGATCCGACAGGGCGCCCTGGACGGCCTTCAACTCATGATCGGCTATACCAATTATGAAACCGGCCTTTGGCTGGCTTACAATCCCGACATGCTCCAATGGCCGCCTGAAAAGACGGCTCGCCGCATCGGCTATCTGAGCCCTCAAGTCGAGGCTGAAGTGGTTGGCGCCTACCGCAAATTCTTTCCTGAAGAAGCCGGCGGCGAACTCGGCATGCGCATCATCAACGATTTCGGCTTTGTAGGCCCCGTGTCGCAGTATGCGGAGGAAGCGGCTGCCCGTGGTGCCAAGGTGTGGATGTATCGCTTCGACTGGCAGGTCGATGACCGGCTCAAGGCCATGCACTCGGCGGAATTGCCCTATTTCTTCGCAAGGCCGAACGACGACGCGGCCTGCAACCTCATTGGACCTCCACAAGATGCTGAGGATGCAGGGCTGCGCGAACGATTGTCACGGATCTTCTCCGGATATGTTTCGTCTTTCGTTCATACCGGGGATCCCGACACGAGACGGTTGCCGGACGCCCCGACGTGGCCGGCGTTCAAGCTCGACGACCGGTCCGTGATGCACCTTGCCGAGCACTGCTACGTCTCCATCGATCCGGACGGAGAACGGCGCGGGTGGTGGCACGACCGGGTCTACGCTCCCATCATGGGTTCCACTGTCGCCTCTGCACCGGCCTGAAAATGGCCGCTGCGTTACCTTTGTGCGATCCCACACAGGGTTTCCCATGGTGCCAGCGTCCGATTGGGCCAATGCGCTGGCAGACCGGGCTAGGGCGCGCGTATGGCTGCCTATCGCGCTCATCTAGCTGAAATAGATCATAAAATAGAGGGGACAGAAATGACGCGTTTGAAATGTTTTGCACTTGCCTTTTGGCTCGTCTGCTTGAATGGCAGCATCTCGCATGCGGCGGATGTCGGAGACTCGAACGCTGCATCGCCAGTCGATGCCGCACAACAGCCATCTACACCGAACTATGGGTCGCTCTATGTGGGCGTCACGACAACGACCAACTATCTCGTCGGAGGCGTCACGCAGACAAATGGAAAGCCCGCGGTTCAGCCCTATGTGGAATACGATGCGCCGTTTGGCGTTTACGTGGGTGTGTGGGGTTCGACCGTGGATTTCGCTCCCTTCAACGAGGATCGATGGGAAATCGATGGCTATGTTGGTTACCGCAATACTTTCGGCGCGTTCTCCTTCGATGCCAGCTATTGGCGTACATACTATGATAACACTGGCTACTATGGCGATTATATAGTTGCCGGTGCTGATTACGCGATTTCCGACCAGTTGAAGGTGGGCGCCCAAGTTAAGTGGGATTTTGCGGTCAAGGATGAGATTTATTCACCAAGGGTTAGTTTTTCGCCATTTGAAAGCTGGAAAATTAGCGGGAAATACGAGTTCGCGAAAGATAGCCCGAATACAGATTGGGATTTTGGGGTGAGCAAGTCCTTCTATGACGAGGCTCTAACGGTCGATCTACGATACTACGATTCCAACTTCGACAAACCCAAGATTGTTCTCTCGGTATCGGCGGCGATCGATGCGCTGAGCCTGCTGCCAAAGTAGGGAATATCTCCGCCCGTCTGTTTTGTACCTGGCAATGGCGTGGGCTTTGGGGCCGTCAAAGTCCACAGCAATCTCAAGACGTTTGCCGCTCAAGTTCGCAGACCTGCCGTCGTGTTTGTTCGCTTTAGCTCGCAGCGCGTCCAAAACCGCCGTGCGATCAACCTTTACAGAAAGAAGAGCGCGTTCTAGTTTTTTCGCAAAGGCTCACTGCCGCAAGAAATTATGCTGAACAGCAGGAACCGGGGAACAATCCTTGTCAAACGCCACCGTAACCGGACCACGGCCCGGACAGAAGTTCGCACCTTGGGAAGACAGCAGCGCCAAACCACTGGCTGAGTTTCGGTCCGTGGCGAAGCGTTTTGGCGACTTCACGGCGATCTCCGATTTCTCGTTGAAAATATACGAGAGGGAATTTTTCGCGCTTCTGGGCCCATCGGGCTGCGGCAAGAGCACGGTGATGCGCATGCTGGCCGGCTTCGAAACCCCAAGCGCCGGGGAAATCCTTCTGGGAAACCAAAACATCGTTCCGGTCGAGCCACATGAAAGGCCCGTGAACATGATGTTCCAGTCTTACGCACTGTTCCCGCACCTTACTGTAGAGGACAACATCGCTTTCGGCCTAAGGCGCATGAAAATGCCGAAGGTGCAGATCGAGCAACGTGTGTCCGAAATGCTTGCCCTTGTGCAAATGGACAAGTTCCGCCGGCGAAGACCGCACCAGATCTCCGGAGGGCAGAAGCAGCGGGTGGCGCTTGCTCGCTCTTTGGCGAGGCGTCCGAAACTCCTCCTTCTGGACGAGCCGATGGCCGCGCTCGACAAAAAGCTCCGCCGCGAGACGCAGCTTGAACTGGTCGATATCCAGTGCCGCCTGGGAACGACCTTCATCATCGTTACCCACGATCAGGAAGAAGCCATGACGGTGGCTAGCCGGATTGCGGTTATGGACCACGGCAAGCTGGTTCAGGTTGCGACACCGCTGGAAACCTACGAGAATCCGGCCAATCGGCATGTGGCCGAGTTCGTGGGCGATACGAATATCTTCCCGGGAACCATCGAGCCGGCTGGGCAGGGTATGTGCCGCTTGCGCGATGATGCTTCCGGATGTTCGTTTCTGGCCACGCAAAGCAAACCGTTTGTGGCCGGCAAGCGCTACTTTCTAAATATCCGCCCTGAGAAAATGGAGATGACGGCAGGGCATCCGCAGGACGGCGACAACTGCATTGAGGGCAGGGTGCTGGACATCGCCTATCTGGGCAATCTTTCCACCTATTATGTCGATATCGGTCAACCGAAGCCCCTTCTCGTGCAAATGACGAACAGCCAGCGCGTACAGTCGGGTCACTTTTCCTACAACGACCAGGTTTGGGTATCGTGGCACCCGAACGATGGCCTGCTCCTCGATTGCTAGGCGCCCGGATGACCACTCAAAGACAACGCCTGCTCATCAGCATCCCCTATCTGTGGCTCATCGTATTTTTCCTGTTGCCGTTCGCGATAATCGTCAAGATCTCGCTCTCGCACAGCACAATGGCAATGCCGCCTTACCTTCCGGTCCTTAATGCGGCCGGCGGATGGAGCAGCCTGAAGGTCTACTTCGCTGAGCTCAATCTCGAAAACTACGTTTTCGTCCTCAAAGACAGCATTTATGTCGTTGCTTATCTCAACAGTGTGAAGATTGCCGCGGTGGCGACAGCAATCACATTGCTGCTAGGCTATCCGATCGCCTACGCGATCGCTTCCGCCTCTTCGGGATGGAAGCCGATCCTGATCATGCTGATCAATTTGCCGTTCTGGACATCCTTCCTTATCCGTATCTATGCTTGGATTGTCGTGCTGTCGAAAGAAGGTGTTCTCAACCATCTGCTGATCTCTGTTGGCGTCATCAGTGAGCCACTGACCATTCTCAACACCAACTTTGCGGTCTATCTCGGTATCGTCTACGCTTACCTGCCGCTGATGATCTTTCCTATTTACGCAACATTGGAGAAGCTCGACATCAGCGTTTACGAAGCTGCGCGCGACCTAGGCTGCAGCCGCGCCAGCGCGTTTTTTCGCGTCACGTTGCCGCTGTCGCGTCCCGGGATCATCGCTGGCTGCTTTCTCGTTTTCATTCCTGCGACGGGGGAATTCGTCATTCCCAGCCTGCTTGGCACCGCGAAGTCACCGATGATCGGCCGCCTTCTCTGGGAGGAATTTTTCGTCAACAACGACTGGCCGCTTGCATCGGCGATTTCGGTCCTGCTGCTTGCGATCCTGATCGTTCCTATCGTGCTCTACCAGTTTTACCGCCAGTCGGTTGAAAGGAGGGGCGGATGAGCCGTGACACAACGTGGGTCGGGCTCCTCGCCCTCGCCCTTGGTTTGCTGTTTCTCTACGTTCCAATGCTGGTCCTTGTTGCCTACAGCTTCAACGATTCCGCGTTCGTAACCTTATGGAGCGGGTTTTCCTTTCGCTGGTATGTCGCGCTTTTCAGCAATCACGCCTACTGGGTGGCCGCGACAACAACCTTGGAAATAGCCGTCGTGTCGTCCGTCCTTGCCACCGCCCTGGGGACCATGATTGCCAGCGCCCTGTCACGTGTTCGCCACTTCGCCACACGCAGCCTCTTTGCGGGACTTGCCGTCGCTCCGATGGTGCTGCCCGAGGTAATCACTGGTCTGGCGTTCCTGTTGCTCTTCATCGCCGCCGGAGTGGAACGCGGCTTTGTGACTGTCGTGGTTGCACACACCACCTTCTCCATGTGTTTCGTGTCGGTTATTGTGTCGGCACGGCTCGCCGAGTTCGACATGTCCATGGAAGAGGCCGCGCGCGACCTTGGGGCGGGACCCTTGGCGGCATTCTTCCTCGTGACACTTCCCGTCATCATGCCGGCCATCGTGGCAGGCTTTCTGTTAGCCTTCACCATCTCCCTCGATTCTCTGGTCATATCGTCGTTCACGACCGGCCCCGGGACGACAACCTTGCCCATGCGCGTCTATTCGGAGGTGCGGCGCGGTGTGACACCCGAGATAAACGCGCTGTCAAGCATCGTAATCGTTGTGGTCGCGGTGGTGACGGTCGCCGTTTCACTTCGATTGAAGGCACAAGCTGCCAGGCGCCGTCGCGACGAACGACTTGCCCAGAGTTGACCTTGATCTACGCCTGGGCTGAACGAAAGCTCGAGAGCCTCGACCTGTCGCTCGCGGCAAGAGCTCCGCGCACCGGATCCTTAATGTCCATCACGGCGGCCCGCATTGCCACTGGCCAGCCACACTGATTCCGGACTGAATGGACCTGGATGAGCGGCGACAGTTGGTGAGCCTTCGGCCTTGGTCAGACGGACCGAACCGATGCGATTGTCGTGGGGAAGCGAGTTGGCGCCCGCGACAGCCATTCTCGAGCTGGAGACCATAGCTTGCGTTCGACCATTAGGTCGTTGTCCGTAGCCGCGCAGATGCACCGGTAATGTCAATTGAGGGGGAGCCTCACAAGGAGGTCGCCATCCGCTTCACTGGCCTGGTCACTGTCTAATCGCTCGGCGGTATCCGGTGGACCCGGCTTTAATTGACGGACCAGCGGTCTAAAACAAATCCGATTTGCTTCCGAGCCAACTCTCGTACTTTTTCCGGAGAGCTTCGCTCCGATGAGGCGAGGTGGCGCAGATTCTGAGAATTGATAGCAAATATAACGTCCGCGGCAATGTCCAGCGGTAGCTCAGGGCTGAGCTTTCCCGCTTCAATGAAGTGCCGGAGAAGACGATCTATATATCCCATGAAGACCCGATGGTTTGCTTCGAACGAATCGTCTTCACGATCATGGCTTTTGGCGACCGCCGAGAGGATTTCCCTCCAAAGCCGCTTATCTGCCGGCCGCCGAATGATAGCGACGTTGGCGTGGATCAAACTAGCAAGCGCCTCCGCGGGCGACTGAGGAGGGTTAGCCAGAACCTTGTCGTAAAGGGGCTGAGCATCGTGACGATCTTGCTTTAGGAGCTCGACCAGGACTTCTCGCTTGTTGGCAAAGTAATTATAGACCGTGGGGACTGACACCTCCGCGATTCGCGCGATGTCTTCCATTCTCGCATTCTCAAAGCCTTGATCTCGAAACAAGCGTAGGGCGATCTTGAGCAAAGCTGCGCGCTGCTGCAATCTCTTGCGATCACGCAAGGGCAGGCTGTTTATGTCCTGGTTGACACTTACCTCCCTGAGAGGGAGCCTCGCTCTTCGTGCGCCGTTTGAATTCGTCATGTACTGAAGCGTTACCTGATTGGGTTAAGACTCGGATTGGGCCGAGGCTCGCGGCTGGTGGGTGCAAAGGAGCGATCAACTTCGTTTTTGAGATTGAGATCCGGTGACATCTTGATCGTGTCGCTCCTTCTTGACCAGGGTGATGGTCGCAGCGCTCCTTCCTCTAAAACAAGGGCGGCTATGCCGAGCGCGCCGAAATCTCGCGCTCAGCGACCGATCGCGCAAGACTGCATCCGCCGTGGGCTCGCCCCCGCCCGAAGAATGCGGCCTGATTTCGTCGCCATGGTGACGGAGTTGTAGTGCTCCCAGCGTCCGTGGATTTCCAGTCTGTGGCCGCGGCGGTCGAGTTCGGCCAGCGTTTCCGCCGAAAAGGTGCTCTCAACCGCGAGATGCCCGGGAGCCCATTCGCGTGGGTAGAAGGAACTGGCCAGGTGCTTCGTATAAAAACTCGGCGCGTCTATTGCTTCCTGAAGGTTGAGGCCGTGATGGATATGTCGCAGAAAAGCATGCAGTGACCACTGATCTTGCTGGTCGCCGCCCGGCGTCCCAAAGGCGATATAGGGAACGCCCTTGCGTGTGGCCAGACTGGGCGTCAGCGTGGTGCGTGGACGCTTCCCGGGTTCGATGCAATTGGGGTGCCCTTCATCCAGCCAGAACATCTGGCCGCGAACCGAAACCGGGATACCGATACCTGGAACGACTGGGGAGCCGCTGAGCCATCCACCGCTCGGCGTTGCCGAAACCATGTTTCCCCATTTGTCGATGATATCAAGATGACACGTATCGCCATGTTTTCTGGCGACATATTGCGCATAGGTTCTGGGGCACTCTTCGTCGGCTCCGGCAAGGACATCCCGGTGCGCCATTTTCGTCGAGCCAAGGGCATGTTGAGGAATGCCGCCGCCAAAATTTCCGATCATGCCCGGCCGTAATTCGAGCGATGCCGTTGAGGTGACGAGTTTCCGACGCTCGGCATTGTATTCCTCACCGAGGAGGACGCGAATTGGCACATCGGCAAACTTCGGATCCCCATAAAATGAATCGCGATCGGCAAATGCCAGTTTCGCACATTCCTGAACCGTATGAACAAAATCGGCGCCGGCGGGGTCCATCGCATCGAGGTCGAAGCCCTTCAAAAGTGTCAGTTGTTGAAGCATGACGGGGCTCTGCGCCCATGGGCCAGGCTTGAAGACCTCGTAATCATGATATCTTGCCGAGATTGGCTCCTCGACGGTCGCGCGCCAGTTTGCAAGGTCCTGCCCCGTCATGAATCCCGCATGGGCTTCGCCTGATGTGTCCATGACCGGCTGCCGAAAGAATGCGTCAATGGCCTCCGCGACGAAACCCTCGTACCAAGCGCGCCGGGCTGCCTCGATCTGCCGATCACGGCTTCCGCCGGCGGCTTCAGCTTCGCGGATGATCCGGGCGTAGGTCTCTGCTTGGGCTGGCAGCGCCAGAAGGCTGTCGGCCTCCGGCACTTGGCCGTCCGGCAGATAAACGGCGGCGGAACTTGGCCAATGCTCCTTGAAGAACGAGTTGAGATTGCGGAGCGTGAGAGCGACTTCCGGTTTGACGTGAAAACCGTTGCGCGCGATTTCGATAGCGGGCGACAGGACGTCGCGGACGCTCATCGTTCCATATTCCTGCAGCAGCAGCATCCACGCTCCGAAAGAGCCGGGCACGACTGCTGGGATGTGGCCGATCCCCGGCATCATGTCGAAGCCGAGCGCCTTGATCTTGGCAGCGGTCGCGCCAGCGGGAGCGACGCCTTGGCCACATATGACCTCTACCTTCTGGTTCTGTGCCGACCACAGGACAATCGGAACGTCGCCGCCGGGACCGTTCTGTTCAGGCTCGACGATGTGCATGACACAGCCTGCCGCAACGGCCGCATCGAACGCATTTCCTCCGCGCTCCAGGATTGCCATGCCTACGGTAGTCGATAACCAGTGGGTGGTTGTGACAATGCCGAATGTGCCGACGATTTCGGGGCGTGACGTAACCATGGCGATGCGAGCTCTTTCTGCGTATGCGGTTTTCAGTGCAAACTGGACGAATGAATTTTGGGTTGGGGACGCAGTTCCTACCGGCCCGCGGCGTAACACTGAGCGTCCCGTGGGCTTGCGCCTGCTTTTAGAAGGCCCCCATCCGCGGCCGCGGCGGTCACGTAGCCCAAGGCATAGTCGTCGTAGATTTCGAGGCGGTGCCCACGCCGGCGCAAGTCATGCAGGACGGCCTCGCTGAAGCGTCCCTCAATCGCGAGATGGCCGGGATCGTATTCACGCGGGAAGAATGAATCCACCAGATGATATGTGTGGAAGGTGGGGGCATCGATCGCTTGCTGCAGATCGAGACCGAAATGGACATGGCGTAAGAATGCCTGCAAAGCCCATTGGTCCTGGCAATCGCCGCCGGGTGTTCCGAAGGCCATGTATGGCTTGCCATCGCGCATGGCGATCGTCGGCGTCAGCGTCGTGCGCGGACGCTTTCCCGGCACTAGCACGCCAGGGCAGTCCGGCTCGAGCCAGAACATTTGAGCGCGCGCCGGCATGCCGAAACCGAGACCCGAAACAACCGGCGCCATGTGCAGCGACGATCCACTCGGCGTCCCCGAGATCATGTTGCCGAAGCGATCGATGATGTCGAAGTGCGTGGTGTCGCCCGTCGCCAGTTGTTCAGTCGGTTGCCTTGGACGCGGATAATTGAAATCGAGGGATTCCGGCGTCGCGATCGCGGTAGAGCCTTTGGGCCTGATGGGGATATTTGGATGAAAGCCGTCGACTTGGCCGGGACGAAGCGAAAGAGAGACACTGTCCGTCACGAGACGACGCCGCAGAGCGTTGTAGTCGTCGGACAACAGAGCTTGTAGCGGCACATCGACGAAATCTGGATCACCGTAATAGGCGTCACGATCGGCGAAAGCGAGCTTGGCGCACTCGGTTACTGTGTGAATGAACTCGGCACTTTCGCTGCCCATTTTCCTGAGGTCGAACCCCTTGAGGAGGGCAAGTTGCTGGAGGAAAACGGGACCTTGGCTCCATGGGCCGGCTTTGTGCACCGTGTAATTCTCGTAATCATAGGAAACTGGATCCTCGACCGTGGCGCGCCAAGCCGCCATGTCGTGGCCCGTGAGAAGCCCGTGATGCCGTTCCCCGGTCGTGTCGAGAAGCGCGTTCTCACGAAAGAATTTGTCCACCGTTTCAGCGACAAATCCTTCGTACCAGCAGCGTCTTGCAGCCTCTATTTGTCCTTGGCGGTTGCCACTCGCACTTTCGGCTTCCCGCACGATCCGTTCGAAAGTAGCCGCCAAATGAGGCCTTTGGAACAGCTTGCGGGGTTCGGGAACTTTGCCGCCCGGCAGCCAGACTTCGGCCGAGGCCGGCCACTCTTCTCGAAAGAGCTTTTCCACGTTGCGGATGATTGTTGCGGCGTTGTCGAGCAGGAAAAAGCCGTCGCGCGCATATGTGATGGCAGGTGTCATCACGTCGCGCAGGCTCATCGTTCCATATTCGGCGAGCAGAAGCATCCACGCGCCGAAGCTGCCTGGGACGACAGCCGGCAGCAATCCGGTCCCTGGGATGATGGACATGCCGAGCTCTTTGAACTTGGCTGGCGTGGCGGCCTTTGGTGCCGTACCTTGTCCGCAGACGACTTTCACAGCGTCGGTCGTTGCCGAGTAGAGCACCAGCGGCATCTCACCTCCCGGTCCGTTCTGATGCGGTTCCGTGACGTGGAGTGATGTTCCTGTCGCCACGGCGGCATCAAATGCATTGCCGCCTTGTTCCAGAATTGACATACCGGCCGCCGTGGCCAGCCAGTGGGTTGATGTGACGACGCCAAAAGTGCCGTTGATTTCGGGTCTTGTCTTGAACATGCTCGATCCCACTGCCTTCGATGCGCTGACGTGGATTTCCCTATGCCCTAAGCCGCATGCTTCTTGGCTCCGGCTGTCATCCGGGCAATTCATCCGCTCATGCGCACGCTCTCCGGGGCTCTTCGGTAAGGCGATCTGTCCCTTGATTGGGCGGTCTGAGATTTAGCTGAGGCATAGAATTTCTTTCCAAGCGGAATCGATCGTCCAGCCGTCTGCGGGCTCTTGGCATACGCCCTGAACATGAGCGGAAGGCAGTTGGCAAAGAAGGTTCGGTCACTTGACGACAAGCGCCGGATGTCGCTAATGTTTTATGCGACTAAAATAATTGATGCAATACAAAAACGGGAGGATGAGATGGAATGGCGTGACGCAGACCGTCGCTTGCCAACAGGGAATCTCGATCGGCGATCGCTGCTAAAGGCCTTGGGTTCGGTCGGATTGGGAGTCGCGATGATGAGCGCGACCAAGACGAATCCGGCCTTCGCGGCCGATCAGGTGTCCGTCTACACCTGGACGACATACAACAACCCGAAGCTCTTTCAGTCATATATCGACAAGCACGGAAAGCCCGACATCAGCTTCTTTGGCGACACCGACGAAGCTTTCAGCAAATTGGCCGGCGGCTATAAAGTCGACCTTTCGCACCCCTGCGCCGACGACATGGTCCGGTGGCAGAAATCCGGAATGCTGAAGCCGATCGATGAAAGCAAGCTCTCCCATCTGAAGAGCTTCTGGCCGGAGCTCCTGAAATTGCCGGCAACCGTTGACGAGTCGGGCAATCGCTGGTTCGTCCCATTCGATTGGGGCAATACATCGATCTTGTACCGTACGGACAAGGTGGAGATAAAAGGCGACCCGTCATGGTCGCTGCTGTTCACCGATGACCGGTATAAGGGGCAAATCTCGAGCTATGATTCCGGGCCGCCCAATGTCGAGATCGCCGCGGCTATACTGGGATATCCTGACCTCTTCAACCTTACCGACGACCAACTGAAGGAATGCGCCAAGCTGCTTCGCCATCAGCGCGATAACGTGCGCTTCTATTGGTCGGATCAGTCGACTGCGGAACAAAGTCTCGCATCTGGGGAAATTGTCGCTGCTTATGCCTGGAACGATGCCGTCGCGCGGCTGAAGAAGCAAGGTCTCCCGGTCAGCTACATGAACCCCAAGGAAGGGATGCGGACGTGGGTGTGCGGGTTGGTCATGATGAAGGATGTGGCGCAAGAGGATCTCGCCTATGACTTTATCAATGCCTTCACTTCTCCGGATGCCGGCCAATTCTGCGTCGAGACACTGGGAACAGGGCATGTCAACCGCAAGGCATTCGATATGGTCGACCCCAAAGTCCTCGACTCCCTCGGTATCGGCAATCCAACAGCCATGATGGAGAGAACCGTATTTCTTCGCGCGGTGCCGGAAGAGCGACGGAAGAAGTACGTCAACCTGTTCAATACGATCAAGGCGGGCGGCTGAGATCGAAACAGCGTGCGCTGGTGTGCCTCCATCGGCGCACGCGCGTTTTATCAGGCCATGCATTCAACGAGGTTGGCAGTCGAATGGTGCCCAATAAGAATGAGGTGCAGGTTATTGCGGCATCATCAGGCTATAGTGCAATCCCCGTTGACAGGCATGACGCGCCGGCATCCATCACCCGGCGCCTGCGGCGTCTCTGGCTGAGATCCGAAGCCCTTCGCGGCTATCTTCTCCTGTCTCCCACCCTGCTCGTGATGGTTTCCCTGTTGGCGCTGCCTTTGGCGATGCTGCTCGTCCTCAGCTTCTGGACACAGGATGGGATAACTTTCGACAGAACTTTCACGCTGGACAACTACAGGGAGTTCTTCGCCTACAGCGATTCCCCGCTGTACATAAAGCTCCTCATCAGGTCTGTCGCGATGTCGGCCGTTTCTACTGGCGTCATTTTATTGATGTCTTATCCGATCGCCTACTACCTCGCCTTCCGCGTCCGGCAGCACAAGGTCGTCTGGATCATCCTGATCACCGTTCCATTCTGGATCAGCTACTTGCTCCGGATCTTCGCCTGGAAGGTCATCCTGGGATTTGACGGCTTGATCAATTCGAGCCTGATCAGCCTGCATCTCATCGACAAGCCGCTGGAATTCTTGCTTTACAACCCGGTGGCGGTCACGATCACGCTCAGTCACGCCTGGGCCGCCTATGCCATCCTGCCCATATATGTTTCGCTTGAAAAGATAGATCGCTCATTGCTGGAAGCCGCGACAGATCTCGGCGATTCCAAGCTGAAGCGTTTCCTGCGGATTACGCTGCCTCTGTCGATGCCGGGAACGATTGCCTCGCTGCTTCTTGTCTTCATCCCGACGGTCGGTGACTACGTCACGCCGACGCTCGTTGGCGGTACGTCAGGCATGATGATCGGCAATGTCATCCAGACTTTGGTGACAACCTCAGACAATATGCCGATGGGAGCCGCGGCATCGGTCATCATGATGTTTTTCGTGACCATGCTCATCTGCGGCCTTCTGCTTGTCGTCGGCAAGCGCCATCGCCAAGTAAAGGAGCTCTGACTTGGCAAACGTGCTCAAACCAACCTGGCTCGGGCTTTATGCCTTCTGCTTTCTGATCTTTCTTTATGGGCCCGTCCTGCTCCTGCCGCTATTCTCGTTCAACGACAGCATCTACATCACCTTTCCGTTGAAAGTGTTCACATTTGACTGGTATCGCCAGATGGCCCAGAACCAGCAGATGATTGAGGCCCTCAAGGCAAGCCTCAAAGTGGCAATCAGCGTTTCGCTTATCTGCACTTGCCTTGGCTTCATCGCGGCCAAGGCAGTGACTCGATTCACTTTGCCCGGCCGCGCGCTGGTGGTGGGCTTTCTGATGCTGCCACTTGTCATCCCGTCGCTGGTTCTTGCCCTGGCGCTGCTCGTCGTCGTGAGAAAATTGCTCGGATTGGACCTGTCGCTCGTCACGGTCGCCGCGGGACATGTCATGCTCTGCGTTCCATTCTCGATGCTGATCCTCATCTCCCGGCTCGAGGGTTTCGACAGGAGCCTCGAGGAGGCCGCCTATGATCTCGGCGATTCCACGTTCAAGGTTCTCTACCGCGTGACTTTACCGCTGGTCTGGCCGGCCATCGTCTCCAGTTTGTTGCTCTGTTTCACGGCATCTTTCGACGAGTACCTTCTGGCAGCGTTCCTCAGCGGTTCCGAGGGGACATTGCCGGTATTCATTTTCAGCCAATTGCGGTTCCCGCAGAACCTACCGGGCGTCCTGGCCCTGGGCAGCTGCATTCTCTTGGGTTCGGTATTTCTTGTAACACTGGCCGAGGTCGTGCGGCGTCGCGGCGTGCCAGAATCAACGTCGGCGGGAACTCTGGTATCATGACCACAGATGAGCGGGAGCGGTTTATCCAAATAGAGGGCGTTTCAAAGCTGTTCGGCGCCCTGCGGGCCGTCCACGACATCAGCTTCACGATCCGCAAAGGCGAGTTTTTTTCCCTGCTCGGACCGTCTGGCTGTGGCAAAACCACATTGCTTCGCATGTTAGCCGGCTTTGAGTATCCATCGCTGGGCGAGATCTATATCGACGGTCAGCCTATGTCCGCCGTCGCTGCCAACAAGCGGCCAACCAACATGGTTTTCCAGAGCTATGCGATTTTCCCGCACCTTGATGTGCGGGAAAACATCGCTTACGGCCTGAAGAACCGGAAGATGAGTGCAAGTGCGATTGAAGAAGAGGTCGATCGGGCACTAGAGCTGATCATGATGCCGACCTATGGCCATCGTAGACCGCATCAACTTTCCGGCGGACAGCGGCAACGTGTGGCATTGGCGCGCGCATTGGTTTGTAAACCCAAAGTCTTGCTGCTTGACGAGCCCCTGGGCGCGCTCGACAAGAAACTCCGCGAGGAAATGCAGCTTGAACTGAGGCAATTGCAGCGGGAGGTCGGTATCACCTTCGTCTTCGTCACACATGATCAAGAAGAAGCGCTCACAATGTCTGACCGAATAGCCGTGATGGCAAAAGGCCGCGTACTGCAAATCGATACGGCCTCACAACTTTACGAGGAGCCGCTCTGCAAAGAAGTCGCCGGCTTTATCGGATCGATGAACTTCATTGATGGCAAGGTTGTGTCGACAACAGATGAGAATTATATCGTCGAGGCCGGCCCATTAGGCCGCTTTTGCGTTGCGCGCAGAGAAGGGTCTGTCCTGCGCAGCTCGGTGACCATAGCAGTTAGACCCGAAAAAATTACCGTGAGTGATACACCGGTCGCCCCGCGGGGAGAGAACGTCATCAAGGGAAAAATGACTGCGCACGCCTATCTTGGGGACCGCAACCACTATTACGTGGATGCCGGCACAGGGTCTAAGCCAATAGCCGTTGCCAAACAGAACAATGTGCGGACGGGCAGGAACGAGGATCTAGTCGGCTGCGACGTCTGGCTAAGTTGGAAGCCGGAATCGTCGGTTCTTCTGCCCTTGACGGACGGTGGCTGACGACCAGGCACGACGATGGTTCAAAAAGGCCACAAGCCATTGCCGTCGAATCGCAGGGCTTTCCTATTCTGTGTCGTTCTATTGACGTGGTTATTGTCTGCTGGCAACGCGCCGGCGCTTGATATCAGGCGCCCCCTGGTCGGCGCCTGGGGTGAAACCGCGCTGATGATCGATATTGAAAACATGGATGATGCTTCCATTTCCGGCGTCATTGTCCAAACCTGGGTCGACGCCACCAGGCAACGCGTGAGTGGCCAGGCAAAATTCATGGGGGTTCGAAAGGGGCCAGATTTTGAGATTTTTCTCTTTCCATCCCGCCTCGTCACTCTGCCTTTTGCCTTTTACGCTCATCTTGATGCTAGCGGGCTAACCCTATCAACATCTGCACAAGACGATGCTTGGACAGTGACTGGTCTCAAAGACGGAAATCAAGCGATCTATGAATCAATGCTTGCAACCTTGCCGCCCGTTCAGTTGGTGCTGCCTTTTGTCAAGGCGCCCCCGCAGTCGACAGATAGCGAGACATTGCAAAACGCTCCGATTGATGGGGAGGGATGTCAATGCGGCGCGGAGAAGAAGACCCGTGTTGCAGCCGAGACCGCTGACTTCGCGGTTAGGGTGGACCGCTCTATGGCCGAGTTGAATGATTATGTGCTGGGAATGGAGGCCTCTCAAACAGAAATGAACGCAAGGGCCCGGGCATTAAACTCCCCGCCAGCGCGTCGTCTGTTCGTGACAACGTTTGATGACGCGGCATTGCTGCCGGCCCGATTGCGAATGACACTCCAGAGCGTGAGAGCTTTCGACAGCGTCTTGCGCGAGCGCCGCGAACGGCAAATCGCCAGACTCGACGCGCTAGAGGCATCTTGCAGACAGCGCGACTTGTCACCGGCCGAGGCGATGACGACGGAAGCAAAATTGTGGTTTCGATCTTGTGACCGAGTTGCTCGCGCCAGTAGATTTCTAGATGGGTGGACAGGCCATTTCGAGTAGCGGATGTATCCTCCGCGCCAACGTTGAGCCGGCCGGACGAGACGGCGCGTGCCTTCAGCGCGGACGGCTGGTTTCTAACCGGCGTCATGGCGAAACGGGACGAGGACGGCTTCGTCGCTTTGGTCGACCGCCGCAAGGACATGTTCATCTCCGGCGGCGAGAACTTCTTCCCGGCCGAGGTCGAGATGGCGCTGCTCGCTCATCCTGATATCGCCGAGGTGGCGGTGATCGGCGTCGCCGGCGAACGCTGGGCCGAGGTCGGCCGTGCCCTCGTGGTGCTCAAGCCCGGCCGCGTCCTCGACCCGGCGGCGCTGACCGGACATTGCGCTGAACGCATCGTCCGATACAAGGTACCCAAGCAGTTTTGGGCCATAGAAGCATTGCCGCACACTGCGTCTGGCAAGATCCAGAACCACCTGTTGCGCGACTGGGTTAACCCAGGGCCTGCTACGAAGTGAAAGCTGTTCTAAAGATGGCCAATGGCAACCTGCCTTCGGCCGTCGCGCAGGGTGCTGAAGCCCTTGAGCAAGCCCCGCGTGCGCGCCGTTAGTTGGGTCGATCAACAAGCGGATAGTTCCGTCCGAACCGACGGTTGGACAATGACAAGCAAACAATTGCCGCCTTTCGACTCGGCGATCTCTCGAAGGTGCATTCCCGCGTTTCTCGCGGATGTGGGGGTCGACAGTCGGCACCGGGATCGCCTCGTCGACAAGATCCGCATACCAGAGGGAGATGTCGCCGTTGCGTTCGACTTGCGTGGTAGAAATATCCGTTTTGGGAATGGGTCAGGTGAGTGTGGTGTCGGCTGTGCTGTCGTCGGGCAGGAGTTTCGCATCGGCGCCATCGAAGCACAACTCGACCTTCTCGCCGAGGCCGAAACTGTCGCCGGCGAGCGGCGAGCGCACGATCGCGGTCGAGTCGTCGCCGAGCCTCACTTCGTATTTCGACCCTGAACCGAGATAGATCGCCTCGGCGATCGTTCCCGACAGCCGGTTCGTGCCGGCGGCATCCTGTCCCGGCCGGCGGATGGCAAGTTTCTCCGGCCGCAGCAGCATCACCGGACTGGCTTCGCCATTGAGGCGGCGCGGCGCGGCGACCGTCTCGCCGGCAACGGTCAGTGCCGTGCTGCTCCCATCGCTCTTCGCTTCGCCGCGCAACACGGTGGAATCGCCGATGAAGCGGCCGACGAACAACGTCGCCGGCTCGTCATAGAGCTGGCGGCCGGTGCCGACCTGCTCGATGCGCCCGCGGTTGAACACGGCGATCCGGTCCGACAGCACCAGAGCCTCTTCCTGGTCGTGGGTGACATAGACGAAGGTGGTGCCGAGCTCGCGGTGGATGCGCTTGATCTCGAGCTGCAGCCATTCGCGCAGCTTCTTGTCGAGCGCGCCGAGCGGCTCGTCCATCAGGAGCAGAGGCGGATCGAAGACGATGGCGCGCGCGAGAGCAACGCGCTGCTGCTGGCCGCCGGAAAGCTCGCTCGGATAGCGATGCGCGAAATCGCCCATCTTGACCATGTCGAGCGCTTTCGCGACCCGCTTCTTGCGCTCGTCCTGAGCGATGCCGCGCAATGTCAGCGGATAGGCGACGTTGCGGCCGACCGTCATATGCGGGAACAGCGCGTAGTGCTGGAAGACGACGCCGATATTGCGCTTGTGCGCCGGCACGCCGACGACGCTCTTCCCCCCGACCGAGAGCTTGCCGCTGGTCACGTCGGTAAAGCCGGCGATCACATTGAGCGTCGTCGTCTTGCCCGAGCCGCTCGGCCCCAGCAGCGTCATGAACTCGCCCGGCTCGATCCTGAGCGATACGCCGTCCAGCGCCTTGAAGGCGCCATAGGCCTTGCTGACCGTGTCGAGATCGATCGCGGCGCCCCGATTTTCCGGTCTCGGGTTCATAGGCGTCCCTTCCGCTCGCGGCCAAGGAGGAGCATGCCGCCGCCGATCAGGATCGTGGTGGCGAACAACAGGATGGTGCCAACGGCCGCGACCGTCGGATCGGCATCGCGCGTGATCGAGGAAAATATCTGCACCGGCAACGTCTTGAGGTAGGGGTTGGTGATGAACAGCGACACCACGATCTCGTCGAAGGAGGTGGCGAAGGCGAACAGCAGGCCCGACAGGATGCCGGGCAGGATCAGCGGCAGCGTCACCGTACGGAACGTGGTCAGCGCGCCGGCGCCGAGGCTTGCCGCCGCCGTCTCCAGCCGCCTGTCGAACACTTCGAGATTGGCCGAGACCGCGATCAGCACGAAGGGCAGCGCCAGAATGGTATGCGCAAGCACGAAGCCGGTCAGCGTGCCGACCAGCTGCGCATCGAGATAGACGGCGTAGATGCCGATCGC
Organism: Mesorhizobium sp. YL-MeA3-2017; assembly: GCF_030814575.1. NCBI lineage: Bacteria > Pseudomonadati > Pseudomonadota > Alphaproteobacteria > Hyphomicrobiales > Phyllobacteriaceae > Mesorhizobium > Mesorhizobium sp. YL-MeA3-2017. Next base: position 106,576 of record NZ_JAUSVH010000002.1, on the reverse strand, counting down.
CAGAACCACGCCCGGCACGACCATCGGGGTCAGCATCAGCATGCGCAAGAGATTGGCCGGCCGCGCCTTCATGCGGTCGAGACCGAAGGCGGCGAGCGTGCCGAGCACCGTCGCCAGCACCGCCACCAGCGAGGCGACCTTGAGCGAGTTGAGGAAGCTGGAGGACCATTCCGGGTTGGTGGCGAAGTTCTGGTACCACTGCCAGGAAAAGCCCTGCGGCGGAAAAGCGAGCGACTTGTTCTCGTTGAACGACATCGGCACGACAACCAGTGTCGGCGCCACCAGCCATATCGCCACCAGCAGGCAGACGAGGCCGAGGATGACGCGGGTGAGCGGCTTCATCTCCATCAGCGTCGCCCCGCTTCCCGATGCCTCGACCGCATCACGGGTGCTGCCAGCGCCAGCAGCACGAAGGTCGCGACCAGCAGCACCACGCCCATCGCGCCGCCGCGCCCCCACTGCAGCAGGCTGAGCACCTGCGTCTGCACGAGAGTCGACAGCATGGTCGAGCGCGGTCCGCCGAGCAGCGCCGGCGTGATGTAGAAGCCCAGCGCCAGAATGAAGACGATGATCGCGCCCGCATAGACGCCGGGCAGCGACAGCGGCAGATAGACGGTGAAGAACGCGCGCGATGGCCGCGCGCCGAGGCTTCGCGCCGCCTGCACCAACCTGAGATCGATGCCCTTCATCACCGAATAGAGCGGCAGGATCATGAAGGGCAGAAGCACCTGCGCCATGCCGATCACCACGCCCGTCTGGGTGCGGATCAGCCGGACGCCGTCGAAACCGGCCGCCCTGAGCAGGGAGTTGATGACGCCGGAATCCTGCAGCAGGATCACCCAGGAAAGCGTGCGCACCACGCCGCTTACCCAGAACGGGATCAGGACGCAGAGCACCAGGACAAGCCGCACGCGCGGCCCGACGGCGGTCATCAGATAGGCGTATGGATAGGCGCAGAGCACGCAGACCACCGTCACCCAGGCCGAGATGGTGAAGGTGCGCTGGAGCACCGTCAGATTGACCGGAGCGCCGAAGAACCAGGTGTAGTTCTGCAGGCCCCATTGCGGCTCCGACAGGCTGCGTAGCACGATGGTGATCAGCGGATAGCCGATCACCGCGGCCAGCAGCACGAGCGCCGGCAGCGTGAGCGCGTACGGCCGCCATGCCCAACCCACCCGTTGCGGGGCCGAAGGCGTCGTCGGTTCGAGCGCGCTCACGGGTCTCTCCTTCAGCCGGTCAGTTGCCGGCCATCAGCGCGGACCACTTCTCCTGCGCCACGGCGAAGTTCGGCACCCAGAACTTGAAGTTCTGCTTGTAGCCCTGCTTCTGGCGATCCGGCGTGTTGGTCAGGAAGGCCGCGACGGAATCGTCGACCTTGGGCTGCGCCTCGCTGTTGATGGGCGTGTAGGACGTCTTCTCGGTCAGGATTTCCTGGGAATTCTTGCCGAGATAGGCGTTGATCAGCGCATAGGAGGCGTCCGTATCCTTGACGCCGACCGGGATCGTCATCTGGTCCATCACCACCAGCCAATCCTGCCAGGCTGGCGCGTATTTGGCGCCGTTCTTGACCGCGGTCATGGCGCGGCCCGTCCACATCATCAGCATGTCGGCCTCGCCGGATTCGGCGAGCTGCTGCGATTCAGCGCCCGTCTTCCAGAAAATGGTATCGGGGCCGAGTTTGCGGACCACATCGATGGCCTTGTCGATATCGGCCACCGTCATCGCCTTCGGGTCGCCGCCGGCATACTTGAACGCCTGCTCGAGCAGGCCGCCCGTGGGGCTGCCCGAGCCGTCGATCCCGCGCACGCCCGGGAATTTCTTCGTATCGAAGAAATCGGCCCAGCTCTTGGGCGGATTATCCTTGTACTTCTCCTTGTTGTACATCAGCACGACGCCGTAGTTCATCGCCGGCACCGAGCATTCGCCGACCTGGCCTTCCGGGATTTTCGAGACGTCGAGCTTCGTCGGATCGAGCTTCTGGAACAGCTTGCCGCAATAGACGTAAGGCGGCAGGTCGTCGGTATCGACGACGTCCCAGGTGACATTGCCGGATTCGACCTGCGCCTGCAGCTTGGCGATCTCGGTCGGACCGTCATTGAGCAGCTTCACGCCGGACTTGTCGACGAAGTCCTTCAGCGCCGCCGCCTGGCCGTCCTGGTAGATGCCGCCATAGGAGACGAAGGTCAGGGTCTTGCCTTTCAGCGACCCTTCCTTCACCTCGCCCGCCACGGGCTTGTCCTGCGCAAGTGCTGCGGTGCCCAGAAGACCAAGCGCCAGCACGGCGCCAAGACCTGCAAGTTTCGACTTCAACATCACTGTATCTCTCCCATTCATGCCCGCGTTTGATCGGTTACCTGGCGGCGGGCGGTTTCCAGGTCGTGTATTGGTCGAGCTCGGCGCGCGCCGAGGTCGGCGGCGCGATGATCCACATCACTTCGGCCCGGCCGCTGCCGATGTTCTCCGTGCGATGCGGGGTGGAGGTGGTGTATTCGACGCTGTCGCCCTCTTCGAGGACATGGCGCGCCTCGCCGAGCGAGACCTCGACGACGCCGCGCAGGACGATCAGCATCTCATGCGCATCGCCATGCGTGTATTGGCCGGAACCTGTCGAGCCGCCGATTTCGAACTCGCCGACATAGACTTCCATGTCGCTCAGCGGAGGCCGCGAAAGCAGCATCTTGCGGCAACCGTCGCTCGGCGGCAGGCTTGGCCGCTCGCTGCGCCGCAGCACGCCATGGTGATTTTGAGCCGCGCTTTCCGCAAACAGCAGCGCGACGCTGACTCCGAGCGCCGAAGCCATCTGGTTGAGCGATGCCGTGCTGGCGCCGGTCAGGCCGCGTTCGAGCTGGCTGATGAAGCTGGCGCTGGTGCCGGTCGCCTCTGCGAGGTCGCGCAGGGAAAGCCTGCGGGCCAGGCGAAGGCTCTTCAGCCGCATGCCGAGCACCTCTTGGACGGCGGCGGCTACTGAACCGCCCTTGTTCTTAATCGGGGTCTGGCCGCCTTTGGGAGCCTTCGGCATTTCGTTTGTTCTCCACTGTACGATCTGTACAGTGGTACTGTACGGATTGCAAGCGGTGACAGTCCGGAGCCCCGGGGCCCGGAAAGAATGGCTATATCTGTCTGTGCGGGCGAGGGCCCGATGACGGTGTTTTCCGGTCTGGCCGCGCGCCTCCATGACGAGCGTTCTGCCCACTCTTCGGCCTCCTCTGGCGAATGTTGAAGCTGGTCAGCCACGTAGAAAGTGATGCACCTTGCAAAACCGCCTACGTCGAAGGTGAAGACCTAGCGGATCGCGGTGCCTACACTAAGCTATTGTCGCTGGGCATTTTGTAGGCCTCTGCTTCAGCATAGGGGAACCACCAGAAGTCTTGCGTTTGAGCTTCGGGATCGATCATCACCCACTTCGAGCTTTGAAATTGTGCCAGGCCTTCTGGCCCGAGTTGCCGACCTACACCTGACATCTTCCGCCCGCCAAACGGCAATGCGTCATTATCGAGAACGGGCGCATTTACCCAGACCATTCCTGCTTCGATCTCGTTCACAGCGCGCATGACTTCACGCATATCCCGGGAATACAAAGTGGCCCCAAGCCCGAAATCAGATCTATTTGCAAGCATGAGGGCTTCCTCAAAGCTTGCAACCTTACAGATGGGCGCTACAGGTCCAAAAGATTCGCCATTCAAAATCTCTGAATCCGGCGAGACATTAGTCAGCACGGACGGCTCAACGAACCAACCACGGTTGAGACTAGCCGGCCGGTTGCCGCCGGTCGCAAATTTCGCACCTTCAAGCCGTGCGCGCGATAGAAGTGCTTCAAATCGATCCCTCTGACGAGACGTCGCCATAGGACCAATATCGACTGCGTCGAGGCCATTCCCGATCCGCAGCCTTTTTGCTTCAACCACCATGCGCTCCACGAATTCATCGTGGATATCCTGATGAACGTAAAAACGTTCTGCAGAAGTGCAAACTTGGCCGCAATTTAGATACGCAGCGAACGCGCCGGCACGCGCAGCTACGTCGAGGGGAGCGGAAGGCATAACAATGAATGGGTCATTGCCGGATGCTTCGATAAGGACAGGCTTGAATGTCTCCGAGCAGGCCCTCATGATCTCCTGTGCGATTGGAACAGAGCCGGTATAGGCGATGCAATGGGTTTTGCGGCTCCTGACCAGTTGCTGGGCCACACGAGGCCCGCCAGTGACAACCTGGACAAGCCCCTTTGGAAGGGAGGTAAAAACCTCCATGAATTTCAGGGTCGTGATTGTGGTCTGCTCATGGGGTTTGACGATCACTGAGTTCCCAGCCGCGAGCGCTGCCGCGAGTTCCCAACACATGAGGACGAGAGGGAAATTGAAGGGAAGAATGATGACGACCGTTCCAAGCGGCTCCTTGATCGAATAGTGAAATTGACCCGGCACCGTGGTTCCCGCAACGCGGCCGGCATCATGGCGGCCCAGTTCTGCGTAGTAGTCGATCGCCGTCGCACACCACGAAGTTTCGTCGACCGATTCCTTGAAAGGCTTTCCTTCCTCACGAGTCATAAAGTACCCGTAGATTGCCTTATCGCGACGAATTCTCGCGGCAACTTCATGCAGCATTGTGGACCGGGTGCGAGGATCGAAGGCAAGCCACCTGTTACGAGCCGCATTGGCGATGTCCATAACATCGTCCGTCTCGCCTTCAGACGCGCTAGAGATTTCGGCGATGCGATCTTCCGTAGCCGGATCGATCACAGAAATCTGCTCCGTCGATTTGCTTTTTACATACTGCCCCTCGACGAACAGCGTTCCTGATAGCCGATCAAATTCATGTTGAAACTGCATTGCTTTCTCCTCTTGCCCGTTTTGAAGCTTGTCGCAGTCTTTTGACTGTGCCGAAGAGCTGAGACAGAGCTGCGCCGGGCCTCTCCTTGATCGCGCTAAGCTTTCCGAAAGCCGCTCGAGGTTGCCGTCGCCAAGCCCTACCCGGCAACCGATTGCGTGAACTTCACAGAATACCTTTGGTGTAATTTGACTCGCCGCGGTTTTCCGCGCAGCAGTGGCGAAGCTCCAAGCGCTGGAGCGTGCCTCCAGGATGGCGCTTACGACTGAGTTTATGCCGCCCCTCTGTATCCAACTTTGATCAACGTATGTCGAAAAATTTCAACATACAACATATTTTTTCGAACAGCCCCCTAGCGGAACAGCGTGTCGCCGACTATTGTCGCAGACACCTTAATCGCCCAGACAATGCCGGTTCAATTCGAGCCGAACTTAGCCTTGGCGGCACTTTGCTGCCGCGCTGATTCTGCCTAGAGAGGGAGCTTCGATGACGCTAAGCAAGGACTCGATCCGTGGGCTGTTCACTGCAACGACCACACCACTTACAACACACGGTCAGTTGCACGCGGCGGCCATCCCGCAACAGGTTGAGGTTCTATTGAGCGCAGGCATGACGGGGCTGGTTCCCGTAGGCGGCACGGGTGAGGGGGCCGCCCTTACGCTTGAGGAGCGGACAGAGGTGGTTAAGGCGACTGTAGCGGCCGTGAACGGTCGGGTTCCGGTTGTGGCCGGTGTTGTCACCCCTGGGCTTCCTGACACCCTTAAGGCTGGGCGCGCTTTTCTTGATGCCGGTGCGGATTCGTTGATGGTGATCACGCCATTCGGTACCGCTCCGACACAGCAAGGGATTAGAGATTATTTCAAAGCGGTCGCCGACGCTTTCGGCCAAGCCGTCATGCTCTATGATATCCCATATTTGACGCTTGTTGCCACCCAGCCTGAGACGGTCAGGTCGATTGTCGACGACGGATCGATTTTCGCGATGAAGGCCTCTAACCCAGATCAAGCTCTCTTCACAAAACTGCTAAATCTCGTTGGGTCTGAAATCGCTATCATGTCGGGAGACGAGGACCTGTTTGCCGTTGAGGTTGCGTTGGGCGCGGTCGGAGGCGTGCTCGCATCCAGTAATATCCTTCCACACACATGGGTAGAGATCTTTGAGACCGCGAACAGTGGTGATTTGGCTGGCGCGCAACGGCAGCTGGCACGTCTGTCAAACTTCATTACAACAGTTTATTCGGAACCAAATCCCGGTCCAATGAAGGCCGCGCAGGCTATTGCTGGCTTCGACGTCGGTCCCGTCCGACTTCCAAATAAGAATGCATCGACGCAGGTAACCGAAGCTATGCGATCGCAACTGGCAAAGTTGTTGGCGTACGAACGCCAACTCAGCTCTCGGTGAACTTGTCGCTGCATCGACGCAGGCCGGGCGTGGTCACATCCACCTGCCAATGCGTTGCCAGAACTGCAGGCGGTTCAACGGCCAGCATCGAACGGCCTTTTTTTTGAAAGCGCTTTTGTGTGACGCAAATCCGGATGTCGGCGGCGAATATGCAAACTATCCGTTTATAATATGACTCATATTCACGATGAGGATCAGAGTGCTCAGTAACTCTCTGGACTTTCAGAATTTTATGGAGGTTCGCGCGATTGCCAAGCGTCGACTGCCACGCGGCATTTTTGAATATATTGATCGTGGCGCTGAAGATGAGCGAGCGCTGAAGTCAAATCGGCTAGCATTTGATCGCGTTAAGATCCGGCCATACGTCTTGCGGGGGGCGGCCACACCTCGCTCGACGAGTGTATGCCTATTTGGATCTGAATTTGTAACGCCCTTGATCGTGAGTCCCACGGCTTTTGCCGGTCTGGTTCACTATCGCGGTGAGATCGAACTAGCGCGAGCCGCCGCAGACTTCGGGATTCCGTTCTGCGCAGCTACAGAAGCAATTACGTCCGTTGAAGAAATCGCACGCGCAAGTCCCGTACCGGTTTGGTTCCAGCTTTATCTCTGGGACAACGAGGCCGTTTCTTACGAGTTGATGGACAAAGCATGGACAACAGGATCGCGGACGCTCGTCCTTACCGTTGACACACCTGTGATGCCGAAACGCGAATTCAACAGGAGAAACGGTTTCGACATTCCATTTCGGCTTTCATCAAAGAATATTTTTGACGTGGCTCTGCATCCTGTTTGGGCGTGCGGAGTGCTTGGGCGGTATCTGGCCACCAGTGGCCTTCCGAATTTCGCCAACTATCCGCAAAAATACAGAAAGAACCTCTTGAGACGCGGTGGCGGTCCATCCCTTAATCTTATGCCTGAGCTTAATTGGGACCATGTTCGCCACGTCCGAGAGCATTGGAAGGGAACTCTCGTCATCAAAGGCATTCTGCGGAAGGAAGATGCGCATAAGGCGGCAGATATCGGGGCCGAGGGTGTCGTGATATCAAATCACGGCGGCCGCATGTTCGATAGCGCGGTCCCGCCGATCGAGGTTCTCAAAGAGATCGCCGATAGCGTCGGTCACGAGCTAACAGTGCTCGCGGATAGCTCCATCCAGCGCGGAAGCGACATTTTTAAGCTCATCGCAGCGGGAGCCAAGGCAGTACTGGTCGGACGCAGCATGCTTTATGCGACCGCAGCCGGTGGGCGTCAGGGCGCCATGCAGATGATGCAAATACTCTCAGATGAACTTGCGATGACGATGGACCTCAGCGGATGCCGAACGCTCGCTGACATCGACGAAAGCATGCTTGTTCGGGGCGTTTAGCGATCGGCCAGACGTCTCGGCGAACTCGACATCTTGGAACCCTCTGCCTGGGATGTGGGCAGTTCACGTTCGCGTTTCGGACCAGGTGGTCCATTTCCGGTACGCTACGATTGTTTCGCTGCCGCCAACACAATGAAAAGACCACGCCGAGGATGACGACATCAGCGGGCTGGACAAGCAGATCGTGAAAACCGCTGGCAGGGGCGGGTTGGTGATCAGTCGGTTAGACCAAGGTCGTTTCGCGCCAGTCGGCCAAGACTGCCCGTTGGGCCGTTCTGAGCCCCAGGCTCTGGAATACAGGCTGCCGACTGCGGCACAAGGTGCGATGAGGCGCCTACCTTGCGCCGTATTTGCCAATTGCCTCATGCCCACGAGGGCCCTCCATACATGAGGAAAGGCAAGGCGCCTCGCTGCCCCTAGCGTGTTCAATTTTTTGTACACGCAACTTTCACTGACGCTGCTCGCACTATATAGGGAATCATCGGTCAGGCCACGGCGGAGAACATTGTGAAAGTTACTAAGGGTGCTGAGACACATGCCGACGTGAGCGAGGCTGTTTCGGCGAAATCGCGTGCAAAGAGCGAGGCCAACGACTTGGCCGTCGGGGCCCGCCTAAAGGTCGTTCGCGAGCAAGCGGGCTTGTCGCAACGAGAATTGGCGAAGCGCGCAAAGGTGACAAACTCGACAGTTTCCTTGATAGAGCAGGAATCGCACGCCCCATCCCTCGCTTCGCTCCACAGAATCTTGAATGCAATCCCCATATCAATGGCGGACTTTTTCGCGCTGCCGGCATCAAGGCAAAACGTGCTCGCATACGACGCCAAGGATATGGCGGCGGTTACGCGCGGGAAGGTTGATATGCGGGTGATGGGCAGCGAAAGGCGAGACAAAAGACTTCAGATGTTCATTGAACACTATTCGCCGGGAACAGATACCGGCAAAGCGCATATTTCCCATGAAGGTGAGACAGCAGCTTTAATTATCGACGGGGTAATGGAACTCGAGACCAGTGAGGGCGTTCGGCGAATTGAAGCAGGCGGGGGCTTCCACATCCTTAGCGCCGTACCATATCGGCTGAAAAATGTCGGCAAGACGGTAGCTGTCGTGGCCTGTGCCGTAACTCCTCCAATGTTTTGAGCAGGGTAGCTCCGTATCGACCACGTGCCAGGTTCCCATCGAACCAAGCAGAAGTCTCACCCATGCGCGTAAACCGCGTCTTAGTTGCACTGGCAAGGCTGGCGACCTCATCCGCCGCAACTCGAATGCCTTTGCAGAATGGCCCCTGAATCGTCGGCAGAGTAAGCGATGATCTCCATGAAGCTCCCGGTGGTGGGTGCTGATCTCGCCTAACCTTCGCGACGGCCGAGGGCCACAGCTTCACGAGACTGAGGACCCGATTGCCACGTTTGCAGTCGGCCGCCGAGGCCGCTTTACTCATCGCACCTGCAGTCAGCGGCGCGATTGGGATTGGCCCGCCGACGGACAAGAGCTCCTGGGGGGGGTGTCAAAAAAAACATGTTGCTCGTACCAAAAAATTGAACTACCGTTCCGGCGACATAACGTACAAAAAGCAGGAAATGGATGAGCAGCGTAGTCGTCCTTGAGGGGATCAAGGAGCGACACTCAACTTCCCGGCCATCTGGTAGAGAACGGAACTGGATCTAAGCACAGAAGATGCAGATCGCCTTGTGGCGGCCGGGTATCAAGTGTGCGGGGAGTACGACATAAGTTTGGATAATTCCAAGTGCTCGGCTGATTGAGCTTCGGCCGCGCATCACGGCCTACTGCTGAGTTCTGGTTCAAGGGGAGGAGTGTTTCAATGCACATTACGCGATCACAGTTCATTCAAGTATTGGCTGCCGCCACGCTCAGCATTACGGGGCCAAGTATTTCGTTGGCGCAAGCCCAGAAGAAATACGTCTTCGTGACAGGCGGCGATTTTGCCCCCTACGACATGACAAAGCCGGACGGTACGTTCTACGGATTTGAAATTGATCTCCTCCAAGAAATATCGAAGCGCACGAAATTTGAATACGAAGTGCGCCAGATGGCCTGGGACGGCATGATGCAAAGTCTGATGGACGGGAAATTCGACGCCATCATTTATAGCGTCACGATCACCGATGAACGCCTGAAGGTTGTTGATTTCTCGCTGCCCTACACATCGGACGCAACATCATTCGTCGTTTCCAAGGAAAGCGGCATCAAAGTTCCCGACACAGGCGGCAACGTAAACCTTGCCAAGCCCGAGGCGCAGGTCTTCATCGATTCCCAAGTCGTCCCAGCCTTCAAGGGGAAGGTCATTGGTGTTGAAGCGGGAAGCACCCAACTCGACTTCGTCAAGAAATATTTTGGCGATAAAGGAGTTGAGATCCGGCAGTACGTGGGAGTTCCTCAGGCCTACCAGGATCTGCAAGCTGGCCGTGTCGACGCTGTCGTCGCGGCAGAGACAAGCACCGCCGATTTTGTTGCGAAAAACAAGGACACGGCCGAAGTCGTCGGGCCGGGGTATTCTGGCGGGCCGGTTGGTGATGGAATGGGCATTGTTGTGCAGAAGGGAAATAGCAAGCTCCTGAACCCAATCAATGCCGCAATAAAAGAAATGTACACGGATGACAGCCTGAAGAAACTGACCGTGAAATGGTTCGGCCGCGATCTGTCTCCTCATCTCTGAACAACCTATGATCGAGAAGCTATCACTGGTCGGCTTTGGGCCCGACGGCTGGGGCTGGGTCTTTGCGCAGGCCGGGTTCATGACGTTTTTGGTTGCGTTCACTGCTTTCGGCATCGGGCTTTTGGTCGGAACTCTGGTGGCATGGGCAAGGATTTCAGGTTCGAAACCGGTCCAGGTGGCTGCCTCGGCATACGTAAGCGTATTCCGAGGCGTGCCCGACATTTTGATAATTTACCTGTTCTTTTTTGGTGGCAGGCAGGCGATCACCTTTGTTGGAACAGCACTTGGCATGCAGGGGCCCCTCGAAGTCAGCGCTTTTGCAGCAGGCGCGCTCGCCGTCGGGCTTATATCCTCAGCCAGCCAATCGGAGGTTCTTCGGGGGGCCTATCAGGCGGTGCCCAAGGGTACGATAGAAGCAGGCGTCGCTGTCGGCATGACCCCACTGGGGCTTTTTCGAAGAGTTATTGCCCCTCAAGCGCTCGTCACCGCAATACCCGGAATGGGAAACCAGTGGCAAGGAACGGTGAAAGATTCAGCAGTTGTCTCGGTCACTGGCCTCGTTGAGACAATGAGGCAGGTTGCCATCGCCTCCGGCACAACACGTGAATACCTTCTTTTTGCAGGTGTAGGTGCAGTAATCTACCTATTGATAACAACGGTGTCCGACAAAATCACCCGTATCGCGGAGCATTCGATAAGGTATCACGTCGAAACGAAGGTGGCATGATGGATTCCGCCTTTATGATCGATATCGTGTACAAGCTTCTGTCGGGATTGCCACTAACATTGAACCTTACAGTCTTTGGCCTCATTGGGGGTGGCTGCCTAGCCCTCGTCTTAAATGCAATACGCGCAACTCCATTGGGAAACTCCGTAGCTTCCACCTACGTATTTTTGTTCCGTGGCACGCCGCTGCTAATTCAACTTTTTGTAATATACTACGGTCTCAGCGCCCTGCCATTCGTCCGTGGAAGCTTTCTGTGGCCATTGCTGCGGGAGCCATATTGGTGTGGTTTGCTAGCTCTGATCCTAAATGATGCAGCCTACACCTCCGAGATCCTCCGAGGCGCTTTTCGCGCCGTCCCACAGGGATCTCGCGAAGCAGCCAAGGTGGTCGGTATGACCCGTTGGGAAGCGTTCAGAAGAATCAGCTTTCCGATCGCACTTAGACAGGCGTTGCCGGCCTACTCCAGTGAGGTTGTAGCGTTGTTGAAGGGCACGGCCCTGGTGTCCACCATCACGCTGATGGAAGTCACAGGCATAGCTAGTGCAGCGGTTAGGCAGACTTGGCGCGCTATAGAGGTATTTCTATGCGCGGCTATAATATACCTCGTTCTATCTCTGCTTGTGACGTGGTCATTCGCGCAAGTCGAGAGGCGTCTTTCTCCCTGGTTATTCCGAGATGCACGATGAAGTCGTCAAATGTACCTGAGGCGGTTTCTATAAAATCCCTTCGCAAGTCATACGGTCAGCACGAGGTACTGCGTGGCATCGACCTAACGGCGAACGATGGCGATGTCATATCCATTATTGGCGCGAGCGGATCGGGTAAGAGTACGCTTCTGCGCTGCATTCCGATGCTGGAAGTTCCAAATTATGGTGAGGTTGCCGTCGGTGACGATCGCTTGATGTATCTCGGCAAGAAGCTTTCGAAGTCTGAGGCTAATACCGTTCGTCGCATCAGGAGAAACCTTGGCTTCGTATTCCAGAGCTTCAATCTCTGGCCCCATCGAACTGTCTTGCAAAACGTTATTGAGGCGCCGCTGCATGTGCAGGGACGGCGCCGTTCTGAAGCTATAGAAGAGGCGATGGTCCTGCTTGAGAAGGTCGGGCTGGCGGACAAGAGATTCGCTTGGCCGAATCATCTTTCCGGAGGTCAGCAGCAACGTGTCGCGATTGCACGTGCGTTGGCTCAGCGCCCGCGTGCGATATTGTTCGACGAGCCGACGTCTGCACTGGATCCTGAGTTGGTGGGAGACGTGCTTCGGGTCATTCGTGGACTTGCCGAAGAAGGCCGTACCATGATTATTGTAACCCACGAGATGGGCTTTGCGCGCGAAGTGTCATCACGAGTGGTCTTTCTTCACCAAGGCATGGTTGAGGAAGACGGCGCACCGGAACAGGTGTTTGGTAATCCAGCGTCAGGCAGATGCAGGGCCTTCATCGGCAGTCATTTCGACCGTAACCGATAGTTGCTTTAATCGTGACCTTTATGCGACGCCGCCAGTCTCACCAGGCCTGCTCTCGAAATCGAACAGCCTCTGGGTTGCGAGTGCGGCGGCCCCCCGCGCCCAGGAGTCGTCTGCCCAGTCCGGCGTGATCGGCGGCGGCGTCCACATGGCATGACGCCTCAGAGCGTCACGCATCGGTTCGAAGAGATAGTCGCCGAATGTGACCGCCTCGCCACCGCCAACGATAACCTCCGGATCGATGGTGTTGCAAAACCCGCCCAAGAACCTGCCAATGCCTTCGCCTGCTTCACGCAACAGGTTCAGGGCCGTCTCGTCGCCGGACTGCGCCGCTGCGAGCATGTCGTGACGGTCAACGTCGCCCTGAACGCCCTTCTCCTCGCGCCATCGTTTCACCAATGCCGGTTCGGAAAAAAAGATCTGAAGGCATCCGCGGCGGCCGCACTCGCATAGAGGCCCAGTCGGATCGTAGATGGAGTGACCAAGCTTGCCCGCGGCTCCATTCGCGCCGCGATGGACCGAACCGTCGATCACCACCGCGCAACTGATGCCCGCGCCGATAGCCAAGGCGCCAACGGTGCGGTGATGGCGGCCGAGCCCGAACAATTGCTGCGCGAGCGCGAAAGCGTTGGTATCGTCGTCGGCCCAGACGGGCACGTTCACGAGGTCGGCGAGCATCGCCGCTATCGGCACGTCGATCCAGCCGAACCGGTGACTGAGCCGGCATACCCCATTGTCGATGACCCCCGGCACGGCGATGCCGATGCCGCTGAGTTGCGCACCGGTCGGCGCGGCGCGTTCCGCAAGCAACTGGCCTACGGCAGCGGCGCAGGCTTCCACCGTACTTTGCGGCGACTGATCTGGCACAGGCACTCTTTTGGAAACAAGGGGGGTCGTGGCTAAGTCCGTCAGCACGCAATCGATCGCACCCACCATCAGCTTGAACCCGACAACGAGGCGGCCGGCATAATTTATGTTGATCGGGATCGGCCGCCGCCCGGGGGCGCCAAGGCTGGCTTCTCCCTCCACCAAGATATTCTCTGCCAGCAACTCGGAAACCACGAAAGTCACCGCGGCCGGGCTGAGACCGCTTCGCGTCGCCATATCGGCTCGGCTCATCGGCCCATTGGCGCGGATCATGTTGAGGATCAGCCGTCGGTTCATGGCGCGCGACGTCTGCTGATCGCCTTTTAGCTTCATCGAACTCTCATTATTAATTTTGTAAATTAACTATTGACCGATTTCACCTGCATACGCTACGAGTGGCCTCGGTTCAAATGAAATCCGGCTGTTCTCAGGGAGGAGACAAAAGCCATGGCCATCGACGTCACAACTCTGTCCGCGACAAGGCGCCGTTTCCTGAAGGGCACCGGTGCGGCCCTGGCTGTTTCCGCCACCGGCGGCCTTTGCTTGCCGGCCCTGGCGCAGGCGCAGGAAATCACCATCATCTCCAACCTCAGCAATGCCGGACAACGCGACATCCTGCATAGGCTGGCGGCTGAATACGAGGCCAAATCCGGCGCCAAGGTCGTCATCAACAACATGGACCACGAGGCGCACAAGACGGCGATCCGCAGCTATCTCGTCGTCGGTGCTCCCGACATTTGTTTCTGGTTTTCCGGAAACCGCATGAAGGCGTTCGTCAACAAGGGCCTGTTCGACGACATCTCCGATCTGTTTGCCCGCGAGAACTACAAGAGCGTGCTTGGTGCCACGACAAGTGCGGTTACCGTCGGCGACAAGCAGTATGGCCTGCCGATGGGCGGCCTGCTCTGGGGCCTGTTCTACCGCAAGGATGTCTTTGCCGAACACAACTGGACGCCGCCGAAAACCTGGAACGATTTTCTCACCTTCGGCGAGGCCGCGAAGTCGGCGGGCATGATCCCGATGAGCATGGGCACAAAGGAACTGTGGCCGGCCGGCGGCTGGTTCGACCATATGAACCTGCGCATCAATGGCCTCGACAAGCACATCGCGCTGATGGACGGCAAGGTCCAGTATACCGACCCTATGCTGACCCCCGTCTTCGACAAATGGAACGATCTGATCAAGGCTGGCTTCTTCTCGCCAAACCACAGCTCGTTCGGTTGGGAGCAGGCGGGGGCGGCGCTGGCTCAGAAGAAGGCCGCCATGATGGACCTCGGCGGCTTCATCAGGTCCGCTTTCGCCGAGGCCGACATTCCGCAGCTCGCCTACGCGCCATTCCCCGAAGTCGCTCCCGGCGTCGCCAGGTATGAGGACTTCTCGGTCAACTCAATTCACGTCCCTGCGAACGCGAAGAACAAGCAGGGCGCGCGCGACTTCCTCGCCTACTTCTACAAGCCGGAAAATCTTGGCGCCTTCCTCGCCGCCGAGGGAGCCATTCCGCCACGCAACGACTGCCCGCCAAGCAAGGATCCGCTGGTCAACGCCGCTGTCGAGGAACTGAAGAAGGTGGTCGGGACGTCGCAATACTATGATCGCGATACCGATCCGGACATGGCCCAGGAGGGCATGACGGGGCTGCAGGAGTTCATGGTCAAGCCCGAGCGGCGCGATCAGATCCTCGAGCGGCTGGAAAAGACCCGCAAAAGAATCTTCGGTTAGTCCTCCCGGACCTGACGGGCCGTCGCCTCTCCCCGGCGGTCCCGTCTCCTTTTTGGATGAATTCCGATGCCCCGCTTCTGGCGCAGAAATCGTCATTGGTTGACGCCGGCATTGTTCCTCCTGCCGGGCCTCATCCTGTTCAGCCTCGTCATTGTTGCCGCCTCCGTCGAGACGGTCTGGATCTCGCTGCATGACTGGGATGGTATCGGCGTCAAGACCTGGGTCGGCCTCGCCAACTATGTCGAGCTGGCCGACGACCCGCAATTCTACGTCTCGCTCAAGAACAATATTATCTGGCTGCTGATCTTCATGCTGGCGCCGCCGATCGGCCTCGCGCTGGCGCTGATCGTCAACCAGCAGATTGGCGGCATGCGCATCCTGAAATCGCTGTTCTTCGTCCCGCTGGTGCTGGCGACGGTGACGGTGGGCGTTGTTTTTGGCTGGGTCTATGATCCGACCTACGGATTGCTGCAACTGATCTTCGGCCTGTTCGGCGCCACCGCGCCGGCGCTGCTTTCCGACGAGAATTTCGCCACCTTCGCGGTCGCCGCCGCAGCACTGTGGCCGCAGATCGCCTTTTGCATGGTGCTGTTCCTCGCCGGGCTGAACAACCTCAACGAGGACCTGATCGGCGCCGGCCGCGTCGACGGCGCGCGCGGCTTGCGCATGCTGCGCCATGTGGTCCTGCCGCAGCTGTCGCAGGTCGGGTTCATCGCCATTGCCGTGACGGTGATCGGCGCGCTGCGATCCTTCGACATGGTCGCGGTCATGACCACCGGCGGCCCTTACGGCTCGTCGACGGTGCTCGCCTACCAGATGTACGAGGAATCGATCTTTTCCTACCGCTTCGGCTATGGCGCGGCGATCGCGACGGTTCTCTTCGCCATCATGATCAGCTTCATCGCCTGGTACCTGCGCGGCTTGATCAAGGCCGAACGGAGCAACGCCTGATGTACCCGCGCCCGATCCCCGAGGACGCGAAGATCCAGCGCGCGCTCTATGTCGGCGGTGTGACCCTGGTCGTCGCGCTGTGGCTGTTGCCGCTCTTTGCCGTCATGCTGACGTCGATCCGTTCCAACGAAGAGCTGATGGCGGGCAACTACTGGGGGTGGCCGCAGAAATTCAGCCTTATTGAGAACTACACCGCGGTCTTCGAACAGACCGCGATGCTGCGCTTCTTCCTCAACAGCCTGCTGATCACCATTCCCTCGGTAGTCGGCGTGCTGATCCTGTCGACACTGACCGGCTTCGTGCTGTCGCGCTATCCGTTCCGTGGCTCAAATCTCATTTTCGCGCTGTTCGTCGGCGGCAATTTCCTGCCGGCCCAGGTCATGATGATCCCGGTGCGCGACCTGATGGTGAGGCTGGGCCTCTACGACACCGTCTATGCGCTGATCGTGTTCCACATCGCCTTCCAGACCGGCTTTGCGACGCTTTTCATGCGCAACTTCATCGCGGCCCTGCCCGGCGAATTGTTCCAGGCGGCGCGCGCCGAGGGCGCGTCGCCATATCAGGTTCTGCGCCATGTGGTGGTTCCCCTGGTGCGGCCGGCGCTGGCGGCGCTCGCCATCCTCACCTTCACCTTCATCTGGAACGACTATTTCTGGGCGATCGTGCTGACCCAGAGCGATGCGGTCAAACCGGTCACCGCCGGGTTGAACAATCTGCGCGGCGAATGGACGTCGGCCTGGAACATCGTCTCGGCGGCCACGATCTTCGTCGCGATGCCTCCGGTCGTCATGTTCTTCCTCATGCAGAAGCATTTCATCAGCGGCCTTACCATGGGGGCGGTCAAGGGATGATCTTCGCTCCAGGAAACCTGACCGGACGACACCGACCCGCCCGGCAAACACGGAAAGGCGCCTCGCGATGAGCAGCGTGGAATTGCGCAAGGTCGACAAGCACTATGCCGGCTATCACGCCTTGAAGGCGATCGACCTGGCGATCGAAAAGGGCGAGTTCGTCGTCATGGTCGGCCCGTCCGGCTGCGGCAAGTCGACCTTGCTGAAGACGATCGCCGGACTTGAGACCATCAACTCCGGCCAGGTCGTGATCAACGGGCGCGACGTCACCAGGGAAGAGCCGGGCGATCGCGGCATCGCCATGGTGTTCCAGTCCTATGCGCTCTACCCGCATATGAGCGTTGCCGAAAACATGGGCTTCGGCTTGCGGATGGCCAAACGACCGAAAGCCGAGATCGATGCCGCGGTCAAGCGCGCGGCGCAGATCCTTCGTCTCGAGGAACAGTTGGACAAACGCCCGAGGCAATTGTCGGGCGGGCAGCGCCAGCGCGTCGCGATCGGCCGCGCCATCACCCGATCGCCGGAAGTGTTCTTGTTCGACGAACCGCTGTCGAACCTCGACGCGGCGCTGCGCACCCAGATGCGGGTAGAGCTTTCCAGCCTGCACGCACAGCTCGGCTCCACCATGGTCTATGTCACCCACGACCAGATCGAGGCCATGACCATGGCGGACCGGATCGTGGTGCTGAATAAGGGGCGGGTCGAGCAGGTCGGCTCGCCGCTCGAGCTCTACGCCAATCCGGCAAACATCTTCGTCGCAGGCTTTCTCGGCGCGCCGCGCATGAACTTCATCGAAGCGCGGGTGGAAACCGTCGGCGCGGCCAGCCTGACGCTGACGGCGGCGGGAATGCCGGCGCTTGCCTTCGGCGACATTGATGCGACCGGCATTTCGGCTGGCGACGCGGTGACCGTCGGAATCCGACCGGAAAACCTGCATGTGCTCGAGCGGGCGGACGCAGGCCAGGCATCGTTCCCGGGCCAGGTCCGGCTGGTCGAACATCTCGGGCGGGAAACGGTTCTCTACCTCGATGCCTCTCCCCTCCAGGCGACCAACTCGGACAGCGGCACCGGCAATTTCACGGTCCAGCTCAACAAGGTGTCGCCCATCAATGTCGGCGCCCGGCTGACGGCCGGCTTCGAGATCGCCGACGCCTATCTGTTCGGACCCGATGGCCGCACGCTGACGCCGCGAAAACCCGTTCCCTCAACCTGACCCCCGCATCCAAGAGTATCATCCGCATGCAGCGCAAGAAGCCCGCCCCGCTTTCGGTTTGGCGACCGCTCAATCTCGACCGCTTCCTTCTGGGAGCACCGCACTATCCCGAACATGTCGACGAGAGCTGCTGGCGGCGCGACGCCGAGCTGATGCTTGCCGCCGGCGTCAACACGGTCAGAATGGGGGAGTTCGCCTGGCATATTTTCGAGCCCCATGAAGGCAAATTCGACTTCGCGCTGTTCGACCGGGCAATCGAGGTTCTCGGCGCTGTCGGAATCGACACGATCATGTGCACGCCGACAGCGACGCCGCCGCGCTGGCTGACCGTCAACTATCCCGAGGTGTTGCGGGTCGACGTCAACGGCCACCGCGCAAGCCATGGATCGCGTCAGCACGCCGACACCACCAGCCCGGTCTTTCGCGCTCACAGCCGCCGCATCACGCGCGCCATGGCCGAGCACTACAGGAACAATCCTCGCGTCATCGGCTGGCAGACCGACAACGAGCTCAACACGACGGTTTCGGAGTCGTTCGCGCCCTCGACCCGGCTGGAATTCCAGAAATTCCTGCAGCGCAAATACGGCGCCATCGGCGCGCTGAATTTCGCCTGGGGCGGCCATTTCTGGGCGACGGCTTATGACGATTTCTCGCAGATCGACCTGCCGCGGCCGCTGATGCCATCCTATCCAAGCCCCGGGCAGGTGCAGGACTACCATCGCTTCCTGGCCGCGGCGACGGCGGCTTTCCAGCACGACCAGGTCGAGATCCTGCGCGCCGCCAATCCGGACTGGTTCGTCTTCCACAATCTCGGCCAGCTCGCCGACATCGATTTCCGCGGCCAGTTCGGACAGGACCTCGATTTCATCGGCTTCGACATCTATCCGATGCTGTATGACGAAATGCGGCGCACCGGCGGGCATGCGACCACGCAGGCGCTGCATCTCGACATCTGCCGCGCCTACTCCGGCAACTATATCGTGCCGGAGCAGGCCTCGGGCTTCGGCAGCCAGCCGGGCTTCTCGACCATGACGCCGGAGCCTGGCGAGATGCGCCGCATGGCGATGACCTCGGTTGCGCGCGGCGCCGACGGCATCATGTTTTTCCGCTGGCGCCCGGCGCATTTCGGCGCCGAGATTTACTGGATGGGTATCATCGACCACGACGACGTGCCGCGCCGCCGCTATGACGAGGCGAGCCGGTTCTTCCACGAGATAGCCGCCATCAAGGAGCAGATCCTAGGCACGGTGGTGCGCATGGATGTCGGTATCGCCGGCGCGGATTTCGATAACCAGGAGGCGCACAAGACCTATCCGATGGGATTGCCGAGCCCGCTCGAAGACGCCACGTTTCTGCATCGGCACTGCTACCAGCAGGGCATTGCCTGCGGCTTCATCCATCCCGAAGACGACCTGTCACGGCTCAAGGCGCTCTATGTTCCGCATTGGGTTATGTGGAAACAGGAATGGAATGCCGCGATCGAGGCTTTCGTCCGCAACGGCGGCACGCTGATCCTTTCGGCGCTGACGGGTACCCGGGACGAGAACAACCACATCGTGCGAGAGCAGGCGCCAGGGCATGGGCTTTCGGCGCTGAGCGGCGTCAAGGTCGCCGAGTTCGGCCGTCTCGCTGGGGAAGGCAGCACCGGCCTGTTTCCGTTGTTCCGCCAAGCCGCGCTGGGCGCTTATGCGCCGCCGTCGCCGCTGCCCGCCTCGTCGGCGGAGCGCAAATATCACTTCACCTTCGGCAACAGGCAATTCGAGGCCGCTCACCTCTACGAACTGCTGGAGGTCGAGCCCGACACAGAGGTTCTCGGCACATGGTCCAACCGTTTTTGCGCCGGACAGCCGGCGATCACGTCCCGCCAACTCGGCAAAGGCCGCGTCGTCTATGTCGGCACCTATCTCACCCAGCAGCTTGCCGAAGCCATAGCGGATGTCGTCCTAACCAGGGCGGGTGTCGTGCCTTTGCTTCCTGAACTGCCAACTGGTGTGGAAGTATCGATCCGCGAAGCCGAAGATCGCAAATTGATGTTCATTCAAAACACTATCGACGTTCCGGTGGCTGTCCCGGGGGTGCCCCCTGGTTTGGACTTTTTAACCGACCACGCCGTAGCCGGCATTATGCAGCTTGAGGGCTATGGTTGTGCGGTGATCTCATTGGGTCTCGACCAATAGACCTCGCGGAGCACTGACTTCAGCTGGTGTCGGTCGGGCGGCCTAGGTCCGCCCGGGCCATCTCAAAAAGGTGGCGACCCCCACGGTCGACCGACCGGCTGTCCGGTCTCCTCGTCAACGACGAAGGCGTTGGCTTTCATATTCTCGATCTGGGTCACCTCCGCCTTCTGGCGAGCCGGGTGGATGATGTCGTCGTGACTGCGCCTGCGGTAACCGGCATTTTCAGGGCTGCTATTAGGCTTGTATCCTGTACGACTGCTTCGCCGACATCGCGCTCCCCGCCCTCGACGAGCGCCTTTTGTCGTTATGGTCAAGAAGCACCTGATCTGCATCATTGCCGCAACCTCGACCTCCCTTGCCCACGCCGTCGGTGCCGGGAGGACGCCAGTTCGGGCAGATAGTCATCGATGCGTATCGGTCATGTTGAGAACCACGACGGCACGACGAACCGCTCGGTATTATAAGGCTCTGGTGCGACCAACCCCAAAACGCCTTTTTGGCTATGAACCTGGTAGAAGAGGTGTGGCGTGCCTAGAGACGGATCTTGCACAAAATCCGGATAGGGAACTGCTGCCTGCCAATCCGGATGATACCGGACGCAGCCCACGACACCTCGATACACGGTTTGAAGGAGCGCACGCGCGATCTTGCGGTTTTGTTCGAAGTCTCCCGGCCCGCCGGTGCCGCCAGCAATCGAGGCCGCGACGGCATAGTGGTGCATGGCAGTGTGGGACTGGCAGCCGACTTGTGGAGTCGAGCCCTGCCCGAAGCGTGCCAGATAGAGTTCAGAAAAATGCTTTCCGATATCGTCGCGCAACAGGCCAATCATCGTGCTGACGATCACGCCGACCCCTTTGGCCTGAGTAATGTCGCTGAATGATTGATGCATGGCGCCATACTGCAGATAGACTAGGCTGTTGGTAGGCTCCTCCATGAATTGAAGGTGAAAATGCGCAAGGTCGCCGGTATAGAAATGCGTGTTGGCGATGACCGCAGGCTTCACTGCACGAACCTGCTTGAGCACGTCCCGCCATTCTGTCGTCGGCGTCAAAACAACCTGTGGACCGAACGCAAGCTGCCAGCCGAACTGCACTGCGGCGGCCGCCATCGCATTGGCAATCACGATACTGTAGGGCTTTGACCCCGAGACGATGGCGATGCGGTTCGATTCCGGCACCCATTGGCCGGTATCGCGTAGCCATGAAATGAATTTTATGAACCCCTGGCCGTACCAATATTCGGCAGGATCGGCCATGAAGCAGCCGAAATAGCGATCGGGATCGCTGATTACAGTGTCGTGATGCTGCAGCAACGTGTTGTGATGAATATAGAGAATCCCCGCATCGGCGACCGCTTCATATTCGGAGTTCTGCGTGCCGATATTGTAACCGTTGACAATCGCATGCACCTGGTGCCGGTCAATCAGCCATCGCGCCGCCGCCGTGACCTCTTCCGCAGTCTGCATTTTAGTATCAGCAAAAATCGGCTGCAGCCGCTTGCCGAGAATGCCACCACGGTCATTTATCTCATCGACGGCCATCATAACGCCATTGCGAAACTCAGCGCCGTCTGCGGCTGACGGCCCCGTCAGAGGAACCATGCTGCCGATCGGGATCACGTTGTCGTCCGCGCTGCCGCGCATACTTTGTCCCCCCAAAATCGACCGCTAGCGATCGTGTGCAGCCGGTTCTTCTGATTCGAAGAGCAGTTTGTGCATCAGTACCCTCAGCCTTGGAGGACTGACGGGTTTAATCAAAACGGGAAAGCCTGCCCCCTTAATGGCCTTGATCACCTGGGTATCGGTATCGGCGGTAACCACCACACCGGGAACGAGCTCCATCAAACTGTCGCGAATAGTCGCGATAACTGTCGTCCCGTGCTCACCGCGCAGGCTGTAGTCAGCGATGATCAAGCGGGGCCTGATGTTGTCGTCTTCTATGAGACGGCAGGCATCCTCCTTCGAGCTGGCGGCATGGACAAGGATCCCCCAGCGTTCCAGAAGGTCTCGCGTCGCCTGGCGCAAGGTATCGTCATCCTCGACCAGCAACACCGAAATACCCATGAATTCCCCGCCGATCCGTTCGCTGATCTCGGGCTCGCCAATGTCGCTGTGCCAAATGTTTCCAAGAGGCAACGAAATCGAGAAAACCGAACCTTTACCAGGCGTTGACCGGACGTCCAGTTCGTGGCCTAGAAGCCCGCACAGGCGGGTGACGATGTTGAGCCCCAGGCCGAGTCCGGCCTTCTTCGGCCGCTTGCTGTCCCCGACTTGGAAGAACTCATCGAAAATCCTTGGCAGGTTTTCGGCTTCAATGCCGCAGCCGGTGTCCCAGACCTCGATACGCAGTTTTTTTCCAACGCGCCGGCAGCCAACCAGGACTTTTCCCACTTCTGTATAGCGAATCGCGTTAGCCACCAAGTTCGAGAGGATGCGCTCCAGCAACGCTTTGTCGGATACCACTGCGTTGCGCGAATCGACGAAGCGCAGATGCAGGCCCTTCTGGGAGGCAACATGCTGGAACTGTATGTCGAGACGCTGGAAAATTTGGAAGAGCTGGAATGTGGCTACGCGAGGCCGGATCTGGCCCGCATCCAACTGGCCGATCTGCAGCAACGCACCAAGCAGATCCTCCATAATGGACACCGCAATGTCCATCGTATGCAGCATGTCTTGGCGATGGCTGTGGTCAACTTCGGCGATACAGTTGTAAATTAGGATGCGGAGCGTCGCGAGCGGTTGCCTCAGATCGTGATTTGCGGCGCGCAGAAAGCGTGATTTGCCGTCATCGGCAGTCTCCGCCAACTCCTTGGCCTCCCGCAAAGCATGCTCGCTTCGCTTCATCGAGGTAATGTCGTTGAGGGTCATCACCATCCCCCCGCTGGGGACGGGTTTTTGCACGATCTCTATGGTGCGCCCGTCGGCCAGCGCCTGATGACTGCGTTTGTCGGAGCCGAAATCCCCCAATTGGGCAGCTGCCCAGCGATCTGCAGCCATCGGAAGTACCCACTCATTCGATCGCGCGGCCATCAACAGTGCGGAAAGGTATGTGAGACCTTCTTCGCCTTCGGTGTCCTCGCGCCGGCCTTCGAGATAGAAGGCGTGGCGGAACGGGCGATTTGCGTAAGACAGCCGCTGGTCAGCATCCCACACGGCTATGCCCGTGGCGACGGAGTCGAGGCTATCGAGTATGGCAGCGACGTATGGGGGCAGTGTGGAGGCCACGTCGCTCGGACCTATCGAGGCTCAGGCGACTTCGGCAGATTGGCCAAGCTGACGGCGTAGTGGATGGTGGACGATCGATCCCGCAGGCCGAGCTTCTTCATAAGATTGCCTAGATGAACGCGAACCGTATGGCTGCTCAGACCGAGGTCCGTGGCGATTCGGCTCACCGAATATCCCTTGCCCAGCAGCCCCAGAACGTCGCGTTCGCGGTTGGTCAGCGTGCCGACGTTGCGATCAGTCGGGACGGCTGGGGTTGGTTCGGCAGTTGGGCGCTCGCGCAATCCCGGCGCCGTTTCGATAATGCGGCGCGGAAAAGACACCTCGCCGGCAAGCACCCGTTCAAACGACCGCTCTATCTCCGGGCCACTTGACGATTTGGGAATGTAGCCGATGACGCCATGTTCGACGGCACGCAAAACATGCTCGATATCCTCGTGTACCGAAACGACGACAACAGGAACCTCAGGAAACTCGTCTCTTAGCTTCCGCAGACCTTCGAATTCGTCGAAGCCTGGCATAATCAGATCCGCCAGCATTAGATCGATATCGGCGTGTGCGCGCAGCAGCGCCAAAGCCTCGCCGAAGGTCGCCGCCTCGAACACTTCAAGTGCCTTGTGCAGACGCCGGATGACCTGCTTGAGAGACTCTCTCACCATCCAGTGGTCATCGGCGATCAGAACTTTCATATAGGTTTTCCCTGGGGCTCTAGTATGCGCGCCATCATGGCGCCCAGCACCAATGTAAGAAGCGGATTATTGATTCCGATCACACCGACTTACTCCCGATTTCCCGACATGTTGAGGCAAATTCGGTTCTGGCCGCAGTTTGATGTCTGTTGTGCCAACGTGTCGGCATCGCCGCCGAACGGGCTGTCTCTTTTGGTTATAGTCGAAACGTCTAGAAACCTAACGAAGCCGCGCTGGCAGCATACGCCGGTTTCGCACCGAAATTCAAATAATTTTCTTTCTAAGAAACTTTAGCCTTGACGCATTCTCGCAACTACTGCACATTTCGTCTAATCAAAAAAATTGACGTCCGAAAACAAAACGGACGAAACGTCTAATCCGGGAACAAGGCGGCTTGTTCGTCGCGTCGCGGGCCGTCCGAACGAACCCGCAAAACAGGAGGGAATTCCATGGTTGGAAAAATCAATCGAAGAAGATTGCTGGGTACCGTAGCAGCTGGTGCCGCGGGCGCGGCGTTTCCGATGCCTTTCATCTCGCGATCTTGGGCGGCTGAACCGATCCTGCTTGGCGTGCCGACATCGCAGACCGCCGCGGCGGGTGTAGCCGACGATCTCGACCATCTCAACGGCACGACTCTCGCTATGGAGGAGATCAACGCTGCGGGGGGCATCCTTGGCCGCGAGCTCAAGTTGTTTGTGACTGACGTCGACAAACTATCGGCCGAAAGCTGCCAGCAGGCGATCGCCGCCTGCATCGATGCCAAGGTTCACGCGATTTCGAACGCTTTCCTGTTTGTTCCTATTCCGGCCATGGACGAATCCGCCAAGTACAAATGCCCCTACGTCCAGGGCAACACCCAGCGTGCCGCGACCGAGGCTACCCGTTCAGACCCGAAGAAATACAGCCACATCTTCCAGACCGATCCATCGGAGGTGCATTACGGCTACACCTATCCTCTTTGGCTGGAGCATGAAGAAGCTCAAGGGGTGTGGAAGCCGAAGAACCGCAAGGTGCACATCGTTCAGGAGCAAGTTGCTTACTGTCAGACCATCTCCAAGGCTGCGCAAAAAGCGATCAAGGAACGGGGCAAGTTCGAGGTCGCTGCTGTGACCGACATACAGTTTCCGGTGCAGGATTGGGGC
Source organism: Mesorhizobium sp. YL-MeA3-2017 (assembly GCF_030814575.1). Taxonomy (NCBI): domain Bacteria; kingdom Pseudomonadati; phylum Pseudomonadota; class Alphaproteobacteria; order Hyphomicrobiales; family Phyllobacteriaceae; genus Mesorhizobium; species Mesorhizobium sp. YL-MeA3-2017. The sequence goes on along the minus strand of NZ_JAUSVH010000002.1, from coordinate 81,293 downwards.
CCCGTCATTCAGAAGATGAAGGAAGTCGATGCTGCCGCAATCATGGTCGACCATTGGGTGGCCGCCGAATATGCGGCTTTCTGCAAGCAGTTCCGCGCCGACCCGGTGAAGGATTCGCTTGTCTACATGCAGTACGGGCCGTCACAGCCCGAATTTCTGACGCTTGCCGGCGAGTCCGCCAACGGCTTCTGCTGGTCGACGGTCCTTGGCATCTATGCTGATGAAAGGGGAATGAAGTACCGAAAGAAGTACCAGGCGCGGTTCCCGGGCATCATGGGCCTCGTCTACACGGGCAATGGCTATGACATCGTCCAGTATCTAAAGCTGGCCTGGGAGGCCATCGGCGATCCGAATGATTTCAAGGCGGTCTGCGACTGGATCCGCGCAAATCCGTATCGTGGTGTCTGTGGCTACATGGACATGAACAATGAACTGCAAGAAGCCTCGCACTTCCCCGACAACGGCTACGAAATATCGGCGACCGAACTCGAGAAAGGCATGAGCCAGCTCTACGTGCAGGTGCAGAACGTCGGGCACAAGATCATCTTCCCGAACGAGATTTCGGAATCCAAGCTCCAGCCGGCGCCATGGTGGGGTTGAGGTCGCATCGGCGGGTGGAGCGCGGCATACCCTCGCCGCGCTCTTCCGAAGCCTTGTTCTCGTGCGAGGGCATTTTCCTTGACCTCGGGGGCCGAGAGATACTGCGCGATATCAATATGAGCGTAGCACCCGGAGAGGTTTTGGGGATTATCGGACCGAATGGCGCAGGCAAGACGAGTCTGTTCGAAGTCCTTTCCGGTCGCCTTAGCCCGAAATCCGGTACTGTCCGCTACAAGGGTCAGGACATTACCCGGCTAAAGCTGCATGAACGGGCCCGCATGGGCATCGGACGCAGCTACCAGACGCCGGTCGTGCCCGACGAGCTGACGGTCGGGCAGACGTTCAAGGCAGCCCGCCAGGCCTACGCTCCCTATCTGACGCGCTTTGACGCCGAGTATGGCGCCGAGCTCGCTGGGCTCAACGTTGGCCATGACGAGCCGACGGCCAGCCTCGAAACGCTGAACCGGCGCAAGCTTCTATTGGCCTGTCTTTTGATGCGCAGGCCGGCGCTGCTGCTCATGGATGAGCCTGCCGCCGGCCTCATCAATTCCGAGGTCGATGAGATCGACCATCTGATCCGGCTTTTGTCGAAGGAAATGAACATCGCCATCGCCATCGTCGAGCATCGCATTGAGCTGCTGGACACCATTGCCGATCGCGTGATGGTCATGGATGCGGGCGAAGTCATCGCCGAAGGATCACTTTCCTCAATCCTTGCCGATCCTGCCGTGCACGCCGCCTACTTCGAGAATGTCCACGAAGGAGGCCTTGAATGAGCAAGCGCCGCGAAGTGCTCAACGTGAAAGGCCTGTCGGCTGGATACGGCCCAATGAGGGTCATTCACGATCTCGATCTCATCGTGAATTCCGGCGAGCGTATCGGCCTTGTCGGCCTCAACGGCCATGGCAAGACGACGCTGTTCTATGCCATCGCGGGTTTGACCGGATGGCAGCGTGGCTCGATCAAACTTAACGGCGCCGAGGTCGGGCGCACGCGTTCGCAAGGCCCGGGTCGCTACACACATCAGATCGTGAAGCAGGGCCTGGCCGTGATCCCTCAGGGTGATGAGATCTTTCACGGCCTGACCGTCGAGGAGCATCTCGATTCGGGTGCGTTCACGCCTCGTGCCTGGCGTGAACGAGCCATGCGCAAGAAACGTATCCTGGCGATCTTTCCACCGCTGGTGAAACTGATGAACACAGCGGTCGGGCGTCTGTCTGGCGGGGAACGCCGCATGGTCTCCATTGGCCGCGGCCTGATGGCCGACGCGTCGCTGTTCCTGGTCGACGAGCCTTCGCTCGGCTTGGCTCCGAAGATCGGAAAGGGAGTCATCGATGCGTTGATGAGCGTGGAACTGATTGATTCTGCGATGGTCATCGCAGAGCAGAACGTCTCTCTCCTCGAGGGCCGCGTCGATCGCGTTATCGGCATGCATGTCGGCAAGCTCAAGGGCGAGGCGTCGGTCGGGCTCATGTCAAACACCAAGCGCGGGGTCTAGGGGTGGATTGGGCTTTCATCGTCACCAACGCGATTGTGCTCGCCTGCATATATGGCACGCTGGCGATCGGCATATCGATCACCTGGTCAAGTCTGGGCCTGATCAATCTCAGTTACGCATTCATCTTCGCCCTGTCCGGCTATGGCGCTTGGCTGACAGCGCAATATATCGGGCCGAGCCTTCCGGCCCTTTTCGTTGGCCCGGCGGTCATGGCTGGCGGCATCCTGACCGGCGCACTCGGCGGTCTGATCGTCTGCGCGCTAGCCTTCATCCCGATCCACGACAAACCGAATTTCACGGTGCGCGGGCTGATTGCCACGCTTGCCATCAATCTGATCGGCACCCAAATGTTGCTTTGGTGGTTCGGTCCTCGCTCGAAGAGTCTGCCCGAAATTTTCGGCATAGGGAAAATCAGCCTCTCCGGCGTCGTTCTGACGGCCGACAAGCTCGGCAACGTCGTGTCCTCGATAGTGCTGCTGACGATCGTTTTGCAGTGGATGCGCTCGAGCCGTCGCGGCCTCGAAATCCGAGCCATGATGATGAACCCGCATGCTGCGGCCATTGTCGGCATTGGCGTGCGACGCACCGGTTTTTATGTGATGGCGATCACCGGCGGCTTGGCGGGCCTGGCCGCCGTCTTGCTGTCGCAGACTTATTACATCGCCCCGTTTAGCGGACTGACACCCATGATCAAGGGTGTCAGCATCGCACTTTGCGGTGGCCTCGGCAGCGTTCGTGGCGCGGTAATCGCAGCCCTTTTGCTCGGTTTCAATGAGGCGCTGACCAGCGTGACTTTGGGGGGCCAATACGTGCTGATCACCCAATTCTTGGTCATCATCCTCATTCTTTTGATCCGACCGCGCGGGATTGCGGGAATTCTGGACAAGGCGCGGGAGGCCTGATCGATGGCAAATCTCTGGCGCAATCCGCTGTTTGTCTGGGGTGTCGAAGGCGCGGTCGACGAACTGCCGACCAATCCTCATATCAGCCCGCAAATCGTCTGGGACAAGACGCGGGAATCGCGCGTTCCGCTCCTGCCGGTCGGCCGGCTGCGCTACTATTACAAATGGCCTGGTCATGGCGCCGCGATCTGGAACAAGTTGCGCTACTGGCCGACGCGCCGGCGTTTGCTGCACATCCGCGGCGAGTACAACCCCAAGACATTGGCCCGCGAGAAAACGATCGTCGACAAGCGCCCGATCTGGTGGCTGCTTGGACTGCTTGCTCTGCTAGTCGCCCCCGTCTTCGTCCCGGATAGCCTTGAGAACACGCTGTTTGCGGCTGGCGCCTTCTTCGGCATCTACGCTGCAATCAATTTGTGCTGGATGCTCATTCTCGGCACGGCGAGTATCTATTCTCTCGCAAGTTACGCAGTGGTTGGTGCCGCCGCCTTTATTGCGACCTATCTGTCGGTAACCCTTCATCTCCCGTGGTGGGTTCTGCCCATTGTCGGCAGCGGCGTCGGCTTGGTGTTCGGCGTGCTGATCGCGATTCCGGCAACCCGGCTCGACGGGTTCTATTATGCACTCCTGACGCTCGGCCTGAACGAACTCTGCCGGGTCTATTTTCTGCAATCGAAGGAGTTTGGCTCCGCGACCGGAGGTCTCTACGGGGCAGACACCTACATTCCCAAGGACTGGTCGCCGCTCAGCCAATCCTTGCTCGGGTATTATGCGTGCTTGGTCCTCATGCTCGGGGCGCTGCTGCTCTATCGGTTGATGGACGGAAGGCGGCTCGGTCGCGTCCTGCGCATGGCGCCCGAGAAACGCGAGGCCTTCGCGGAGGCGACCGGCGTCGACTACCGCAGAGCTCGCGTCCAGGTCTTTATAATTTCATCCATCGCCCTGGGTTTCATCGGCGGCTTCTATGCCGCCCACTATCGTGGCGTCGGCTTCTCGATCTTCAGCTTCGACACTGTGCTTCTCGGACTCGCAATGCTGGTGATCGGTGGCATCGGCCGAGCCGAAGGTGCGGTTGTTGGAACCGCCATTGTCGTGGTTCTTGACAAGGTGCTTATCAGCTGGGGACCGATCCGCCTGATAGCGATCGGCCTGATTATGCTGGGCGTGGTGCTGTTCCTGCGCGGCGGCATCTTCGGCATCAAGGCTCAGTTCCGCGCTTGGCGCGACAAGAAGAAAAGCGAACGCCGTTCCACCAGAGCCGAAAAAGGAGGCGAAATGCTGCCGGAAGAAGCCACCGAGACCAAAGACAAGGATCTCGTCTATTTCCATCGCTACGACAAGATGCAGCGTGATTATCTCAAAACTCTCGTGTCTCCCGAGATCATCGATGAGCACCGGCGCTCGCCGCTCGGTCAACACAGCGAGCCGCTCGAACGTCTGCTTCTCTACTTCCGCCGGGCAGCGCTGCCCGACAAATATGCGATCACCGTCGTCGAGCCGTTCAAGGCCTACCGCATCGTCGCCTTGTCGGGACATCGCGGCGTAGCGCCGAGGGTCGTGGAGGACAAGATCTACCCGACACAGAACGAGGCCTACCACGGCGTTTTCATGCGTAGGGTTCAGGATCTACTCGAAACCTGAGCGAATCCTCGCGGCAAATTCTCATCTGAACTCCTTGCGGAAGTAGACATGGCACAGGTCAAGCTCTTTGGGTATACGAACAAGATCTCCGTCAAGCCCGGAGAGACGATCGATTTCCATGTCAATGCCGACGGAACGACAACCGCTGAAGCACAGCTTGTGCGTCTCATCCATGGCGACGAGCATCCGAGCGGCCCCGGCTTCAAGGAAGAGGAAGTCACCTGTGACGACAACGGAGAGTGGTCAGTCAAAAAGCAGTATACTCAGCTTGGCTCGTTTCTCGCCGTTGAGGATCCGCAGAACAAGCTCGCGCTTGAAGGCAGCATCACAATCCACGGCTTCATCTATCCTGGCCTGCCGCAAGTCGGCTTGCGGCAATGCCTGATCGGTCGCTGGGACAATGACAAGAACTTTGGATACTGTCTCGGCATCAACCAGCGTGGCCACCTAGAATTCTGGGTCGGACAAGGCAGCGAGGTCGACTACGTTCAGGCGGAAATACCGCTGGTCAAGCAGATGTGGTACTTCGTCGCCGGCACTTACGACCGAGCTACCGGCAAAGCAACGATCCACCAGGAAGGTGTTTCGAACCGCTACAACGGTCTGCTCGGGCGCGTAGCTCCGATGGATTACCGCTCCCATGTTTCGGAAAAATTCCGCTTCCAACAAAAGCACCTTCCAGATACGCCCTTCCTGATAGCCGGCTCGCGCGATTGGCACCAGACGCGGGGCCATTTCGTGTCGCAGGGATATTGCGGCAAGATCGACCGGCCGGGCGTGTTCGACCGTGCGCTGACTTGGGAAGAGCTCGCCACGATTATGAAAGGCGGCCAGCCTTCCCCAACTGGCATGGTCGCTTACTGGGACACCACCAAAGGCTATACCGATCGCGGCATTGGCGACACCGTCCTTGATGTCGGACCCCACATGCTCCACGCCGAGGGCTACAACCGTCCGGTTCGAGCACAGACCGGATGGAACTGGAACGGCAGAAACGACAGCTTCCGTCTCGCCCCGTATGAATATGGCGGGATCGAATTCCATGCCGACGCGATGATCGATTCCAATTGGGACGTGACCCGCAGCGTTACTCTACCTTCCTCCCTTAAGAGCGGCGCTTATGCCATGCGCTTGCGAGCAGGACCAGGAACCGGACTGGGCGAAGAGTATGTTGTCTTCTTCGTCAGGCCGAGCAAGCCAAAGGCTAAACTCGCCTTCATCTTTCCGACGGCCAGCTATCTCGCCTATGCCAACGAACATCTGAGCTTCGACGCCCAGATCATTCAGCCGATGACCGGGCAGCCGCCGATCGTGTCCGAAATCGATATTGAGATGTACAAAAATCCTGAATTCGGTCTGTCGACCTACGACGCCTGGGAGGACGGAGCAGGTGTCTGCTATACCTCCTACCATCGACCAATCATCAACATGCGACCCAAGCATCGAATATCGAGCATGGGCATTCCATGGCAGTTTCCTGCGGATCTTTCGATCATCGCGTGGTTGGAGCACAAGGGCTACGAATACGACGTGCTGACCGACGAGGATCTGCATGTCGAGGGGCTCGATCTTCTGAAGCTTTATAAATGCGTCATGACGGGAACGCACCCGGAATACTATTCCCAAGAGATGCTTGATGCGACGGAGGACTACATCGCTACGGGCGGCCGCTACATCTATATGGGCGGCAATGGATATTACTGGAACGTGGCCTTCCGCGACGACGATCTGACGACCATGGAGGTTCGCAAACTCGATTCCGGCATGCGCGCCTGGAACGCGCGGCCAGGCGAACATTATTTGGCCACCACAGGCCAAAAGAGTGGGCTTTGGAAAAACCTTGGCCGTCCGCCACAGAAACTGGTTGGCATCGGTTTCATCGCCGAAGGCTTCGAGACGAGCCGCCCCTACCGTCGTATGCCGGACAGCTATCACCGGACAGTGTCGTGGATCATGGACGGCGTCGAGGGAGAAATGATCGGCGATACCGGTCTAGCCTACGGCGGCGCGGCCGGCATCGAGATAGATCGGTATGATCTGACCCTCGGCACGCCGCCTCACACCAAGATCCTCTCCTCGTCAGGTGGGCACAGCGACAACTATCTTCTGGGCATCGAGGAGATCCTGTATCCCTATCCGGGTTTGTCGGGGTCCCAGGATTATCGCATCCGCGCCGACATGACCTATTTCAACGCCCCACAAAACGGCGCCGTCTTTTGCGGTGGCTCGATTGCATTCGGCCAAGCCCTGCCAAGCAACAACTTCAAGAACAACGTCTCTGTGGTGCTGAGCAATGTCGTCGACGCCTTCATCAAACCCGGAAGATTGCCTGGCTCGCGCTGGATCAACGAGGAGAAGCAGTGGAAATAGGAAAGCGTCTGTAATCAAGGCTCCAAGTCTGGCTGTCTTGCGATGATCCGGTCGGCGCCAGGAGTGATATTTCACTTTCAAGCGCTGCGCCGAATTCGCTTTTGTCAACTCATCGTAGAATTCGGGTGAAGCAGGCGATGACCGATAGTGTAGTCTATGACTATTGGCGCAAACTCGCCGAGCGTGAGTTGAAAGCTTCGCCCGACACCCTCGTGTGGCAGACGCCCGAAGGGATTGATATCAAGCTGCTTTACACACATCACGATCTGGGTGGTGTCGAGCATCTCGATACGTTGCCCGGAGCGAAACCGTTTCTGCGCGGGCCGCATGCCACGATGTATGCCCACAGGCCCTGGACGATCCATCAGCCTGCCGGCTTATCGACGGCGGAAGAATCGAACGCCTTATATCGCAAGGCGCTCGCCGCCGGGCAAAAGGACCTGTCATTGGCCTTCGATCTGGCTACCCATCGCGGCTACGATTCGGACCATCCGCGCGTCGAGGGCGATGTCGGCAAGGCCGGCGTGGCGATCGATTCCGTCGAGGACATGAAGATCCTGTTCGACGGCATTCCGCTGGATGAGATGTCAGTTTCCATGGCCATCAGCGGAGCCGTGATTCCGGTCCTGGCCAACTTCATCGTTGCTGGCGAGGAACAGGGCGTTTCTCGCGACCGGCTTTCGGGAACTATCCAGAACGACATCCTGAAGGAGTTCTTAGTCCGCAACGCCTATATCTATCCGCCCGAGCCCTCAATGCGGATCATCGCGGACATCATCGAATACACGGCAAGGGAGATGCCCGAGTTCAACTCGATTTCCATCTCCGGCTATCACATGCAGGAGGCGGGCTCGACGCTGGTGCAGGAACTTGCCTTCACCCTGGCGGACGGACGCGAATATGTCCGGGCGGCTCTGGCCAAGGGGCTGAATGTCGATGATTTCGCCGGCCGGCTTTCGTTCTTCTTTGCCATCGGGATGAACTTCTTCATGGAGGCTGCCAAGCTGCGCGCCGCTCGGCTGCTCTGGTCGCGCGTAATGGAGGAGTTCAAGCCGAGCAAGCCGTCGTCCTTGATGCTGCGCACCCATTGCCAGACTTCAGGCGTGTCGCTGCAGGAGCAGGATCCTTACAACAACATCGTGCGCACTGCCTATGAAGCGTTGGCGGCGGTTCTGGGCGGCACGCAGTCGCTGCATACCAATTCCTTCGACGAGGCGATCGCGCTGCCGACCGAGTTTTCGGCGCGCATCGCCCGCAACACGCAACTCATTCTGCAGCACGAAACTGGCGTGACCAAGGTGGTCGATCCGCTAGCCGGCTCCTATTATGTTGAAAGCCTGACCAATGAGCTCGCCGAAAGAGCGTGGGCGCTAATGGAAGAGATAGAGGCCATGGGCGGCATGACGAAAGCCGTAGCCTCCGGCCTGCCGAAGCGCATGATCGAGGAAGCGGCGACACGCCGTCAGGCCGCCGTCGACAAGGGCGAGGAGATCATCGTCGGGGTCAACAAATATCGACGCGATACCGATGACCGTGTCGAGATTTTCCATACCGACAACGCTGCGGTCCGTCAGTCGCAGATCGCCCGTATCGAAAAGACCAAGCGCCAGCGCAATCCCAAGCGCGTTGGTGCAGCCCTTGCCGAACTTGGCGCGGTCGTAGCCAGCGGCAAGGGCAATATCCTTTATGCGGCGGTCGAGGCCGCACGCGCCCGCGCAACGGTAGGGGAGATTTCGGATACTATGCGCGAAGCGTTCGGCCGCTATACCGCTGTCCCGGAAGTGGTTCGTAAAATCTACGCCAATGCCTATCACAACGAGCCGGAGTTCGAGACGCTGGCTTCGCGCCTTAATGATTTCTCGACCTTCCTTGGAACCAAACCGAAGATCATCGTTGCCAAGCTCGGTCAGGATGGACATGATCGCGGCGCCAAATTCATCGCCTCGGCTTTCGGCGATATCGGCTTCGAGGTCGTCGCCGGACCGCTCTTTCAAACGCCGGATGAGGTGGCCGAGCTTGCCTTAGCCTTGAAGGTTCATGTCATTGGGGTTTCTTCGCTGGCGGCGGGCCACAAGACGCTGCTGCCGCAACTTGTCGGAGCGCTGAAGCGCAATGGCGGGGAAAACATTATCGTCGTTTGCGGCGGTGTCGTGCCGCGCCAGGACTATCAGTTCCTGCTCGATCATGGCGTGGCGGCCGTTTTCGGCCCCGGCACGAATGTGCTCGAGGCAGCCCGCACAGTGCTAGATTTGATAGAAGCAGAAGCAAGGATGCGTAATCAATGGCGGTAGTTCGTCATTTGACCGAATAGAAATGCAATAACCTTACGGGCGGCCCATGGCGCTACTTGGCATCGTATCGATCAAATCCGACCTCAGAGAGGGTCCAATTATTCTGCCGCCGATTTCCGCAAGGACAAATGCTCAGTGGCGATCAAACCCATGGCCAAGGTATAGCCGTCTGGCGGGAGGAGCTTGATGGCGTCACGTTACCATGAAGTCTATGAGGGCTGGAAAAGCGACCCCATAGGGTTCTGGGCCGACGCGGCGAAGGCCATCGACTGGTATAAGCCTGCCGAAAAGGTCTTCGATCCGGCGGAAGGCGTCTATGGCCGCTGGTTCATCGGCGCCACCTGCAACACCTGCTACAACGCAATCGACCGCCATGTCGCCGGCGGACGCGCCGACCAGCTGGCGCTGATCCATGACAGCGCGATCACCGGCACGATCCGGAAATTCACCTATGCCGAATTGAAGCGCGAGGTCGTCGCGCTGGCTTCGGTGATCAGGCATCGCGGCATCGACAAGGGCGACCGCGTCATCATCTACATGCCGATGGTGGCCGAAGCGGCCATCGCCATGCTCGCCTGTGCAAGGCTAGGCGCCGTGCATTCGGTGGTGTTCGGCGGCTTCGCCTCGCATGAGCTCGCCACCCGCATCGACGACGCCAAGCCGAAGCTGATCATCACCGCCTCCTGCGGGCTGGAGCCCGGCCGCGTCGTCGCCTACAAACCGCTGCTCGACAAGGCGATCGAGATGTCGAAGCACAAGCCCGACGCGTGCCTCATCCTGCAGCGCGAGCAACTGCGCTGCGAGATGAAGGACAATTACGACTTCGACTATGCGGATGCGGTTGCCCGGGAGCGGGCCGCCGGCGCCAATGTCGATTGCGTGCCGGTTTTAGCCACCGACCCGCTCTACATCATCTACACATCCGGCACGACCGGCCAGCCGAAAGGCATCGTGCGCGACAATGGTGGCCATATGGTCGCGCTGAAATGGACCATGGACAACGAGTTCGGCGTCAAGCCGGGCGAAGTTTTCTGGGCGGCCTCCGACGTCGGCTGGGTGGTCGGCCATTCCTACATCGTCTACGGCCCGCTGCTGCATGGCTGCACCAGCGTGCTGTTCGAAGGCAAGCCGATCGGCACGCCGGACGCGGGCACCTATTGGCGGGTGATATCGGAGCACGGCGTGGTCGCGCTGTTCACCGCGCCGACGGCCTTCCGCGCCATCAAGGGACAGGATCCCAAGGGCGAGTTCGTGCCCAAATACGACTTGTCGAAGTTCCGCACGCTGTTCCTCGCCGGCGAGCGCGCCGACCCCGAGACCATCAAATGGGCGGAGCAGAAGCTCGACCGCCCGGTCGTCGACCATTGGTGGCAGACCGAGACCGGCTCGCCGATGACGATCAACCCGGCGGGCCTGGGGCTCTTGCCGGTTAAATACGGTTCGCCCGGCGTACCGATGCCGGGCTACGACATCCGCGTGCTCGACGATGCCGGCCATGAGGTGCCGCGCGGCACGCTCGGCAACGTCGTGGTCAAGCTGCCGCTGCCGGCGGGCTGCCTGCCGACGCTGTGGAATGCCGATGCCCGCTTCCGCCAGGCCTATCTCGAGGAGTTCCCCGGCTTCTACAAGACGGCCGACGCCGGCATGCTCGACGAGGACGGCTACCTCTATGTCATGGCCCGCACCGACGACATCATCAACGTCGCCGGCCACCGGCTGTCGACAGGCGCGATGGAGGAAGTGCTTGCCGCGCATCCCGACGTCGCCGAATGCGCCGTCATCGGCGTCGCCGACGCCATGAAAGGCCAGGTGCCGCTCGGCTTCGTCGTGCTCAACGCCGGCGTTTCGCGCGATACCGCCCTCATTGAAAGCGAGGTGGTGGGACTGGTGCGCGAGCGCATCGGCCCGGTCGCCGCCTTCAAGACGGTGGTGACGATCAAGCGTCTGCCCAAGACCCGCTCCGGCAAGATCCTGCGCGGCACCATGCAGAAGATCGCCGACAAGGAGGAATGGGCGATGCCGGCGACCATCGACGATCCCGCGATCCTCGACGAGATCACGGCGGCGCTGAAGGGACGGGTGTGAACCGAACTAGAAAAACCCGAGGGTCGGGAACAACGAGCCGCAACGGCCCGCCTCTTTCGTCGATCGCGATTGCTTCGAAAGCAGGGCCGTTTTCCAGCCACGCCAAACCGGGGATCTCGGCACCTACCAGTTCGTCGTCGCCTTCTCCGATGGTCACTCGGCTCTTCTTCCAAGCCGGCTTAGCCTGATAAGATCGACGAGATATCCATCTCGGTTCACCGCTCGGAATCTCGCGGATGAACGCTCGAAGGACCGATCGACTTTGCGCAAGAGGTTGATGAGCGCTCCATCTTCGATGTCGCTGCCAGCCATTCCTGAGCGATCGGCGCGCATCCATGAGCAGGTCGATGTCCTCCTGTCGCCGTGATCCCCGGATCGACAAACACACCGGCGGCTGCGGCCTCATAGGCATAGATCGCGTTTGTTCCGGCGATCCGTATGCCTTCGCCCCGGATGCCGGCTTGATCTATTGCTCTGATGATCCTGGCGGTGATCAAGGGGACACGTCCGAGCCTCAGCGCACGGTTGACCGCCGTCTGGCGTTCCATTTGCTGCTGTCGTGCGGACAATCTCTCTGCGCCGACGCTCGGGATGCTTCCCAATCCGCTTTCTGGGCCCCGGTCACCGGCGAGCGCCGACCTTCCACCTTCTGGCGCCGCGCACCGGTGGAATCGTAGTAACTTGCGCATCAAGTGCTCGGCGCCGTTGAACCTGTGCTGGAGATTTTACCGGCACCTGAGGGTTTGGTGCCAAGCTGGCGGGGGCGCGCATCGAGCTCCGCCAGCCTGGCTGCTTGCGTCAGGCACTTCGCAGCTGTGCGCGACGGAGCGGATACGAAGTACCTCAATACGTACCTAAAGGGCCGGCTTTGCCGCACTGATCGGACGACCCAGAACCTGCGTGACGGTTAGGTCGATGTCGCGCACGATGGCCGCGCGTGCCCTCTCGCCGTCACCGGCCTCGATCGCCGCGACAACTTCCTTGTGATAGTCGATGCTCAGAATGCCGGCGAGATCGTCCTCGAATCCGATGCGCAGATTTCGCAGGAAAGGACCGACCTGCATCCACACCGTCTCGATCAGGAAGATCATCTGCTCGTTGCCGCAATGGCGGTAGATCGAGAATTTGAAGTCGTGATTCTTACGCAGATAGTTTTCGATATCGCCGCTGCGCGCGGCCTGGGTGAGTTCGGTGCAATGACGGCGGATGGCGCGCAGATTGTTGCCTTTGATGCGTTTTGTCGCGAGCTCGGTCGCCGTGCCTTCCAGGACCGTGCGCACCGCGGTCAATTGCGAAAAGCGCTCGGCGGAGATCAGCGGCACCTCGACGCTGCCGTTCGGCATCGGGCTCAGCGCCCTTAGCGCCCGCAACCGCATCAAGGCGCTGCGCACCGGCATGTCGCTGGTGCCGAGCTCCTTGGCCAGCTTGCGCGAGGTCAGCTTCTGGCCGGGCTGGAGCTGACCCGACGTCAGCGCCCGCACCAGTTCCAGATAGACTTTCTCATGCAGTGGAACGGTATCGACAGCGATCAGTCCGAAGTGTGATTTGTCGGCCATTGGCTATTCGTTATTCATTAGCGTCTATGCAATCGTTAACATAGACTGCTCATGGTGGCCCCCTCGGCAGTCAGACGGCGCAGCATACAAAAACACCTCCTGCCATTGCGCGACAAATCCTTGGCAGACTTGTTGACCTCAATAGCGCAATGCCTGATACGAGTGATTTACTTAGCGCTGGATTAGAAACTCGGTGGTGTATTCACCCAGATCAGTACCGTGGTGGTCTGGCCAGGGTTCGACCAGGAATGTTTCCAATTGCTCTTGAAGTAAATGCTTTCACCCTGCCGCAAATGATGGACGCGGGTCTCCTCGATGGTGATCTTGAACTCCCCAAACAGAACATAGACGAATTCCTCCCCGTCATGGCTGTAGGCGCCATGGCTGTTTACGCCCGGCTCGATGAACCAGCGCTGGCAATCCATCATGTCTCTACCCGTGGCAAGCTGTTCAATCCTCAGGCCCTTGCCCAGCGTTGGCAGAACTTGCCCTCCCTCTGAAGCGGAAATCACTTCCTTGTTGTCTTCAGTCAATGGTGTCGCCATGAGGGACGTCAGCGTGACACCATAGAATGAGGCAAGGGTCTTGGCTTCGGGGATCTGCACGCCCAGCGACGTGCGCTCGATCGAGGCGAGCGTAGATTGCGGAATGCCGGTCTGATTGGCAACTTCGCGAATGGTCAACTTACGGGCCTGGCGCAGTGTCCTGAGCCTTGCCCCGACAGAACTGGGCGCAATGGCATCAGCCTCCTTTTCCGAAGTCGCAGGTTTGGGATAGGCCGAAGCATCGTTGTCAGGAAGAGCAGCTTTTATTGCCGCGATGCTCAAGCCCTGCAGTGTGCGCAGGCGCTTGATGTCCGCAGCCTGTTTTACGTGGTCCTGGTTGTAGATTCGATACCCCGCTGGCGTGACGCGTGGGGTGAGCAAGCCCCGTTCGCCCCAGACCCGCAACGTCGAAACAGGCACGCCCGTGAGGCGACTGAGATCGGATATCTTCAATTCGGTGCCCGCATTCAATTCCTGCCGCATTCTTGTCTCCGGGTCTGCTTCGTCGCGGGCGCCGCCAGCGCCAGGAGCTTTTCCGTCGCGTTTGGCGGACGACCATTTCACAACGAACGTTGCAAAAATAACTCTACATACTGCGCTTGACAATCTGCAACTCATATGTAGAGTTTTCTTAAGCGAACGGACGCGCCTTAAGCGCCTCCGCAAAAACAAAATATCGCCCGGGAACATAGGAGAATACTGGACATGTGGCGCGTCGGCATTGACGTCGGTGGCACGTTCACCGATCTTTTCGCTTGGGAAGAAACTGATAAATCCTACAAGACAGCTAAGGTCTTGACGACTAAAGATGATCGCTCCCGGGGCGTCGTCCAGTCCATCGAGGCCGCCGGGATTGCCTTCGATCAGATTTCCTTCTTGATGCACGGAACCACCACGGCCACCAATTCCCTGATCGAGCGGAATTATCCCGATGCAGCCTTCATCACCACGGAAGGGTTTCGCGATACCATCGAGATTGGCCGCCAGCACCGCAAGGCTCTCTATGATCCTTATCAGTCAAAGCCGGAGCCTTTGATCCGTCGCCGCAACCGCTTCGCAATTCCAGAGCGCATGTCGGCGAAAGGTCAGCCGCGTCGCCCACTCGATGAAGACATTGCACAACAGGTTGCCGAAACAATCGCTCGCCGCGGTATCCAGTCCGTGGGCATCGGCTTCATCAACTCCTATTCAAATCCGGCACACGAACAGCGGATGCGCCAGATTGTACGGGAAGCCAATCCACAGGCGCATATCGTCATTTCGGCGGAGACCAGACCGATATTCCGTGAGCATGGACGCTTCACCACGACAGCCATCCGAGCGTGCATGATGCCAGTAATGACATCCTACTTCGATCGCTTGGAGGATGCCTTGAGGGCCAAAGGCTTCCGCGGTTCGCTACTGATCCTGAAGAGCAATGGCGGTGTCATGGGCGCAAAGAACGCCAAGGATCGGCCTGAGGAACTCATCGAATCCGGTCCGGCCGGCGGTGTCGCCTATGCGTCTTATCTCAGCCGTACGACCGACTTCGACAACATCATTCATACTGACGTCGGCGGCACCAGCTTCGATGCCTCGATCGTCGAGCACGGCAAGGGTCTCATCACGCGCAGCTATGAGTTGGAATGGGAAGTGCCCGTCAGCGTCCCCATGCTCGATATCCACTCAGTTGGCGCGGGTGGCGGCTCCATCGGCTGGGTCGATGAGGGTGGATCGTTGCGAGTCGGCCCGCGCAGTGCCGGGTCCGAGCCCGGTCCCGCGTGCTACCGCCGCGGCGGCGCCGAGCCGACGATCACAGATGCCAATCTGATCCTGGGTAGGCTCAACCCGTCGCTCTCCGACAAGTTCGAGCTCGACGTCGCGGCGGCCGAAAGAGCGATCGATGGTCTGGCTGCGAAGATCGGCTTGTCACGCCTTGAGACCGCTGAGGGCATGATACGCATATCCTGTGAAACGATGGCACAAGCAGTCAAAGGGGTGGTGGTGGCTCGAGCGCGCGATCCGCGCGATTTCGTGCTGGCAAGTTTCGGCGGCGCCGGCCCCATGCATGCCTGCTTTGTCGCTCAGGCGATGAACATTCCCAAAGTCATCATTCCGGGCCAGGCGGGCGTCGCGTCGGCCTTTGGGGCTACGGCGATGAACATTCGCCATGACGTCGAGGCCTTCCACTATGCTTCACTCGACGATGTCGATGTCGCCGATCTGAACCGCCTCTACGCTGAGTTGGAGGACAAGGCACTTAACCGCCTCCTGGCCGACGGCATCGGCGCCTCGGAGACCAAGATCACGCGAACGGCGCAGATGCGCTATGTCGGCCAGACCTATGAGGTTGATACCGATATTCCGAACGGAACGATCAAGAAGGAGCAGATTGCATCGATTGCAGATGCGTTCCACAATGCCCACCGTCTCGAATATGGGGTGAGTTCGGACGACTTTCCGATCGCCTTCGTGGCGCTGGGCGTGACCGCGGTCGGTGCTTTGACGGAACCGCCCCATTTCAACTTCGGCGCAAAGCAAAGCCGGGCCAACGGCGCTAGCCGTGACGTCTACTTCGACGGGCATTGGATCAAGTCGTCGCTCTACAGCAGCGGTGAGCTGCAGCCGGGATCAACGGTCAAGGGCCCAAGCATCGTTGAGTACACAGACTCAATTGCGGTGCTGCCGCCCGGCACAAGTGGCAAGGTCGACGACAGCGGCAATCTCATCGTCACGATCGCAAACTAACCGCGACAGGGGAATCATTATGGCTTCTTCAGGCGCCGTGGCGCAAAAGATCGACATCTCGGACCGTATGGATCCGGTCACATTCGAGGTTCTTCGAAACAGCTTCGAATATGCCTGCAATCGCATGACTACGATCATGCAAAGGACATCCTTCTCGCCGATTCTTGCTGATATTCTTGACTTTTCAAATGCAATCTACGACGCGAACGTCAGGCTGCTGGCGCAGGCGGCAAACTGTCCCGTCCACCTTGCAGCCATGCAATACAGCGCCGATGCCGCGATAGGCCGATTTCCAGTCGATACGCTAAAGCCGGGCGACGTCATTGCGCTGAACGACCCCTACCAGGGCGGCACTCACATAAATGACATCACGTTCACGATGCCAATCTTCTATGAAGGTGAACTGCTGGGTTTTGCCGTCAGCCGCGGACACTGGATGGATCTTGGCGGAGGCGCCGCCGGCGGCATGTCGTTCTCGACCCACATCGCGGCAGAAGGTCTGCGCCTTCCTCCGATCAAGCTTTACGAGAACTATGAGGTAAATCGAGACTATCTCGCTATCATCATGAACAATACGCGCACGCCGCACTACATTCGCGGTGACCTGCAGGCCCATCTAGGTGCTTTGAAGAGTGCAGAGAGCGAGATGCAACGCGCCGCTGCCCGATATGGCGTAGAGACCGTCAAGGCGGCCATGAACGAGCTCATCGGATACACTGAACGCATTGTTCGCAAGAGCATCGAGGCAATTCCTGATGGCGTCTATTCGGCAGAGGACTTTGCAGACACTGACGGGTTTTCGCCCGACCCGATCAAGGTCAAGGTGACGCTCACTATCGCAGGCTCCGACATCACCGTCGACTTCGCCGGAAGTGATCCGATATGCAAGGGTTCGATCAATTCGCCCTTCGCCAACACCGCATCGGCAGCGTACTATTCGCTGCAGTTCTTCCTGGCGCCGCACGCGCCGTCCAATGCCGGGATGTTCGCGCCGATCAAGATCGAACTGCCGGACAATTGCTGGCTGAACGCCAAGTGGCCCGCTCCGACCATCGGATGCACGACACTTGCCTCGTCGAAGATCACCAGCGCCATCTGGCAGGCCCTGGCCAAAGCGATCCCGGAGCGGGTGACGGGGTCCACCTGTTCGGAATGCAACTGGTTCGTATCGACAGCCGTGGACAAGCAAACTGGGCGCGCCGACGTCTTTTCGGATCTGCCGGCCGGTGGCTGGGGTGGCACGCCGTTCAATGACGGTATGAGCGTGACGATGGACCCGCTAGGAAACTGCATGAACATGGCTGCTGAAACGGCAGAACTGTTTTTTCCGATTGAATATGAGGCTTTCGAACTGCGCCAGGACTCGGCCGGGGCCGGTAAATTCCGCGGCGGCCTCGGAGCCGTGTTCAAGGTTCGCTATCTATGCGACGGGGAATTGAATATGGAGACGTCCCGCACGCGCGAAGGCAGTCCCGGCGTGAACGGCGGCACCCGCAGTGCCGTGCAGCGCTCCAGTCACCTTTACCCGGACGGCAAGGAACTGGTTATCGGCGGCTTTTCACCGAACGGCGCCTGGACGAGCCCGCTGCTGTCGGGCCACCAGTTCTCCTATGACGAGGTATTCAAGTTCGAGAGCACCGGCGGTGGCGGATGGGGCAACCCCAAGGACCGCCCGGCAGACAAAGTGCTTGCAGATTTCCTCGACGAATACATCTCAATCGGCACAGCAAAAGACACCTACCGTGTGGTCATCGATCCCAAGACGATGACGGTCGACAAGGCCGCGACCGAGCGCCTGCGCGGCGCCTAGCTGACGGCTCGCCGGGCCCGTGGCGCCCGGCGAGCCATCTTTCTCCCGATCGCCAGAGTTTGCCGGCCGCGCTTGCCGCAATGGCTTTGCCTTGCCTCAAGAATGCGATCGCGCGCTCCAACAATTGAAGAGTGGGAACACGGCCGAAGAGCCGTAAAGCAGGAGATCATCATGACCGGACCGAAGACTGACTTTCCGATGGTGAATACGAACCGCCGACGGTTCCTGAGCGCCTCGGCTTCCTGCGCCGCTTTTGGCGGCGGGCTGCTGGCAAGCCTCAATGAGGGACGGGCGCAATCGGATGAAATGATCCCGATAGGTCAGATGGCCTCGCTGACCGGACCACTGGCAGTGGACGGGATCGAGCACAAGAACGGGCTGGAGATGGCTTGCGAGGAGATCAATGCGGCCGGCGGCATTCTGGGCAAGAAGCTTTCCCCGATCACTGTCGACAGCAAGAACCAAACAGCTGAAGAAGTCACGGCGGCCGCGCGCTTGCTAATCGATCGCCATGGGGTACACGCGATCATCAACGGCTATAACGTCGGCGCCAACCAGGCTGAATATGACCCTATCGCCGACGCAGGTATCATCTATATCCACTACAATACTTCCATCGGGCACCACGAAACCTTCAAGAGCGACACCCAGCGCTATTTTGGCATCTTCATGGCCGACCCGGCCGAGTACTATTACGGTGTTGGTCTTCCCGTCATGTTGGACCAGATCCGCAAGGCCGGCGTTTGGAAGCCGCACAACAACAAAATCGCCTTGGTCACAGGCTCGTTGCCCTATTCAATAGTGATCTCGAATGCCATCCGCGAGACGGCGCCGAAATATGGCTTCGAAGTCTCTTTCGAGGAGGTCGTGCCGGTTCCGACGACCGAATGGGGCTCGGTGCTGAACAAGATCCGCGCCGATCCCCCCGCCGTCATAGCCAATACGCATTTCTTTCCAGGCGATCTCGCCCAGTGTCAGGTGCAGTTTCTGCAGCAGCCTACGAACAGCCTGTTCTATTACCAGTATGGCCCACTACTCAAAGCC
Organism: Mesorhizobium sp. YL-MeA3-2017; assembly: GCF_030814575.1. Lineage (NCBI taxonomy): Bacteria > Pseudomonadati > Pseudomonadota > Alphaproteobacteria > Hyphomicrobiales > Phyllobacteriaceae > Mesorhizobium > Mesorhizobium sp. YL-MeA3-2017. The sequence goes on along the minus strand of NZ_JAUSVH010000002.1, from coordinate 62,224 downwards.
TTCTCCGATATCGCGGGCGAGGCTGCGCGCGGGGTATTGACTTCGACCGTCATCGGGATATTGCCGGACGAGATCGGTACTTCCTTCCGCAAGGCGTACTGGGCCAAGTTCGGAGAAAAGGCCGAGGCGGACCCGGGCGCCTCCACCTATTCGGAGACCTACCACTACGCCATCGCGGCCGCCCTTGCGGGCGGCACCGGCGAGCCGGGCAATGCCGACCAAAACCGTAAGATCGCGGCCAATCTACAACGTTTCGTCTATCGGGCGCCCTTCGGCGTGCTGCGCTACGACCCCACCGTCAACGCCGCAATCCCCTATCCGACCGTTTCTTCTGATCCCTCGATCGCGATGCCGCACCTCCTTTACCAGATCAAGGACCCGAAGGCCGAGGTTCCCAAGAAGCTGATCTATCCACAACCTTACAACGAGGCCGATTTCGAGCTGCCGCCCTGGTTCAAGTAGAGCGCCTCGTCCTTGACGTTCGCATGGAGTGTACCGGCGATGATTGTCCTGAGAGACATACTCCTTAGCGCACTCACGCTGGGCGCCCTTTATGCAGCCAGCTCTGTTGCACTGTCGTTAATCTGGGGCAGCATTGGAATGCTCAACCTTGCGCATGGCGCCTACCTCGCGGTGGGCGCCTACGGCTCCCTCATTCTGGTCAACTGGCTAGGCTTTCCCTGGTGGGCAGGCATCATTGGGGGGGTGGTGGGCGGCATGCTCATGGGCCTCGCCACCCACTTCTTGCTCGTGAGGTGGGTTTTCGCAAAGCCCAATTTCGAGATCAACATCATCATCCTCACGATGGCGCTTTCGACCATCGTCATCGATTTGATCAACAACCTGATCGGGCCAACATCGGCACGCCAGCCGTTCAACATTGACGGTCGCATCGATATCGGGGGCTCGGGCATCGCCTATCAGACCCTGCTTATCATTGGAGGCTGCGCCATCATGATCTTCGGGCTGCAACTGGTGATTAGGAAAACCAAACTAGGCAGAGCAATCCGGGCGGTCTCGCAGGAACCGACCGCAGCGCGGCTGAACGGCATCCCGCTGCAGGTCGTGGTCCTCAAGGTCATGCTCCTGGCCGGGGCTGTCGCGGGCATATCAGGCGTGCTGCTGACCGCATTCACAACGGTCTATCCCACAGTCGGCCTCGACCCTCTTCTCAAGGCCTTAATCATTTGCGTGGTGGGTGGGCTGGGCAGCATCCCGGGAGCGCTGAGCGCTGCTTTCCTGCTCGCGTTCGTGGAGGTGCTCGTCCAGTACGGCTTCGGCACCAAATGGGGGTTCCCGGCACTGCTGATTGCCGTCGTCATCGTCCTGATCGTCCGTCCTGACGGGCTTTTCGGTCAGCGTGTCCAGGCAAGGAACTGAGCATGTCCAAACATCGACTTCACACAGACCTCCTGATTGCATCCGCCGTCTTTGCGGGGTTGGCGCTGCTTCCGCTTGCCGCTCCCGGCAGCTACGTGCTCGGGCAGGCCACCCTGTTTGGCATATGGGCGGCAGTCGTGACCCAGTGGAATCTGGTTCTCGGCGTGGCCGGCATTATGTCGATCGGACAGATGGCGCTTTTTGCCGCCGGCGGGTACGCGGTGGCGTTGCTTGGCCTCTATTTCTCTATCTCGCCGTGGTGGTCGCTGCCAATCGCTGGCCTGGCAGGGACTGCGGTCAGCCTGCTCATGGGAGGTGCCACGTTGAGGCTGAAGGGCGCATATGTCGTGGTCGTGACGCTCGCCGTCGCCATGGTCCTCTATCAGTTGATCGTCACCGACGTTGACTGCTTCCGCAAGGTTGAGATTGCCTGCTATTCGTTAACCGGCGGAGCAAGGGGCCTGACGCGCTTCGGCGATTTCGGCTTCGCTAGGCTTTTCGGCTATAAATTCGTGGCGACGGCCGACTACCTATTGGCTCTTGCCTGCCTGGCGCTTGGGACGGTGTTTGCCATAGTGGTCGTGCATAGCCCCTACGGGCGCGCTTTCCAGGCGATGCGCGACAATGAAGTATGCGCGGCCGCTCGGGGCATCGACGTTGCCAAGTATCAGCTTATCGTATTTGCGCTAGCCGGCTTCTTTACCGGGCTTGCAGGCGGCATCTACGCAGGCACGATGAAGACGTTCGGGCCCCAGGTGCTGGAACTGCCGACGCTCCTGTTCCTGCTGTCCATGATGATCGTTGGCGGCCGGGGGCGCGTGTGGGGTCCGATCTTGGGAACAATCGCATTGGCGCTCGTCGATGAATCCTTCCGCGATCTCGCACAGTGGCGAAACACTGCCTTTGCCGTGGTGCTGATGCTCATGCTGGTGTTCATGCCCGAGGGACTTGCCGGCGGCCTTGCCCGGTTCTTCTCGGTATCGTCGCCGCTGATCGGCGGCGTTGCGTGCAGGCGCAGGCGCGGGTGGGCGCGGTCATGACGAACTCAAGCAATGTCGGCAGAATCCTGAGCGTAGAGGGTCTCACCAAGCGCTACGGCGCGATGGCTGCAGTCAGCGACCTTACCTTCGCTGTCAGGCCAGGCGAGGTGCTTGGCATTGGCGGACCGAACGGCGCGGGTAAGACTACCCTTTTTGATACCATATCAGGGGTGTCGAGACCGACGGCCGGCCGGGTGGTTTTCGACGGCCATGACATCTCCAGCCATTCAGCACCGCAAATATGCCACCTGGGTATCGGCAGGACGTTTCAGCTCAATGCAGTTTTCGAAACAATGACGGTTCGCGAAAACCTTCAAAGCTGCGCCTATTTCGGCACTCGCAAACGCATCATTCCTTGGCTCCGCTTTGACAGGCAAGCTGAGGAACAGGCCGACGAGGCGATGGAAGTCACCGGGCTGCAAGACTTGGCCGAAACGAGGGCATCCAAGCTCCCGATCCTGCAACGCAAGCTGCTGATGACTGCATGCGCCATAGCCAGTCGGCCGAAGCTGTTGCTCCTCGACGAGCCGGTAGGCGGGTTGAACGCTAATGAGATTGATCTTTGTGCCAAGGTGTTTCGCCGGTTGCGCGATTTCCACGGCATGACCATCGTGCTGATCGAGCACATCATGAGTTTCATGGTCGCGCTCTCCGACAACATCCTCATCCTGCACCATGGTCGCAAGCTCTACGAGGGGCCGGCGACCGGCCTTGCCGAAGACAGGGAGGTCGTCGAAGTCTATCTCGGAGCCGCTGGCGCAACTGCGGTCAAGGCCGCCGCAAACGAAAGGCAGGCATGATGGCGCTTCTGGAGATCGAGAGACTGTCGGCCTCCTATGACGGCGGCGAGGTGATTGAAGATATTTCCTTGCATGTCGCAGAAGGCGAAATCTTCGGACTGGTCGGACCGAACGGGCACGGCAAGACCACGCTTTTGCGCGCAATCTCCGGACTCTTAGCCCGACAACGGGGAGACGTTCGTTTCCGAGGCAAGATGATCAGCGGGCTGGCGCCCGAGGCCATTGCAATGCGTGGGATCGTGCACGTGCCGCAGGGCGACCTGATTTACAGGGACATGTCGGTTTTCGAGAACTTGCTCGTGGGAGGCTACGTCAACGCCCTGCCTGGACAAACGCGGGCCAGACTGAGTTTCGTCTATGAGTTGTTTCCCAAGCTGAAGGAGCGAGCGGGGCAGCGCGCCAGTTCGCTCTCGGGCGGGGAGCGGCGGATGCTTGGTATCGGACGCGGCCTGATGATGGCCGAGGCGAAGCTACTCATGCTCGACGAGCCGTCCCTTGGCCTCGCGCCGATCGTGATTGAAGCAATTTACGATGCGATTTTGAGATTGCGGCGAGTGGGCCTGACTATCCTCATCGTGGAGGAGAATGTGAGCCGCATCGCCTCGGTCGCTGACCACTTGAGCATGCTCAACCACGGCCGCGTTGTTTGGAGCGGGGAGCCGTCGGAACTCAGCAGTCGAAGGGAACTCGTCGAGACTTACCTGGGGATTTGAGCCGTCGCGGAAGCGGATAGTCCTGAAACGGAAACGTCGCATTCGAAATGACTCACATGGAGGGGCCACATGGCCGACCAATTGAGCGTTGTCACGCCGCGGGACTGTGCGGCGCAAAGGCTTCTTGCGGCGATCCTCGTCAACATTGCCATGGGCACGATCTATGCCTGGGGCGTCTTCATGCTGCCGCTCGAGACATATCTTGCGGTCTCGCGGGCCGAGCTAAGCATAGTGCCCACCGTTGCACTGATCGGCTTTACCATGGGAATGGTCTTGCACGATCGCCTGCTTCGATTTTTGGGCCGCGTCAAACACTCGGTTTTCGCCTTTGCACTGACAGGCGGCGGTTTCCTGCTGTTTGCGGCGCTGCCTGGCTATTGGTCCTTGCTTGTCGGTTATGGCGCTCTCTTTGGCTTGGGATCCGGTCTGGGCTACGGGCTCGCCCTCGCGCTTGCGTCGGCTGCTTCTGCGCAGAATCGTCCAGCGACAATCGGCATCACCGTAGCGGCCTTCGCCTCAAGCGGCATCGCGATGCCGCTTGCCCTGGCTAAGTTCACGACATCTCACAGCGTTGCCCACGTCTTCGCCTACGTGGCTCTGGCGATATTCGCGATCGGCGCATGCGCCACCGCGCTTCTTGGCGAGAGGCAAAAGGAAGAAGGGCATGCTGAAAAGCGCGACGCTCCGCCTGCTAGCGGCGTCGCCATGTCAGGTTGCAATTTCATCAGGCTTGCGATTATTTTTTTCTGCATTTGCTTTGTAGGGTTAATGACGATCTCGCAGCTGGCAGGCATAGTTTCCTCTCATGCCCTCGATGCCCTTGTCGGCTATAGCCTTTCGATTCTCACCTTGGGTTACTTAGTTGGATCGCTATTCGGAGGATACGCCGCTCGCAGCCTCGGTAGTTGGCGCGCGCTTCTTCTGGCAAGTGCCGTTACCGCGCTCGGGCTCATCTTTCTGAGCCTGGCAACGCCTGCTTCAGCGCTTGTGGGCGCTGCCTGCATCGGCGCGACTTTCGGCTCCTCTGCCTCGCTCATGCCGACACTCATTGGTGAGCTCTATGGTTCTGAAAGAATTGGAGAAATCTACGGTCGACTCATGATATCCTACGGCTTGGCGGGCCTCGCCGGCCCTTGGGGGAGCGGCGTCTTGTATGATACCTTTGGCGGATACGGACCCGCTGTCATGACGGGCTTGGTGGCGTGCACGATCTCGGCCGTACTCGCCGTCAGTTTCAGAAGACTGTCGTGAGCGATGAATTACTTGATCGATTGCTCGGGTAAGATGCGATTTGCTGAACGATTCAGCAGGCCTTTGAGAATCCCAGCCGTGGGCAAGGGCCGTAAAAACTCTATATTTTTATTGACGAGTTTTTCAAAATGAGGATAGTGTCACCTTAGCATAGCCACCCCTTGTCCGGGAGCGGACGCTGCATTTCCGAGGTGATTGAAATGGCTCTACCCAAACACGCTCAGGTCGTTATCGTTGGGGGCGGCATCATTGGTGTCAGCATTGCCTATCACCTGACAAAGCTGGGATGGCGCGATGTCGTGCTTTTGGAGCGGGGACAACTCACCTGCGGTACGACCTGGCATGCGGCCGGATTGGTGATGCAACTTCGTACGACGCATACGATGACCGAGCTCTGCCGCTATGGGACACGCCTGTTCGACGAGTTGAAAAGCGAAACCGGACAGGACACTGGCTTTCGTCGCACCGGCAGCTTGCCGATCGCGCGCAACGCCGATCGTCTCGTGGAGATATCGCGGCTGGTATCGCTGGGCAAAAGCTTCGGCGTTGAAGCGCACATGTTGTCTGCTCGGGAGGTGAAGGAACATTACCCGCTGCTTGATGATACACATATTGTCGGCGGTGCCTTCATCCCTGGCGACGGACAGACCAACCCTGTCGACTCGACACAGGCGCTGGCCAAAGGTGCCCGCGCTGGCGGAGCCAATATCTTTGAGAATGTGTCCGTAACCGGCTTTGAGATCGAACAGGGCAAGATCAAGGGTGTCGTTACCGATCATGGCACTGTGAATTGCGAGGTGGCTGTCTTATGCGCGGGCGCCTGGTCGCGAGACCTTGGCAGACTGGCCGGCGTCAATGTGCCTCTTTATGCGGCCGAGCATATGTACGTGACCACCGAAGCCGACCCGGCGATCCCAAAGGATCTGCCCGTCCTGCGCGATACTGATGGCTACCTCTACATCAAGGAGGACGCTGGCAAATTGCTGGTGGGCGCATTCGAACCGCATGCGAAACCGCTGCCGATGGAGAAGTTGCCGAACAGGTTCGAATTCGGCGAACTGCCCGAGGACTGGGCGCAGTTCGAACTGCCAATGTCGAAGGCTATTCAAGTGGTGCCGCTGTTGCAGTCGCTCGGCATTCGCCATTTCATGAACGGGCCAGAGAGCTTCACTCCCGACAACAAGTTCATTCTGGGCGAAGCGCCGGAAGTGAAGGGATTCTACGTCGCGGCGGGCTTCAATTCTCAAGGCATTCTCAGCGCGGCCGGTGTCGGCAAAGCGCTCTCAGAGTGGATCGTCAACGGCGAGCCCACCATGGACCTGTCCGAGGTCGATATCGCGCGCTTCCACAAATTCCAGGGCAATCGCAAATATCTGCACGAGCGCATCTCCGAGAGCCTGGGCCTGCTCTATGCGATGCATTGGCCCCACCGCCAATTCGAAACCGCTCGGCCAGTCCGCGAAACGCCTCTGTTTGCCCGCCTCAAGGCTCGCAACGCGGTCTTTGGAACGGCAGCAGGTTGGGAGAGGGCAAACTGGTTCGCGCCGGAGGGAAGTCGCCCCGAATATGTCTACTCATATGGCAGACAAAATTGGTTTGACGTGGTCGGTGAAGAACACTGCGCTGCACGAGAGGCAGTGGCACTCTTTGATTTGTCCTCTTTCGGCAAGACCTTCATTGAGGGACCAGACGCAGAGGCCGAACTGCAGCGGATTTGCGCCAACGACATGGCAGTCGCCACAAACAAGGTCGTTTACACCCAGATGCTGAATTCCAGGGGCGGTATCGTCGCCGACGTCACCTTCACCCGGCTGTCCGAGGACCGTTACATGATGGTGACAGCCGCTGCGGCCCAGGCCCAGGATCTAAGCTGGGTAAGGCGTAATTTGCGGGTGGGGGCCCGCGTGACGGTCACCGACGTCACCTCGGGTTTTGCGGTCCTGTCCGTCATGGGCCCACGGGCGCGAAGACACCTCGAGGCGGTTTCAACTGCCGATTTCTCCAATGACGCCTTTCCGTTCGGCACCGCGCAAGAAATTGAGATCGGTTACGCAAAGGCGCATGCGCTAAGGGTGACCTATGTCGGCGAACTCGGTTGGGAGCTTTACCTGCCAACCGAGTTTGCCGGCCCCGCCTTCGACCTGTTGGTCAAGGAAGGAGAGCCGCTTGGCATGCGGCTCGCGGGTTATCACGCGCTGGATTCCCTGCGTTCAGAGAAGGGCTACCGTCACTTCGGTCATGACGTAACACCTGGGGATACCCCTTTGGAGGCCGGCCTGTCCTTTGCGGTTTCGTTCAGGAAGGCCGACCATTTCATAGGCCGTGCCGCGCTCGAAAAACAACAGGCCGAGGGATTGAAGCGTCGCATCGTGTTCTTGCGTATGGAGAGTTCGGAACCTATCCTTCTTCATGACGAACCGATCCTGCGCGATGGCCGGATCGTGGGCAGGACGACCTCTGCCGCCTTTGGGTATACGCTTGGCAGCTCAGTGGCCCAGGGTTATGTGACACTTCCCGACTCCGACTGGAAGTCTTGGCTTAGCCAAGGAAGTTTTGAGGTCGAGCTCGCAGGCGTTCGCCATAAGGCGATCTGTCAAGCGCGACCCTTCTATGATCCCGATAACGCGCGCATCCGGCTGTAATGGGTTCTCCGGGCGAACGAGCGTAAGAGCTTGTTCCGGCAAAGGATTGACGGGTAAGCCTCGCGCGCAGTTGGACCAAACGACGGACGTAGGCGATGAATCTCATCGAATGGCATGCAAGGCGGCAGCTGCGTTGTCCGCTTGAGCGCAAATTTGAATTCCACGCAACAGCCGAGGGTACCTTTAAGCTCCATGTGGTCCTGCTGCCCGGTTTCTCGCAATTCAGCCTGTCCGCGTTTATTGACCCACTCTGTTGCGCTAACGCGCTGTTCGGCCGCCGGCTCTTCGAATGGCAAACCGTCGGGCTTCAGGCGGCGCCAGTCGCGAGCTCGAGCGGGATGCTGTTCGACGTAGCAGCCAGCCTGGCAGATTGCCTCTGTGAAGACGAAGCCACTGCGCTGGTGCTGGTCGGAGGCGATCAGATTGAGGATGCGCTGTCGCCACAACTTCGCGCCTTTCTTCGTAGGCAAGTCCGTTCCAATATTCCGATCTACGCGGTGGGCACGGCGACCTGGCTGCTCGCGGAAGCGGGTGTATTGCGTAGCGGAGCTCGGTGCACCATTCACTGGACGAAGCTGGCGGCTCTGTCGGAAACATTTCAAGATTTGATCGTGGAAGATGTCCTGTTCTCGCAGGAGGGAAACATCGTCACATGCGCCGGCGGGTTTGCGGCGTTTGATCTTGCAGCCGAGATCGTCAAGGAGTGCTGCGGGAGTGATCTTGCCCAACGCATTTGCCAGCAGTTGATCGCAGAGGGATGGAGAAGCGGCGAACGTTGGCAATCGATACCGTTCGGTCTGAAAAACACGGGAGCTGGCGCCAAGATGCTGCAAGTGGTGAAACTGATGGAGAAAAATACAGAGGCCCCGCTTTCCCTCGATGAGCTCGCCCAGCGGGTATCGCTGTCGCGTCGTCAACTCGAGCGCCTTTTTGAGAAGCACCTGAGCACCACACCTCATAAATACTACATGTCGGTTCGCTTGCGCAAAGCAAGACAACTACTCGAAAATACCAACATGCCAGTGATCGATGTAGCAATCGCCTGCGGATACATCTCCTCGTCTCATTTCTCGAAAAGCTTCAAGGACTATTTCCAGACTCTGCCGAGCCAAACTCGGGCACCTGCGCCAGTGCTGGACAACCGATTTGCAGCCTGAATGCCGTGTTGGAGCGGGCGAGGCATGTATCGCCGACAATATGGGAAACACGCCGCTGGGCGCGACGCGGCAAGGTACTCGCGCCGCGAACGGCCGCGATAGTCACAGCGGCATCGAGAATTCAGGCGTTCGCTGCAGGGACTTCGCCGTTGCTAACGTGTCGGGTGTGAGCTCTCCACTGTTCCCGGCCAGACTGTCTTTGGCCACGCCGAACGAGCGCTCCTTAACGATTGAGGCGACCTTGTGAAATGACGTCAGAATACCCTTGCGTGATTAAAAAAATATGCCAAAGTGACGAAAAAATTAATCACCAGCGCTGCGCGAGATCAAGCCTCGCACCGTTGGCACATCAGCGCGAAGAAGGGGGTAGTGATCGAACCGCGAACCACCCTCACCGATAATTCCATTGCGGGGGAGGAGGCTTTCGAAGCTACCTCTACTATCGGCGACCGAGTATGCGGCATCCAGTATTGGGCCAAGCAACATGCCTAACGGGAGGAAAAGATGATCAGTGTAAATATTCCAGCGGAGTTGGAGAGACGCATTCGAGTTCTGGAGACACCCGGCGAGGAGGGTGAGGACTTCGATGCAAGTAGTTGGTTCTGGCTACTCGTTCTGGGCCTTGTGCTGCCCATAGCCGTCCTCGTCTTGGGGTGGGTGGCATGACCAACAGTTCTGTTGCGCCGAATCCAATTGAAATCGAAGCCGACAAAAGTGCCTGGCCACTATTGAGGCATGAGCGCACGTGGGGACCGTGGCAGCTCGGCATATCCCTTGCTACCGCCGCCGCCGCAACTTGGTGCTACATCATCGGCGAGTATGCGGGCTATTATCTCGGCTTTACCCGAGGTATCGCTGCTCTCTTCGCCGGATCTATGATAGGAATGCTGATCGTAGCGTTAGCTGCGATCCCCATCTGCATCCGGTTCGGAGTGGACTCCATTGCATCGACCAAGCCCCAATTCGGTTCGGTCGGCTGGATCATCCCAGCGGCTCTCCAGCAAATATCGATCGTCGGATGGAATTCGCTGCTGCTGATCTTCTTCGCCAAATCGACGACGCAGCTTCTCGTAGCAACCGGAGTCATGCCAGATGGCGATAGCGCCTGGATAGTGCCGATCACGATTTTCCTAGCCTGCTCCCTCGTGTTCATCTTCCTGCTCAAGGGCTCAGGTGGGGTCGACCGCATTGCCAAGATCTTGGTGGCGCATGTCTTGGTAGGCCTCTGGATGCTCTATATCCTGCTGAGCCAGCGATGGGGAGATATCAAAGCCGCCGTTCCAGCTTCCGCTTCCCCCGATCCAATCTGGAATTATACTACAGGCGTCGAGATCGGCATCGTCTCACTCCTTTCGTGGTGGCCGTATATCGGTGCGATGGTCAGAATGGCGCCGAGGGGGCGGACGACCGCAGTTCCTGTGATGCTTGGTATGGGCGCCCCCGTTCCTCTGCTTTCCTCAATCGGTATTGCGGGTATCTTGGTGCTACAGGTATCCGATCCGGCCGCTTGGCTGCGCACGGTCGGCGGACCGACCTACGGCATCATCGCGTTGATCTTCGTTGCGGCTGCGAACCTGGGCACAGCGGTCGCAGGCGTCTATGCCTCCGCAATCGGCCTGCGACATTTTCCGAGCCTGGATCGTGTTTCGTGGCCTGTTCTGCTGCTGATGACGATCGGGCCGGTCGTGCTTGTAGGACTGCTCATTCCCGAACTGTTCTTCTCCAATTTCGGCTCCTTCCTGGCATTCATCGGCATGGCGTTTGCCCCGCTTTGCGGCATCCAGATCGCTGACTATTACTTCCTTCGCCGTCGCCGGATCGATGTCCGGGCAATGTTCATCGGCGGAACGGGTTCCGCCTACCGTTTCTGGGGCGGCTTCAATCCGGCCGCAATGTTAGCCATGGTCGGCGGTTGCGGGACTTATCTGTACCTTTTGAACCCGCTGACCTACGTCAGCCACCAGCCCTACGACTACATGACGGCGACGTTGCCGACACTAGTCGTCTCAGGCATTATCCATATTGCAGTGACCAAAGTGGTGGTGAAATCCGCCGGTAAAGGTGGGTACTAAGGTCATCAAAGGACGCCCGTTGGGGCGTCCTTTGCACGCCTCGTCAATTCAATAGCGGAGAACCTTGCTCCGAGTTGCGGCGCGGATACCTCTTGAGCTGACCCGGGATTCACACCCAGAAGTGCACCGCTACTCTAAGCGGCTTGGAGTCCCGAACCTCCATGCGAACACGGGCAAGTGCGTCAAGCAACCGACGCATTCCTCCCCGCTGAGCCTCTAGGCTGTCGCGTAGGCAGCCGCAAGCTCGATTTCGCGAGGGGATTTGAGGACTATGTTCCTCATTGGTCGTATTCCGGAAACAACCCGAGAAGTGGCCGCGAGGCGCGCGCTGAACCTTGCGTGCGGCATCCGTTGCGGCAAGTGCAACCTTAAACGGTTCTACAAGCCGCTTGAATTATGGGCGATGATCAGCAATGTGACGATCGATGAAATCGTGAGAGAGTCCGCTGCCATCAATGCGGCAGTGATGCCGCCCTCAGCAGAGTCGCGGATTGCCTCGACCTGACACGTGATCGGCGCCCGGCAACGCGGTGAATTCATTAGCGGCCGGAGGGCCTGAGTGGCATTTCGATTCCTACACACTGCCGACATTCACCTTGACTCGCCGCTGCGTTCGCTGGCGCTGCGCAACGCTGAGCTTGCCGAGCTCGTCGGCGACGCCAGCCGCCAGGCCTTCATCTCTGTCATCGATATCTGCCTTGCAGAGCGCGTCGATGCGCTGGTGATTGCCGGCGATCTTTACGATGGCGACCAGACGTCGATGAAAACAGCCAGGTTCCTTGCGACACAGATGGCACGTCTTCATCAGGCCGGCATCAGGGTCCTGAAAATCCGCGGTAATCACGATGCCCTGTCGCGGGTCTCAAAGCAGCTCGTGTTTCCAGACACGGTCACCATCTTCACCGGTCGCTCGCAGTCCGTTCCACAAACAGCCGGCGGGCTCGACGTCCTGTTTCATGGTTTGAGCTTCGCCAACCCGAAGGCGCCGGAAAGCCTGCTGCCCAAATATCCAGCCGCTCAGGAAGGCGCGATCAACATCGGCATCATGCACACCAGCCTCGCCGGATCGCCCGGCCACGACGTCTACGCTCCCTGCAGCGTCGTTGACCTGCACGGCCATGGATACGACTATTGGGCGCTTGGCCACATCCATGTGCGCCAGGTCCATCCCGGCGCCAGCACGGTGGTGATGCCTGGCATGCCGCAGGGCAGGGACATCAACGAGGCTGGCGAAAAATCAGTCACCCTGGTGACGATACGCGACGATCGCTCAATCGAGATCGAGGAACGGCTGACCAGCGTCGCGCAGTTCGAGCGGTTGAGCGTTGATGTGACCGGCACAATAGAATGGTCCGAGGTCGTCGCGCGGGTTCGTTCGTCGCTCGAAACTCTGCGCTCCTCCGTCCCCTCCCGTCACGCCGTGCTGCGCCTAGGCCTGACCGGTTCATCCCCTCTGTCCTGGGCGATGATCCGCGACAAGGATCTGCTGCTTGCCGAGGCCGAGCAGGCAGCAGAGCAGGTAGGGGACACGTGGGTGGAGAAGCTTGAGCTCGACCTCGCGCCGCCTCTGGCCAAAGCGGCCGACGGCACGGCCGATCCGGTTTTCGAACTGGCCGCGTCAATGCGCGACGACGCCAATTCGGAAGCCTTCCGCGCCGCAGCGAAGGCTTTCATCCAGAAGATCGTCGCTGACCTTCCTGCCGAAGGCCGCGACTTTGCCGGAAAGGACGACGCGGGCCTGGAGCGCTTCCTCGACCGGGTGCTCGCCAGCGGCACCGATCTGGTGACGGCTCGGCTCAAGGCCGGCGGATCGCCATGAGGGTGAGGCGCCTTGATCTCATCCGCTACGGAAAGTTCACCGACAAGTCGATCGACTTTGGCGTCAGCCCGGAAACCGGCGTTGATCTGCATATCGTGTTCGGCCTGAACGAAGCCGGCAAGTCGACGGCTCTTTCCGGCCACCTAGATCTCTTGTTCGGCATAGAAGAGCGCAGCCGCTACAACTTCCTGCACGAGTACAGCGCCATGCGCATCGGTGGGGTGCTTGAGCTCGACGCCACGGAGCACACATTCACACGCACGAAACAGCGTAGCAATTCACTGCTCAACGCCATCGGCCAGCCGGTGAGCGATGTAGCGATATCGGCGCATCTGGCCGGCCTGTCGCGCGACGCCTACACCACCATGTTCTCATTGGACGACGAAACCCTTGAGGCAGGCGGCAAATCGATATTGGAGTCGCGCGGCGACCTTGGCAAACTCCTTTTCACCGCCAGCGCCGGTCTCGGGCATGCAAGCGACACATTGAACGCGCTCGAGGCCGAGGCCGATGCGCTCTACCGCAAGCAGGCGCATGGGACGGAACTGGCATTGCTGAAGAAGCGTCTCGCAGACCTAAAGTCGCGCCGCGATGGGATAGACACGCTCGCTTCGACCTATGAGACGCTTGAGGCAGAGCGGCTCGATGCGACACGACAATACGATCGCACCATCAGCGACCGGGCAGTGCTGACGGCCAGGCTCGACGCGATCGCCCGCTACATTCGCGCCCGGCCCATGGTTTTGGATATCGCGCGCAAGCAAGCCCGGATTGCCGAACTGCCCGACATGGCCGCGCCATCCCGCACATGGATAGGCAGCGTCACCGAACTCATTCATGACGACGCCAGCCTCAAGACGCGGCTGGCCGCGAACATCGCGGAGATCGAGCGCCTAACGGCAAAGACTGCCTCCGTCGACATCGACAGCAAAATCCTTGCTGTCTCCGAGCGCATTCGCAAGCTAGGGGGAAGCAAGGTCCGCTTTGCCTCGGCCGGTTTCGACTTGCCCAATCGCAGGATGGAGTTGCAGGTCCTCGACAACACCGTGGCGAGCTGTCTCGCGGCGCTGGGCCGGACTTCCGAGCCGGACCCTTCGGTGTTGCTTTTGCCCGCCACAACTGTGGGCGTCCTACGCGCCATGGTCGAGCAGCGATCGGGGATCGCCACTAGTGTTCGCGTCGCCCGGGACGAAGCGGCAGCGGCGGCCGATGCCTTGCAGACTGCAAGGGAGCGCGTCGGCGAAGAAAGGGCCGTCCCTGAGTCCGCCCGAGCGCGGCTCGGCGCGGCGGTCGCGAAGGCACGCGAAAGCGGACATACGGGGGACATCAAGGCGGCACGCGAGGCGGAGGACAAGGAAACAACCCGATGGGCTGCGATGCTTGCGCGGCTGAAGCCCTGGTCCGGGGATGCTGAGGCGCTTGCAGGCGTCACGGTCCCGGGCGCCGGTCAAATCACAGCTTGGAAAACCGCGGCGACGGAATTGACAAAGACCCGCGCCGTTCTTGCCGAGCGCCTCGCAGAGTTCGAAGGCAATCAAGCGTTGGTTACGGCGCGATTGGCCGCTCTTCGCGCTTCGGCGGACGTTGTCAGCGACGAAGCCGCGGCGACTATCCGGCGTACCCGCGATGAGGCGTGGGCCGCGCATCGCGCGGCGCTGACGGGCCAAACCGCCGACGATTTCGCGCAAGCCCTGGCGCGCGATGACGCTGCCGCGACTGTCCGGCTGGCCAGCGCATCTGATCTTGCCGAAATGCGGGCCAGCACGCGCGCCCTGGCCGAAGCCGCGGCCAACCTGTCACGTGTACGCGAGCACCGCGCACAGCTCGAGAGAGATGTGGAAAGCCAATCGGTGGAAATCCGCGCGGCCATCACGGAGTTCGCCGCCGGCGACGCTGAACAATCGCCTGCACGACTGATCGAGAAGGTGGAGGAGGTCGTCGCAGCACGCGCCGAGGCACTCGCCGCCTGGGAGCAGATCGAGCTTGCCCGCCGCAAGGCCCAGCGGGCCAGCGAAGCGGGCGAAGCCATGCGCCTGGAATTAAGCGCGGCGATGTCGAGCGTCGGCATCTCGTCCGCGCCGAGCCACAGTCTCGAGGCGACGATCGCAATCGCGGAGCTTTTTCTCGACCGGCAGCGCAAGATCGACGCCGAGCACGCCGAGGCGCTCAGGACTGTGAGCTCGCGGCAAGAAGATCTCGCCGCTCGCCGGCTTGCCATGGGCGCGGCTGAGCGCCGCGAGGAGGAATGGCTGGCAGGCATTGGCGAAGCGCTCAAGGGCACCTGGCTCGAGAACGGGCTCTCGGCGTCGGCGGTCGGCACCGTGCTCGATCAACTGGCCGCACTGTCCAAAAGCCTGCAGGAGCGGGACGCCTTGCGACTGCGTATCGACAAGATGGAGGTCGACAGGGCGAATTTCCTGGCCGAGGTCATAGCCCTCGCCGAGGAGGCCGGCGAGTCGCCGAAGGATGATGATCTCGAGCAGATGGCAACCAGGCTTGCCGAGCGGCTGGAGCGCGCCGAGCGCACGCGTGAGATGAAGGCGGGTCTTGTCGATGACCTCGAACGCCTCGCGAGTGCGCGCGACATCCTCGACAGCGAGATTTCCAGCCACGATCGTAGCAAGAACGAAGTGCTGCTCGCCTTCGGCGTCGCTACGCTGACCGAGGTGGTCGAGCGTGACGAATTGCTGCGCGAGCGCGACAGCCTGCTTGCCGCGATCGCCGAGCATGAGGAAAGGGTGACGGTCGAACTGGCGGCCGAGAGTTTCGAGACAGCGCGCTCGGTCCTGGAGGCTGTTGATTTCGACAGCCTCGCGGTGGAGAGGCTTGAAGGCGAGCAACGTCTCCGGCAACTCGACGATGCGATCGGTCAGCAGTTGATCCGTCAGACGCGCGCCGCCGACAAGCTGGATGCCATTGGCGGCGACAGCGCTGTTGCCCGCCTGGATGCAGAGCGGCGCACAACCCTTCTGGAGATCGAGGAGAAGGCTGTCCGTTACATCGAGCTGAAGCTTGGCATCATGTCCGCCACGCAAGCCTTGCGCGTCTATCGCGAGCGCCACCGCTCCGGAATGATGGCGCGGGCGTCGGACGCTTTCGCGCTGATGACGCGGGGGCAGTATTCGGGTCTGACCACGCAGCCGGTCAAAGGCGGTGAAGTCCTGATCGCCTTGCAGCGAGACGGCCAGTCCAAGGTTGCCGATGCCCTGTCCAAAGGCGCGCGCTTTCAACTCTATTTGGCTCTGCGGCTTGCCGGATATTACGAATTTGCCCAATTGCGGCCCGCCGTGCCCTTCATCGCCGACGACATCATGGAGACCTTCGACCACGTCCGGTCCGAGGAGGTCTTCAGGCTGTTTGGCGAAATGGCGCGTGTCGGGCAGGTGATCTACCTGACGCATCACCAGCATCTTTGCGAGATCGCACAGGCCGTTGTGCCGGGCGTCAGGGTCCACGAACTCGGCCCATAGCGACCTTACGACGCAAGAGAGGCAGAACCATTCGCGGGCGCGCGTTTGGTCCGACAGGACATAGGCCTAGCGGCAGATGCCCCACGCATCGGCTGTGGCCGCATGTGCCGCGATAAAGTGTTTGCTGCGCCGCGTCATCGCCGTGGTTGTCTTCAGGACCCGGCTTTGCGATACTTTGATCGCGCAACGCTTGGCGCGGTGTCCACGGCACCGCCATAAGCTGCCACAAGGCCAGGGACGGCACGACAAATGTCCTCGGGCGACACTGCCCTCGGATCGTGGCTCACTCGATGTGGGTTCCCAACGTCCGGCCTTGCAGCGCAGAGCTGCTCTCGCCGGCCCATCCGCGGGAGCCTTTCGCATGCCAGAAATCCACTTCGGCCAAGACATTGCCAGCGATGCTGGCAACGGCATCCTCACAATTTGGGATCTCACCAATCCGCAGGCTACCGCCGAGGCCGCCCGGGAACTCTACGGGTCACATGCCACAACGGCGGCCGCCTGGTGCGCCTTGACCGCCCATTTCGATGGACGCAACGAAGACTATCGCTTCTGGTGCGCGGTCTTTTCCAGACTTGGAAGTGTCACCGAGCACTGAGAACTCGCGCAGACCAAGCGGCTATAGGCGTCAGGTGGGTATGAGACAGCCGGCGCGGGTTAGCAGTCCGTCCAAGAGCAGCAGCTTCACGTCGAACAGTTCACAGGCGTAGGAGGTTCGTTCGCGGACTGCTACCGCTAAAAAATGCGAACAATATGTTGCTGCTGATTTAACATCTCTTCACTTGGCTTCGGAGCCGTCTTTCAGAAGAATTCTTGTAACTGTTGCAGCGTTTCTCGCGTGAGCCAGCTTGAGCATCGCAGTCTGCTCCGGCTGTCAGGAGCGCGTCCTTAAAGCAAGCACGTCGCAACCTGCTACTTTTTTGGGTGGCCACGGTCTCATCGTCGAGCTTGCAAATCCAATGGGGCCACAGGGGCCGTTTCTCAAAGCGAACCGCACGAGGGGTCTTCAACCTCATGGCAAACCTTTCGAAGCTGTCGGATAGAAGGAACGAAGGCCTGGGCGAAGGGAGCACTTCAACCACAGGCGCTTCGGCTGATTTCAAGGGTCGGTCAACCACAATGCTTGTGCGCGTTTTCCGATTTCGAGGGATCGGCGCCGGCGACATCGGGCATGCCATCACGCGCCACCGGCATTGGCGCAGGCGTGTTGGTGAACTGGCGCCCAGGCGCCGGGATTGGTTCGGGACGATCGCTTCTGTGGCCCTGGCCTCGGCTACAGTCCTCGAGGTGATCGCTTGGCGCCGACTCCTTCATATGCGTGCGCGGCACGCCGACGATGCTCGCCAGAAAGTGCTCTATCTGATGTCGGTCTCGATCAGCGACGGGGTGGCGCTCACCTCCCGCGACATCAGCCTGATCAACGCAAGTCTGCTCGGCTTCGAAATGAAGCTTGCGGCATTCCTCGCAAAGCCGGATCGCCGCTGACGCGCTGTGGCACCGACGAAGAAGTCGAACCCGTTAGCGGTGCTATCGGCATTCTCACGGTTCGACCGGCAAGCGATTCGACCGCTTGATCTGAGCAAGCGCGAAGCTCGTTTCGATCGAGGCGACGCCGTCCAGCCGCGTCAGTTTCTCCTTCAGGAAACGCTCATAGGCGTGGAGATCCCGAACCACGATGCGCAGCAGGTAATCGCGCTGCCCGGTCATCAGATAGCAGTCGACGACCTCTGGCCAACGCGCGATAGCGGCGTTGAAGCGTTCCAGTTCGCTCTCGCGCTGACGCTCCAGCTTGATCGAAGCAAAGACCGAGATCGGCAGATCGACGAGATCCTGGTCGATGACGGCCGTATAGCCGGTGATGACCCCCATATCCTCCATCTGGCGAACGCGACGCGCGCAAGGCGACGGGGAGAGGCCCACTTGTCGGCAAGCTGCTGCGCTGTCATGCGTCCCTCGACCTGCAGCGCGTCGATGATCTTTCGGTCGATGGCGTCCAGTTTGGCTTTTGGCATAACGGACCACCTTGAACATGCAAATTGGTGAAAGTAGCTAATCTGCTCCTCCATTTTGCGCAAGTTTGATCACAACGAGCTCCAGGCAACGTCTAGCCTTGCAGCGCTGAACGACGAGGAGGCAACGACATGAACAAGCATGATTTGAGGGCGCTTGCGGCGTTGGAGAAGAAGGTGCTGTGGTTGTCGACGTGGATCATCCACAACGCCAATCATCTTCGCGAAAACACCGACGGTCTCAAGGTCGGCGGCCATCAAGCCTCATCGGCCTCGGTGGCAACGATCATGACCGCGCTTTACTTCTCCGTGCTGCGACCGGAAGACCGCGTAGCGGTGAAGCCGCATGCTTCACCCGTCTTCCATGCTATCCAGTATCTGCTTGGCAACCAGACACGTGAGAAGCTCGAGCGGTTCCGCGCCTTCGGCGGCGCGCAAAGCTACCCGTCGCGCACCAAGGACATCGATGATGTCGATTTCTCGACCGGATCGGTGGGGCTGGGTGTCGCTCAGACGCTTTTTGCCTCGCTGGTACAGGACTATCTGCGTGCTCGCGACGACAGCGTGACGGAGGGCCGCATGGTGGCGCTGATCGGCGACGCCGAGATGGATGAGGGCAATATCTTTGAGGCGCTGCTGGAGGGCTGGAAACATGGCCTGCGCAATTGCTGGTGGATCGTCGACTACAATCGCCAGAGTCTCGATGCCGTCGTGCGTGAAGGACTCTGGGAACGTTTCGAGAGCATTTTCCGCAATTTCGGCTGGGATGTGGTTGTCCTCAAGCATGGATCGCTGCAGCGAGCCGCGTTCTCAGAGGCCGGCGGAGAGGCGTTGCGCGCCTGGATCGAGAACTGCCCCAATCAGCTTTATTCGGCACTGACTTTCCAGGGCGGCGCGGCGTGGCGCAAGCGCCTGCTGGCTGACATTGGCGCCAGCCCGGGAATCGCAATGCTTCTGGAGCGCCGCTCCGACGCCGATCTAGCCTCCTTGATGACCAACCTCGGCGGGCATGACCTGCGCTCCGTGCTCGAAGCGTTCGAGACGGCGCGTAGCAACGACCGGCCGACCTGCTTCATCGCATACACGATCAAGGGATTCGGATTGCCGCTTGCGGGCCACAAGGACAATCATGCCGGCCTCATGACCAAGGACCAGATGGCTACGTTTCGCGCGTCGATGTCGGTTGAAGAAGGCCGCGAATGGGATGCCGTCGAGGGATTTGATTTCGACGAGCAGGACTTACAGCGATTTCTCGACAACGTCCCCTTCAAGACGAGGGGTCACCGGCGCCATCACGCCCAACGCATCATCATACCCGACCGATTGGCTGTGGAAGCCAAGGGCGTGGTGTCGACGCAGGTCGGCTTCGGCCGCTTGCTGGACGAGATAGCGCGGGCTGGCGGGGCGCTCGCCGACGCGATCGTCACCACGTCGCCGGACGTGACGGTGTCGACCAATCTGGGACCGTGGGTAAACCGACGCGGGCTGTTCGCCCGCGAAGCGCTGGCGGACGCTTTCCGCAGCGAGCGGATCGCCTCGACCCAGAAGTGGGAATTCGGCGCCTCTGGTCAGCACATCGAGCTCGGCATTGCCGAGAACAACCTCTTCACCTTGCTGTCGGCACTTGGCCTGGCGCATTCGGTCTTTGGCAAGCGCCTCTTGCCGATCGGCACGCTCTATGACCCGTTTATCCAGCGCGGCCTCGATGCACTCAATTATGCCTGCTACCAGGACGCTCGCTTCCTGCTCGTAGCCACGCCTTCGGGCATGACGCTGGCGCCTGAAGGGGGAGCGCATCAGTCGATCGCGACCCAGTTGATCGGCATGGCGCAGGACGGGCTTGCCGCCTACGAGCCGGCCTTCGTCGATGAACTGGCTGTCATCATGCGGTTTGCGCTCGACTATATGCAGCGCGACGGTGAGGCCTATCAATCGGAACGCACCTGGCTGCGCGATGAGAGTGGAGGATCGGTCTATCTGCGCCTGTCGACACGGCCGGTTGAGCAGGTCGCACGCCCAATTACGCCTGCGCTCGAACAGGACATCATCGATGGCGCTTACTGGCTTCGCCATCCAGGCCCAAACGCCGAGGTCGTCGTTGCGTATACCGGAGCCATCGCACCCGAGGCGATTGAGGCGGTTGGCATGATCGGGCAGGATCGTCGCCATGTCGGCCTACTGGCTGTGACGTCCGCCGATCGGCTCAACGCCGGGTGGACGGCCGCGAGCCGCGCGCGCGAACGCGGCCTGGTGCACGCCAGAAGTCATGTCGAAAGATTGTTTGCCGAGCTGCCGTCGCATTGTTCGATTGTTACGGTGAGCGATGGCCATCCAGCGTCACTTGGCTGGCTGGGTTCCGTTCACGGCCATCGCACGCGCAGCTTGGGTGTCGAACACTTCGGCCAGTCCGGGACGATCGACGACCTCTACCGACATTTCGGCATTGATGCCAATTCGATCGCTACTGCCGCCGACAGGCTCACCTGTGGCCGGCCGGTTAGAGCCCTGCGGGCTCTGGAGTGAGCCTCAAGATGCCTTGGGCAAAATTGCGCCAAGGAGAGCTTGCCAGCGAGAAGCGGCAGGTACCTACCGTCGCAAATTGAACCAATGTCTCACGGCCGGCGCCCCGTCCGCCGGGATGTCGAAGTAGTAAGGATCGTCACGTACTGGCCGTGCGATCGAGACCGTCGCGCTGCACCCATCGCGTCGACCACAGAGCCCGCCCTGCTTGACGCAGAGGTCTGGCTCGCTTCGGTCTCCATGGCCGACTTCGCGGTGTCCGACGCTCCAACCAGCCGGGCAATCGGCGTACTTCTGGTAGCCGGGGTCGCCGGTGCCGGCCTCGGGGCAGGTCGGCCAAGAAAAATCCCAGTTGGTCATCGCCGCGATCAGCCGGTCCATTGGCGGGTGGCAGGCCGGAACCCCATGCCAGGAAGGATTCGTGGACGATGCACACAGTAGAACCTGGCATCCCCATTCGCTGGCCTGCGCGTCCAGATTACCAGCCGCTTCCGAAAGGATCGCCATCGCCGTGACGGTCATGATGGATTTGATGAGCCGCATGATCTTGCCTCCCGAGCAGGTATACCTTATCGGTCGCTCTGAACGGGTCGGTTCCGGGCGTCGCTGAACGGCGGAGAGATCTCGCGCCTTCGCTCCGCCAGCAGATTGAAGTCGGCGATCGGTTGTCTCTGCAGCGTTCGATCGACTGCCCTGGCGCGCCACTCATCCATATCGAGGACGTAGGTGGTCCACATGCCGTAGCGGGCGGCCATCGCGTGGTTTTGCCAGGTGACGTATCCCGGAGGGGAGGCGAAATTTACCCGTGCCCAGCCGATACGGAGCATTTCGACAGCGAGGTCGTGCCCACGTGCGGAACAAATGCCGACATAGGCCCCGTCTGAATCGACTGCACGCGCCGTGCACGTCACCGGGCTACCGCCCACCGTGCGTTTCAGCCAGGCCTTGGCAAGCGGTCCGCATGGCACGGGCTTGAGAATGCTGCCCTTGCCGTATCGCCTGGGATCGAAAGCCCATTGCGGTAGCTCGCAAGTGTCGATCCCGGTTAAGCGGACTTTTTGCGCCGACCGCGGAAACCACACCGTACGGCCGTCGATAACTGTGACCCGACCGATAATCGTTCCTGAGGCGGTCTCATTGGTAGAGGACGACGACACTGTACCCAGCCCGATGACATCGGCTGCCCAGCAAGGGGACGGGAGGGCGACCAAGGTCGCGAGCAGCCAGGCCAAGCGGGTCGCTCGAGTTCTCATCGGCCTGTCGAACCTCCCGCCGCGGCCCGACCGAGCAGGATTGCGGGAGATTGTACGTCCTTGAATTGCCAGAGCCCGGCATGCTTTTCGCGTGCGACCTGTTCGGCGACAGCATAGGCGGGAGAATAGGGCAGGCCGTCCGGACGCAGGGCCGCAAACGCATAGCCGGATGTGATCATCAGATTGCCAAGATCCAGCCGGTCGACGCCGACCGAAGCGTAGCAGACAACGTGGGTGACGTTGGTGATCGTGGCCACGGGTGCACAGGTGGGCCTGGTGTCGGCAATGAATGCCGCCAGGACTGCCAAAGAGGCCTCGCCGCAATCATCGCTTTTGCCTGATCTATCGGTATAAGACGTCCCGCGTAGGCAAGCCTGGACGCCGTAGAGATGATACCTCGTGCCGGCATCCGTCCAGCTGTCGCCACTCTCGAGCGCCACCCCGGGCAGCAGATCAAAGTACCCTGCTGGCGCAGCCGCGACGGGCGCCGAGATGGAAGCGGCGACGAGAACGGCAAGTGCTCTCATTGGCCCTTGATCCTCGGATCGACCCACATGCCGTATCCACCGCGACCGACCTTTTCGGCTTGTTCCAGATCGGGCCTCGCGAGTCTACCATCCGCCTTCTTTGCGACCCGATGCGTGCCCAGCGAAACAAGCTGCTCCTCGAACATGTCGACCGTGTCGAGGCTGCCCGGGTAGTTGTAGTAACCGTAGCAGGTCGCGTCCTGGACCGGGGCTTCTGCCTCGCTGATGAAGGCCCGGCAATAGACCACCTTGGGGGACTTCAGGAGCGTAGCAAGTCCTTGCTCGGCGTAGTCCGCGCAACTGCCGGCGAAATTCTCGCGACGGTTCACCATGTCGCCATTGCAAGGCTCGATGCCGAAGAGGTGGACGGTGATCTTGTCGCTGACCTGGAAGTCGGTGGGGGAGACTGCCTTGAACCCGCTTGCGGACGCAAAACCCTTGCGCTCACCGACGCCGCCCTTGCCGTCATAATATTCGATGACCAGCACCGTCTTTCCCGGAGCCGCAAGCGAGCGAATATAGACCTGATCGACAGGTCCCGCTGCGAGAGCCGGTACGACCATCGCCAAGGAAAGACCAAGGATGCAGACGCAGCGTTTCATATCAGCCTTCCTCCACAAATCGCGCGGTCGCTGATTGCAATGTGGCTTTTTCACAGGCGCAGTGCAAGAAAAAATCATAGCCAAATTGACATTGTTTTCTATCTGACATATCGATTGCGTCATTCAACGTTGCTTGCCTTGGATGATTTGCGATGGCTCTGCCACATCTACACACACAAGCATTTCGGCTTTCGGCGTCCGCCGTACTCACAATCACGAGCTTGCATCTCGCCGTGGTTGCGTCTTCCGCCGAAGAATTCGATGGCAACGCAGTATCGCCCGGCTCTTCAAGGCGACTTGCGACTTCCGCCGCCCTTCCAGACGCGGTCGACACTGTTTTTCGTAACCGTTGGCTGGATAGTGGCAGGGAGTATGTCATCGGCGTCGACGGCACAATCCGACCAACAGACAGCTTGCGTGGCGTTGGCCATGGGGATGAGGCCACGGCTGCACGCACCAGCAATGGCCTGGCCGGTATACATAGTCAAATTGACTTAATTAGAACTCAGGCGGAATACTTGTGCGGTCCTCCGCCGCTGACGACTTCACAAATTGCACAGTTGGTCGTCGGGGCAGCGCGACGCCATGAGGTCGACCCAGACTTTGCGCTCGCGATCGCAACAACCGAGAGCCGGCTGGATCGCGATCGCAACTCGCCGAAGGGCGCGCGCGGGCCGATGCAGCTTATGCCCTCGACCGCGGCATTTCTCGGCGTCACGGACATCTGCGATCCCGCTGAGAACATCGATGGCGGCGTGCGCTTCCTCAAATCGCTGTTCGAGACCTATCGCAATCCGCTGATCGTGGCCGCCGCCTACAATGCTGGTGAAGCCAACGTCCAGAAATTTGGCGGCGTTCCGCCGTTCCCGGAAACCGTCCGCTTCGTCGCCGAGGTGATCAATCGCCAAATTGGCTTGCCGTCGCCCAGGATGAACGGCCAGAGCACCGGAGCGGCCCCAGTCCCAATAGCCGTCGACAACGCTGCAGTCGGCGACGTCCTCCCCACCGGCAAGTCGCGCCAGTGGGTCGGCGGCGTCATGCAATTCTAGAAGGAGGCCGGACATGAAGAACCAGACCGTCTCGAATTTCCCGTCGTCAAGGGCGCGGCCCACATTTCTCCTGCTCGTCGTTGCAGCGCTCGCCGTCACTGCCGCAGAACCAGCCCTTGCCCAGCAGACATCGGGCGCTTTCGCACCGCTCGAGACCGCCGTGCAGATGATCGTCGATTTCATCACCGGGCCGTTTGGGCGGCTGCTGGCGATCATCGCGGTCATCGGTCTCGGCTTCCTCGCCTTCGCCGGACGGCTTTCCTGGTTCACCGCCGGCGCCGTCGTGATCGGCATCGGCCTGGTCTTCGGTGCGCCAGCGATTGTCGACCAGATGATCTCGGCGGTCGGGAAGTGAGCCATGAACGAGACTGAAGACAAGCCCCATCTGACGCCGCTGGTGATCGGCCTGACGCGGCCGCCGATGATGTGGGGCATTCCGCTCACCGCGTTCTACCTCATCATTGGCGTGACCCTGATCGCATTCCTGGTTACGACCAGCTTTTGGGCCGTCACCATCGCGCCGGTCGCTTATCTGGCGCTCTTTGCCCTCACCAGCCGCGACATCCGTGTCCTGGACCTCGCCCAGGTTGCCGGCCGCCGGACGCCCAGGACCCCGAACAAGCTGTTCTGGGGCACGAACTCCTACGGACCATGATCATGTTTAGAGTTGTTGCGGATGAACTGGGCTTTGGAGGCGAGCGTCATCGCGAACGGCCGATCGCCACGCACATCCCCTATATGCGGCACCTCTCCGACACAGTCGTCGGACTCGAAAGCGGCGCGGTGCTTTCCATCATCAAGCTCGACGGCCTGTTCTTCCAGACCGAGGATCAGGCCGAGCTCAATATGCGGGCGAGTGTCCAGAACACCTTGATCCGGGCGCTAGGCTCAAGCCGCTATTCGCTCTGGTCGACGGTCATCCGCAGGCAAGTCAGACCGGAGCTTGATGGATCGTTTTCCGATCCTTTCTGTGACCTTCTCAACACACGATATATGGCAGCGCTTCGCGAGAAGCGCATGTTCACCAACGAGCTCTACCTCACGATCGTGCGGGCCGGCATGCGCGGGCCGCTCGGGACCGCGGAGGCGGTCTCAAGACTGCTCGATCGGCCCGCGCGGTCTGAGGTGCGTCAACAGCGTACGCATGAACGGATCAACGACCTGGAAGAAGTCGTCGGCAATGTCACGCGCGAGCTCCAGAAATACGGCGCGCGTGCTCTTGGCATCACCTATCGCAATGGTGAGCCTTATTCGGAGCCATGCGCCTTTTTCAACGCCATACTGACCTGCGGCCTATCTCGGGCGATGAGGCTGCCCCGCATGGGGATCCGGAGCTACGTCGGAACATCGCGGCTGCACTTTTCCAGGCGAACCTTGCAAGCGCAAGGAGCGACGGAGACCGACAATCGCTTCGGCGCGATGTTGTCGATCAAGGAATATCCGCCGTTCTCGGGTCCGGGCATGCTCGACGGCCTGCTGCAGGTCAAGCACGAGTTCATCCTCACGCAATCCTTCACGCTGGCCGACAAGCCGGTCGCGCAGGAAAGGATTTCCCGCCTGCAGCGGCAGATCCGAGCTTCCGACGAGGCGGGCAGCACGGTCGAGACCGACATCGACTTTGCCCTAAACAGCCTGCTCAACCAGGAAGCCGTGTTCGGCTACCACCATTTCAGCCTGCTTTGCCTGTCGCGCGATCTGGCCTTACTCGACAAAGCCGTGTCGGAACTCGGCGCCTGCCTCACCGATATGAACGTCAACTGGCTGCGCGAGGACCTCAACATGGAGGCCTCGTTCTGGGCGCAGCTTCCCGGCAATCATGCCTACATCGCCCGCTCCTGCATGCTGTCGAGCGCGAATTTCGCCGGCTTCTCCGCCCTCCACAATTTTGCGACCGGGCAGATGTCAGGCGGGCATTGGGGTCGGCCGATCTCAATCCTGGAGACGACGTCGCAGACGCCATACTGGTTCAACTTCCATCAGCGCGACGTCGGCCATTTCCTGGTCACCGGGCCGACCGGGTCCGGCAAGACCGTCGCGCTCACCTTCCTGCTCGCGCAGGCGTTTCGTGTCTCGCCCGAGCCGAGGGCCGTCTTCTTCGACAAGGACGAAGGCGCCTCGATTTTCATCCGGGCCATCGGCGGCAACTACGAGGTTCTCCAGCCGGGACAGGCGACCGGCTTCAATCCGCTTCAGCTGGAAAACACCTCCGGCAACCGCGAATTCTTGGCTCGCCTATTGAAGGCCATGCTGCAGCCGGCCAACGGCGGTGGCTTTGCTCAAGAAGAGGACGACACACTCGAGCGGGCGATCGGTCGCATCTGCCAGGAGCCAATCGAGCAGCGGACCCTCGCCAATCTGTGCGGACTTCTCATGGGCCGCTCGCGTTCCGACGCCAACGACCTGCAATCGCGGCTGAGGCCCTGGTTCGAAGGCGAGAAGGCTTGGCTGTTCAACGCGCCGCGCGATGCGCTCTCCTTCTCTGGGCGGCGCATCTTCGGCTTCGACATGACGCACATCCTCGACAACGCCGAGGTGCGCACGCCGGCGCTAATGTACCTCTTTCATCGCATCGATGAGTTGCTCACCGGCGACCCTGTCCTGATCTTCATGGACGAGGGTTGGAAGCTGCTACAAGACCCAGCCTTTTCCAGCTACATCGTCGACAAGATGAAGACGATCCGCAAGCTGAACGGGATCGTCGGATTTGGGACCCAATCCGCCGCTGACATCGCCAGGGCGCCACAGTCTCACACGCTGATCGAACAGTCGGCGACGAACCTGCATTTCTCCAATCCGCGCGCGGATGAGGAAAGCTATATCCGCCGCTTCGGGCTGACGGCCAAGGAATTCTCCTTCATCCGCAACACGCCGCCTGAGCGACGGACCTTCCTCGTCAAGCATGGCAACGATTCCGTCATCGCCCGGCTGGACCTCTCGGCGATGCCGGACATCGTCCAGGTCCTGTCCGGCCGCAAGGACACGATCGAGGCTTGCGCGGCGTTGCGCGCCCGTCTTGGCGAGGATCCGGCGTCGTGGCTCCCCGAATTCTGCGGCTGGGGGAGGGCGGCATGATTCGACGTCTCCCTCTCATGCTAATCTTTCTCGCCACGCCGGCCGCGGCCGACATTCCGACCATCGACGGGACCGTGCTGGATCAGCGTCGGGATCGCAACGATAGGACCACCGAGATCGACAAGGTCGACCGTGACCGCTACTCGAACAATGAGAGCGTTACTTGCGCGGTCTATCGACCCGGCCGCAAGGACGATCCGGTCGCGGCCGCCAATGCCAATCCATCGATAGCCGGTCTGGTGCGGCGCGTGGCGCGCGAGGAAGGAATAGACGAGAACCAGTTCCTGGCGTTGGTCTATCAGGAGAGCCGCTTCAACCCTTGCGCCAAGTCCGGCGCCGGCGCGGTCGGCCTTGCCCAGCTTATGCCCGGCACAGCCGCTGATCTCGGTGTCGATCCTTACGACATCGAGCAGAATCTGCGTGGCGGCGCGCGCTACTTCAAGCAGCAGCTGCGCCGTTTCGACGGCAACGTCTCGCTGGCGCTTGCCGCCTACAATTCCGGCTCCGGCAATGTCGAGAGCTACGGCGGCATCCCGCCGTTCCGCGAAACTCAAGACTATGTCCGCAACATCACAGAGAAATGGCTGCCGGCCTTTGGCGGATCGGACAAGGCGGGCATGCCGCTGAACTATGGCGGCGCGAGCACAGCCTATGAAGGCATGCGCTCCAGCACCATCGATGCCTTTGCGTTGACAAGCGCCACGGGCGACGGGTCGGGCGACGTCGCCTCCTGGTTTCAGCAGTTCGGCTCTGTCGCGACCGGCACTGTGCAGGAGAGCTGGGACCAGAATTCAGGCGTGCGCAACGCCAACATCGACATGCTGAACCGCATGATCGCGCTCGGCGCCAGCTTCGCCGATCTCGTCAACTCCAAAAACGCAGTCACACTGAGCGATATCTCCGGCGCCAGCCGCTCGGGCCGCTATCAGGAGACCGGGGATGGCAGTTCGCAGGACGCCACAGGCTTCTGCGACGACCGCGCGGGTCTCACCTGGGACGCCACGGCGAAGGCCTGCATCCAGAAACTCGACCGGAACGCCGGACTGCTCCTCGTCCCGCAATGATCGGAGGCTCCTTATGAAACGCTTTCTCGCTCTTGTCGCCACGACCGCGATCGCTGTGACTTCGGCGCAGGCCGACATTCCGGTGATCGACAAGACAAATTACGCTGTCGCCAAGGATACGGCCGAGAAGACCGCCAGGATCCTCGACACCAACAAGGACATTCTGACGACAGTCGAAAAGACGTTGCAGGCGGTCACCGGCGACCGTGCAGGCGATGCCGGGTCCCTGAAGGATATCGCGATCGGCAACGGCTTCAGTGTCACCTCGGTGCCTTCCTTCGACAGTCTCCTGCAGAGCGGCATGCCCAATTTTGGTTCGATGGGGCCCGAGATCGCCAAGGCGGCGACGCTTTTCGTGAACGGGCTGCAGCTGGTGAAGTCGCTTTCGGGCAAGGACGACAGCTCGCTCGCCAGCGACAAATCCTATGAGGAGCTGGTGAAGACCGTCCTTGGCGTTTCGGCGCTGATCACCGGCTCGCAGCAGGCGGTCGAGACCCGGCGGTCGGCACTGGAAAGCGCGGCTCAGGGGATCGGGAGCTCGAAGGATATCAAGGGTTCGATCGACCAGAATACGCAGCTCCAGGTGCAGACCGGTCTCACGCTCAACGAGATGATCGGGACCATGAATGGAGCCGTGCAGTCGCTGCAGGCTGATAATCAGCGCAAGCTCACCGACATCTCCAACACCAGAAAAGCGCTCACCTACAAATGAGCAAGGCGAGGATTTTGACGGGTATGATCGTTCTCGCGATCACAGTTGTCTCGGGAGGCTGCGGCACGCCGAAGCAGAAGACCGCGCCGTGCAAGCGGCCGGCCAATCTCACCGGCTATGCTGAGGATACCCGCACCGAGTGCGGTCCGATGCGACTGGTCAACCCGGATGGCACAGCTGCGCTTGCGGCGATCGACAGTCTCGCAAACCAACCGGGGTAGGGCAGGGCGGTGGAGGATTTTATCGGAGAGCTGCTGCAGCGCATCGATGCGTCAGGGGAGAATTTTTCGCAGCGCGCGTACGACGCTTTGGCGAAAGACATCGAGCCGCTGTTGAGGCTGCTCTTCATTCTGGTCGTGCTGTTCTACGGAACGCAACTTTTTCTCGGGACCTCCCGGCTGAGCGTCGCCGAGATCATCGGCCGTCTTGCCCGGGTCATCATCATCTTCATCCTCGTTGGCACCTGGTCCAACTTCGATGCGCTCGTCTATGACTGGCTGACGAAGGTGCCGGAGGCAGCCGGCCGCGCCGTGCTGGCCGCCTCGGGTACCGGCGTCACGGAGCCGACCAACGGGCTTTCGCAGATCTGGAGGACGGCCAATGTCGCGGCCTCAACCTTTTCCGAACAGGCCGGCTATTTCTCGGTGCTGCCAGCGCTGATCGGCATGGTCGTCATGGTCTTCGCCGGGCTGTTCGTGGCGATCGCGCTTGGCATCCTGGTCCTTGCCAAGGTGATCTTATGGGTCCTGCTCGGTACCGCGCCGATCTTCATTTCCTGCATGTTGTTCAACCCGACCCGTAATTACGCGATCGGCTGGCTTAACCAGTCACTGCTTTATGCGCTGATCCCTCTCTTCGTCTATGTCATCGCCGCCTTCCTGATCGCGGCCATGGCGCCCGAGCTCACCAAGATCAACCAGATCTCCGGCAATCGGGAACTGAAGCTCAGCGATTTTGCCGCCTTCATCATGCTGTGTCTCGCCGGCTCCTTCGTCCTGATCCAGATCCAGTCGCTCGCCCAAGGCATCGTTGGAGGCCTGGCGATGCCGATTGGACATCGCTCTCGTTCCTTCACCGACCGCGGCATCATGCTCGGCCGCATGGCGATCGGCACGTCCTCGCGCCAGATGCAAGCCGCGGTTCACCGCCTGCAGGCCCAGCTTCATCCGCCGCGCAGCACGGCTCGCGAGGCGATGCAGGGCGCGATCACGGCAAATGGAACGCCCCGATAGTCGATCGAACGCTACCGATGATCATCCGAACCAATCCTGACGGGAAGCATGGCAGAGAGCACCGACGACAGACTGCGATCCTACTTCCAGTACGGAGATATCTGGGAGGCCGAGATCATCAAGCGGGCAAAACGCTCCAGCCGCATTGCCTGGTTCTTCGCCCTGGTGTTTGCGGCGATCGCAGCACTTAGTCTCGTCGCCGTCGTGCTGATGTTGCCGCTGAAGAGCTTCGAGCCTTACCTGGTCGAGGTCGACAAGAATACCGGGTACATCGAGGTGAAATCCGGACTGACGCGGCCCGCCAACCTCACCGAGCAGGAGGCCGTAACCCAGGCCAACGTCGTGCGCTATATCCGCAACCGCGAGGGCTACGACCCCTATGCGATCGAGGAAAAGTTCGGGATCGCCGCCCTTCTTTCGACTGGCGATGCCGCGCGCGAGTTGCAAGCTCTATACAGCACCGCCAATCCGCAAAACCCCGCCAAGGTTTATGGCAAGCTGAAGCGGGTGCTGGTCGACATCAAATCGGTCAGCATCCCCAACAGTTCGACGGCGATCGCGCGCTTCTCCACCACCGAGAAGAGCGAGACCGAGGCGATCGATCGGCATTGGATCTCGGTCGTGCGCTTCCGCTACACCGACACGCCGGTCAAGAACGAGTGGCGCTTCGAGAACCCGCTCGGCTTCCAGGTCACCAGCTACCGGCGCGACCAGGAGACCGTGATCCCGGGGAGCCAGTGATGGGGCTGAAGGCAATACTCGTCACGACACTGTGCCTTGCCGCGCTCGGCTCGGTGGCAAGCGCCGCGCAGACGCCGAAGGGCGGCTCTCTTGATCGGCGCATCGCCAGCGTCGTCTATCAGGAGAACAATGTCGTTCAGGTCTTCGCCACCTATGGCATCTCGACCATGATCATTTTCGACGAGGATGAGAAGTTCCAGACGATCTCGCTCGGCGACACCGACAGCTGGCAGGTCGTCCCGGCGGAAAAGGGCAACATCGTCTTCGTCAAGCCAATCGCCAAGAACGCCACCACCAACATGAACGTGGTCACGACCAAGCGCATCTACTATCTCGAGCTGCGCGACAATGCGCCGGAAGCGGGCAGGGAGGTCTTCGGCATCCGCTTCATCTATCCTGAGAAGAACCTCAACGCTTCCTTGCGCAAGGAGGCCGAGCAGCGCGCGGCTTGGCCGAATATCTCTGGCGTCGACAAAGCGAACCTCAATATCGACTATTCATTCTCGGGCGACGCGCGGCTGAAGCCTCTGATGGTCTTCGACGATGGCGCCAAGACCTTCTTTAAATTCGACCGGCGTCTGCCGGCGATCTTTGCCGTCAATTCGGACTTTTCCGAGACGCTCCAGAATTTCCGCAAGGAGGGCGACTACATCGTCGTCGACGGGACGGCTAGGCAGTTCACGCTGCGCGACGGCGACCAATGGGTCTGCATCTTCAATCTCAGAAAACCCGATTTTGGCGCGCCTGACCCCGGTGTTCTTGGACCGGTGGAGGATCCTGACGCGATCAAGCGCAGGAGGAGCGGCAATTGATCCAGCGCAGTCCCGAGCTTGAGGCCCTGGCTAGCCGCGATGAGCCGGCGATCGCCGACAGAACCGTTCGGCGCAAGCAGTTGATCGGCGGCGGCACTCTCATCCTCGCCGGCATGATTGCAGGCTACTTCGTCGTCGTCGGCGGACGACCGCAGCAGCGCGACATTCTCGCCGGCGACGAGGAGTTCTCCACCACCACCTTTCGACCACCATCCTTCGTGCGCGATGGCGAGCCGCAGCCGAAGCCGACTGAGCCTGAGGTCATTCAGTTGCCCCCACCACCTCCACCGCCGGTAAAGCAGGAAAAGCATTCCGATGCCACGGAATTTAACGTCCCACCTCCGCCTGCGGCCACACCCGCGCCCGAGACGGCGGCCCATGCGCCGCAAGATCAATTCCCGAAGCGCTATCGTTCGAACATGATTGTCTTCGACAACAAGGCATCGAGCGGCGAGCAGTTCGGATCGGCCGCAGGCGAAGGGCAGGGCGCCACCGTCGCCGGCGAGGATCGCAACAGCAAGTTCCTCGCGGCAGCGATAAGCCTCGGCGACCGCACCGCAAAGGCCCGAAAGATCGATCGCATCGATGCGCTGGTGCCGGAAGGAACGCTGATCCCGGGCATCCTGGAGACCGCGATCGTCAGTGACCTGCCTGGCCAGATCCGCGCCATCGTCTCGCAGGACGTCTATTCCTTCGACGGGCGGCGCGTGCTCATTCCGACCGGCACGCGCCTCATCGGCGAATATCAGTCCGACATTGTCCGCGGCCAGAAGCGGATCTTCGTGATCTGGACGCGCATGCTGCGCGATGACGGCGTCAGCGTTCGCCTCGGTTCCATCGGCGCCGACAGCCTCGGCCGTTCCGGCCTGACCGGACAGGTCGACAACAAGTTCCGGGAGCGATTCGGCGCCGCGATCCTGCTTTCGATCGTCGGCGGCGCGGCCAGTTATCTAACCGGCTACGGCAGCCAGTCTGCGACCGACAATAGCAGTGACAGTCAGCGCGCCCCGGATATCGCCCGCACCACGCTGGCCCAGACCTTTTCCGACATGGCCAACCAGGCTCTTGGCGACAGCTTGAAGATTGCGCCGACCATCAGCGTCGCTCAAGGCGAACGCATCTTCGTGTTCGTGCGCCAGGACCTCGACTTCTCGGCGCTCTACGATGATCCGGTGTCCGAGGCGCTCAGGGAGATCCGTCATGAACGTAGTCTCAACTGAGTTCGGCCGCAACGAACGCCACTATTTTCTCTACCGCGCGCTGGAGCCGTTGAAGCCGTTCCTCGATGACCCGCGCGTCGTGGAAATCTCAATCAACCGGCCGGGCCATGTCTATGTCGAGCGGTTAGGCGACGCGCATATGGCTTTCTTTTCCGTTCCCGAGCTGACGATGACGGAGATCGTCAACATCGGCGAGCGCGTGGCGGCCTCAACAAACCAGTTCATCAGCGCCGCCAACCCGATCCTGAGCGGTGCCTTACCGACGGGCGAGCGCATACAGGTCGTGCTGCCGCCTGCCGCGCCCGATGGCGGCGCCGTCTCGCTGCGCAAACAGGTCGTCAGCGATTTCAGCCTGGACGACTATCGCAAGAACGGTGCGTTCGATCAGGTCTCCGTGGCCATCGGGGGTGTGAGTGACATCGACCGCGAACTGATCCGGCTCCTCCATGCCGAGGATGTCCATGGCTTCATCCGGTCAGCGATCGCCAACCGCGTTTCGATCCTCATCAGCGGCGGCACCTCGAGCGGCAAGACGACCTTCCTCAACGCATGCCTCAAGTCGGTCGACTGCCGCGAGCGCATCATCACGCTTGAAGATACCCGGGAGCTTTTCCCCCCACAGCCGAATGCCGTGCATCTCCTGGCCTCGAAAGGCGATCAAGGAACCGCCAGCGTGACGATCCAGAGCCTGCTCGAGGCGTCGCTTCGCATGCGACCGGACCGCTTATTCGTCGGCGAGGTGAGGGGGTCGGAGGCCTTCTCTTTCCTTCGAGCGATCAATACCGGACATCCAGGCTCAATGACGACAGTGCATGCCGACACACCGCTCGGCGCTTATGAGCAGCTTGCGATGATGGTCATGCAGTCCGGCCTTTCCGCTGCGTATCCGAAAGCAGACCTGATCTCCTATATCCGCAGCGTCATCCCGATCGTCGTCCAGCTTCGCCGCGCTGGCGGCCGCCGCGGCGTCTCGGAGATTTTTTTCGCGAGCATGGAGTCACCATGACCGGCTCCCTGCGCCTCGTCTATGTCATGTTCTGCCTGGCGATGGGATTCGCCATCTGGCTGCTGGGCTATGGCCTGGCGCTAAAACTTCTCTACGGCGACGCCCGCGTCGTCGAGGCCACGATCACCGCGAACCCCTTGGCCCCTCTCCAACAGCTCGCGCTCTATGCCGACAATCCCGTGTTGCAGCGGGTCGGTTTGGTAGCCGCCGTCCCCGCGCTTCTCATCGCCTCCATTGTTGCCTATGCCGGGCTGCGGCCCGTGTCCAGTCCGCTCGGCGATGCGCATTTTCAGAACTTGGCATCGCTTCGCCGCGGTAAATGGTTTCCTCGCAGAGGACACATTCTCGGGCGTTTCGGCCGCAAGATCCTGCGCGTCGATGACGAGCGCCATCACCTTGTCATCGGGCCGACCCGGTCAGGGAAGGGCGCCTGCTATGTCATTCCAAACGCGCTCACCCACGAGGGCTCGATGATCGTCACCGACCTCAAGGGTGAGATTTTCCGATCGACCGCCGGCTACCGCAAGTCAAAGGGCAACCAGGTCTTTCTCTTCGCGCCGGGATCGGATCGCACGCACCGCTACAATCCGCTGGATTTCATCCGGCCCGACCGCGGTGACCGCACCACAGACATCCAGAACATCGCCAGCATTCTGGTTCCCGAAAGCCTCGATTCGGAAAATTCGATCTGGCAGGCGACCGCCCAGCAGGTGATGGCTGGCGCAATCAGCTACATCAATGAAAGCATGTTTTACCGCGGTCGGCGCACTCTCGGCGAGGTTACGGCTTTCTTCAACAGCGGAACGAACCTGCAGGCTCTTATGGCTTTTATCAAGGAGAAGGAGCCGAACCTCTCGCGCTTCACCGTCGAAAGCTTCAATGCCTATATCGCTCTTTCCGAACGGGCCGCGGCGTCCGCTCTTCTCGATATCCAAAGGGCGCTGCGGCCATTCCGCAACGAGCGCGTGATCGCCGCGACGTCGGTGACCGACATGGATCTGCGCGCCATGAAATACAGACCGATCTCGATTTATCTGGCGCCGAACATCACCGACATCACCTTGCTGAAGCCCTTGCTGGCGCTCTTCGTTCAGCAGGCGCTTGATACGCTTCTGCTCGAGCATGAGCGGCGGCAGCTGCAGGTCTATTTCCTTCTCGATGAGTTTCGCCAGTTGAAGAAGCTCAGCGAGGTCACCAGCAAGCTGCCCTATGTTGCCAGCTACAACATCAAGATGGCCTTCATCGTTCAGGACCTGAAAAACTTGGACGAGATCTATGGTGAGACCGCGCGGCAATCGCTGATGGGAAATTGCGGCTATCAGCTTGTCCTTGGCGCGAACGACCAAGCGACTGCCGAGACTGTCTCAAAGAGTCTCGGTCGACGAACAGTTCGCTACAGGACCGAATCGCGGACGATCGAATTGATGGGGCTTCATCGTCGCACCAAGGTGGAGCAGCTAAGAGAGCGAGACCTCTTGATGCCGCAGGAAATCCGTCAGCTCCCGCACGAAAAGATGATCGTGCTTGTGGAAGGACAGAACCCGATCCTTGCTGACAAACTGCGTTTCTTCACGGCGGAACCGTTCCAAGAATTAGAGGCTTTCGCGCGCAGCCATGTTCCGTCCGTGCCGGCTTCCGAATTCTTGCCTCCCCAGCCAGTGCCGGCCACGACCCAGACCTACATGAAGACGGGTGTGGTAGGCGAGGGTTCATCCCCCGAACGACATTCAGCCTTGTGTGCTGGCCCATCAACAGGAACTGGCAACGGCGAGACATTGACTCGCGGCGCGCAGACTGTGCAGGCAATCGAAGCTCGATTCGATGCCGCGGCGCGCAGATTGAAGACGCTTGCCATCAAATCCAGACCTTCCCAGAGCCGGAGAGCAGGGAGGGATTGGTCGGCCATATTCGACGAGACGGTTCCTGATGCCGATCCGGAACTCGGCCTGGAATCGGCCTGACCTTCAACGAAACCTGCTCTTTTAGAGGCAGATGAGACACTACCTCAGCTTGCCTTGTTACGCGACAGCTGACGCTGTCACCGGTCAGGTAAGCAGCATCAAGTTCCAAGCGGCGTCGACGGATCGATCTGCGCGTCGTGAAACGTGCTGCCCGCCTCGACAAATCTTGTATATGGTCTTATATAAACGACCTTAAATGATTTAAAGACGCTTTTATGAGACAAAAATGCGTTCGACCGTGACTGATACGTTGCCCCCCCGGGTCAAGAGGGCGCTCGGCAAACTGGGCGCAGACATTGCGCTTGCCCGCAAGAAGCGCAGCCTGACGATAATGATGATGGCGGAGCGGTTGGGTATCGCGAAAAGCACCTATCTGAAAATTGAAAAAGGAGACCCGACAGTCGCCATGGGGGCCTATGCGATGACCTTTTTCGTCCTTGGCTTTGACGACGCTTTGACCAAAATCATGGATGCCCAGCGAGATGAGCAGGGCCTGCTGCTGGACGCCCAACGCTTGCCCAAAAGGATAAGGGCCCGGAAGAATTCGGGTGCGATATGAGGCGAGCCATTGCTGTTCGCCTCGGCGAGAGCGGCGCACCACTGGGGACGCTGCGGTACGATCAACAAGGTGTCAGGGAGAGCGCCGCGTTTGAATATGATGCTGACTGGTTAGCAGCGGCGAACAGGTTCTCGATCGAGCCGGGCCTGCCACTTGTTGCGGGACCGCAATTTCACCGCAAGACGCGTGACGGATCCGTTTTCCATAACGCAATCGCTGATACGGAGCCGGACGGCTGGGCCAGGCGCGTGATCTTGCGTGACCATGCCAAGCGTCGCCAGGAGGCGCGCCGAGCGGGAAATGAGAGCCAGGTGCGGCCGCTTAACGCGATGGACTACCTTTTAGCGGTTGATGACGTAAGTCGTGTCGGTGCTCTGCGCTTGCAAGACGAGGAGGGAAACTACCAAAGAGCAGTTGAGGAGGGTCGGCGCAGCACGCCCCCGCTGGTTGAGATCGCGCAACTTCTCGCAGCGACGCACGCTATCGAGACCAACACCGAGACGGCCGCGGATCTTGCCTATCTGCGCGGACGCGGTACCTCCCTTGGCGGCCTTCGCCCGAAATGCTCAGTTGTCGACGACTATGGGAGGCTCGCTATCGGCAAGTTTCCTAGCGTCAATGACGATCGCTCTGTCACCAAGGGCGAAGTGCTCGCCATGACGTTAGCGCGGAAGGCTGGTGTAGACGCAGCCGAGGCACGACTGGTCAACAGCGATGGGGTCCCCGTCGCATTGATCCGGCGTTTTGATCGAACCCGCGATGGCGGTCGATTGATGTATGTCTCGGCGGCCACAATGTTAGGTGCGGACCCCGGGGATGCGAGTGAACATAGCTATACGGAGCTTGTGGACGTGCTACGCCAGCATGGTAGCCAGCCGACGATCGACATCGAGGAGCTTTGGCGGCGCATCGCGTTCTCGATCCTCATCACCAATGTCGATGACCACCTTCACAATCACGGTTTCCTGCATGTGGACCGCGGGCAGTGGCGCCTAGCTCCGGCCTTCGACATCAACCCATTCCCGGAGCGTATGCGTGAGCTTAAGACCTGGGTATCGGAGGAAACCGGACCCGAAGCGACCATCGACGCTCTGATGTCGGTGATTGCCTATTTCCGGATCAAAAAAGACCGGGCTAAGCAGATACTTGCCCAGGTTGAGGGAGCTGTTTCCACTTGGCGGGACGAGGGGCAGGCGCTTGGAATGACCTCGCAAGAACTGGATAGCTTCGCAGATGCATTTGAGCATACCGAACGGAAAGACGCCCAAAGGGTGCTGCAATGATTCCCAATAATCGTCGTCACAACCGGAGAACCTGGCTACGGCTCCCGTGGCCCGGTCTCTTCGTGGTTGACTAGCCTCAGAAGCGGGAAGTGTCGCATCTCTAAATTGCTCAAGTGTCGCATCTCTATATAGCTGCTACACACGAAAGTCGCAGAATCTATCTTATGGAACTCGCCAACTATTTGAAATGACGTCACTATTTGTCGTCAAAATCGAAACCGTCAGCTCGAAGGCTGAGCTACGACCACAAAGTTGAAATGGGTGCCGCTTGCAGTTTTTCCCCGAATGGCGTCACACGGTCGTGTCATGCAGGACTAGTCCGCGCACGAAGCGGTCGCCAACCGCCTCCTGCAGTTGGCGCAGCCCCCGAAAATCCTGCGGCCGCACCGTTGCGGAGACCTTCACTTCAATGCCAATGACCCGGCCGCGTCGATCCTCGATCCAGAAGTCGTCCGGGAGAGGAGCGGATTTCCGACTGTGCGAACGGCAGCAGCGAGATCGTCGCCATTCGGCCGGCAAGAGAGTCCGCAATGGCCGGAATCGTGGCGACATTGGCGGAACCGGTCAGCAGGAACCTGCCCGGCCTGTCGTCGCGGTCGACACCTTCCTTGATCGCCAGCATCAGCTCTGGTGCGCGTTAGACCTCGTTGCTCGATGATAGGGCGCGGCGATGCTGAAGTGATCATGCGACCATCTTTAACAGATGCTCCGTCCAATTTAGAGTAGAGCACCGTCTGATTCTTGACGCACCTTCAATAGGAGCGTCTCTTTGCGGCGCACGAAAACCTGGAACGAGCAACGTTGCTCGAATTAAATCCCTCCTTGTCCGCCGCCACCAATTCCACCGACACCTCAGGAAAACAACGGCAATGCGATCCGCGGATGCGCGATGATCGCGTACGTCATCTGTCCCGTGGCTTGAACCGGCGAAGGCTGGGCGCGACGTGATCCACGGCAACTTCCTTGAAATTCAGAGCCAATCGCGAATTGGTAGGAGCAGGCTTTTGGCCGAACAATAGGCGCCCAGCAGCCAAGTCTCCACAGCACTCAGCTCATGACCGAAATGGAGCATGGGACCAACCACGATCAGAGCCCACAGCGCAACGCCCACAAAACCGTCCGGGCGATCAGAGCTCTCGTTCGGCGGGGCAAGCGGTTTGACATGCCAATGTTGCTTCATCGTTCTGATGAGAGATCCCGTTCGTCCCGCTCACGGTCGTGGCGCTCTTCAACCTCACGTTCCAATTCGCGTATCCGCGGTACCTGCTGCTGCGGTGGATCCGCCCTGTAGTCTTCGTTCACGCGCGTGCTGCGATCGCCCCGTCCCGATGGGAAGGGCGCTTCACGTGCATTCTCCTGACGTCCACGCTCTGCTTCTGCGCGGTACGCTGCCAGGATCTCGTCTCCTTCACGCACCGCGCCCTCGCCATGGCGAGCGACCGAATCGTCGAACAGACTCCTTCGAGACGTGCTTGCCTGCCCGCCGATGTACCGCTGATGATCCCGATCGATGCCCGCTCTTTCTTTGGTGTACTTCTCGCCATCGTCGCGCTCTGTTGGCTGAAATCCGCCCGCTTCCGGAAGCTGTCGCGCGTCCCGGATCGAAGTCTGTTGGCCAACGGCCTGGCGAACAACCTCGACAGGCTCGACTTCTGTCTGTCGCTCTGACAGTTCGAGATATTCGCGGCGAATGCCAACCACCTCGCGAGCGGTCGCGGCGATCTCATCGAATTCCTTTCGCTCGGCCGGCTGCACCGAGGCTTCGACAGTCGCAAGCACGGCCTCCACGCGCTTCTCATAAGTCTCGAATTCGCGACGCGTCATAGCACGCATGGGTGTCTCTCCGACTCCAATCGCTTTTTCCAATTCTACCATATTGGCATTCATATTTATAGCTAAAT
Organism: Mesorhizobium sp. YL-MeA3-2017; assembly: GCF_030814575.1. Classification (NCBI taxonomy): domain Bacteria; kingdom Pseudomonadati; phylum Pseudomonadota; class Alphaproteobacteria; order Hyphomicrobiales; family Phyllobacteriaceae; genus Mesorhizobium; species Mesorhizobium sp. YL-MeA3-2017. Next base: position 22,357 of record NZ_JAUSVH010000002.1, on the reverse strand, counting down.
GCGCATTTACCAAATTTTCGAAGTCGATTTGACTGTCACGAAACACTGTCTGGAGCCGAACGATCTGCTCAGCAGCGAAGTGGGAGACAGCTTGGTCGGGCTCCGAACGCGCAATCTCGCCCCAGGCTCGTGCCGCTTCGATGGTGTAGTCGACGCTGCGCTTCGTTCGTGCCGCGGAGTGCCTATTGGTGCGCTTGGCATCGTATCGGACCTGCGCAGCCCGGCTCGTGCCCTCATGCTCGGTTCGACCCACATAACTCACCGGCCGCGCCTGATTGCGGCGATAGGCCGGCGGGCTGGCGAGTTCGCGCCGGTCGGTGAGCTCCATATCAATGCCATGCTGCCGGGCTTTCTCGGCCATCAGCGCGCGCCATTCTCGAAACACCTGAGGGCTGGTCTCGATCCGCTCGCCTGTCTCGGAGCGCATGGTGACGATGGCATGGGCATGGATATGCGGCCGCCTGCCGCCCTGCCCTGTCGCCTTGGGGTCATCGGCGGGATCGTGGAGCGCGAAGATATACCGGTGTCCACCGAACTCCTCGCCGAGAAAGTCGCGCAATGCGCCTTCAAATGCCGCCGCGCTCGTTCCGGCACGCGCCGAGACGATGAGGTGCATGACGTCCCTGCCCTTGCGGCTATGCAACTCGCGCCGCCACTCCTTCTGGACCAGATCACCCGCCTGTTTGATTGTTTTGATCGCTCGTCCCGTCTCGTCCAGGACAAGACCTTGCGCGCGTTCGACGAGCTCCCGTACCCGTGCGGTCGCGAACTCCACCCCATTGCCATGGCCGTGGAACCGGAAATGGGCCTCAATCTCGTGGCCGCTATCAGCGCCTTCAAACCTCTCCTGGACAATGCCCGCTGCCTTGGTGTCTGCAGTCAGGCGCTCGCCGCCGCGATCACGCAACACAAGCACGCCACGTACGTTGATCTCGCCGGCGTTCCCCTCCTCGACAGCGTAAACCAAGCGCCTGTCTCCAAAGCCCGCACGCAAGACTTCACGAACGAGCTCGTTGCGACCGTATTTGATCGGGAGGGCAACTCCCGCGACCGTCACCTCAAACATGCCGACATCGCGGCTGGCAGCCCGGTTGTCGAACAGGTGCTCCCAATCGCCGCGCTGTTCTGCAAGCGCTGCCTTGCCAATGATGCGTTCACCCCGCTCATTCTCGACCGGCAGTTCACCGCCGCGCGAGGCGTAACTCATCATCGCCGCCGCGCGAGCGCCGCCGCCATAGGAAGCAAGCTTGACCACCGCCGGCTGGCTCCCCCGAGCCAACCCCGCGAACCGAACGAGCATCGGCCGAGCAGTACTTTTGCCTCGGCGGGCGGCGACGCTTCCGCCGTCGAGCCCACGGCTCCTGCGCAGCCGCGAGCCAGCGCCGTCCTCCGGCAACTGCCCCGCCCCTCCCCTTCGCCGACTGTCCCAATCGATCCCCTCATGGTCGCCCATTTGCAACTCGTGCAGCAGAGCAGCGCGCCGGCGCTCCCAGTCCTGTTCGAAGGCACCAAGGAAGAACTCCATCAGGGTGCCTCGCCACGCCGGGCGGCACCGACACGCTTGGTCATGGACGCGAGTTCCGAAGCCACGGTGGTGGCTATCGCGCGAGCGTCGTCGATCGCTCCCATGAGGTCCGGATCCGCTACCGTGCGAGTTGTGTTGAGGGCACGGGCGATCTGATTGAGATTGCCACCGACAGCTCGCATGTCCTGTAGGAGCACCTCGATGATCGCGCGGTCTTGCCTGCTCATGAACGGCCGGACACCGGCGCCCTCCAGCGAAAGCGATCGCAAGAAGGCCGAGACTGAAAGACCGGCCCGTGCTGCAGCGTCTTCTACAGCCCGCATTTCATCGTCGGACAAACGGACGTGGGCTACCTTTTCCCGCCTGCCGGGCTTTTGCGAGTGCGATGCAATCGGCGCCGTCATCGACGACCTTTTGTTGGCTTTTGCGGCCGCAGGCCGCGATCGAGAGCTTGTCCCTCGATCGTCGGGAAAAACGTATCACATTTTTCCGTATCCTGCCAACGCAATATGACATCGATTATGTGTTACTGTCGGCACTTCCTATATTTTTCTTGGTCATAACGACTACATTTTTCTATGACTGTGTTACCATGGGAATACACAAACCCATGTCCCCGCAATCATAGGTTCGTGCGTGAGTGAAAACACATATCTGTAGGAGAAGCAGGATGCCGACAGTGATCGCCGCCATCAACGGCAAGGGCGGCGCAGGCAAGACCACCGCCCTCATGAACATCGCCGGCGAGTATGCCCTTCGGGGCCGGACAGTGGCGATGATCGACATGGATGCGCGCAGCAATCTGACGAAATGGTGGAGCGATTGCAGACAGAAGCAGGCCCAGGCCGAGGGCATCGACGTCGTTGGTCACAAGACGGCCAAGGCGGTCGGCGCTTTTCTTGATCGAGCTGCCGGCAGCTTCGACTACATCCTGATCGACACGCCAGGCGAGGACACAGCTATCGTCGATCCGGTGATCGGATGGTCCGACCTGGTGATCTCGCCGATCCAGGCCTCGAAGCGCGAGGTGCTGGGCGCGATCGACTGTGTCGAATCCGTCCTGCGCGTCAACAAGGCGCTTGGGCATGCCTGCCGCCACGGCGTGCTGCGGACGCGCGTCTCGCTCACCGTCCGGTATACTGAACTCTATCGCAAGATCCGGCCGATCATTGAGGACAAGGTCGGAACCTATCTGTTTCGCACCGAAGTGATGGAGCGCAATGTCTACAAGGATATCCAGAACGGCATCGGCACCTTGCAGATGCAGGAATTGACCGAAGCGATTGCGAAGGCGCGCCGGGAGACGCAAAGCATCGTGGCGGAGATCGATGAACTCCTGGGTGCTGATGGAGTGACGGGAGGCGGTCGATGAGTGGAAGGGAGCATTTGTCGCTCGAGGAGTTCGTGACCGCTCCAAAAAAGAAACTGGTTGTCGACGTGCTCGACGCGCGTTCACCTGAGGCCGATGCAGGGCTGGCGGAACCACCTGCCAACAGGGCCGAAGCCGATACCATTATTCGTCAAGAGGCGAGAAAGGCGCTACGGCGGGTGAAACGGGAGCGCGTCAAGGGAGAGAGCTTTTTCGTCAATGTGAGCCTTGATCGACGGACCAAACGGCGGCTGAAGCTGGCATCGTTCGATGCGGAGACATCGATGCAGTCGATCATCGAGGCGGCGATCATCAAGTACCTGGACGACATGGGCGCTTGACGTTTCGATTATCGAGCCCTGTCTGCCTGTAAGCAAATTTGATCGAAGCGGCAGTTTGCTGCTAGGCTGATGTCAAATTGGTCCTGATTTCACAGTGGAAAAGACCAACGGGGGCAAAGACACGTGTCACAGCGACGTGTTTTTGCAGGCAACAGGAGCGGGCCGAAGCCGTCGCCATGGCGATTAAGGATGTCCAGACATACATCGAGGAAAATCGGCTCGTCGAAACGACCGATGAAGAATCGGAAAAACCGATCTATCGCAAGCCGGGTTTCGAGGGCATTCGAAGCTTCGGCGAGATGGAGCAGATATTCAGCCAGTTCATCCGCGAGCATCGTGACGCGAAGCGGCTCAATCGAGCACAGGTCGGCATGATGGTCGGCCTGCACGAGACGATTTTTGCGCGCTATGAGCGGGCATTTTCAAAGCTGCAGGTGACGCGGCTGATCCACCTTTGCGAAATCCTCGATTGTTCGCCGGTGGAGATGATCCACGCGGCCGCACCGCATTTTTTCGGCGAAAGCCGAAAGGAGGCCGACGACAAGCTGAATCTCATGCTGCGCATTTTGGACATGCCGGCATCGACCGCATCCAGCCTGCTGAGCATGATTGAGGGTCTTGTCGGAGACCGGGATCCGTCGAAAGAGTAGACGCGGCCGCGACCAGTTTTCGGCCGGTGTTAAGCGCCAATTTACCCTGTTCTGCAACACTTAATCCTGCGGCTGGGTTTTGCGTGCCGCCTCGGACATTTTGGGCCCGCCGCTCTCCTTGATCGGTGGGCCCAAAGCACGCAAAGACCCGACAAGCGCGTCGGCTAGGCTGAGCGCAATCATCGATCATGTGCTTGTGGCCACGCACCCAGAGTGGGCATCCGCCGTCGGACAGATCAAAGCTGTGAATCGATGGAGCATAATCGATTCACCGAATGCGTTGGACGCGGTGGCACGCGGGGCGCGAATGTCGTTCCATGGATACAAAGCCAGCGACCCACCTTCGCCGTGTCGATCCGGAACGCAACATGGCCCGGTTCTATCGGCTGTCGATGACGCCGAGCCTGTTTGGCGATACTTGCGTCATGCGGGAGTGGGGCAGGATTGGCGGCTTCGGCCGAATCCGCATCGATATCTATGAGAACCCGGAGGACGCCTTCGCAGCGCATGCGGCAATAGCGCACGCAAAACGGCGCCGTGGCTACGAGGACGTGATCGTGGATGAGCAGCCTTGACAAGGCCAAAGAGACGGGTGCGTTCGATAGCGGATTTCGATGTCGGAAAGGTGCGTGGTACCAAGTCGGATGGACGGCTAGGACCATCGTGGCACGGCCGTGGGGTTCACGCGCAAAAGCGCGATGAAGCCCCGCCCGGATGATTTGGGCGGGGTGCTCTTGCCTCGTCAGTCGCTTTGGCGCGTCGGGCGGGACCATCAGGCTAAACCCCCGCCCTTCCCGCTCCAGGGAGGCTGGCGCAGATCAGGTTGCTGAAGCCTCGGGTCGACGAAGGGGCGCCGACGCGATTGGCGAAGAGTCGGCCCGGAGCCTGTGGTGATGGCCGGGAGAGCGCGTCGAAGGCCCCCGCGCCGGTGGCGCGAGGGCCGGGCCGATCAGTCGGCCGGGTTCCAGATGATGGCGTAGGTGTCGTCATCGTCCTGGCCGGCGGCGCGGCCGAGATTGGCGTAGAGTTTGCGCGGGCCGAACTCCGGTGCTGCGATCGACAGGCTCACATAATCCTTGCCGGAAGCCTCGCCGGTCCGGACCCAGCCGGCGCCGACCTCGACGCCCTGCGTCAGCACCCGGAAGTCTGGATGGGTGTCGGCGGTCTTTCCCTGATTGGGTACGATGGCGATGTCGGCGCGGACGCTGAGCGTCTTGATCTGGCCCTTGTAGCCGCCGTTGTCCTGCTTGGTGACGTATCCGATCGCGGTCATTTCAAGTCTCCATTTTGCTTGTCGCCCGGGGACCATTCCCCTGCGATGGCTGACCGTGATGGGCGCGTCCGGCCCGCCTGAACCCAAAGGGCCGCAGCGACAGCGGAGGACCCGAGCGGGCAGCTTTTTTGAAGCGAAGCGGGCGCGAGGAGCCGCCTCGGGCGGCGGGGAAGAAAGTTGATGGCCGAGGGTTTCGGGCGGGCCGGATCCGCCCATAGGTCATCAAGCCAGCGGCAGGGGAATGGTTCTTGGCGCCAGCATTGGAGACAGGCAGACACGGTCGTCGCAGCCAGGCAGAGGTCAAGGCGATGACAGGAATGCGGACGCTCCGGTCCGCGCCGCCATCGCCATCGTGCCCAGACAGCAGGCGACAATTGCCACCACCAGACCGGGTGTTTCGGGGAAACGGTGGACGGTGTGCGCGGCTAAGAAGGGACTGGCGCTGCGGTCTCTGGAAGGAAGGTGCTGGGCACTCGATGCGGCCCAACAAGCGGCCGAGCAGGCGACGCCAGAAACGCCGCCGCCCGTCATGCGATGATCATTCAGACACGAACAGCGTCTGAACCTTCGACCACTGATCGGCGGTGCGGAAGCCGCCGCGTTCGGTGTAGCTCGACACCGGGAACGCCATCCAGCGCGGCAACCAGCCGTCGACTTTCTCTCTGCCGTTCTCGCCGGACAGGAAGTCGCGCACGATCTTCTTTTGCGTCTTCAGCTTCTCCGATGCATTGCCGTCGGCGACCAGCCTGCCGCCGACATCGGCGAGCAATTCGTTGGCGACTTGCTTGTCGCGCAGCAGGTCGAAGAAGGCGTCGTCCGGCTGCCACCAGCCGCGCATGTCGAGGCCAAGATGATTGCCGAGCGCCTCGACGATGGCGCTGCCGGCGCTAAGCGTCTCGGCCATGACCAGCGCGAGGATGCGCAAGACATCTTCGTCGCAAAGCGCCAGCAGACGGGCAAAGACGCTGGCCAGCGCGAACTCGTCGCCGTTGCCGCCCGCCACCGGACCCTCCTCGTCGAGCGCGCCGAGCAAGGCCAAAACCGCGCGCTGCTTCTCGGCGAAAGCCGTTTGCGCCTTGCAGGTGGCGATGCTGGCGGCCACCGCCTCGTTGGCAGCGCGCTGCGGCTCGACGCGCACCGTCCACAGGCTGGACCCGACAACGGCGTGAGCCACCATTAGCCGCATCGCGAGACCCGGATGGTCGAGCAAAGCGGTACGGACAGCGGCGTGACGATGCAGATCGACATAGTTCTGCATCGGTCCGCTGAGTTCCGGTCGCGACGGTTTTGCCGGCGTTTCGACGTCCTCGCCGGCCTCGCCTTGCGAGCGGGCGTGGCGGGCTTCCTTGCGCGACAGGTAGCCTTCATGAGCCTCGACCTCGCCGCGCTGCGAGACGGTGATGACGACCTTGCCGCCCTTCTTCTTGGGCGTCTTTTCGTAATCCCACGAGTGAAAGTACTGGCCGGGTTCGAGCACGGTCACGTCCACCCAACCGGCCTCCAGATAGGCCTCGCCCCGGGCGGCAATCGCCTCGTTCTGCTTGAGCCAGAACAAGTCGGCATCGGCGAAGAAGCTGTCCTCGCCGAACAGGTCCGACACAATCAGGCCGGGATAGTCCTCGACCGGGAACAGCGCCACCTTGGTCGAGATCGACTGGCCGCCGAACAGCCATTGCTTCAACTGCCAGCCGCGCGGGGCTCGGTTGTCGGGATCATTAAAGAGCGCCAGCCAGTCCTTCTGCTGCGCCTTGGAAGCCATTGTGAGATGGCGCACCGTCTCGACGTCGATCTCCTCGCGGCGATAGGCCTCGCGGATTTTCGGCAGCAGGTCGCCAAGGGCCAGAATGCGCTTCACCTGAGGCTCGGTGAGGCCGAAGGTGGCGGCGATATCGGCAACGCTGCGTCCTTCCTTGATCAGGCGGGTGAAGGTTTCCCATTGCGAAACCTCGTCAGGGTCGAGGCGAGCGATGTTCTCAATCAACGACGCTTCGAGCGCATCGGCATCGTCGCCCTCCTCCATGATGGCGCATGGCAAGGGTTCGGCCTGGCCGCGCTCGTCGGCAACTGTTTTGGCCGCGAAATAGCGCCGCCGCCCAGCGACGATTTCGAAAGTATCCGGCGAGCCGTTGGGCCTGATCAGCAGCGGCACCAGGACGCCGCGCGCCCTGACCGACGGCAGGATATCGGAAATGTCGGGCGCGCGTTTTGAGTGGCGCATGTTGATCGCGGAAACGCTCAACTGGTCGATGGAAACGTGGGCAAGCTGCATTTCTCTTCTCCTTTGTCTGGGCTTGAAAAGCCCCACCGCGAGGCCGAAGGCCGAGCGGCGGCGGGGTGGTTTTGCGCACTATGGCGCGGTCATTCCGCCCGGTCGGGCGGAAGCTCTGGTGTTGGGATTTCGAGCGCGGCGGCGGCCTGCCGCAAAAGCCGTTCGGCCTCGGTGATGCGGCTGCCACGGCGCGCTGCCTCGGCGTAGACCGAGAGCGGAAACCGCGCGGCGAAAGAGAGGTCGCGCTCGATGCCGATGCCAATCGGTCCCTTGACCGATTGGAGTTCGGCAAGGCTGACGCTGCCGAGTTCGGGGAAGCCGAAACCGAGGTCGCAAAGTCCAAACAGCGTGTCGCCATCGGCATCGAGCTCGGTCAGAAGCCAGGTCGCCCTGCCAACCGGATTGAACAGTTTGACGACCGGAACATGGTCGGTTTCGACTTGCGCCCCGCCGTTGGCGATGGGCAGCAAGCGCAATTCGTCGGTGACCAGGAGCATGGCAAAACGTCCTTGTTGGAACAGGTTGGCAGGGTCAGAACAGGTCGAGCTGGTTGCGTTTGGCCTCATCAAAGAGACCGATATCGAGCGGCTTCTGCGCCGCGCGCGGGCGCATCGGCGCGGCCAAGCGAAGCCCACGCCGGTCGCGCGTGGTGACCGGGCGCGCATCGGGAACCAGCATCTGCTCGCCTTCCGGCGTCGGCTCGCTCCGCAGCGGAACGGGGTCGCAGGGCGCTCATGCCGCGATCCCTTCGGGGCTGTTGCTCTCGGCGTCTGCCTGAAAGCCAAGCAAGAAATCGGCGGCTTTGGATGCAAGGCTTGCGGCGCGGAAAATGGCGCGGTTATCCTCGCGCAAAACCTCGAGCCATGAAGCGATATAGTCTGCATGGCGCACGGTCGGCTCGATGCCCAACGTCGAGCAGGTAAAGGCAGCCGTGATCTCCGCGACCAATTCCTCGCGCGCGTAAGCCTTGCTCCCGAAGATGCCGGAGAAGTCACGCGCGAGCCGGCTCGGATGCCCCGTCCAATGGCCAAGCTCGTGAAAGCAGGTGCGGTAATAGTTGATCTGATCGAAGAATGCCGGCTGCGGCGGTAGCTGCACGAAATCGCCGGACGGCATGTAGAAAGCGCGGTCGCCGCCGATGCGGATATCCGCGCCGGAAGCCCTAACCAGCGCCTCGGCCTGCGGGATGATCTGGCGTTCGGGCAGCGGCTCAGGCTGGCTGTAAAGATGCGCGGGCAAGCCGTCGCACTGCGCGACGTTGAAGACGGTGAATCGCTTGAGAAACGGGATTGCCTGCGGCTCGGTGTCCTCGGCCTTGGCGCGTTCCTTCTCGTTCTTCGGGATGAAACGGTCGGCGTGAACGATGGTCGTGCCGTGCTCACCTTTCCTGACAGCACCGCCAAGCGAAAGCGCCTGCCGGAAGGTAAGCCAGTTCTGGCCGGCATAGCCGCGCTCTATGACAGCGCCCCACAGGATCAGGATGTTGATGCCGGAATAGAAGCGCCCGGTGGCGGCGTTCTTCGGCAGCCCAAGGCCGGCCTTGGCCGCACCCCAAGGCTTGACCCAAGGCACCGAACCGCGCTCCAGATCAGCGATGATCCGATCCGTAATCTCGCAATATAGGCTGGCCCTTTGTGGCTCACTCCGTTTGCCCCCCACTTCTCCGCTAGCGCTATGTTTGCCGTTTCTGCGCATGATTTTTTTCTCCGCTCGCCAATCTCGCTGCGCCCTCCCCGGAAGCGAGGTGGGCGGCGAAAACGACCGGAAAGGCCCACCGTCAGAGGTGGCCAGCATCCGAAAGGACCGGAACGCCAGTGGAGGACCCTGAGCGGAACGCGAAGGGTTGCGGGCCGCCGCGGTGGGCCTAGAAGGGAGAGCCGCCCACCCCGCGCCGCCGGGAGGCCAACCCAAAAATGACAGCGCCGCCCAATGGGCGGCGACCGTCACAGCCCGCAAGGGCTGCCTGTGCCAGGGGTCGAAGCCGAATGGCCGCCTGAGGCTGTCGAAGAGAAGCGGGCTCGGTTCACGAGCACCCGGTGCGCGCTATCAGCGCGCAGGCGCCATCACGACTTGACGACGATTAGAACGCTGCGAAGCCCGTTAAAACGAAACAAGCCGTATACAAACTGCTTATAAGAAAAGGATCAGGCGATATCCTTTTGTTAGACTAAAGCTAACGAAAAGACCCTTCCGTCGGCAGGAACCGTGCACGATGAATTCAGCGCTTGAGCACCTGATCTCGATCGGTATCGTGCGCGAAGTGAGGGCATCTCGGGTCTTTGCCTACCAAAACATACCTGAACCGCTTGTCGGAGGGGAAGGGGCAGAGGCGGGCCTAACCAAAACGCCGAGACCGGCACGGTGTTGTCACGGATGGGCTGCGCCCCTTCTTTTTTCAATGATGACGGCGCCGTCGCGAAACCGAGGCGCAAGTGCTTTAATTTTCAAGCCGCCAGTGACGCTAAGCACCGGCTGCGGCCGATGAGGACCGATCCAGGGCCGTTGACCGCGCAGCGGTCGCAGTCCACCTTCCTACCGAACCGATTCAGCTTCTCGACCAGTGCTGACTGACGCGCGGGAGATCATGCAGGACCAGGCAGCGACCGGCAGCAAGGCTAAGCGTTCGAGCAAGGCCCACGATGCAAGCGTGGACTTGATCGCTGTCGTTGTGGCGATGACCGAGCATGGTCCAAGTGTGCTTGCCGTTGGGGCCGGCGATGCCTTGCCATCGGGTCCCTTCGAGCATGGCCATCGCTCGCTGCAGTCCGGGCTGCGAGGATGGGTGGAACATCAGACCGGCCACCAGCTCGGCTACATCGAGCAACTCTACACGTTTGCCGACCGAGACCGGATCGGTGAAGAGCGCCAACAGCGGGTGATCTCGATCAGCTATCTTGCCCTGACGCGTGCCGAGCATTCCGTCGGCTTGCGCAGACGCCTTTGGCGCAGCTGGTACGATTTCTTCCCCTGGGAAGACCATCGCACGGGTGTGCCGACAATAATTTCGGAAGTGCTGGAGCCACGCCTTCTTGCCTGGGCAAGCGAAGCTGGCTCCGAACCGATGCGGCGCGAGCGCCAGCAACGGGCCTCATTCGCCTTCGGACTGGGCGGTCGTGACTGGAATGAGGAACTTGCGCTGCAGCGCTATGAACTCCTCTACGAGGCGGCCCTGGTCGAAGAAGCGACCCGTGGCCTGGGGCAAACTCGATCCCTGCCGATACCCGGGACGCCGATGATAGCGGATCATCGTCGCATCCTGGCAACGGGCATTGGCCGCCTTCGCTCCAAGATCAAATACCGGCCCGTCGTGTTCGAGCTCATGCCGGCTGTCTTCACGTTCCTGCAATTGCAGCGCACCGTCGAGGCGCTTTCCGGAAGGCTGGTACACAAGCCGAACTTCCGCCGCCTCATCGAACAGCAGGACCTGGTCGAGGAGACGGGCCAAACGACTGCCGACACAGTGGGGCGACCCGCCAAACTTTATCGCTTCCGACATGCGGTCCTCGACGAGCGGGTTGCCGCAGGAACAAAATTGCCACTTTCGCGCGCTTGACAGCCATTATTCTCATAGTAAGTTTATATCCAAATTATACTCATTGTGAGAATAATTGGAGCGCCGATGCCCGCCCTACCTTCGACCGCCGCCCCCCTCTATGAGCGCGTCCGGCGGGTGATCCCGCCGATTGAATGGCCGGCATTCGCCGGCGACATCGAGGCCACCCTTGCGCTGAAGCGCGAACGCAATGCCGTCATTCTGGCGCACAACTACCAGACGCCCGAGATCTTCCATTGCGTGGCCGACATTGTTGGCGACAGCCTGGCACTCGCCCGCAAGGCGATGTCAGTTGAGGCGGACATCATCGTGCTCGCCGGCGTGCATTTCATGGCCGAGACGGCGAAGCTGCTCAATCCGGGCAAGACTGTGCTCATTCCGGATCTCGGCGCCGGCTGTTCGCTTGCCGATTCAATCACGGCTTCGGATGTGCGGCTGATGCGGCAGCGCCATCCCGGGGTGCCGATCGTGACCTATGTCAACACCTCCGCCGCCGTGAAAGCCGAGTCAGACATCTGCTGCACCTCGGGCAATGCGCTGGCGATCGTGGAATCGCTCGGCGTGCCAAAGGTGATCATGCTGCCTGACGAATATCTGGCAAGGAACATCGCGGCGCAGACAAAGGTAGAGATCATCGCCTGGAAGGGGCATTGCGAAGTGCATGAGCGCTTCAGCGCCGCCGACATACGCGAGCTGCGCGACGCGCATCCCGGCGTCACGGTGCTTGCCCATCCCGAGTGCCCGCCGGAGGTCGTCGCCGAGGCGGACTTCGCCGGCTCGACGGCGGCGATGTCCGACTATGTCGGACGGCACAAGCCGGCACGCGTCGTACTGATGACCGAATGCTCGATGAGCGACAATGTCGCCGTCGAGCATCCCGACGTCGACTTCGTGCGCCCGTGCAATCTCTGCCCGCACATGAAGCGCATAACGCTCGCCAATATCCGCGTAGCACTCAAGGAGAACCGCCACATCGTGACCATCGATCCTGGCGTCGCGGATCGAGCGCGCCGGGCCGTGGAGCGGATGCTCACCATATGACCAGGCACGACCTCAACGGCCGGCCGATCATTATCGGCGGCGGCATTGCGGGGCTGATGACGGCGCTTCGTCTTGCCCCGGAACCGGTGGTGCTGATCACCAAGGCCCCGCTCGGAGGTGAGGCTTCCAGCATCCTCGCCCAGGGTGGAATCGCGGCGAGCCTCGGCAGCGATGACAGCGCGGACCTGCATCTTGCCGACACGCTCGCAGCCGGCGACGGGCTTTGCGACGAGGCATTAGCGAGGCGTGTCGTCGAAGCGGCACCGCAGGCGATCGAGCATCTCGGGCGGTTGGGCGCTGCTTTCGACCGTGCTCGCGACGGCGCGCTTCTGCTCGGGCTTGAGGCCGCGCATTCGCGCCGGCGGATCGTCCATGCCGGCGGTGACGCCACTGGTCGCGAACTGGTCCGCGCGCTCGCAGCCGCCGTGCGAAAGACAGCCTCGATCGCCGTCTTTGAAGGCGCCGAGGTTCGGCATCTTTTTGTCGAGGACGGCGAAATCGCCGGCGTACTTGCCGTTGGAAATAGGGAAGCAATCCAGCTCTCGACGAACCGCGTAGTGCTCGCGACCGGCGGCATAGGCGGCCTGTTCGATCATACGACCAACCCGCTCGGCTCATTCGGCCAGGGCTTGGCGCTTGCCGCGCGTGCCGGTGCCGAACTCGCCGATCTCGAATTCATCCAGTTCCACCCGACCGCGCTCGACGGCCCGCTGCGCCCGATGCCGTTGGTCAGCGAAGCTGTGCGCGGCGAAGGTGCTTTGCTCATCGACGAGCGCGGCCGGCGATTCCTCGCCGACACACCCGGGGGCGAACTCGCGCCGCGAGACGTCGTGGCGCGAGGCGTATGGCGCCAGCTCCGCGCCGGACATCGCGTGTTCCTCGACGCCCGGCAGTGTCTCGGTCCGAGATTTGCCGAGCGCTTTCCGGCGATTTCGCTACTGTGCCGCGAGGCAGGCATCGATCCGGCCATCCAGCCGATCCCCCTGCGCCCCGCGGCCCATTATCATATGGGTGGTGTGGCCGTGGACACCGAAGGCTGCAGTTCGGTGCGCGGCCTGTGGGCCTGCGGCGAGGTCGCCCGCACCGGGCTGCACGGGGCCAACCGTCTTGCCAGTAACTCGCTGCTCGAAGCCGTTGTCTCCGCAGCCTGGGTTGCGATAAGCGTCGCCGCCGCGTCGCCAGGCGCGCACAGGGCACTGAAGCCGGCAATCGTGCCGCCGCGCCCCGATGCCTCGCGCATCCGTTCGATCGCCTCGCGCGCGCTCGGCATCGAGCGCGATGGCGAGACGCTGCGCGAAGCAGCATCGAGGCTGGCGCCGATTGCCACCGGTCATGATGCCGGCTCCGACCCCGCGCTTGTCGCGCTGATGATGACGATCGCCGCCCTTCGTCGCGAGGAGAGCCGCGGTTCGCATTTACGCACCGATTTCCCTCTACGAAATGCCCAGTCACAATCGCTGCGGTTGACGCTCGACGAGATGCTTGAGGCCTCAGCGAACCTTTCCAACACCATATCCGACGGTGTTGCGCTACCCGGCAGGAGGGCTTGATCGTGGTGCTGGCCCTGCCGCGCGTGATGGTCGAGCCGCTGGTGCGCGCTGCCCTGCTCGAAGACTTAGGCCGCGCCGGCGATCTCACCACCGACGCGATCGTTCCGGCGGATGCAATAGCGACGATGGTGCTCGCGACACGACAGCCTGGCGTGATCGCCGGCCTCGATGTCGCCACGCTCGCCTTCGAACTGATCGACCCGCGGACCGAGATCACCGTGGTTTATCCGGACGGCTCCTCCCTCTCGGGCGGCGATGTCATCGCCACCGTGCGCGGACCTGCGCGCGCGCTGCTTACCGCGGAGCGGTCGGCGTTGAACTTTCTTTGCCACCTCAGCGGCATCGCCACGCAAACCGCGGCTGTTGTGGAAGCCGTGCGAGATCACAAGGCCAAGATCGTCTGCACGCGAAAGACCACGCCCGGTCTGCGCGCGTTGGAGAAATACGCGGTGCGCGCCGGTGGCGGCACCAATCATCGCTTCGGCCTCGACGACGCCGTGCTCATCAAGGACAATCACATCGCGATCGCCGGCGACATCCGCACGGCCGTCAAGCGCGCGCGGACGGCCGCAGGCCACATGGTGAAGATCGAGGTCGAGGTCGATACGCTCGATCAACTCGACATGGCGCTGGCGGCCAACGTCGATGCCGTACTGCTGGACAACATGTCGGTCGAGCAGCTGACAGAGGCGGTGGCAATGGTCGGCGGCCGCGCGATCACCGAGGCGTCGGGCCGGGTGACAGCTCAGACGGCGCGTGCGATTGCCGCAACGGGCGTCGACCTGATTTCGGTCGGCTGGATCACCCATAGCGCGCCGATCCTTGATATTGGACTGGATTGCCGTTAGCGAAACATGCCGTTGACCGGAGCGCGAGGCCCTTGGACAGAAACCGGCGCTCGTGAGGCGGCAAAAACTGATCGGGTTGGTCGATGGTTTCGATGCTCGTTGGTCGAAATGGACATCCAGACGATGGAGGTGGTATGAACGCCGAATTGCACCTGAACGCGGACGCCGGATCGATCCAGGGGGCCTCGCCTCAATGGAACCGGCAAGCGGCGCAGGCAATCTACGACCTGCCTTTCAACGACCTGCTGTTCCGGGCCCAGACCATCCATCGGGAGAATTTCGATCCCAACCGGGTGCAGCTGTCACGCCTGCTCTCGATCAAGACCGGCGGCTGTCCCGAGGATTGCGGCTATTGCAGCCAGTCCTCGCGTCATCAGTCCGGACTCAAGGCCTCGAAGCTGATGGAGGTCAAACGCGTCATCGCCGAAGCGACGAAGGCGCGCGATGCGGGGGCTACGCGCTATTGCATGGGCGCCGCCTGGCGCAACCCCAAGGAGCGCGACATGGACGCCGTGGTCGCCATGGTCGAAGGCGTGAAGGCGCTCGGCATGGAGACCTGCATGACGCTCGGTATGCTCGACCTCGGCCAGGCACAGCGCCTCAAGCAGGCTGGCCTCGACTATTACAACCACAACATCGACACCTCCGAGCGCTACTACTCAGAGGTGATCTCGACGCGGACCTTCGCCGACCGGCTGGACACGCTGGCCAATGTCCGCGACAGCGGCATGAAGGTCTGCTGCGGCGGCATCGTCGGCATGGGCGAGGAGAAGGCCGACCGCATCGACATGCTGGTCACGCTCGCCAACCTGCCGGAGCCACCCGACAGCGTGCCGATCAACATGCTGATCCCGATCGAAGGCACGCCGCTTGGCGAGGCCGACCCTATCGAGCCGATCGAGTTCGTGCGCACCATCGCGCTTGCCCGCATCATGATGCCGAAATCGCATGTGCGGCTCTCGGCCGGCCGCACGGCCATGAGCGACGAGATGCAGGCGCTGTGCTTCTTCGCAGGGGCCAACTCCATCTTTGTCGGCGATACTTTGCTGACCGCCGAAAACCCCGGTGAAGACAAGGACAGCGCCCTGTTCCGACGGCTGGGCATCAAGCCGATGGAGCACGAGGCCCAGTGAATGGCCGAGCGAACGGCCGCGCGCTCGACCGCTACGAGACAACTTTGAGCGGTCTTGCCCGCAAGAACCGGTTGCGCGCCCTGAGCGGTCGCGTCGGGTTCGACTTCGCCTCCAACGACTATCTCGGTCTTGCGCGCTCCAAGCGTATGGCGGCGGCGGTCGCAGCGGCACTCGCCGCCGGCACCCCCGTAGGTGCTACCGGCTCGCGGCTGCTGCGCGGCAACGACCCCGAACATGAGGCGCTCGAAGCCAAGGCGGCCGGCTTCTTCGGCGCCGAGCGCGCGCTGTTCTTCGGCGGCGGCTATGTTGCCAATTTCGCGGTGCTCACGACCTTGCCCCAGAAGGGCGATCTGATCGTGCTGGACGAACTCGTCCATGCCAGCGCGCATGAGGGCGCACGAGCCGGCCGTGCGGAAGTGACGGAAGCCGCCCACAACGACACGAACGCGGTGGACGAAGCGATCGAGGCTTGGCGCGCAAGAGGCGGCGCCGGCCGCGCCTGGATCCTGGTCGAGAGCCTCTACAGCATGGATGGCGACCGGGCGCCGCTCGGCGAATTGATCGACGTCGCGGACCGGCACGACGCATTCCTGTTCGTGGACGAGGCGCATGCCACCGGCGTCTGTGGCCCGGAAGGGCGCGGGCTCGCGCACGATCTCGAAGGGCGCGACAATGTCGTGGTGCTGCACACCTGCGGTAAGGCGCTGGGCGCGTCCGGCGCGCTGGTCACCGCACCGGCGGTGCTTTGCGATTATCTGGTCAATCGCTGCCGGCCCTTCATCTACGCCACAGCGCCCTCGCCGCTGATGGCGGTGGCGACGGCAACCGCCTTGGACATACTTGCCGATGAGCCGGAACGCCGTGAGCGGCTGGCGAGACTGGTCGCGCTTGCAGGCAAGAGGGCCGAGGGCCTCGGTCTGCCTGCGAGCGGTTCGCAGATCCTGCCGATCATCGTCGGCGACAACCGAGGCACCATGGCGCTGGCGCAGGCTTTGCAGGCACGTGGATTCGACGTGCGCGGCATCCGCCCGCCAACCGTGCCAGAGGGCACGGCGAGGCTGCGCATTTCGCTGACGCTGAATGTCGGCGAGGAAGACGTTTCGGCGCTGTTCGATGCGCTCGCCGAAGAATGGGAGCGCACGCGATGACGGCAAGCTTCATCGTGACCGGAACGGACACCGGTATCGGCAAGACGGTGTTTGCGGCCGGTCTGGCGGGACTGCTCGACGGTTTTTATTGGAAGCCGGTGCAATCGGGCCTCGATGAGGAGACCGACAGTGAGGTCGTTGCCCGGCTTTCTGGCCTACCTTCAGGCCGCGTCCTGCCGGAGGTGTATCGTCTGACGATGCCTCTGTCGCCGCACCGGTCGGCCGAAATCGATGGCGTCGCGATCGAGGCGGCAAAGTTCTCGCTGCCGAAGTTGCCGGGCCCGCTCATCATCGAGGGTGCTGGCGGATTGATGGTGCCGCTCAATCGGCAGACGAGGTTCATCGATATTTTCCGCGACTGGCAACTGCCGATCATTCTTTGCGCTCGCACCGCGCTCGGCACCATCAATCATACCTTGCTTTCGCTCGAGGCTCTGCGTGTCCGGTCGATACCGTTGCTCGGCATCGCGTTCATCGGTGACGAGATGGCCGATACGCAAAGGACGATCGCCGAAATGGGCAAGGTGCGCGTACTTGGTCGCCTGCCGCGCCTTGACCCGCTGACGCCCGCAGCACTTGCTGCGGCTATGCGGGCTTCGTTCAATGTCGCCGAATTCACGGAGGCCACACATTGAGCCGCTCCGCTGTCTGGCATCCCTTCACCCAGCATGCCACCGAGCCGGTTCCGCCGATGATCGCGCGCACCGAGGGCGCGTATGTTGTTACGCTCGACGGCAAGCGCATACTCGATGCAATCTCCTCCTGGTGGGTCATCACGCACGGCCATCGCCACCCCAAGATCGTGGAGGCGATCCGGGACGCCACCGAGACGCTCGACCAGGTGATCTTCGCCGGCCTCAGCCACGAGCCGGCAGAGCGATTGGCGTCGGCTTTGGTCGACATGACGCCGGCGGGTCTCGACTGGGTCTTCTACTCCGACAGCGGCTCGACCAGCGTCGAGGTGGCGCTGAAGATGGCACTCGGCTTTCATCGCAACAACGGCGCGCCGCGCTCGCGCATCGTCGTCATGGAGCACAGCTATCACGGCGACACCATCGGCACGATGAGCGTCGGCGCGCGCGGCGTCTTCAACGCCGCTTACGAGCCCCTGCTGTTCGAGGTCGACACCATCCCCTTCCCCGCGGCGGGCCAGGAGCAGAGGACGCTCGATGCCTTCGAACGGCTGACACGCGACGCCAAGGTTGCCGCGCTGATCGTCGAGCCGCTGGTGCTCGGCGCCGGCGGCATGCTGATGTATCCGGCTTCAGTCCTTGCCGAGCTCAAACTTATTGCAGAGCGCTCCGACACGCTTTTCATCGCCGACGAAGTCATGACCGGCTGGGGCCGCACCGGCACCATGTTCGCCTGCGAACAGGCAGGGATCGCGCCCGACATCTTGTGCACGTCCAAGGGGCTGACGGGCGGCTCGCTGCCGCTCGCGGCGACGCTTGCCACCGATGCGATCTTCCGCGCGCACTACTCCAACGACCGTGCAAGGACCTTCTTCCATTCCAGCTCCTATACGGCCAACCCTATCGCCTGCGCGGCGGCCCTCGCCAATGTCGCCATCTGGAACAGCGAGCCAGTGGCGGCACGCGTGGCCGCCCTGTCACGCGTGCAGGCGCAAAAGGTGGCGCGATTCAAAAAGGATCCGCGTTTCGAGAATGTGCGCACGACCGGCACCATCGCCGCGCTCGACCTCCGCGTCGGCAATGCCGGCTATCTCGCCGCGGTCGGCCCAAGGCTGCGCGCCTTCTTCCTCGAGCGCGGCTTGCTGGTCAGGCCACTCGGCAACGTCATCTATGTGCTGCCGCCCTATTGCGTGACTTCGAGCGAGCTTGACCGGCTCTACGACGCTATCGACGAGGCGGCCGGACTTGCGGGCGACAAGAGATGAACCGCACGGCGCGCATCACAGGCCTCGGCCATCACGTGCCGGCGCGCACGGTGGACAACGCCGAGATCGAGGCAAGCCTCGGGCTGGAGGCTGGCTGGATCGAGGCGCGCACCGGTATCCGCTCGCGCTTCTGGGCAGAGCCCGGCGACACGCTTTCCGGACTGGCGACAAAGGCAGGCGAGATGGCGTTGCAGAACGCCGGTATCGATCGCAAGCAGATCGGGCTGCTTGTGCTTGCGACTTCGACGCCTGATCATCTGCTGCCGCCTAGCGCGCCACTGGTGGCGCACAGGCTCGGCCTCGAAAAGGCAGGCGGTGTCGACCTCGCCGGGGCCTGCGCGGGTTTCGTCTACGCCATGGCTTTCGCCGATGGCTTCGTGCGTCTCAACAACAAGCCGGCCATCGTCATCGCCGCGAATATTTTAAGCCGCCGGATCAATCCAGCCGAGCGGGCGAGCGCCGTTCTGTTCGCCGACGCCGCTGGCGCCGTGGTGCTCACCCCGTCAAGCAATCCAGCTCACGGCATCCTCGGCTCTTCCTTTGCCTCGGACGGCTCCGCTTACGGCCTGATCCACATTCCCGCGGGCGGCAGCAACCGTCCGTTTGCGCAAGAAATCGACATTGCCGAAACCCGCATGACGATCACGAACGGCCGCGACGTCTTTGCCAAGGCTGTGGAGATGATGAGCCGCTGTTCCTTGGAGGCGCTGGGGGCAGCCGGCCTTTTGGCGTCGGACGTCACCCGTTTTGTGCCGCACCAGGCAAATGCCCGCATCTTCAACGCCGTCGGCAAATCACTCGGCATGGCAGATGAGCGCATCGTCAAGACCATCGCCGGCTATGGGAACTCGTCGGCCGCAACCATCCCGCTGTCGCTGTCTGTTGCACACAGCGCCAATCCCTTTCGGCCTGGCGAGAAACTGCTTCTGACTGCAGCCGGCGCAGGTCTTACCGGAGGAGCGCTGGTGGTTGGCATTTAGCTTCGGCCGATGCCCGAGTGGCGAAGTCTGGTCCAGTAAGCTTGAGCTAGATTCCGCCCATACACAGATACTTCATCTCGAGATACTCCTCCAAGCCATGTCGGGAACCTTCACGACCAATCCCTGATTGCTTCATGCCACCGAAGGGGGCGGCTTCGGACGACATCCGGCCGGTGTTGATGCCAATCATGCCGTATTCGAGGGCCTCGGCCACGTGCCAGACGCGCTTGAGATTGGAGGCATAGAAATAGGCAGCAAGGCCGTAGATCGTGTCATTGGCTTCGCGCACGACCTGATCGGGATCCTTAAAGCGGATGATGGGTGCGAGCGGCCCAAAGGTCTCCTCTTGCGCCAGCAGCATGTCGCTGGTGATGTCCGTCAGAACCGTCGGCTCGAAAAAGGTGCCGCCCAGCCTTGCTCGGCCTCCGCCGCAGCGGATCGCTCCGCCTTTTAGGATGGCATCGGCAATATGGGCCTCGATCTTGGCGAGCGCCTGCGTGTCGATCAGCGGCCCGATGGCGATACCCGGTTCGAAGCCGTCCCCAACCGGGAGCGAGCGAACCCGCGCCGTGAATTTCGAGGCGAATTCTTCATGCACGCCGGCTTGCACATACAGCCTGTTGGCGGAGACGCAGGTCTGTCCGGCATTGCGAAACTTTGCCTGGATTGCACCGTCGACGGCGGCGTCGACATCGGCATCGTCGAAGACGATGAAAGGCGCGTTCCCGCCGAGCTCAAGGCTGACTTTCTTGACCTGATCGGAGCACTGGCGCATGAGCAACCGCCCGACTTCGGTAGAGCCCGTGAAACTGATCTTGCGCACCTTTGGATTGACGCAAAGCTCACGCCCCACTGCCTGGCCCTGCGAGGCATAGATCAAATTTACGACGCCCTCGGGGAAACCTGCCTCCACCGCCAGCGCGAACATCGCGCCGGCGACGAGGGGGGTCTGCTCAGCCGGTTTCAGGATGATCGCGCAACCAGCGGCGAGCGCCGGTGAAATCTTGCGGGCAACCATCGAGGCAGGAAAGTTCCAGGGCGTGATGGTGCCAACGACGCCGATCGGCTGCTTGATCACCAGCATTCGCCGATCCGTCGACGGCGCGGAAATCGTCTCGCCATAGATGCGATTGGCTTCTTCCGCGTACCATTGCAAGTAAGCGGCGGCATGTAAGACTTCCGATATTGCCTCGGGCAGCGGCTTGCCCATTTCGGCGGTCAGGATTGCAGCCAGGTCATTGGTGTGATCAAGGATCAGCTGGTGCCAGCGCCACAATGTGTCGCTGCGATCGCGGGCGGTCAGAGCTGCCCATTTGACTTGTGCGGCATAGGCCCTATCGATCGCGGCCTTCGTCTGCTCGACGTCCATATCCGGGAGATCAGCGAGCAATTCGCCTGTCGAGGGATTGAAGACCTGGAACACGTTTCGATCCTCGTCACCTCGGGATGCCACGCGATCAAGCGAGGCGAACAGACCCGGCTGTGTGAGATGACGAAGTAGCGAACTGGTGATGCCCGACACAGAAAAACTCCTTGGGATGAGCCGATGTATCTTCTTAGGAACATCGCGCCAAGCGGCGTAGCAGCAGGGTGACATTCGGTATTTATCCAGCGTCACCGGCTTTGTGGGGTGGATGACCGTGCCTATCCGGCGTCATCTGCTCCAATCCATGACCAGCGGCAGATTGTCCCAACAGCACCACCGGCTCGTGCGTTGACAGAGTGGCCTCGCATGATCCAAGCTGAGCGCCTCACCAGGGGAGTCCCGGCAAGGGGCTGAGATACTGCTATAGCGCGCAGTGACCCGTTGAACCTGATCCAGTTCATACTGGCGTAGGGACGGTGCGAGGCTTCGCGGGTCGGCAATCCGGCTTCGGCATTCGGGCAATGTCCGTCTTCCATGCGCAGCGTCACTTCCTCCTCATCGCGTGGACTGGGTCTCCGTTGCACTCGAGCAAGGAGGCTCACTCATGAATGCCCACACTCCGACCGTCACCGTCGGCGAACTTCCCGCTTCGAAAAAAGTCCACAAGCCCGGGCAGCTTCACCCGGACCTTCAGGTGCCCATGCGCGAGATCTCGGTGCACCCGAGCGCCGGCGAGCCGCCGGTCACGGTCTACGATTCGTCGGGTCCTTACACCGACGCATCGGTGAAAACCGATATCGAGCACGGCCTGCCGCGCCTGCGCGAGACATGGATAGAGGCACGCGGCGATGTGGAACCCTACGAGGGCCGCACGATCAAGCCCGAAGACAATGGCTTCGTCTCCGCCGATCGCCTGACGCCGGAGTTTCCTGTACGCAACCGGCCATTTCGCGCCGCCACCGGCCGTGCCGTCACCCAGATCGCCTATGCGCGCGCCGGCATCATCACGCCGGAAATGGAATTCGTCGCCATCCGCGAAAATCTCGGCCGAGAGCAGTTGCGTTCGAAGCTTCAACGCGACGGTGAGAGCTTCGGCGCAGTGATTCCTGATTTCGTGACGCCCGAATTCGTGCGCGACGAGGTGGCGCGCGGTCGCGCCATCATCCCATCCAACATCAACCATCCCGAAAGCGAGCCGATGGTCATCGGCCGCAATTTCCTGGTGAAGATCAACGCCAATATCGGCAATTCCGCCGTCACCTCGTCGATGGCCGAAGAGGTCGAAAAGATGGTTTGGGCGATCCGCTGGGGTGCCGATACGGTGATGGACCTGTCGACCGGCCGCAACATCCACAATATCCGCGAATGGATCGTGCGCAATTCGCCGGTGCCGATCGGCACGGTGCCGCTCTAC